>QHME01000013.1 GCA_003258735.1 Candidatus Melainabacteria bacterium
TATATCGTAGCAAAAGCGGCAGTAGCAGGCGACCCTGTAGCAAAAAGAATTTTTGAAATTGTTGGTACATATATCGGAATGGGTTTAGTTAGTGTTATCAACCTTCTTAACCCTGAAAAAGTAATTATTGGTGGTGGAGTAGCAGCAGCAGGAGATTTGTTATTAGACCCAATCAGAAAAACTATTAAAGAAAGAGCAATGGTTGTTGCCGGTAATTCAGTTGAAATCGTTCCGGCAGAACTTGGCAACTCTGCAGGTGTAATCGGTGCTAGTATGCTTGTTGAAGGTTAAAAACATATAAAAAAAATAAAGGGGAGTTAAACAATGTTTTGCTCCCCTTGCTCAATCTCATAATCACCATTACCAACCTATTGAACTTTGATTTTGTTTGTTATAGATTTGGCATGTGTAATATATTATACGAAAAGAAGGAGAACTCAAATGAGTGAAAGAAAATTAGTTGGAACAGAAGAAATGTTCAAAAAAGCATTAGCTGGCGGATACGCTATCGGTGCTTACAACGTAAACAACATGGAAATTTTACAAGGTATTGCAGAAGCTGCTGAAGAAACACAATCTCCAATCATCTTGCAAGTTTCAGCAGGTGCTAGAAAATACGCTAACCAAACTTACTTAATCAAATTGGTTGAAGCTGCTCTAGCTACAACTACAGTACCTATCGCTCTTCACTTAGACCACGGTGCTGACTTTGAAATTTGTAAAGCATGTATCGACGGTGGTTTCTCATCAGTTATGATTGATGGTTCAAGATTCCCATTAGAAGAAAACATTGCTTTGACTAAAAAAGTTGTTGAATATGCGCACGCTCACGGCGTTTCTGTTGAAGCTGAATTAGGTAAATTGGCTGGTGTTGAAGATGACGTTAAAGTTCACGCTAAAGATTCAACTTACACAGATCCAGCTGAAGCTGCTAGATTTGTTAAAGAAACTGGTTGTGATTCATTAGCAGTAGCTATTGGTACTTCACACGGTGCTTACAAATTCAAAGGCGAAGCTAAATTAGACTTCGAAAGATTAGAAGAAATCAAAAAAGCTTTGGAAGAAGCTGGTTTCCCTAACTATCCATTAGTATTGCACGGTTCATCATCAGTTCCAAAAGAATTTGTTAATAAATGTAATAAATTCGGTGGTAACTTACCTGATGCACAAGGTGTTCCAGAAGATATGCTTAACTATGCATCTAAACACGGTGTTGCAAAAATCAATATCGATACAGACTTGAGACTTGCAATGACTTCTACTATCAGAGAATTCTTCATTGAACACCCTGAAAAATTCGACCCACGTGAATACATGGGACCAGGTAGAACAGCCGTTAAAGAAATGGTTATGCACAAAATGAGAGACGTATTAGGTACAGCAGGTCACGCTAAAGACTAATTTCACTCTTGCATGAATAGAATTGACAGCTCAAGGTTAGTCCTTGAGCTGTTTTTTGTTGGGGTAGTTGAGCACTCTACCATTCTTTATTTTGCCTACCTACCTGACATCTTGTCATCCTATCCGTAATTACAACACAAATTGTAAACTTCTTTGTAAATTACTTGCCTGAAATTTGTAATTTGTGTAAAATTATAGATGATACTGGGGAGGAATCAGGTTTAATGCCGAAAATAGCAAGATACCAAGATGACGGATATTATTCGGAATATCGTTTTTCATCAGGCAGCTCTTACACAAGAAGTTATGAATATTCGCGCTATTCAAGCGAAAATGCTGTTCATTATGAAAAATTGAGACACGAAAACCGACCTAAAAAACAAAGACGTAGAAAGAAAAATATTGTTCAATTTTTGGTTTCATCGCTACTATTATTATCAATTGTAATTTATGCAATGCCTTACTCGTTTAACAACATTACAAAAGCAATGTTCGTACCGACTCCGCACAACGAAATTACAACCGATTTACATGAACTAACCTACCCTACAAATAAATACTTATCTAATTCTTGGTTCTTGGGTAACCGCTCTTTCAATTATTCAGCTGATGAAAAAAATTCAATGATGATTACCCCAAAAGAAAATGTTAATATGCCGGTTTTACAGCAAGAATTGGTAAGTTTAACCGAAATGTATCCTACCGTAAAACCTGCGATTTATGTATGGGATTACGAAACAGGGAATTATATCGACATCAATGCTGATAAAAGCTACTCAACAGCAAGTATTATTAAAATTCCGGTATTGATTGACGTATTTAAATCAATTGAGGCTGGTCAATTGTCATTAGAAGATAAAATTCCATTAACAGAATATTATCGTTCAGAAGGTTCAGGCAGCTTGCAATTCAAAGCTAGAGACTCTGAATACACGATTGATGAACTTGCTGAAAGAATGATTACTGAATCCGACAATTCGGCAACAAATATGTTGATGGCAAAAGTCGGTTCAATGACAGATGTAAACCAATCAATCAGAGATTGGGGTTTAAAAAACACATCTGTTCACACTTGGTTGCCTGATTTGACAGGAACAAACAGAACAACTGCCAAAGAAATGGCTGAAATGCTTTATAACATTGATGAAAATGACAAATTTTTATCAGAAGAATCAAGAAGTAAAATGCTAAATTATATGGGACATGTTCACAACAACAGATTGATTCAAGCAGGTCTTGGAGCAGGTTCTGTATTCTTGCACAAAACAGGAGACATCGGCACAATGCTTGGCGATGCAGGTATCGTAATTACACCAAACGGCAAAAAATATATCGTTGTAATCCTTGCTAATCGTCCGCATAATGCCATTGCAGGTAAAGATTTTATTGTACACGCATCTGAAATCATTTATAACTATATGGTGAAATAATGTTAAAAGAATTGTTAGACACAAATCACTGTTTCAAGTTGGTTTGTGGAGCTGGTAATGAAGATATTGAAGAAATTAAGCGTCTTGTTTACGTATACGCTGTTGCTGGATGTAGATTTTTTGACCTTTCGGCAAACGAAGAAGTCATCCAAGCCGCACGAGACGCACTTGAACTTGCCAAAGTTTATGATGCATATTTATGCGTAAGTGTTGGAATAAAAAATGACCCACATGTTAAAAAAGCCGTTATTGATTATGACAGATGCGTGAATTGCGGAGCTTGTGAAGAAGTATGCCCACAAGGCGCAATTCATTATGCCAAAGTAAAAAAATACAAATGTATCGGATGTGGAAAATGTTGGAAAGTATGTTCGCGCGCAGCAATTTCTTATATATCGGAAGAAAAAAATCTTAGCGAAGTCCTTCCTCCTATTGTAGATAAAGGTATTGATTGTATAGAATTTCATGCAATGGGAAATAATACTGACGAAATTTCTAAAAAATGGAAATACATCAACGACAACTTTGAAGGTATTTTGAGTATCTGTACAAGTCGCGGGAAATTAAGTGATGAAGGTTTAGTCAACCGCATAAAAGAAATGATTAAAGACCGAAAACCATACACAACTATTATTCAAGCAGATGGTTTTCCTATGAGCGGAGGAGATGACAACTACAAATCTACACTCCAAGCAGTTGCGACTGCGGAAATTGTTCATAATGAAAAACTACCAGTATATTTAATGCTTTCTGGCGGAACAAATGCCAAAACAACAGAACTTGCCAAAATGTGTGAAATTTCATATTGCGGAGTTGCTGTTGGTTCTTATGCTCGAAAAATAGTAAAAAGATTTATTGAGGCTGATGATTTTTGGACAAATCCTAATAGACTTAATCGTGCGTTAGATATGGCAAAACCTCTTGTTGATTCTGTTATTCTATAGGTATAATTATGGAAATTTATTATTTAAAAAAAGAAGAATTTTTACATTCTATTGACATAAATTCTTTAAAAAAATTTAGTGACAATCGGGAATTCTCATCTGAAGAAAAATACCTTGAACATCTTTGTGGACTATTTTTGACAAAATTTATCGCGAAACAGGTTTACAATATTAAAAATACGGAAATTGAATTAAAAAATAAAAAACCTTGTTTCAAAAATAACGAAATTTATTTTAGTGTTTCACACTCAAAAAATATTGTACTTGTTGGATTTAATAACGCAAATATTGGAGTCGATACAGAATATATGTATCCAAGAAATTACCAAAAAATTATGGATAGATATAACAAAAATATTGTAAATCCGACCAAAAAAGATTTCTACAGATTTTGGACTATCCATGAGGCTGAAATCAAGCTGGGCAAACCTCCAAAAGCAATGTTTTCAACCAACTTGGAAAACGATTATGCACTATCTTGTGTATGTGATGATGTTTTGGTTTCAAATTTAAAAATCAAAAAATTAAAAATTAAATCACAAAATATCAACCTGATAAAAGAACTACAAACCCCTCAGAATATACAACTGGAGATGATTTAAGCATGGCTTGACAAAAGTCAAAAAATCGTAAATAATATGAAAGGGTCAAACCTCTAAGAGGTGCGAATTCTTAAAGGTTTGTTTAGTACCCTATAATTGTTTAAATTTTAAAAGCTATTGTTAGTATTGCTAGTGCTAATAATAGCTTTATTATTTCTACAATCACTTTTTCACCCCCTTTCCACCAATTAGCTAGTAACTGCGTGTGTGGGTGGGTGTGATGGGTACTGACCCATAATAAATATACCAAACAAATTTTCATTTGTCTAATTATTAATAATATTTCCATAAATATGTAAATAATCTCCCATCAACTTGCAAGAAAACTTTATTTTTGCGAAAATTACAAAGATAAAAGACTAGAAAAAAGGGAGAAATTACAATGGATATTAAAGCCGTCATTTTAGCCGCTGGTAAAGGTACAAGAATGAAATCCGAAACTACACCAAAAGTTTTACACCAAATAATGGGAAAAACTTTGCTTGGTTATGTTTTGGATAACGTGAAAAATTTTGTATCAGAAGAATATGTAATTGTTGGACATCACGCGCAGGAAGTAGAAAATTTTGTCAAATCAAATTACGAAAATGCAAAAACTGTACTTCAGTCACCGCAACTTGGAACAGGTCATGCTGTTTCTATGGTATGTCCAGATTTACAAAATTATGACGGACTTGTTTTGATTCTTTGCGGAGATACTCCGCTTGTCCAAGAGGAAACTTTGAAAAAATTTGTTGAATATCACAAGTCTCAAAACTCAGATATCACCGTTATGAGTACACTTTTTGACAATCCAACAGGATATGGCAGAATCATTAGAGAACAAGACAATTCTTTGCAATGTATTGTTGAAGAAAAAGATGCCAATCCTGAACAAAAAGCAGTAAAAGAGGTTAACGCAGGAATTTATTGTCTAAACTGGGGCAAAATCAAAGATGCATTTGGTCAATTAAAAAGTAACAATGCTCAAGGAGAATATTATCTTACAGATATCATTTCTTGGGGAAAAACAAAAGCCCTAAAAGTAAATGCTTACATTTTAGAAAACAGTGATGAAATCTACGGTATTAATTCAAGATTAAACCTTGCGCAAGCTGCCAAAATGATGAATCATAGAAACCTTGAACGCTATATGATAAACGGTGTTACAATTGTTGACCCTGATTCTACTTGGATTAGTGAAGATACCGAAATAGGACAAGACTCAATTGTTTATCCTTTCACATATATTGAAGGGAAAAATACAATCGGCAAAAGTTGTAAAATCGGACCTTGCGCACATTTTAGAGGGAATGTTGAAGTTTGCGATAATGTAAAAGTTGGAAATTTTGTCGAAGTAAAAAAAGCTAAAATTTCTTCTAACACAAATGTTGGTCATTTATCTTATATCGGAGATTCAGAACTTGGTGAATATGTAAATATCGGTGCAGGCACAATCACTGCAAACTACAATCCACTAACCAAAGAAAAAACAAAAACTATTTTAAAAGATAATGTAAAAATAGGCTCAAATACAGTGCTTGTCGCTCCAGTAACAGTTGATGAAGGCGCAAATATAGGTGCCGGAACGGTGGTAACAAAAGATATCCCTGCGTGGGCACTTGGAATAACTCGTTCACCTCTAAAAATTCTTGAAAACTGGGTCAAGAAAAAGCTTTCAAAGTAAATTTTTGTTACAGTGAAGATTATTCACTAGCAAAATCAAATCTTTAGAGATTTAATATGCATGCAGGCAAAATGTAGGAGAAAAACATGCTATCAGTACAAAACTATAACTTAACAGCAAATAGAAACATGGCTTTTAAAGGTAAATCTGAAGATACAGAAAATAAACCATTCCAAACTCATGCCGGTTTGAAAACAGGTATTGTAGCCGGTACTATCGGTGGTGGCGGAACACTTTTAGAAGGATATGCCGCAAATAAAATTAATGAAATAATTAATTTAGGCGGAAAATCACAAAATATAAGCAATGATACAAGATCAATGATGCAAGAAGTAGTTGAGTTTATGAACTCTGCTAAGAAAACAGCTAAAATCATGGCACCGGCAGTTCTTGCAGCATCAATTGCATGCGGTGTTGCTGTTGATGCCGTTGCAAATAAAAAACACAATAAAATTGCAAACTTAAAAGAATCAAATGATACTAAAGAAATTTTGCAAGAAGAATCTCGTGCAAACACAACAAGAAATGGTAATGTTTACTACAAATCAAATACTGGTAAAAAATTAGGTACTTTATTAGGCGCGGTAACATTCCCAACTGCTGTATTAACAACATTAAAACTAATGAAGTTCAAAACACCTATTAAACAAGCAGCAATAACATCAGGAATTGCAGCAACATTTGGTGCTCTTGGTGGTTTAGTATTAGGTGCAATTACAGATAAGTGTTCTAACCATGCAGCAAGAAAAGCAGCGGATAAACAAGCCCAAGAAGCATAATTAAAACAATTATAAATCTAAAAAACGGTTAAGTGAAATATCATTCGACCGTTTTTTATTACCCAAACTCAAACCTTTACATTTTGCCTTAATGTTCTATGATAAAAGTATAGAAGACAAAAATAGAGAGAAAATTATGTTTAATCCCAAATCACACAAAGCCGAAGAATTTATAAATCATGAGGAAGTTTTAGCCTCATTAGAATACGCAAAAAATAACAAAAATAATATTGAACTTATTGATAAAATTTTAGAAAAAGCAAAAATTGGCAAAGGGCTTTCTCATAGAGAGGCAGCAGTTTTACTTGATTGTGAAATTGAAGAAAAAAATCAAGAAATTTTTGAACTTGCAAAGAAAATCAAACAAGATTACTACGGAAACAGAATTGTCTTATTTGCTCCATTATATTTATCAAATTATTGTGTAAACGGCTGTGTGTATTGTCCATACCACGCAAAAAACAAACATATTCCGCGCAAAAAAATGACTCAAGATGAAATCCGAGAAGAGGTTATTGCGTTGCAAGATATGGGACATAAACGTCTGGCAATTGAAACAGGAGAAGACCCTATAAACAACCCTATTGAATATGTTTTGGAATCCCTAAAAACAATTTATTCTGTACATCATAAAAATGGAGCTATCCGTCGAGCAAACGTAAATATTGCAGCCACAACCGTTGAAAACTACAAAAAACTCAAAGAGGCAGGTATTGGCACATATATTTTGTTCCAAGAAACTTATAACAAAGAGTCTTACGAAACACTTCACCCAACAGGTCCAAAACATAATTATGCATACCACACAGAAGCTATGGACAGAGCAATGGAAGGCGGTATTGATGATGTTGGACTTGGCGTATTATTTGGGCTTGAACTATACAGATATGAATTTAGCGCACTTTTAATGCATGCAGAACACCTAGAAGCAGCATTTGGAGTAGGTCCTCACACAATCTCTGTTCCAAGAATCAGACGTGCTGATGATATTGACCCATCTACATTTGATAACGGAATTGATGATGATACATTTGCCAAAATAGTTGCTTGTATCAGAATTGCTGTACCTTATACTGGTATGATTATCTCAACAAGGGAATCTAAAAAATGTAGAGAAAGAGTGCTTGAATTAGGAGTTTCTCAAATCAGCGGAGGTTCTAAAACAAGCGTAGGAGGTTACGCTCATCCTGAACAAGAATCTGAAGAAGAAACCGCACAATTTGAAGTTGAAGACAGACGTTCTTTAGACCAAATCGTAAAATGGCTTATGGAACTTGGTTATGTACCTAGTTTTTGTACAGCCTGCTATAGAGAAGGCAGAGTGGGTGACAGATTTATGGAAATCTGCAAAGAACAACAAATCCACAATTTCTGCCATCCGAATGCGATTATGACCTTGAAAGAATATTTGGAAGATTACGCATCAAATGATACCAAAAAAATTGGTGAAACTCTTATAAAAAAAGAATTAGAAACATTTAAAAATCAAAATCTTGAATGTAAAGTTGAGCAAAACCTTGAAAAAATCGAACACGGTGAACGTGATTTCAGATTTTAGATTACCTTGAGCAGCACTTCAATTTATGCTAATATACTGATATGAATTTTACAGAAAAAACATTAAACTCAAAGGTTGTATATGACGGAAAAGTAATCACCGTCATCAAAGATGATGTTGAAGTAGCTGACGGACACAAATCATTTAGAGAAGTGGTTCTGCATAGTGGTGGCGTTGTAATCGCTGCACTCAAAGACCCTGAAACAATTTTACTGGTAAAACAATATAGATATCCGCTAAAAGAAACAATTTTAGAGCTTCCTGCAGGGAAACTTGAAAAAGGAGAAAACCCTGACTTTGCAGCAAAAAGAGAACTTGAAGAAGAAACAGGATACCGTGCAAAAAATTGGAACTCTCTTGGATATATCAACACAACTCCAGGAATTTGTACAGAAAAATTATACCTCTACCTTGCAACCGATTTGACTTATATTGGAGACCATCCTGATGAGGGAGAAATTCTAAAATGCAGTGAATATAAGCTTTCTAATGTTTTAGAAATGATTTATTCAGGCAAAATAAATGATGCAAAAACAATTTGTACACTTACACGTAGTGTGAATATTTTGGCAAAACAGATTAAAAATTAGGCTATAACGAGGATTTTTAAAATGATAAAAATGATAGCAACAGATATTGACGGAACAATTTTAAAATGGGGGTTAAATTTCACACCAGAACTTAAAAATTGCATAAAAAATCTCTCATCAAACGGAATTAAAGTTGTCCTTGTTACTGGCAGAATGCATATTGCCGCCATGCCTGTTGCTCGTGAACTTGGCTTGAATACACCAATAATTTCATATCAAGGCGGACTTATTAAAGATATCAGTGGCAAAACCTTATACCAAAATACACTATCCCCAAAGTATGCCAAAGAGATTATACAATGGGCACGCAAAAACAATATTCACATAAATCTTTACCTTGATGATAAATTGTATGTTGAGCATGACAACGATATCGTAAAATACTACACTGATGGAAAATTTATTGATTATACAGTTTGTTCATTTGATGATTTGAAAATCGAAAATGTTAATAAAATTTTGGCAATCGACTTAAACAATGCGGAAAAAGTAACCTCTTGGGTTGATGAATTAAAGGCAAAATACCCTGATTTATATATCGTAAAATCAACTCCTTATTTTTGTGAAATCGGTTCAGGAGATGCAAAAAAATCTCTTGGAGTACAGTTTTTGTGCAATTTATGGGGTATAAAAAAAGAAGAACTTTTGACAATTGGTGACCAAAACAACGACATTGACCTTGTTAAAGCAGGTGGAATCGGTGTTGCAATGGGCAATGGCAGTGAGGAATTAAAAGCTTGCGCTGATTATATAACCGATACAGTTGAAAACAACGGATTTGTAAAAGCAATTGAAAAATTTGTTACTGTTGCCCCAAAAGTTTAAAATTTTTGAGCACGTCCATCCATTTCGATAACTTCACCACCGCAATTCGGACAAATTTTTGGATTTTTCTTTTCTCGCAAAAATTGTTTGTAACATTTTGTGCAGATATATTTTTTTTGTTTCCTTAGTAAAATTAATAACAAAAAAGGAGCTAAAACCTGAACAATTAATACAACAACTCCCAATATAATTAGTAAACAACCCAAGCTTGGACTTATAAAATAATAAAACGGTAAGGCACTACTATATTCTTCATAATCATACTGCGGTTGTTCAACCGTCGTCGTAGTATGTTGAATAGGACGTTTAACGGTAATTGAACTAATTAAATTTTCAGGAATACTTCTCATCTTTCACCCACTATTTTTGCTTATTATAGCATATTACACCAATATATGCTATAATGAGAAAGATATATTATCAGAAAGGGAAAATATGTACAGAATCGGAATTGGCTATGATATCCACAAGCTTATTGAAGGCAGAGATTTAATTATTGGCGGAATAAAAATCACTCACGAAAAAGGTTTGCTGGGACATTCAGATGCGGATGTTTTGATTCACGCCTTGATTGATGCAATGCTTGGTGCGCTAGCACTTGATGATATCGGCACTCTTTTCCCTGATACTGACCCAAAATACAAAAATATTGACAGCACAATTTTGCTAAAACATGTCTATGATTTGGTAAGAGAAAAAGGTTATTCTATCGGCAATATCGACAGTAATATTATTGCCCAAGCTCCAAAAATGATGCCATATATTCCAAAGATGAAAGAAGTTTTATGCAAAATTTTAGAAATTAAGCCTGAAAATTTGTCTATAAAAGCTAAAACTAAAGAAAAAATGGATGCCGTTGGGCAAAAACTTGCAATTGAAGCCAATGCGGTTATTTTGTTGAATAATGTTCAGTAATGACAAAGACAAGCTTTGGATATAATATTTTCTCTCACTAATGGTAAATATCTTTACTTTCCTCATCCGTGCAGAGCTCATCTGCCAAATTACGCATGTACTCAATAATTGGGGAAATATTTTGTAACTCCTCAACCTCAGTATTAAATTTGCAATAATTATCCAAAACCACACTGATGTTATATAATTTTTCAGACAAGGCAATATTTGTTTCAATATTCATATCTTAATTCCAACTTATTACAAATACATTATTTCTTAAAAATATTTCCATTTCAAGAGGCGAAGAATATTATTTCCTAAAATTATCAGACAAGTAACTCAAAATTGCACCGCCAATTTCTTCATTTGGGTCGAAAGTCTGATTTGGATTAGGTGGCTCAATTGAATTTTTTATAAGCATATTAACCAAAGGGCCAAATGCATCAGGAACTTGGATTTTGCGATAAATACCTGCTAAAAAAGTCTGAATATTTGGAGATTTCGTACCATTGAACCTCGCAAAAACAGGATACAATTTGTCAATCCCTTTTGTACCATCATCAAGCATTCTATCCATTATATACAAGGTTTCTGTCACTTGCGCCTCGTTATTTGAATGTTGTAAAATATCTGTCAAATATGGCAGAGCATTTTCTTTTTGCCTAACAAAATAGTCAACCTCATTTTTGTCAAAAATACAGTAGTTCCTATCAGGTGTCGGAAGCTGAGCAGATGTACAGGCATAATAAGGCTGTGACATATTTTTAACAAGGTGTGGATGTTGCGGATTCTGATATTGAACTATAGAAATTTGTTGAATCATTTAATTACCACCTTACGAATATACATACGGAGGACCGTTTTTCACTTCAAACAAAACATTTTCCGCCATTGCCTTCAATTCTTCTTTACTTTTTTTACCACTATCTACCTGTTTATAAAATTCCTCAACCAATGGTCTTATAGCCGCATCTTTTTTAGATTTAAAATTGCGCAATTCAGTGGAAACAAGACGACTTTGAAGTTCTAACTCTGTTTCTGCATTTATTTTCTTAACTTGAACCTCTTTAATCGCATCACCGGCAAGTTTTCCCCCATAAGCGACTGCCGTAACTCCTGTTATTCCAAGGAAAAGGTGTTTAAATTGTGGATTTGCCGTATCAAGCAACCAGTTATAGAAAAATGCAAGATACTCATTTACAAACGAGTTAAATGCAGGTTTTGGAGTACCATCCCCTGCGTAGTTCGGATTAGCTTTTATTGCAGATGTACGCATATTTAGCAAAATATCTTCCAAGAATTTTTTCTTTTCATTCACATTCTCCCAACTCAATGCGTTAACCTGTTTCGTAATAAATTCTTCAGCACCATCTGAACACTCAATTGAACGGAACATGTGTTCTAAATTGTCTTTATCAATAACTTTTGTCTCTTCCTTTGAAGTTTTGACAAGTTCTTCAATCGCAGATTTTGTACGTTGTAAACCTTCATCAAGATTGATTTTACTTTTAGTAAGATTTTTTAAAGACAAATACCCAAGCCCAACAATTCCAACAAATGTACCAATTCCAAGCACAATATTTGCCAAATTTGAATTCTGTTTTTTATTTTCTTGTTTTTGTAATTGGTCTTGAGAAGTAAAACTTGTCACATATTTATTTTTACCAAAGTTTGGAAGAATCTTTTCATTATCGTCTTTCAAATATTTTTCAAAATCCGTTGCATATTTAGAAAGCATACTGCGAATAATCTGCATCTTACCTGCAAAGGATTCTGTTTCAACCGCAACAAGATTTTCTTGAAGATTTTTTTGAATATCTGAGTCTTTCCGCTTAACCCAAATTTCCTTATAACCTTCTAAAAATGTTTGTCCCATAAATGCCATCGCACCGAGTGTCAATGTTCCAATACCTGCCAAAAAAGTCTTCTTATTTGGACTTTGCACCATTTGGTACATAACTTGAGAATACTCGCTATTAATATTGACATTTCGTGTAAGAGCTGGCAACCATTTTTCTTTTGCCAAATTTTTAGCGATTTTTGCACTATGATTTACAAAACCGGTCAAAATTGCAATTGATGACATCACACCAAGTACAATTGCACTCAACGGTAACAATTTTTTATCAACAATTTTTTTATCAGTATACAACTGCGCAGGCATTGATATTTCATCTGATATCATATAATTACTTTTAGCTTCGGACAAACCTTCTTTTACAGTACTATTAACAACAACCCCTTCTTTAGTGGAAAGATTATTGCGCTTTTGAGAGTTTGTCAAATTCCGCTGTTGTCTTAAATTTTCCGCATCGTTTAACGGATTAATGTGCATCCTTATCTATTTCCTTTTCTTGTTTTGTTCTTTGAAAAAGTTTGTTTATAAATGTTTTGAGTTCAAAAGTTCGTTTTGCTTCTTCAATTTTTTTATCTTCATCATCAGTTTCTGTTACACCAAAAAAGAAAAATAATGACTTAAGTTTTTTCTTAGTTTCTTTTAAAAATTTAGAAACTTTTTCACCAATCGCTGCTTTTAATTCACCATAAATCGCTGTTAATTTATCTGAAATATCCGCAAATTTTTGAGAGATAGCTTGAGCAATATTTGTAATTACAGTTGGAATATTTTGAACAATATCCAAAACACTGCCAACTATGCCAATTAATACAAAATTTACAGGTTTTGCAACCAAATCAGGCATTGTTTCTCTTATTGCAGCAGCCAAATCCATCAATCTTTGATGAGTATTTGAAATGTTTTTTTGAAAATCGGCTAATGCTTGAAGATGACTTTGTTGTGCAGCTTGCGCTTGTGCCCTTGCCTGTTTTTGCGCCCTTATCATTGCACCAATAGCAGCACACTGATTATATGTCATTTCTCCGACATTACGCGGAATATCACGTTTTGTTGTAGAATTTCCACCTGCCATTCCACTGCAAATCGGACACGCACCTTGTGGCAATCCGTGTGGACAAGAACCAGCAGCTTTTACACTATGAGAATGTACGGCAGACGAGCCTAATGACATTAAAAAATCCTCTTTATCTTCGCAATATTTTAAAGAGGACACACAAAAACCTTTCCACTCATCCGAACTGCACGCAGATGATGATATTTTTGAGCATTCCGACTTTTACGGCTGCGGCAACAGTTGAAGATATTCACTTCATTTCCTCTTTGCTTTGATAGTAATTTAAGCAAGCAAACATGTCAAATCGGATAGCACCTTTGACTAACTTTTGTTACAGGTTAAATTCTTTTATAAACTCATTTACCCATTTGATTAAATTCGGAATTTCATAAGGTTTTGGCAAATACAAATCCGCACCTGTATTTAATACCAATTCCTTGTCATGAATAATTGATGTAACAATAATTTTTGAATTTTTGTAAGGTTCTTCCTGTTTCAATTTGTAGCACAAATTCAAACCATTTTTCTTTTCCAAATCCCCTGCATCAATGATTATCAAAGCAGGAATTTCATTTTCTTCAGGAATTTTGTATTCGTTTACAACAGTTGTCTTGTAGCCTTGGAGCTTCAATATTGTATTAAGTAAAATACTCAAAGCTTCATCCGTTTCAAAAATAAGAATCTTGTTATTGTATTCTCGTTCCTGAATTGAATCAATACCAGAAATTTGCGGACGTTCCATCAAGTAATTTGAACGGTTCGGATTATCTGCAAGTCGATGAATTTCAAGCAAAGTATTAATAACCTGTGCACTATCTTTATATTTGGTAACTTCATTTGTCACAACACTAATTGTTGAGTGAACAAAATTGGCTCTACGTCCAGCGTATTCATCCCCTTGGAGAATCATATAACCTCTATCAAGGTCATGTTCTGCATAAAACTTACCTGCAACAGAATCAAACGCAAAAATCAAAAATCTTGCAAGGCGTTCTGCTTTTATAGCATCTGTAATTACCAAAAAAGTATTTTCAGAAAGTTCACCCATATAATCATTTTTATTCAATGATGCTTGAATAATTGCACAATACGTTTGGAGCAATTTGTCAGACGCCAATTGAGTATATGCCTGTTTATAACTTTCAAAATTTTCAATACTTATATATAACGCTGCCCATTTTTTATCCTCAGACAGCAATCTTTTTATTGCACGCATTGAATAATTTTTGTTTGGCAACATGTGTTTTAAATCAAGATTTGACTCAAATTCTCGTCTCAAATGTGCCAACATTCTCACCTTAAATTCTTCTGAATTAACAGGCTCAGACAAAAAATCATCCGCACCGCTTTCTATAACCTTGATACGGTCATTAAAATCCGCAGATTTTGACATTGCAACGATAATTGGGCGCATATCATAAGTCAATGCTCGAACTTGTTTGCAAAAATCAGATAAATCATCATCAAAACTATCCGAAATTATTATCAAATCAGGTTCTTTGTCCTGAATTAATTTAATTGAAGTAATCAAATCTTTGGAAATAATTACATCATTTGATTCGGATTCCAAAATCTTTTTATATTTTGTAGATAATTCCAACCTCTTATCAATGATTAAAGTTACTGACTGCATTTTATCCTCGCTTGTTCTTCAATTGTTCTTATTGGAAAAGATACGGTAAACGTAATTGTCGCAAGATTCGACCCATCATTTTTCGGATTCGATTCGACGGTAATCTTGCCATCCATCTTTTCCACCAAACTTTTTGTTATATATAAACCGAGCCCACTGCCTTGAACTTTTCGAGTCAACGGATTATCTATACGCGAAAATTTGGTAAAAATCTTATCGTAATCTGATGTTTCAATACCAATTCCAACATTTGAAATTCTTATTCTTACAGAATTGTCCAAAACACTAGTATCAATCCTTGTAACATTATCACCTGATGAATATTTTGCACTGTTTTCTATTAAATTGGTCATAATTTGTTGAAATTTGTCTCGGTCAACAAAAATATTCGGTAAATGATTTTCGTAATTAAACTCAAATTTTTGGTTCGGATATTGCGATTTAACAACAGAAATTATTTGTTCCACCGGCATTTTTATATTCATTTCATTGTAGACTATTTTATTACCATTTTGCAATTTTGTCACTGATAACATATTCTCCACAAGGTGAATAAGTCTGTTTGACTGCTCCTCTATTATTTTAATGAATTTCTTTTTACTCTCGTCATCAAGTTTGTCCCAAGATGCCAACATGGTTTGCGAAAATCCACGAATTGATGTCAACGGTGTTCTCAATTCATGACTTACAGTTGATATAAAATCTTCATAATTTTGTTCAATATCTTTCATACCATTATTATAGCAGGTGAAAATTTTATAAATCAAAATAATAAAAATAAGCTTGTTTAATACAATTCTTCTGCAATTATTACAAATTTTGCAAAAGACTAATATGTTTTATTTGAGATGCTGAAACAGTCTTGGATTCTTGGCGGCTCGACCGGCTCAACGCAGCTCTCGCCAAGACGTGCTGGGTTCACTTCGTTCACACGGCACACTTGCCAAAATCCGCAGTTCAGCATGACTAATAATCATTGAATCTACGCAATCGCATAAACGTGACTCTACTGTATTTTGCACCTTCCTGCCCTCTTGCAAATTCCACCATTGCCCAAAGTCTGATATTGGCATATAATTCTATTATGAAGAAGTTTGATTTTTTCAATCAATACAGAGATCCGGTTATTGTAGTCAGGGATTATGAAGATGTTGTGTTTAAGAACAATACATTTTGCCATGTTTTTAAACATTTTGATGATATCCGAAAATTCGCGCACCAAATGAATTTTGACATGTGTCCGATGGACAGTGAAAATGTTGATTTGTATTCACCAATTTTTCAGGCAATTGTTTCTAAAGAAAATTTCTTCGCCAGAGTATCTTATACATCATTGAACGGACAAGTTACTTTCTATGATATGACTGCCGTTAAACGTGGTAAATATACAATAATCTTTCTTGTCGATGTGAGTTCAGATGTCTTGTTAAAAGATAATCAGAAGGAGCAGGTCAAATATAAAAACAAACTTCAACAGTTAGAAGAGGAAAATGAAGAACTCCAAAAAATCCGACTGAAAGCACAATCTCAAGCAATTCGAATCGCACTGATTAACAAAGTCTCAAACATCATAAGAGAATCTATGGACATCTCTATGATTTTAAATTCAGCATTAAAAGAACTTGCTATAATGTTTGGCTGTTTTAAGGCATATTATGCATCTGCTGTTGAGTCAGGATTCAAGATTGAAGAAACTTATGGCGAATACGACACAGCTAAAGGGACTCAAATATCTTTTGATGCCCATGCAATGAAATCTCTGGATATAAATAGAATTTCTATCAGCTACTCATTATCAGAATATGTTGAGGCAGAACCATTTAAACAATCAGTATTGCGTATTATCGTTCCTATTTTCCACATGCAAAAAATGCTTGGGGTATTGGTTTTGTTGAGTTATCAAAAGCGCGAATTAAATGAAGAACGTGAAATTCTTGATGCTGTTTCATCTCAGCTTGGTAACGCAATTATCAGAGCTGAATTGTACCAAAAGAACGCCAAAAACGTCAAAGACCTGAAAGCTGCACTTGATGAACTGAAAGAAACACAATTACAACTGATTAATTCGGAAAAAATGGCATCATTAGGTCAGTTAGTTGCAGGTGTTGCTCACGAAATCAATACCCCTGTAGCATCAATTAAGTCCAATAATTCTATTATTTCAAAGCTAATACCACAAATAGAACAAGAAGATTTAAAAGAAATGTTCACCCAAATTAATTCAATTGATTCTGAGGCAATTCAGCGAATCAGCAACATTGTCGTTTCCCTCAAAAAGTTTGTTCGACTTGATGAATCCGAATTGCAAGAGGCAAACATAAATAAAGAACTTGATTTGACCCTTGATTTGATTAGACATGAGACAAAAAATAAAATTGAAATTATAAAAAATTATGGCAACATTCCACTTGTAAAATGCTATCCAAACATGCTTAACCAAGTATTTACAAACATTTTAGTAAATGCAGGTCAGGCAATAGAAGGCAACGGAAAAATTACGATTTCAACCGAATACATAGACAAAAACCTGATTGTCAAAATCAAGGATAACGGAAAAGGAATATCAAAAGAAAACTTGAATAAAATTTTCACCGCAGGATTTACTACAAAAGGCGTAGGGGTCGGCACTGGATTGGGACTTGCCATCAGTCAGAAGATAATTGACAAACATGGTGGCAAAATCAAGGTTTTGAGCGAATTAGGTGTTGGAACAGAATTTATTATTACTATCAAAGGTGAGTAGTAAATCGTTAAGAAATATTACAAACTTGTCCTGATTATCATATAAACAGAGTTATTTTTAGAAAAACAATTATAATATTTTTTGTAATTTTGTATACAATTGAAGACTTTACATAAAAAATATGTTATAATAGTAGTACAGCATAAATAAGTGTCAGCATTACCCTTAATAGCCTGACTGACCAAACTGCAATGTAGTAGGAATTAGAAAATAATATATGAATTGTAAACAAAAATTAATATATAGATGTTAAAAAGGCAATAATTTCCAACAGAA
This sequence comes from Candidatus Melainabacteria bacterium, assembly GCA_003258735.1. Taxonomy (GTDB): domain Bacteria; phylum Cyanobacteriota; class Vampirovibrionia; order Gastranaerophilales; family Gastranaerophilaceae; genus Zag111. Next base: position 18,257 of record QHME01000013.1, read on the forward strand.
AAACTTTATAAAAGAGTAGGTGTGAAATTATTGTATAGTGTCGGAGGAAAATAATGACAATTAGTGTGAACAGTAAGAAAAAACAAGTGAAAAAATCGTTTGATGAATTATTAACTGACTTAAAAACAAGTAATTCTGAAAAAGTTAGATATAATGCAGCTCGTATCTTGGGCGAAATGGGCGATTCAAAAGCTGTTGAACCTTTGATTGATGTTTTGAAACACGATAAAAACGGTTCAGTTAGATTGTATGCTGCTAGAGCTTTAGGCGAATTGGGCGACTCTGCTGCAACAACTCACTTGATTGAATCTTTACGTGAAGACCGTAACGTAGATGTACGTGTTCGTGCAGCTCGTGCATTAGGTCGTTTGGGTGGTGCTATTGTTGTTGAACCACTTGTTGAATCATTAAACGATGAAAACCCACAAGTTTGTATTACCGCAACAGATGCTTTGATTGAAATTGGTGATGTTGCAACAGACGCTTTGATTGCATCATTAGACCACGAAAAAGTTAATGTAAGATGTGATGCAACTAGAGCATTGGGCGAAATCGGCAATAAAAAAGCTGTTGATAAAATTATCAATATGTTGTATGACGAATGGGTAAATGTAAGAATTTACGCAGTTACATCTCTAGGAAAATTAAATGATACAAAAGCAGTTCCTGCATTGATTGATGTTATGAAAAATCGTTCAGAAAATGAATTGGTTAGAGCTGGTGCAGCTGCTGCATTAGGCGTTTTGAGAGACCAAAGAGCTTTGATGCCATTGAGAGAATTGATTATGGAAGCTGATGAACTTGGTGAACTTGAAGACACAGCTTTGAAATCATTCAAAAAAATCATGGCTGCAAATTGGCAATCAATTCCTGGTGCAACTCCTCAAAAGAAACCAGCTGGTACTTTTTAATAGGTCATAAAGTTTTAAACACTCTAAACAAGCGACTCTACTGAGTCGCTTGTTTGTTATATAACCAGATTTCGACTTAGTTTTTGTATTCATTTATATCACCTAAATTCATATAAGAAATTTAGGAATATCATAACAGAGCGTAATTAAAGACATTAGTCTATGTCTTTAAATACAAAAAGATATGGCTAGGATTTAGCCATATCTTTTTCTCTTGAATAACTTACAAACTTCAAATTCTGACTAGACCATAGCCATTTCCTTACAGAAAGGGTTACTGGAACACACCTGACTATCACCCAAGATGTCAGATTTAATCATAGCCAAATCTTGTTGCATCAATCTTCTTGGAGACCCTTCATCCATAGAACTGTTTCTCAACAGGTATGATGGGTGGAAGATAGCCATTGCTTTATATGTTTTACCATTAATTGTCACATCAAACCATTTTCCACGTACTTTTGAAATTTGAACTTTTTTATCATCACAAAAAGATTTCAAAGCTGTTGCACCACAGAAAATAATTGCTTTTGGATTCATAATATCAATTTGTGCGGTCAAATATCTTTCACATAAAGCTTTTTCAACTTCAGTTGGCACTCTGTTTTCAGGCGGTCTGCATTTTACAGTATTTATAATATACAAATCATCTTGTCTTGAAATTCCTGCCTCTGACAAAAATTTATCTAACAACTGACCTGCTCTGCCTACAAATGGTTTACCTGTCTCATCTTCAGTTTCTCCAGGAGCTTCACCAATAAAAACAATTTTTGCAGTCTCCGGATTTCCGTCAGAAAAAACCACATTTTTACGAGTGTTTGCCAAAACACAGTCCTGACAGTTTTCACATTTTGCTTGAAGTATATCCAAACATCCCTTTTTAATCATTTATAAGCTCTCCTATTTATCGTTTCTAAAATATCCGATGTCGTATTTTCTACAATATCGTTTCAATTCTTTCATTATTATATCAGATAATAAAAATACTGCAATCAAATTAGGCACTGCAAGGAATAGAGTAAATGCATCCGACAAATTCACAACACTTTTTAAGTTCATTGCAGAACCAATTACAATAAAAATGCAATAAATTATTTGGAAAGTTCTTGTAGTTAATTTTGACTCACCAAATAAAAATGTCCAACTTTTTGTTCCATAGTATGAACCGCAAAGCATTGTAGATAGTACAAAACAAGCAGCCATAAAGGTTAATAAAATCGGAAAGAACGGACAAACTGTCGCAAAGGCTTTTGATGTAAGCTCAATCCCTTCAATCCCATTTGTATTAAGATAAGCACCGGTCACAACAATGATAAACGCAGTTGCAGCACCAACAATCACAGTATCAACAAACGGTTGCAACATTGCAATAAAGGCTTGTGCAACAGGTTTGCTTGTTCTAACAGCAGAAAAAGCAATTGGCGCTGTCCCAAGTCCTGCCTCATTTGCAAACATTGCACGTCTAAATCCCCAAAGCATACATCCCCATATTCCACCTGAAATCATTGCTTGAGGTTTGAATGCCTCTTTAATTATTAAATAAAACGTATGTGGCACATGATGAATATTAAGCAGACAAATTACAAATGCTGAAAACACGTATAGTGTACACATCACAGGAGTTACTTTTGAGGTGAATTTGCCTATAGATTTAATTCCACCAATAACCGTAATGTAAGTAATAACTGCAACAATTAGTCCAAATACCCATCTTTGACCGTCAAACAGTCCTGTTACATTAGTTATTTGGGTTGTAATTGCATTAATTTGGAACAAATTCCATCCACCAATCATTGCAAAGACACAGCATATTGCATAAATTTTTGCTAAATACGGTGTGAATGGTTTTATCCAAGGAGCTTTGAGTCCATTAATAATATAATACATCGGACCACCTGATGATGTTCCGTCTTTATTAATTTGTCTGAATTTTAACCCCAACAAAACTTCCGCAAACTTTAATGCCATGGAAAAAATTCCTGCAATAATCATCCAAAAAATTACCCCAGGACCACCCACAGAAACCGCCAACGCTGAACCTACAACATTTCCCATGCCTGCAGAGGCAGAAATAGTCGCCGTAAGAGCTTGGAAAGACGAAACTTCACCATGTTTTTTGCGCGTGATTATATCTTCATGTTTGTATTTTTTTGTAATCAAATTTATTGCGTGTTTAAAACCCCACAATCCAATAAAACGAGTTCTAAATGTAAAATACAAGGCAGCACACATCAATAGTACGATTAAAAATTCAATTCGCACACCGTGAATAGTTATATGTGAAAATATCAACCCTGAAATTTTATTTGCTACAGGAGATAATATGCTATCTATTTGGCTATCCAAACTCATACCCTGATTATACAATAAACATAATACTCATGCAAAAAAGAGCCTTAAACAAGGCTCTTTTGTTATTATTGGAGAACAAATATATCTTATAAAATTTACTAGATATTTGCCAATTTTTTATAGAAATCATTCGCTTGTTCAAATTTATAAGCAAAATTAAACAATCTTGATTCTTGTAATTGAGGTGCCAAGATTTGTAAACCAATTGGCATACCTGATTTGTCAAATCCGGCAGGAACGCTGATACCAGGAAGACCTGCCAAGTTACAACTGATTGTTGCTATATCTGTCAAATACATAGCCAATGGGTCAGATGATTTTGCACCAAGTTCAAATGCAGTATTTGGACAAGTTGGCGAAATCAAAACATCAACTTGCTTGAATGCTTCTTTAAATTCTTCTGTTACCAAAGCTCTCATTTGTTGAGCTTTTTTGTAATAAGCATCATAATAACCTGATGACAATGCATAAGTACCAAGCATTATACGACGTTTAACTTCAGGTCCAAATCCTTCTGCTCTTGATTTTGTATACAATTCAAGAAGATTTTTAGCATCAGGATGTCTATAGCCATATCTAACACCGTCAAATCTAGCCAAATTTGAAGAACATTCAGCAGTTGCCAAAATGTAGTAAATTCCGATTGAATATTTCAATTTTTTCAAAGAAATTTCAACAATTTCGCAACCTAATTTTTTGTATGTTTCAATAGCATGTTGCAACGCATTTTGTACTTCAGGTTCTAAACCTTCTGACATCAATTCTTTAATCACACCAACTTTTTTGCCTTTGATATCACCGTTCAAGTTTTGTGAATAATGTTCAACAGGCAAATCTAAAGATGTAGAATCTTTAGGGTCATAACCTGAAATTACTTCTAACAAGTTAGCAGCATCTTCAACTGTTCTTGCAAATGGGCCAATTTGGTCTAGAGATGACGCAAATGCAATCAAACCATAACGAGAAACTCTACCATAAGTAGGTTTCATACCAACAATACCGCAAAAACTTGCAGGAAGACGGATTGAACCGCCAGTATCAGAACCCAATGCCAAAGTAGCCTCGCAAGATGCAACACTGGCAGCAGAACCACCTGATGAACCTCCAGGAACTTTATTCAAATCCCAAGGATTGTGAACCTTGTTAAATGCTGAGTTTTCATTTGAAGAACCCATTGCAAATTCATCAAGGTTAGCTTTACCAACGATAGGAACTAAGTTTCCTAACAATTTTTCTGTAACAGTCGCATTGAATGGAGATACAAAATTTTCCAAAATTTTTGATGATGCGGTTGTTCGAGAACCAACAAGGTTCATATTATCTTTCAACGCCAAAGGAATACCTGCTAACATTGGTAATTCTTCTCCTTTAGCAATTTTTTCATCAACTTTTTTTGCAGTTTCAACAGCAGTGTCTTTAGTCAAAGAGTTGAATGCCCCCAACTTTTCATCTAAAGCATTTATTCTTTCAAATGCCGCATTAGTAAGTTCCAAAGCGGAAACTTCTTTGTTTCTCAAGGCTTTGCTTTGTTCAGCGGCTGATTTTCTTAACAGCTCTTCCATAATTTCTCCTTAAAAGCTTATTCTCAAGATGATTGTATGACAAACATGACATTCAGGCAAGTTTGGAATGTTAAAACAAAATTTAAGCCACGAGAGAACAAAGAATATTAAATTCCCTATTTCCCCAAAGATTTAGAAATCTTGGAATGAATAACATTTGCTTGGTTTAAATATTCGGTTAATCTTTCGTAATTTTGAACCTTTTCCCCATAAGGCACATTCATATCTATCAATTCATCAACACTTTTGCTGATTTCTGAAAGCTGTTCCAACGAATCAGACAACGTGACAACAGAATTAACCTTTTTAGACACTCTTGCCAAAATTTGACGTGACACAAACTCTTGCATTTTATAAATAATCGGCATTTTTTGTTTGAAGTTTTCATGAGAAAATTTCTTATTTTCTCCTAAGACTCTGCCACCATAAACCTGTTGTTTTCTCAAAGTATCAAGCTCTTGCATAACCCTTTGGCGTTTTGCCTTTAGACTCAATGCCTCATTTTGCGTTCCATAGTTATCTGCGACCTTAATTTTTGCATCCAAATCTTTAATCACTGATTCTTTTTCTTTGATACGGTAATCAATACTCAATTCTTCACCATCAGACTCAGTAAAATTTGTTTTATTTAATATAGTTGAATCATAACCGTTTAAACGTTTGATTGGATTTGTAGCAGGCTTAGTTACAGGCTCAGCTTTTTGCGCCTGTGTTGGATCAAAATTTCCACTAAACGGATTTACAGTCGAGAAATTATATTTCTGACTAAAAATATTACCGCTTACCTGATTTTTGTTTCCACTACTGTCCATACAACCATTTTAAAACAAGAAAATAAAAATTTTTACCATTAAAAGTATGATTTTACAAAATTTTATGAGATTGTATAAACTTTTTTGTAATACATAAATGTACCCCAAACAGTCAAAACAAGGTTTGGTAACCAAGCTGCCAAAAACGGAGTCAATGAACCGGCTTCACCAAATGACAATGAAAGCGCACGAACGACATAATATGCAAAAATAATCAATATACTGAACAAAAATCCGCGATTGTAACGCACTCTTGGCGGAGTGATTGCCAAAGGCACACCCAATAATACAAATACAATTGTTGTAATCGGAAGTGCAATTTTATCAAATAATTCGATTGTATAAATTTGGCGGTCAGCTTGCGAAATATCAGAACTTGATAAATATTTCAAGAGTTGAGCAAAATTCTTTTCTTTAGCCAAGTTTTTATTCTCGGTTTTTGACAAATCTAACCCAAATTTCACAACAGACGTATCAAACAAAGTTGTATTCAAAACCTGCCCATCGTTAGCTACAGTATATGTTGCACCTTTTTCAAATTCCCAGCCTTGAGGAGTTGTATGACCTTCTCTTGCTTGTAGAACCTGAATTGTTCCTTCTTTTGAATTATCCAAAACCGTAACATTATAAAGAGTTTTCTTCTTACTCAATCCAACATAAAAAAGTCTTTTTAAAACACCATTGTCACCGGATTCTTTAAAAACAAAGTTTTCCTTTCCATCAGGAACATGCTTTTGTTCCAGCGCCCAAAGTGCCAATTTTGTTGACTGTTGGGTCATTACAGGTACAATCTTTTCATTAATATAAAAACTTGATAATGCCATAACAATTGCAAAAATAAAAATCGGTTTTGCAATTCTATTCAGTCCAATTCCACAAGCCCTCATGACCGTAATTTCGGAAGACAAACTCAATCTGTTCAACGTCATAACAGTTGCAAGCAAAACCCCCATAGGGATTGTCATTACAATAACAGCAGGTAAATTTAGCAAAATCATAATAAATGCAACCTTAAACGGAATACCGAATTTTGCAATTTGCTTAATCAAAGTAATGAAAGTATCAGAGGCAAAAATAATCGTTGTAAAGACAAATACACCCATCAAAAACATCTCTATAACCTGTTTTAGGATATATCGGTCTAAGATTTTTGTATTGTTTAATTTCTCTTTTATACTTGCCAAAATTCTTTCAAACATAAAATAATTTTAATCTAAAAAAAAAGTTTTATCAAATTACTAATTTGATTCTTTCAAAATTAAAATTGTTTGCTTAATTTCGTCTTTCAAATACCCAAGCTGTTCGGTTATACTATTGGGATTGTAGATATACCCTGAGCCACCATAAGCCAAGTATGGATTATATTTTTCTGCTTCGTTACGCAAAAGTGCAACAGAACGCGCATGCATACTCAACTCCATCAACCTTTTGTAAGAAACAAACTGGCTTTCCGGTTTGTTCATATATTTATCCCTAAAATAATCCGCACTTTTGTTAAAATAATAAACTTTTGCATTAAAAATTTGAACATTACTATTGTCTTCAATCAAATCATATATACTTTCAAGCATTGGAATAAATTCATTCAAATCATTCACATACTGAGATGTTTTATCAGATTTCAGAATAATGTTTACAAATGCAGGATTATCTCGTGGAACAGGTTTCAGTTCATTTTCCGAATTAAAGTCTTTTGACGGAATTTTTTCAGGAGTTGTTTGTTTGGGCTCATCGGCCTCATATTCTCGAGTCAAATACGGCAAAGTTCCAACATAGCCTTTTCCATCAAAACTTTCAGGACGAGCAAAAACATAACAGCTAAAATTTCCAACTGCTAAAACTGATAAAAAAATCAGGATATAAAAAAGTCTACACTCTCTCATACCCTAATTATAATAATTTTTGTGAAAAAATCATCATTTATTCGCTTTATTTATCTTCAACCCTTCCCATAGGACATGGACAAGGTCTCGGATTTCCGAACGGTCTCATTTGAGGATTTGATTTATAATAATCTTTTTGATGAGCAGCTTCTTTAAAATCATTTTTTTCCAATTTTTTAATCATTGCATACTTTGCTCGTTGGTCGTGATTTAACGATTTTTTGAACTGTTTATTTTCCTTATTAACCAAAGATTCAATATCTTTTTTTACATTACGAACAACTTTTTTCTGATTTGCAATTTCTCTATCAGTCGCGCCAGCTTGTTTCAATGCTTTAACTTTGTAACTTTCCTTAATCAATTCATTAAATTTGGCATCATATAATGATGAATTTTCATTTATCATATTTTCGCGTAATTTAATTTGTTCATCTGTCAAATTCAAAGCATTATATACAGTTGCACGTTCTTGTTGAATAGTTTTCATATATTTTTTGTAGCGTAAAGCCTCTTTTGGATAATTGCACTCTTTTTGACAAGCACATTGGTCTTTTTTAATCGAACAAGACTCTGCAAAGGCAACATTTGTTCCTACTAAAAGCAACCCTAAACAAATTAGTAAAAATTTCTTCATTTCATCTCTCCTTATATTTTTCTTGATTTTGCCATCAAAATAAAAATTTTTCAAATACCTGATATTTGTAGTAAAATCAATGTATGGAAGATATCAATCTAAGAAATTATGCATATTTAGGAGATGCCGTTTGGGAATTATACATCCGCGAAAAAACAATTCTGCAAACGAATAATGCAAAAAAACTGCACCAAATAACAACTAATCTTGTCAAAACATCCACACAATATGAACTTTTACATATTTTAGAACCTGCTTTGACAGAAGAAGAACTTGAACTCACAAGGCGCGCACGCAATTTACCTATTCCGGTCGGAAGACGTAATATTCAACACGAATACCGATGTGCTACAGCATTTGAGGCACTAATAGGTTGGTGGCACTTGAATGATAATAAAAGATTAACCGAAATTTTAACATTACTTGAAGATAATAACTTTTATGAAATGTAAAACTAAAAGATAATTACACAAAAAGACCTCTTGATTAAGAGGTCTTTTTATCTCGAGTTTATATCAATATTGCCAACTTTAATTAATCTTCTTTTTTGTCCATTGCATATACATATTTAGCTCTTAATTCTTTATCGTTGATTGCATCAACTTTAAAATCAACATAATGATCATCAGTTGAATACTTGCCAATCAAGTTGTGTAAAAGAATTGAATTTGCTCCCAAGTAACCTTTTGCAACTTTACCTGTTTCAGCAAAATCAGTTGAACCTTTTCTTCTTGCTACATTCAAAGTATCACCGTTAGTTTGGATAAATGCCCTTGATTTCAATTTGCAATCAAAGATTGAACCATTTTTATCACCAAATTCGTTTTCATATTCTTCAACAAAAAGACCTTTTGGAGAGTTTAAAACTGTTCCATCTTCTTTTGTAATTGTAAAGTTTCCAGAAGGTACTCTGAATACACGTTTCCCAAATGCCTCGTGATTACCTTTATAATCTTTAATTTCAGTGTCATAAACAAGAATATTTTTAGATGATTCTAAAACGTTCATATCACCGATTTCTTTTGTTCCATATTCCCATTCTCTTGTACCTTCGTAGTGAATGATATTTCTTGCTGATAATGAATCATTTTTATCACCATCAGTACCGTCAATATCCCAATTTTGCATATTATTATACAATGTATCTAGTGGAATTGGTCTATCCCAAGCATACCACCATTTGATAATTGTATCAGATGGGTGATTACATTTTGTTGAATCTACATAATGTCCAACACCAGCCCAAGCATTAGCTTCAGCTCTTACATAACCATAATCTTCTCTATCGCAACCTGTTACAACAGAACTTGCAGGAACTAAAAACATCATCGCAATACCTGCATTACGCATAGCTTTCATCATATTATTATTGCGATTATAATCTTCTTCACCTGCAAATGCTACGTTTTTGCTTTGCACAGATTTATTATTCAAAGGTTGCACCTTTGAACCACGAACATCATAACTTGATATTGAATTAACTTGCATGTGTGCCTCCTGAATTTTCCATGTTCATTTTAAATCCAAACATAAATTAACTTGCTAGTATTTACAAAAATTTTACGTAATAAAAACCTCAAAGCAAGATATAACAGGCATTTAGCACATATAACAAATATACAAATCTTTACAATACTATGATTGAGCCAATTTTTCACGAACAAGTTTTTCAACTTCAGCCAAAATCTCAGGATTTTGTTCCAAGAATTCCTTAGCCTTTTCTCTGCCCTGTCCTAGTTTTTCTTCATTATAGCTAAACCATGCTCCGGCTTTTTTAACAATATCTAAATTTACAGCAACATCCAAGATATTACCGATTTTAGAAATACCCTTGCCAAAAATAATATCAAATTCAGCAGTTCTGAACGGAGGAGCAACTTTGTTTTTCAAAACTCTTACTCTTACGTGATTACCAATTTCACCTTCATCACCTTTAAGAGTTTCAGTACGTTTGATTTCCATACGAACAGATGCATAATATTTCAAAGCATTACCACCTGTTGTAGTTTCAGGGTTACCATACATAACACCGATTTTCATTCTTAATTGGTTAATAAAAATAACAGTAGTATTTGTCTTACCAATGATACCTGTAAGTTTTCTCAAAGCTTTTGACATCAATCGAGCTTGAAGTCCCATCTGTTGGTCTTCCATAGAACCTTCAATTTCAGCTTTTGGAACAAGAGCCGCAACAGAGTCAACAACAACAATATCAACAGCACCGGAACGAACCAATTCTTCTGTAATATCAAGAGCCTGTTCCCCTGTATCTGGTTGGGAAATTAATAAATCATCAACTTGAACACCCAAATTTCTTGCATATTCAGGGTCTAAAGCGTGCTCAGCATCAACAAATGCAGCAATTCCGCCTTTCTTCTGACATTCTGCAACAATGTGTTGAGCCAATGTTGTTTTACCTGATGATTCAGGACCGTAAATCTCAATGATACGTCCACGCGGAATACCACCGATTCCAAGCGCAACATCAAGAGACAACGCTCCGGTAGGGATAGCATCAACATTGACAGTGGCTTTATCACCAAGCTTCATAATTGAACCTTTACCAAAATCTTTTTCAATTTTTTCAATAGCCAACTTTAGCGCTTTATTTCTTTCTTCGCTAACATTTACAGCCGGTGTTTCTTTCACTGCCATTTTTTATTTCCTCTTATTCCCAAACGTAAACTTCTTTTTTCTTATAAAAACCTAAAGCAACAGGTTTGTAGCTATTTAATTCGTTTTTCAATTGGTAAACTTCTTTATTCAAGTCTACAATTTTTTGTTTCAAAGTTTCGTTATCAGTTTTGCAACGAATCAATTCAACAACAACATCATCCATGCCTTCAAGTTTTTCATCAATAACTTTAGCAATTTTGTTGCTCAATTTAACTTCTAATTCTTGCAAAGTATTTAAAATACTTCTAACAGCTGCACTATTATTTTGAGCTCCTGTTGCACCTACCATTGCCGGTACTCTTGAAGTTACAGGATTTGTAACAACACCTTTAACTTGAGCTTGAATTTTTCTTAGATTTTTTACTTCATCATAAGAAAAATACGTATGACCTTTAGCATTTTTTCTAGGTCTGATTGCAGCTTTTTTGCATAAATCTACAATTTCTTTGTTGTCCGCTTTTAAAATAGTTCTAACTTCTTGCGGTGTCAAAGTTCTCTCATTCAATCTGTCTTTTATCATTCTTGTCTATCCCTTAAAAAAACATTCCCACCTTCATTCTATTACATTCATAAATTTGTGGCAAATAATTTTCGATAATTCATGAAGAAATGTAAATATTTTTAAGGGCGAAAAAGTGTCATAAATTCGAGGTGACGTAATTTCGCAATTCAGCATGACATTATTTTCATTTGTCCTATTAACAACAAAATGCGGCGTAAACTTGAATAGTTCACACCGCATTATTACATATCAATAAAAATTTTAAATATTCATTGCTCTTAAAATATCCGTCAAATCAGAAGATGTCTTTTTAACTTCATCATTAGAATATTTAATCGCATTATCAGGGTCTTTCAAACCGTTACCTGTTAAAATACAAACAATTTTTGAACCTGATTTAACTTGGTCTTTAACCTTGATAAGCCCTGCAACAGAAGCAGCAGATGCAGGTTCAGCTAAAACTCCTTCGCAAGATGCAATCAACTTATATGCTTTTACGATTTCTTCATCAGTTACAAAGTTAATCATTCCATTGCTTTCATCTCTTGCAGCCTCAGCAAATTTCCAACTTGCAGGGTTTCCAATACGAATTGCAGTCGCTAAAGTTTCAGGATTCATAATTCTTTCGCCTTTTACAATCGCAGCAGCACCTTCAGCCTCAAAGCCCATCATTTTTGGCAATGCTGGAATTTTGCCTAAGTTGTGCCATTCTTTATACCCTTTCCAGTAAGCAGTGATGTTACCAGCATTACCAACAGGGATAAAGTGGTAGTCAGGTGCTCCACCCAATGCCTCACAAATTTCAAACGCACCGGTTTTTTGACCTTCAATTCGATAAGGATTTACTGAATTCACCAATGTAATAGGATATTTATCAGCAATTTCTCTAACAACCTCCAATGCTCTATCAAAATTCCCTTGAATAGCAATAATTTCAGCACCATACATCATAGCTTGAGAAAGCTTACCTAGTGCTATATAACCATCAGGGATTAAAACATAAGTTTTCAAACCGGCTTTAGCACCATAAGCAGCAGCAGATGCCGAAGTGTTACCTGTTGATGCACAGATAATTGCACCTGAACCTGATTCTTTAGCCTTTGTAACAGCCATTGTCATACCACGATCTTTGAAACTGCCTGTTGGGTTTGAACCTTCAAACTTTAAATAAATTTCGGCATCAATACCGATTTTTTTCGCCAAATTTTCAGCTTTAATCAAAGGTGTGTTACCTTCATTCAATGTCACAACAGGAGTTGAATCTGTTACCGGCAAAAACTCTCTATATTTGTTAATTAATCCTTGATAATACATAAAATCCTCTTTTCTTTATTATCTACAATTATTATTTTTCTTTAAATTCCATATCAACTGCAGGGTTTTCTTTACTCAATTCATATCCTAATGTATCCGCAAAATCTTGTGCTTTTTCACGATTTTTGATAGTCGTTTTGAATATAGGATAAGTATACCCACTTTTATTTGTACAAGTGATTGTATATTTAAAATACTTATTCTTATGCTCTCGGACAGTTCTATATTTGCTACGACTGTATTGATATGAGTAGTGGTCAATTGCATCTAAAAAGTTCAATAAATTTTGACTTTTTTCTTCAATTCCGAATGTTTTACATTCATCAACAGATATTTGAGAAAAATTCAACAAAGCTCCATTATCTTTATAGTCTTTTATCTGACAGATTGACCCCTTACAAACAATATGAGTCATCGCTTTACTTGGCTTTATAGTTGTAAATAATGCATAACTACATAGGATTATAATAATCCATGCCCTCCAATCTAACAATAAAGCTGCGATGATATTTTTGTAATTTTTCATTATACCTGAACTCTTATCAAACTATTTACCTTTGTGATAGCAGAATCGTTATTAAATATATTTATAACATTTTGCATATCTTTTTCACGGCAAATTTCAGTAATTACAGTGATTTTTGCAGCATTATCTCCTGCAACTTCTTTCTGTACAATACTTGCCAAGCTTATATTATGATCTTCACAAGCTTTACCGATACGTCCGATTACACCAAGGCTATTTTGAGCCGTAATGGAAATATAATATTTATTTTGAGTTTCTTCAACAGGAATCATCAAAGCATTTTCGTGGTGATTACATCTCATCATCGGCAACAAATAGTCTGTTTTACCTATTTCTGATGCTATAGCCAAAATATCACCTACTACAGAACTTGCAGTAGGAAATTCTCCAGCCCCAGGACCAGACAAAGTCACATCACCTACAGGATGACCTGAAAGGCTCACTGCATTAGTTACATAGTCAATATGAGCTAGAGTTTTTGTCTTTGGAACTAGCATTGGATGAACTCGAACATCAGCCTTGCCATCTTCACTCAATTCAGCAGATGCAATAAGTTTAATTTTATAACCCATTTCATTTGCCGCTGCCATATCATCCGGACTGATTTTTGTAATCCCTTCACGATATACATTTTCAATTTTAATTCTTTTTCCAAACGCAATCGTTGCAAGAGTTGTAATTTTATAAGCCGCATCAAACCCTTCAACATCACCTGTTGGGTCAGCCTCTGCATACCCAAGTTCTTGCGCTTCTTTTAAAACATCAGCATAAGATGCATTTTGAACATCCATTTTTGTCAAAATGTAATTTGTTGTTCCGTTTAAAATTGCTTTGATTTTAGTAATTTTATTACCTGCAAGAATTGTTTTTATAGGCATAATCAAAGGAATTCCGCCTGCAATAGCAGCTTCATACAAAACAACTTTGTTATTTTCTTCTGCAAAATTGAATAGTTCTTCACCATGTTTTGCAAGTAATTCTTTGTTCGCAGTAACAATATGCTTGCCATTTTTGATAGCAGTTTTGATTAAATCAAAAGCCGGTTCTACACCACCAACAAGTTCTGCTACAATTTGAATTTCAGGGTCATTAACTACATCATAAGCATTATCTGTGATAATATTTTCATCCAAGCCCTCAATGTTACGTTTTTTATTCTTGTTTCTAACTGCAATCTTTGTTACTTCTACATTGTCAAAATTTTTCAGTGTCTTAAAAACACCACTGCCGACTGTTCCCAGTCCAATAAGTCCGATTTTAATTTTACTATTTTCCATAGAGTAAGTATAACATAGAAAACAGGATAAGGCAAAAAGGAGAAGGGCAGGATGACAAGAGGGCAGGAAGGCAAGTTATTTTATGTTATTCCGAAGACAAAATATTTCAATAATTTAACATGTGACTTGCAAAAAAGTATTTTTGGTTTAATATAAGAGTATCAAAGTGATATAAACTAGCTAGAAAAGGAAAATAATCATGGCAAAACATTGTGAAGTATGCGGAAAAGCTCCAATTAAAGCAGCTAAATTGACTTTCTCACACAAGCAAATCGTTCATACTCAAGAACCTAATTTACAATCAGTAAAAGCTGTTGTAAATGGTACAACAAAAAGAATCAGAGTTTGTACTTCTTGCTTAAAAGCAGGTAAAGTTCAAAAAGCTATATAATTGTAGTTTTACATAGAATTAGAAAAGACCTTTGGATACCAAAGGTCTTTTTTGTGTTTATCCCTGCAAAAAGTTAAAAATCCCCCCTGCACAGAGCGCATAAAATAAAGGATTAACCCTCACCCTACCATTCCCTTAGTAGAGAGTTCAGGGTGACATATAATAACGTAGGGTGGGCTCACTAGCCCACCTATAAAAATATTAATATCAAACAGAAAATTGTCGGCATAGCAATGCCGACCTGCAATTTATTAAATGACAAACCTCATTTTTTCTCACATATAAATGGCGGCTCGTGAAGTATTCACGAGCCGCCATCTTAATTATGAACTAAAAGAATTTAGTGTTTGTCATCTTCATTATTGAAATCAGGAGCACCAAACATACCTTCAATTTCTTCCAAAATTGCAGATGGTTTTCTTGCTTGATTTCTTTGAGCAACTGCACGTTTTCTTTCTTCTCTGTCACGTTCCTCATCAGCATTGATTAGGTGATGGAAACCTGTACCTGCAGGAATCAAACGACCGATAATAACGTTTTCTTTCAAACCTCTTAACAAGTCTTTCTTACCATCAACCGCTGCTTCTGTTAAGATTCTTGTTGTTTCTTGGAATGATGCAGCAGAGATAAAGCTTTCTGTATTCAAAGAAGCTTTTGTAATACCTAACAACATGTATTCGCAAGTTGCAGGAGCTTTACCAGCTTCTTCAGCAGCTTTATTTTCTTTTTCAAATGTCTGCATTTCAATCAATTCACCAGGCAACAAGTTAGTATCACCTGCGTCAATAATCTTAACTTTCTTAGTCATTTGACGAACAATGATTTCAATGTGCTTATCAGCAATTTCTACACCTTGAGAACGATATACACGCTGTACTTCATCTACAAGGTATTGTTGAGCAGCTTCAGGGCCACATAATCTCATAACATCATGAGGGTTCATTGGACCTGATGTCAACGGTTGACCTTTTGTAATCTTTTGTCCGTTAGAAACAATTACATTAGCATCAATTGCATATTTGATTTCAGAAGATGACCCACCATCATCAACCAAGAACAATCTTGGAAGACCGTCATCATCAATTTCAATTTTTGCAGTACCGTCATATTCTGCCAAAATAGCACAATCTTTAGGTTTTCTACCTTCTAAAAGCTCTTCTACTTTCGGAAGACCTTGAACGATATCGCCTGTTTTTTCTCTTTCAAATACCAAAGTTGCAAGCAAGTCACCTCTAAGTACCAAAGCACCAGAGTCGATTTGCAACATTGTACCAGGGCTAATCAAATAAGGACGACCATTTCTAATTGAAATTTCACCTTTGTTTACAGCAGTAACAATACCTGAAACAGGAGAAGTTTCACCAGATTCAGCCAAAACTTTGTCAGTTTTAACAAAATCGCCTTTTTTAACTACTGATTTACCTTTTACTGATACTTTTGTATTAGAACTGTCTGAGATTAACAAAAGTCTTCTTGCATCTTCTGCATCTTCTTTGTTGATTGATGCAATAGCGTCATTAACAGCAAGAACTTGAGTTTTAGCAACAGGAGTTCTTGGTTCAATAGTTTCGCCATCTTTCACCAACAATTCGGTTTGCAATGATGAAGATGTTGATGAACCTTCCATTTCACGACGAACAATCAAGTTTTCAAGTACAACGATTCTTAATTCATTATTAGAATCAAGTTCAACCATACCTTTTAAGTGAGATAGATAACCTTGCATTTGAAGAACTAAACTTGTTCTTGTGATAGTAGCACCATCAACGTTTCTAACTCTCGCACCATCTTTGTATTGAAGTTGAGTAACAGGGATGATGTCAATCAATTCATCACTTGTATTGAATTGGATTGAAACATCTTTTTGATTAACTTCCAATACTTGAACCGGTCTGATTAAGATTTGTACAGGTTGGTTAGTAATTGAATCTTCATCAAGTGATAATGACGAATCCAATTCTTCTTCCAAATCATCCAAAGGTAAATCTTCAACTGAAGAATCCATAATTGTAATAATTGAAGTTTCTTTAGCTTTGATACCGTCAGCGATTACTGTACCTTTCTTAACAACTTCACCTTCGTCAACTTTCAATTCTGAAATGTTAGACAATGTATGAACTTCACCAGGTCTGATTGTAATTTCGTGAATTACATCGTTGTATTCTTTAAATTCAACAATACCATCGATATGGCAATATACGTCTTTTACAACTTCAGTACCAGCAGTAACTGCAGTACCATTTTCTACCATTTTCAAAGTGCTGTCTTTATTAATTTGGTGAATTTCTTCAGGAATGAATACAACTTTACCAGGTTTAGTGATAATTTGATTTTCGTCAACTTCAACATCAACGTATCTGATTTCACCTGAACTTGATACAGTGCAATCATCGTCGATTAATTCGGCAATAATCATACCATTTTCAACTGTTGTATCAACTGGAGCTTTAACGATATATTTTTCACCGGTTTTATCAACTGTCCACAATTGTTCTTTCTTAGTTTGTTCAAATGTTGCATTTTCAGGTTGCAAAGATGCAATAACAATTGTCAATTCCTTACCTTGAACAATTTTCTTAATCTTTTTGCCATCAAATTTAGCATCTTCAATAACTAAATCTTCACCAACACGAACTTCACCGCCATGTTCAGAGATTGTTAATGTCTCAGCCAATTTTTCGCCTTTAGCAACTTTTTGACCATCTTTTACCTGAACTTTAGAACCGCCAGGTAATGTATAAACATCACCACCAAGTACCCAAATAACACCTTGTTTATTTGTAGTTCTAGAAACGTTTCCTTGTCTGTCTTTCTTTTCATCAGCTTTGAAATCTTCAAATACGATTTCACCACTGATATCAGTTGTAATATCTTTTGTTGCTTTTTCAGTTAAACGAGAACTGTCACCTTGTGAAGATGGTGCGTGTTCAGCCATTTTAAAACCTTTAGAAACTTTTTGTCCATCAGTGATAAACAATGTAGCACCTGCAGGAATGTGATATTTAACTGTTCTCTTTTCACCTTTAACTTCGATATCAGCTTCATACATAGAAACTTGAACGATATCACCGTGACGAGTTCTAAGTTCTCTTGCTTTAATCTTAGAAATAACTTCACCGGCTTCACGAGCAATAATTTCTTTTTTAGCCTCTTTAACGCCAACAGCACCACCTGTGTGGAATGTTCTCATTGTCAACTGTGTACCAGGTTCACCGATTGACTGAGCAGCGATAATACCAATAGCTTCACCAATATCTACAAGCTTTTGAGTTGTCATTGCCCAACCGTAACATTTTTGACATACACCGTATTCCAAACCGCAAGTCAAACCAGAACGAACTTTAAGTTCATGTAGGTCTAAACCTGAAATTTTCTTGATGTCATCACGGTTCATTGTTGTACCTTTAGTAACTAATACATTACCTTCAGCATCAACAATATCTTGAGCAACAGTTCTACCCAACAATCTATCAATTAGAGGAACGATGACAACATCGCCATCTGTAATTGGTTTCATGTTGATATATTTTTCTGTATGGCAATCATCAGCTCTGATGATAACGTCTTGAGCAACGTCAACCAAACGTCTTGTTAAGTAACCAGAGTCAGCTGTTTTCAACGCTGTATCTACAAGACCTTTACGAGCACCGTATGATGAAATAATGTATTCAGTAACTGACAAGCCTTCTTTAAAGTTTGATTTAATAGGTAAGTCGATGATTTGACCTTGTGCGTCAGCCATCAGACCTCTCATACCAACCAACTGTGATACCTGTGACAAGTTACCACGGGCTCCGGAGAATGCCATCATATAAACCGGATTCAATTTATCAAAGTTTTCAACTACTTGTTCTGTCAACTTAGCTGTTGTTTCAGACCAAGTATCAATAACTTTTGTATATCTTTCTACTTCAGTAATTTCACCTTTTAGGTATCTGTTTGTAGATTTTTCAATTTCTTCTTCAGCCGATTTCAACAACTCTTTCTTAACAGATGGAACTGAAAGGTCAGCAATTGAAATAGTCGTACCAGAAATAGTAGCGTATTTATACCCTAAGTTTTTTAGAGCATTAGCCAAAGACGCAGCTTTAGCACCGCCGTATTCCAAATACATCTGACCTAACAATTTTTTCAATGAACCTTTGTCCATTTGTTTGTTAATGAAATCAGGTGCTTTCTTTGTATTTGTATATGTTCTTTCCATTCTAATTTTCCTTCAATTAGTTTATTTACACTGATTTTTACACTTAGGCAAGTGCTTTTCTAACTTCTTCGTTAAAAATAATTCTACCAACTGTAGTTTCAAGTCTTTGACCTTTTTCATCTCTAACGATAATTTTGTCGTGAAGTTTGATTACACCAACTTCAAGAGCAGAAATTGCATCTTGGAAATTGTAGAAGTAACCTTTTACATCTTGAGATTGGTCTTTGATAGTAGTCAAATAGTACATACCAAGTACCATATCTTGAGAAGGTGTAACGATTGGTTTACCGTTAGCAGGTGCAAGTAAGTTGTTAGTAGCTAACATTAACATTCTTGCCTCAGCTTGAGCCTCAATTGAAAGTGGAACGTGAACAGCCATTTGGTCACCGTCGAAGTCGGCGTTGAATGCTGTACATGCCAATGGGTGTAATTGAATTGCACGACCTTCTACCAATTTTGGTTCAAATGCTTGAATACCTAATCTGTGAAGGGTTGGAGCACGGTTCAACATTACAGGGTGTCCGTCAATTACCTCTTCCAAGATATCCCAAACAATGTGCTCAGAACGTTCAATTTTCTTCTTAGCAGATTTAATGTTTTGAACATATCCGCGTTCAATCAATTTGTTTACAACAAATGGTTTGAAAAGTTCAATCGCCATTTCTTTTGGCAAACCACATTGGTTCAATTGAAGTGAAGGACCTACTACGATAACTGAACGACCAGAGTAGTCAACACGTTTACCAAGTAAGTTTTGTCTGAAACGACCTTGTTTACCTTCGATAATGTTAGACAATGATTTCAACGCTCTGTTGTTTGGACCAACAACAGTTCTTCCGCGTCTGCCATTATCAATCAAAGCATCAACTGCCTCTTGTAACATTCTCTTTTCGTTTCTTACGATGATTTCAGGAGCTCCCATTTCCAACAATCTTTGTAAACGGTTGTTTCTGTTGATTACACGTCTGTACAAGTCATTCAAATCTGATGTTGCAAAACGTCCACCATCTAACTGAACCATAGGTCTCAAGTCAGGAGGTGTAACAGGAAGTACATCCATAATCATCCAAGTTGGATTTGTATTTGAAGAGATTAGAGAATCTAACAATCTTAATCTCTTAATTAATTTAGATTTCTTTTGAACAGAAGTTACATTACCTGCAAGTTCGCCTCTGATTTCTTCAGCCAACTTGTGAATATCAACTTCAGATAACAAATCTTTAATAGCCTCAGCACCGATACCAACCTTTAATGTTGATTCTTCGTTTTCAGCCATATAATCTTCGTATTCTTCTTCTGTTAATAATTGAAGTTTTTTGAAATCACTGTCACCGCCATCAATTACAACATAGCTGTTGAAATAGATAACTTGTTCCAAATCTTTCAATGTCATGTCTAAAAGTAAGCCTAAATATGAAGGAATACCTTTCAAGAACCAAATGTGAGAAACAGGAGCAGCAAGTTTAATGTGTCCCATTCTGTGACGTCTAACCTTTGAATCTGTAACTTCAACACCACAACGTTCGCAGATAATACCTTTGTGTCTTACTCTTTTATATTTACCGCAATAACATTCCCAGTCCTTTGTTGGTCCGAAAATTCTTTCGCAGAACAAACCGTCTCTTTCCGGTTTTAGTGTACGATAGTTGATAGTTTCCGGTTTTGTAACTTCGCCGTGTGACCACTGAAGTATTCTTTCCGGAGAAGCTATACTAATTCGTATATAATCAAAATAATCAATGCTTGTTGACATTTTATCTCCTTTTGTATTTCCTTTGGATAAGTTTATTTTAAGAAGTTTTGAGGGATTGGAGGGTAATTAAAGTTTTACCCTCCTACCATCTGTTATTCTTATAAATCGCCGAAAGTAGTTGGTGTTTCAAAGAAGTTGATATTCAACAACTCAGAATCAACATCTGACAACGTACGTTTTGGAGCAGCTTTTCTCAAGTCGTCCATATCAGTCATCAAATCTACTTCCTGACCGTCTTTTTTCGCTACTGTTATGTCTAAACCAATACTTTGTAATTCTCTTACAAGTACCTTGAATGATTCAGGAATACCAGGTCTTGGGATATTGTCACCCTTAACGATTGCTTCATAAGCTCTGTTACGTCCGTTGACATCATCTGATTTAATTGTCAACATTTCTTGAAGAGTATAAGCAGCACCGTAAGCTTCCAATGCCCAAACTTCCATCTCACCGAATCTTTGACCACCGAATTGAGCTTTACCACCCAATGGTTGTTGAGTTACTAGTGAGTAAGGACCAGTACTTCTTGCGTGAATTTTATCATCAACAAGGTGAACCAATTTCAAGAAGTAAGTTAAACCAACAGCAACAGGTCTATCAAACGGTTCACCAGTTCTACCGTCAATAAGCATTACCTTACCGTCTTCGCCTACCCAGTCACATCCGGATTCTTTAATACCTCTAAGAAGTTCTGCTTTCGTTGCGATTTCTGATTGGTTTTCACCATACATTTCATCAAACGCAGGAGCTTCATAGTGGTCACCGGTCAAGTATGCAGCCAAACCTAACAATAGTTCGTAAGTTTGACCAACGTTCATACGAGAAGGAACACCAAGTGGGTTCAATACGATATCCACCGGAGTACCATCAGGCAAGAATGGCATATCTTCTTTAGGTAAGATTCTTGAAACGATACCTTTGTTACCGTGACGTCCTGAAAGTTTATCACCTACTGATACTTTACGTTTTTGAGCAATATAAACTCTGATAACTGTATTTGCACCAGGTGGTAATTCATCACCTTTTTCTCTGTCAAATACTTTTACGTCGAGAACTCTACCGCCTTCGCCGTGAGGAACTCTCAAAGAGTTGTCTTTTACATCTCTTGCTTTTTCTGCAAAGATTGCTCTCAACAATTTTTCTTCAGGTGGGTGTTCAGATTCACCTTTCGGTGTAACTTTACCTACCAAAATATCATCAGCATAAACTCTGGCACCGATACGAACAATACCACGTTCATCCAAGTGTCTTAGAGCATCTTCTGAAACATTTGGAATTTCACGAGTAATTTCTTCCGGTCCTAATTTAGTTTGTCTTGCTTCAATTTCTAATTTTTCAATGTGTAATGAAGTGAAGATATCATCGTGAACGCATCTTTCTGATAATAAGATAGCATCCTCGAAGTTATAACCTTCCCAAGGCATATAAGCAACCAAAATGTTTTTACCTAATGAAAGCTCACCACCACATGTTGATGCGCCATCGGCAATTACATCACCTGCTTTAACCTTATCACCTTCGTGAACGATAGGTTTTTGGTTAATACAAGTATCTTGGTTAGACCTTACATATTTCATTAATGTATAGATATGAGGTTTGCCGTGAGTATCGCGAATAACGATTTCTTCACCAACAACCCTTTCAACAGTACCGTCAACATCAGCAACGATAACCATACCAGAGTCTTTTGCTACACGAGATTCAAGACCTGTACCAACTCTTGGTCTTTGAGTAATCAAAAGAGGTACTGCTTGACGTTGCATGTTAGAACCCATCAATGCACGGTTAGCATCATCGTGTTCAATGAACGGAATCATTGATGTCGCAACAGAGATAATCTGAATTGGGCAAACACCAACATAGTCGATTTTTGATGCATCACACATGATGAATTCTGAACGATATCTCGCAGGAACAACCTTATCTACAAATTTTCTGTCTTTTGTCAACTTAACGTCAGCAGGAGCACAACGGAAGTTTTCATCGGCATCGGCTGTCATATAAACAACTTCGTCAGTTACAACGCCATCTTTAACAACGAAGAACGGAGATTCTACAAAACCGTAATCGTTTACTTTAGCGTGAGTAGCTAATGAACCAATCAAACCTGCGTTTGGACCTTCCGGTGTTTCAATCGGACAAATACGTCCATAGTGAGAAGGGTGAATATCACGAACCGCGAAACCTGCACGTTCTCTTTGCAAACCACCAGGTCCTAATGCTGAAATACGTCTCTTGTGAGTCAATTCAGCAAGGGGGTTAGTTTGGTCCATGAATTGTGACAATTGAGATGAACCAAAGAACTCTTTCAATGAAGCAACTAAAGGTTTAGTGTTCAACAAGTTCAACGGAGTCAAAGTTTCTGAATCTTGAAGAGTCATTCTTTCTTTAACGATTCTTTCAATTCTTGATAGACCAACTCTGAATTGGTTTTGAAGAAGTTCACCAACTGAACGAATTCTTCTGTTACCCAAGTGGTCGATATCATCCAATTGACCTTCATCATAAGTTAAGTTGATTAAATATTCGATAGTAGAAACAATATCTTCTACAGTTAATGTTCTTTGGTTATTCGGAATATTTAAGTTCAATTTTTTATTTAATTTATAACGACCTACACGACCGATGTCATATTTCTTTTCATCAAAGAATCTTGATTCCAAGATTTGACGTCCGCCTTGAGGAGACGCAGGGTCACCAGGTCTTAATTTTTTGTACAACTCAACCAAAGCTTCGTCTGTAGTTTCTGTTGGGTCTTTTTCCAAAGTTTTTTTCAAAAATTCAAAGTGAGTGAATTTTGATTCCATTTCAGGAACTGTAATACCCATAGCTTTCAACAAAGTTGTAGCTAAGATTTTTCTGTTCTTATCAATTTTAACGTGAATTACATCGTTAGAATCTGTTTCAATTTTCAACCATGCACCTCTGTTAGGAATCATAGTTGCGTTATATAAACGTTTTCCTGTTGGAGATGGGTCACACTTGAAGTAAACACCAGGAGAACGAACAATCTGTGATACGATAACACGTTCTGCACCGTTTACGATGAATGTACCTTTGTCAGTCATTGTAGGGATATCACCGATGTAAACTTCTTGTTCTTTAATTTCACCGCTGTCACGGTTTACAAGTCTAATCATAACGCGCAATTGTTTTGCATAAGTTGCGTCATGAATTCTTGCTTCTTCAACTGTATACTTTGCATTGTCGAAAGTATAGTTTGGTAAGAAGTGTAATTCCAATCTGCCTGTATAGTCTTTAATTGGAGAGAATGAAAGCAATTCTTCTTTCAAACCTTCTTTTAAAAACCATTCAAACGATTTTTTTTGCACTTCAATAAGGTCCGGTAAATCGTCCAAACGAGTATGAGGAATACCCATTGGCGTTACTCTTTTTGCATATTTTGTCTTAGACATCAATTCACCTCATTTAATAATGGTGTACGTACTATAAAAACTTATTTCTAACTTAAAGGCTGTAAACCCTCTACCGAATAATCGGTAAATAACTGCAATTTCAGGGATTGTTTAAAGTTAGTGAAATCTGCTTATAATCAAGCTTTCGTGATTTAGGCACACTTCGCCTAACTTTACTTTTGCATGTTACTCCATCTTATTACATCAATTTTAGTAGTCAAGGTAATAAGGCATGTTTTTTGGAAAATTTTTCCATTTTTCTTAATAAAATTTTACAAGTAGAAATTCCCAAGAGTAAAAGCTTGACTACTAAAGGATTTCACCGTCAAGCCCCCTTTGCGAATAATTTATGAACATTGCATAAATAAATGGTTTTGGCAAAATTGTCAAAACCATTGTATAATCAAGTTTTCGCCCTATATAGCCAAATTTTGATACGCAAATGTTTGAGTATTTTTTTATAAAAACTGGTTATAAAGAAATAAAAATTTCCACATAACCAGTATTAAAATATTTGTAATTTAAACTTCTTAAACTCTAGCTTTTTTAGCCCAATGTTTCACAATATTCCAAGCCTTAGCGATATATTTTTGGGCATGTTCTTTTGGAATTACACCATCTTTAGCATATTTTGTAGCCAAAGCTTGAATACGATTGAATTTCTTAATTTTTTGAGCAAGTGTTGTAATCGGTTGCATTGCTTTTGCTACATATTTACCTGCATTAGCCTTTGAAATAAGACCCTTTGATGCATATTCAGCAGCATTAGCCTCTATACGATTAAGTTTTTGAACCTTGTTACCAAGTTTTGTTACAGATTTCCAAGCATTTTCAATATATTTATCAGCATTAGCTTGAGTAATATGTCCTTCTTTCACATACTTAGTTGCTGTATCTTGAATTTTTTGGAATCGTTTTAATTGATGCGCCATAACTTCACCAAGGTCAGTTACAGGCTTATTCTTTTTCAAAACTGTTGCTAATGGCGGAGTATAAACACCCAAAGCATCATGCGCAATTACCATCCCAGGTTTCAATTCAATAGCTTCAGCACCTTTTTTGACAGCTTCTGAGGTCAAAACATGTGTCATTCCTTTTGTTGGGATAGTTACACCAATATTGGCATCTTTTACGGCATTAAATTTTGCACCTCTTTGTTTGAATTTGCCAATCAAATATTCACCAGTTTGCGCATCACGATGAGTTGCTTCCATCAAACTTGGTTCAACACTACCTGCTTGGTCTAACAATTTTGTCTTACCTTTAGCCTGTGCAGGAAGTTTCCAACGATCATCCATATATTCGATGTCTTGCAGACCGTAAGTCATTCTCAATTCGCCACGATTCATTTTGTAATCAGTACCTTTTTTACCCCAACGGTTAGGAATTTTTGTTGGCTTATTCAAAACTTCAATTTTTGTGATTAAACTTTTATCAGTTACAGGATATTTTGTTCCAACAGGAGCACCTGCGTGAAAATTCACCGCACCGTTTAGAGATTCCTTACTTCCAGGTCCAACAATACCTTTGCCATACTTATTGTAACCTTGATTTGGAACACCTTGCCATAAATAAGTTTCTGTCATAACCTTGTCCTTTCCCTACAAATTCTATATTTTTAAAAAGACAAATTTTAAGCATGGCAACTAAAGCGTCCAAAACACGCTTATATAAATATTTTCCAGACCATTAAAATTTATCTTACAAGGATATAAAAACTTATTTTTTCATGATTTTGACACTAGGTGCCCCCATCACATCATATCATATCATATCATATCATAAAGGGCATTATAGTTGAGTTTCAGCCCATTTAAAATTCATCTTTACATTGCGTTACAATGTTAAAATTTTCATTTATTTTGAAAAAATTGCTATAATAAATAACATGTTTTATTTTGAAGAAATTGATGGAAAAAAAGTATTAAAATCAGATTATATAAAAAAGGCGCAAGCATTTTTCACAACCAGAGAAATTTGCATTTGTGACAAAAATATTGACGCACAAAGTAATTTTACTAAAATTGAGCAAAATAAAAAAATAATTTGTAAGTATTTAAAAATTGGTGAAAAAAATCTAATTTCGCCAACTCAAACACATACCTCAAATATAGAATTAGCAATAGAAAACAAGCTTTGTTATCCTGATACGGATGCTCTAATTTTAACAGACAAAAATCTTGGAATTTTCTTAAACTTTGCTGATTGTACTCCAATAATATTGTATGATGAAGTCCAAAATATTGGAGCAGTCGCTCACGCTGGTTGGCGTGGAACAGCAGGAAGAATTTCAGCAAAGACTGCACAAAAATTAATTAAAAATTATGGCTCGAAACCAGAAAACTTAATCGCCATAATCGGTCCTGCAATTGGATTTTGTTGTTATAACGTTGGTGAAGAAGTTTTTGAAAAATTATCCAAAACTGTCAATAATTTTGATGGACTTTCTGAAATTCGAGAAGGAAACATTTTTGTTGATTTGAAAAATATCAACAAAAGACAACTTGAAGAAATCGGCATAACAAAAATTGACGTATGCCCATATTGCACAGTACATAACAACGATGTTTTCTATTCATACAGAAATGAAAACGCAACCACATTGCGCCATAGCGCAGTTTTAAAATTAGGATAAATTATGCAAGAAATAACTGTTGGGAAATTTTACAAACATTATAAAGGTAATTTATATAAAATCATTGCACTTGGTAAACACTCAGAAAATTTAGAAGAAATGATTGTTTATCAGTCTGTCAAAGACGGTCAAATTTGGATTCGCCCCAAAAGCATGTGGAACGAAATCATCGACAACAATGGTACATTACGTTTTACTTTGCAAAATTAACCACCTCTACAATTTTCTTATTCATAAAATTTATTGATAATTTTTATATGAATATTTGGTATCAAGAACTTGCAAAACCGCCATATACACCACCTGCAACGTATTTTCCTATTGCATGGGGAGTTTTATATTCACTGATGGCAATTGCTTTTTTCATTGTTTTAACCAAACCAAATTCAAAAAATAAATCAATCGCGATTAGTTTGTTTTTATATCAGCTAATTTTTAATTTTGCATGGAGTTATATATTTTTTAATTTTAAATCCATAAATTTGGCATTATTTGATATCATAATTTTGTTGCTATTATTGCTATTAACCATAATATATTTTTTCAAAGTTTCAAAAACTGCAGGGGTTCTTTTGATTCCATATCTTTTACAAGTAATTTTTGCAATATATCTAAATTTGGGCATCCTTATCTTAAATTGATTTATTAAGTTAGGTAAAACTTTTATTACAACGGTAGCAAAATAAAATATTGTCAGGTATTCTAAGGACAAGGAAAAAGAAGGATGTGTGTAAATGAAAAAAATTATTTTAACAGTTTTAGTAATCTTGTTTTCAACAATGTCAGTAAATGCCGCTGAATACATTTATGGAGCTGGCGGAAGGCAACCAATTGCGCGTGTAAGTCGTGGGCAGGTACATTCAATACACAATTTTGGTTCAAATGCCCTATTTACACCACAAAACGCAAGCAGAGCCGGAGCAAGAAATCGAGCTATCGCGCGCGAAAAAGCCATGACAAGAGCAATTGCTAATTGCGGAAGTAGAAGAGTAGGATATGGCTATGGGGGCAGATATGGTTACGGGGCACAAGTAGCAGAGACAGCACATGTAGCACCTGTTGAAATTTCTCGTTTTGACAAAAACTACAAAATAAGTACTCCAAAATCTTACACAAAAAATGGAATTACTTACTTTAACTAGAAAAAATTAAAAAGGTGGGCAAAATCCCACCTTATTTTTTGCACAAAAATCAACTATAAAAAGAAATATCATAAATATTCCTTCAAACTCCTCAAATAATAGTGAAAATTCAAGCAACATAACCGTTTCAAAGCAAAAATTTTCACAAAAAACAAGTTTCTAAAAGATACCGTAATCAACAAACAGTAAAAAATATGTTTTCAGGTCATTGTTAGAAACACAGGCTAGGAATACTGAAAGGTAGTCAGCATAGCGATACTAACTACCTTTCTTGTATATCAAGTAATTCAAACGATGTTATTTCTTAATTATTTTTATGCATCAATACCATTATTCGCATAAAATTCCTTCATATCGTTTGCTTTATTTTCTTTAATTCTAGCAGCACGCAAAGGTAGTGCGGTTAATATGCAAGCAATATACCCCATACCCGCAAGACCAGCTTTTGTAGGATTCTTCATAATTGCTTTACCAAACTTTGCCAATCCCAATTTTTTTGTTTTTTTAGCTAACAATACACCTAATGATTTAATACCTTTACCAATTGCTTTTCCAAGAATATCAGCAGGTTTTTTAAGTAAAGCAGGATTTTTACTTGCCAAAACAGCTCCTGTTGTTAGTGCTATACCGGTAGTGGTAGCTAAAACTGCATATTTTACTGCTATTTTTGTATGTTCTTTAGCCCAACGCTGAGAAACATTACCTTTTGAATTTCCATATACTGGTGCAGATGTATAAACTCCTAACATAACATTTTTCCTTTCTTTTTTAATTTTCACCTACATAATCATTAAAAATTTTTAGAAAAAATATTGCTAAACACCCACCCCATCATATCATATCATATCATATCATAAAGGGCATTATAGTTGAGTTTGAGGCATTTAAAAATTCGTTTTTACATTTCGTTACAATTATTATTTTGTGGGTCACTTCGCCCCCACCACACTACATTTGTATTGTCATTCTGAAAGCTTAGAAAATTTTTGTGAAGTATGAACACATAATTTTCTTGCTATTCAGAATCTCTAACCGAACACCCATCTCCCTAGCCCTCAGCCATACGGCACGCAGTCCCGTTCAACTCGCATTGCTCGTTGGTTCTGCTAGTGTCCATCACAATGGGCGAGTGAACATGTCACCATAAAAACATCATTTACTTTTGTGAGTATTTAAACTCTAGATTAAGTAAAAACTCTTTTTTCTCCAAACCATCAGCATACCCAACAAGTTTTCCACTTGTACCAATTACTCTATGACACGGAATAATTATCGGAATCCTATTTTTGTTATTCGCGCCACCGACAGCTCGAGAGGCTTTTGGCTGTCCGATTTGTTTTGCAATATCACCATAACAAACTGTCTTGCCATAAGGAATTGTCATCAAGGCATTCCAAACCTTTTTCTGAAACTCCGTACCTTCAATCAAAATTGGAACATTAAAATATTGTCTTTTTCCACTGAAATATTCAAAAAGCTGTTTTGATGTTTCTTTTATTAAAGGAGTTTCAGCCAGCTCGCAATCATATTCATCATGGTAAAAAATTCCACAAATCTTACCATCTTTTTCAGCTATCCCAATTTTGCCCAGTGGAAAATTATAAAAAAATTTTTTCATACATTTGCACCCATATTAAATATATTATATAATAATCATTATGAAAAAGATTTTATGCTACGGCGATTCTAACACGTACGGATTTATCCCAACAAATTGCGCAAGATATTCAAAAGATGAAAGATGGAGTGGGATTTTATCAAATCTGCTTGCGCCTGATTTTGAAGTTTTGGAAGAAGGGCTAAATAACAGAATGGGGTTTTTCAAAAGCCCTGAAAGCATAAAACACTCTGGTGGTGAGTATTTACCAATATATTTGCAAAACCACAAAGATATTGATATTTGCGTTTTGGCATTAGGCACAAACGATGCACAATTTTTCTACAATCTTGATGAAAACATCACGCGCAAAGGGTTACAAAAACTGATTGATGCACTAAAAGACGTAAATCCAAAGATGCAAATAATTATAATTCCACCTGTAAAAATTCAAAAAAATATCCTAAACGGAATTTTTTCAATGCAATTTAATCTGACATCAGTTGAACGCATAGAAAAAGTTTTTCCGATATTTAAACAAGTAGCAAAAGAAAATAATTGCAAGTATTTTGATTTTAACGAACTTGTAAAACCATCTCAAACAGATGGACTGCACTATACAAAAGAATCGCACCACATCATAGCTCAACACCTTGCAGAATTTATCAAATTATTATAGCAAGTACAGCTTATCCTATGCAAATTTGACCTCAAGTTAGTATTACTTAGCCACTCTAAAACCCTCAAATGCAGGGCTGAATTTTACAAAATCTTGTGTATTAATTTTTTGATTTTGGCTTTCAGATTTCGCCTGATGGTCGTATCTGTATTTTGTCCAAATCCTTGAAACTGCACTCAAAGTAAAGCCCATTGCAACCAGACTGAACAAATACGGAACACCTGTTATAACAGATTTTTGTTTAATCAATTTTTCAAGTTCTGATTGAACTGTTGTGTTATTTATTTTTGCTAACTTTTCTGCAATTGCCGGCAATTCTTTGCGAGAAGGAACAGCTCCGATTACCCCATTTTTGTCTTGTTTAATCAATTCAGGAAATTTTCCTTTTTTCGCCAAAATCTTCTTAAACCCAGCATCTAAAATTGAAGAACCAAAAATTGTGTACAAAACCACAAGCGGAACTCTTGTCCAAACTTCATAAAAATCTAACTTGCCTCTATCTTTTGCAGCACTTGAATATCCAAACAAACCAGTAATACAAGTCAATGCCAATTGACCTTTACTTAGCGCAAATTTACCATTGCTGTTTTCAAAATCAAGCTTCAAATATTCTTTCAGGAATTTGTCAGTTTTTTCGGAATTAAAACCGAATTTGTGGAACAATTTTGCAAGATTTTCTCCAGGTTCAAGCAAGATATGCGAAAATCTTCTTGCTGCTTTTGACTTATGCCCAAATGCTGATAACGCTAGCCCTGAACCGATTCCTGCAGCAGACAACAAACCTGTTTTTAACAAAACTTTTTTAGAATGAGATTCCACACGATTTTGCTGTTCGGTATTTTCATTTTTTTCCTTATTCAAATTCGCTACATTATTAAAATCACTAACTTTAAAGACTTTTAAAGTAAACAAATTTTTAGCAAAACCAAGAGCATATTCTAAAGCTGGAACAGTCACACATGCCAGCACAATACCTGCTTTTGTCGTAATCAAACGTTTTTTCAAATCCTTATCAAGATTTGATTTTTTAATCTCATCAACACTTTTGGATAAATTTTTGGTAATTGAATCACCCATTTTTTTAGGTTGAGCCTTTTTAAATAAACCATTGCGGAATAAATGTTCTCCAAAAAACGGTGCAGCAAAATAAAAAATCCCTGATTCTAAAAATTCCAAAAACGTAAATTCGCTAAAATCAATAAAACTTCTTGATAATACGGCTTTAGGAAACCAGTTTGTCAAAGTACCTTGTATAAATCTTGTTGAAGATAAATTTTCCTGAGATTTTAAAAATTTATCTAAATATTTTGTACTTTTATTGCTAAATTCACTCGCTCCACCTTGAAATTGTGGTTGATTATTATTGTTATTTGCTAAATATTTTCGGTTATTTAATTTTATGTCATTTGTTATGCTTGTTATCATTTTAAAATTTTCCTTTCATTGTGTCAGAGTTTAAATACAAAAAAGAACCGCCCCTTTAGGCGGTTCTTTTAAAATTGTTTGCTTATTTATGAACTCTAACACATTCGATTCGCACAACAATGACCGCCTAACCTTGGGCTTTGCATCATCATCATTTGCATCATCATAGTGTTGTTTCTCATTTAAAAAATCTTTCCTTCTTTGAGATTATATTATTATAATCATTTTTTATTGTCAATTATACACATTATAAAGCTTAAAATTTTTTTATTTTGCTAGTTTCTTTCCTAATTTTTATTACGTAAGACATCAAGCATTTCATACCCTTTTGCGGTGAGCCTGTAACCAACATCCATGATGCTATATTCCCCACCAACACAATAAACAAATCCAAAGGGATATTTGGCAGAAAATGAGTCAATTAACCCCTCATCTCCCAAAACCAATACATGCCCCATAAATTTACGTTCGGCCTCTTTACCTTTTATTTTCAATTTTTGCATTAGAGAATGTGAATTAATAACATAATCTTTTTCATTTTCCATAGTTAGCAAAATTTGAGCAATGAAATTTGAATCAAGTTTCATAAAATAAACCTTTTAAAATTGTGCACTATGTTAATTTATATCATTTCAACAGCATTTTGGCAAGAAATTTTTTTAAACTTCACTCTGCACTTGTTTTTTCATTGCACTATAAATTCCATAAGTCATACGGCAATCATTATCGGCTCTATGATGACCTGTTGCGTCAACCTTATAATACTCTGCAACATAATCCAGTTTGTGACTTCTTGTCGGACAGTATTTGCGAGACATTGTACAAGTATCAACAAAGTCATTGCGAAACTCTCTGTTGTAGTACTTGACACTCTTGTCATAAATAAAATTGATATCGAAATTTACATTGTGTCCGACAACAACATCATCACCAATAAAATTCAAATATTCTTCCAATATCTCTTCAATTAACGGTGCATTTTCAACCATTTCATTAGAGATTCCTGTCAATTTTGTAATAAAGCCACCAATTCTTGATAAAGGTCTTACAAGCGTTGTATAAGAATCAAAAATTTCATTATCTCGAATTTTCAATGCCGAAAGTTCTATTATCTCATTTTTTGAAGCTGATAACCCTGTTGTTTCAATATCTATAACAGTATAATTGTCAGGGAAATCCATCAACTTTTGACCCTTATTTCTTGTTGCTATCGTTGCCATAAATACCCCTTTTATTTATCTATTTAATAACATAAACAAAATATTTTGAATATTCTTATTGAAAAATTCAACATTTAATCAATTTTAACAACTGAAAATGAATTGAAAGGCATTTTAAAAATCCGCTAGCAAAAAATATTTTGCTACGGTTTATAAAATAACATGGACATATCATTTACAGGCATAGAAAACATAAAAATCTTACAGAAAACAAGTAAAAAATTCGGAAGTTACCTATCTTACAACAACGAAATAAAACAAGGTAACAAAATACAATCTGAAATCCACATTCATTGCGATTTGACAAATGATGCCAATGGTAATGATGTTAATGACTTTTATGATGCAATAAAACGCTCTGGCGGAGATTATGCATTATATTGCTTAAATCCCAAAAGCCCAAAACATGTAAAACTTTGTACAAAAGGTTTTCGAGTACAAGATGATATCGTTAAAACGTCAAATGCTCAATTCAAAATCAATGGCAAAGACATTATGCTAACAAATGACAAAGTCTTGGCTTTGTATACTTTTATGGCAAAACTTACAAGAAAAATTACACAAAAACCTGAAATGAGCGAAAGACAAAAATATTTCGCACAATTGGTAAATGACTTTGTTGACACAGAAGCGAGAGATTATCTCGATATACCACCAATAAAGAAATAAAAATTAAGCAAATTTTGACCTGAAAAATACTTTATATAATTATAAAGTATTTTTATAGGGGAAATATGAATATAATAACAAAAGGTCTTAGATATGTTCTTAATAAAGATGCTCATATATTAGCTCCAAAATTATCTTGGCGCACAAGTCTTATTGGCGCAAAAAGCAGATTTTTGCTAAATAATTTAAAAGATACCATAAACCCAAATCCTATTGGCAAAAAATTTCAAACAATTATGGCAACAAATCCAACAGCACAACAAGTACAAGAAGCTTGTGATTTATTTACAAAAGCAACAGGCATAAAAATGATAATGACAAACCCAAAAGGTGCAATATCATTTTCAAACCTAGCACATACAATATTACGCGACATAAAAGACGGTAGCTTTCCTAAAGACATAAAATATATTATTTTTGGACATGGAAACGGTACAACATTAAATAATACTTGGCATGTTGCCAATGACCCTTCAGTAAAAATCTTTGATTTTATAAAAAAGAATATTCCTAAAGGTGAAAAAGTCTTAGTAGATTGCTGCGAGGAAACTCCAAAAGAATTACGCCACTTAATACCCAAATCAAAACCGGCAATAGGAAAAGTTGTAACAGAATTAGAAAGTTCATACCATACCCCTGCAAAAATTGTCAAAAGCGGTACGGATGAAATCATTGGCGGTTACGCAAACGGAATTGCAAGCTATTATATTTAATTTTACTTTATTTATCAAAAATATTTGACATATTTTGCCAAAAAGATTAATATCATATATAAACCCTAAAATAAAAAGAGAAAGCAAATTATGACAGACATTGAAAAAATTATAAAAGTAAGTTCAAACAAAACACCTGCCGATTTGGTTTTGAAAAATGCAAAACTAATCAATGTACTATCTGAAGAAATTTACGAAACAGATATTGCAATCACAGATGGAAAAATCGCAGGAATCTCCAAAGGTTACAAAGGCAAAAAAGAGATTGATTTAAAAGGCGCTTACGTTTCACCATCATTCATTGACGGTCACGTTCACCTAGAAAGTGGAATGCTTTTGCCATCTGAATTCGCGAAACTGGTTATTCCATCAGGTACAACAACAGTTGTTGCAGACCCTCACGAAATTGCTAACGTAATGGGTTTACAGGGGATAAGTTTTATTAGGGAAGCAACAAAAGATTTACCGCTTGATGTGTTCATTATGCTCCCATCCTGCGTGCCTGCAACAAAACTGGAAACTTCAGGTGTAGACTTAAATTGTTATGACTTGGCTCTTTTGATTGACGCACCTTGGGTTCTTGGAATTGCAGAAATGATGAATTTCCCTGGGGTTGTAAATTGCGATAAAGAAGTTTTAAGTAAGATTGCACTCGGTTTAGAAAAGCACAAAAGAGTAGACGGACACGCGCCAAGTCTATCAGGCAAAGACCTAAATGCTTATGTCGCATCTGGTGTAGCATCTGACCACGAATGCACAAACCCTGATGAGGCAATTGAAAAAATAAGACTTGGAATGTATATAATGATTCGTGAGGCAACAGGTGCTAGAGATTTAGAACCATTGATTCCTGTTCTAAAAAAATACAATACAAGAAAATGTATCTTTGTAACAGATGACAGACACCCAAAACACTTAAAAAAACATATTTCAGGTATGGTAAAAAAATCTGTAGAATTAGGTGTTGATCCAATTAAGGCAATTCGAATGGCAAGCCTTAACACAGCAGAATACTTCAAAATTCCAAACACAGGTGCAATAGCTCCTGGGTATAACGCAGATATTTTGGTATTTGATGATTTGAAAACTTTTGACCCTAAAATGGTATTCAAAAAAGGGAAACTCGTTGCCCAAAACGGTCAAATGACAATTGATATGACAGAATTTAAACCGCCTGAATTAAGAGGTTCAGTAAACATCAAACCATTAAAGAAAAAAGATTTTCAAATAAAAATTCCGAAAAACAAAAATAAAATCAAGGTAATTAATGTTATTCCAAAACAATTGATTACAAAATTGTCAATTGAAGAAGTGAAAAACGAAAACGGTTACGCAGTTTCTGACACAACTAACGATATTTTAAAAATTGCGGTAATTGAACGTCACAAAGCAACAGGTAATATTGGACTTGGATTTGTTAAAGGCTTTGGATTAAAATCAGGTGCAATCGCATCCACAATTGCACACGATAGCCACAACATGATTATTATCGGCACAAATGATGAAGATATGTATTATGCAGCAAATCAACTTGTCAAATCACAAGGTGGCAAAATTATTGTAGAAAATGGAAAAACACTATCTCAACTGGAACTTCCAATTGCCGGTCTGATTTCTAATAAACCGGCAGAAGAAGTTATGGCAAAATTACAAGAACTTGAGCAAACTGCAGCTGATATCGGTTGCAAAATCAATGACCCATTCATGAGTATGGCATTCTTGTCATTGTCAGTAATTCCTGAAATCAAAATCACAGATAAAGGACTTATTGATGTCTCTAAATTCAAAGTAACAAATCTGTTTGTATAAATAAAAGGGAACCAATAATGATATTAGTAACAGGTGGAGCAGGATATATCGGCAGCCATTGCGTAATGGCACTATTAGAGCAAAATAATAATGTTGTCATCTTTGATAATCTATCAACAGGACATATTGAAACCGTTGAAACTTTGAAAAACTACGGACACGTTGAATTTCAAAAAGGAGATTTGACTAATTTTGCTGATATAAATTCAGTGTTCAAAAATTATGATGTTGATAAAGTTGTACATTTTGCAGCATTTTCTCAAGTTGGAGAATCTGTTGTAAACCCTCAAAAGTACTATATCAACAATGTTTGCGGAACGATTAATCTTTTAAGAGCAAT
>QHME01000030.1 GCA_003258735.1 Candidatus Melainabacteria bacterium
CCCCTGATAAGGGTGAGGTCGGTGGTTCGAGTCCACTGCGGCCCATATAAAAAGGATAGTGACGTTTGTTACTATCCTTTTTATTTTGTTGCAATAGGGGGAGAACCACATTTTGGGTTCGGAACGAGTGAGCCAAGTGCGGAGCCTTGAGCCTTATTAGCAAGCTGTCCGCAGGACTTATAAGGCTCAAGCGTAGTCACGTCGATGGCGAACGAAGTGATATGTCCACTGCGGCCCATATAAAAAAAGACTCCTTTTAAGGGGTCTTTTTTTATATCTGTAGTTTATTAGGACTTTTGATATCGTACCAAAACCCCACAACCCCCGACACGTTAGCCGAATGAGGCAAACTCTGAAGTTAGAGATTTATGTTAATAGGTTTCTGGGACATTGAGACAGAGAAAATTTAATAAAAAATCAAACAGACAGCACGATTTAGGCTGTTTTTTAGTATTGAGATGTATGGGTCTTTTCTTGCACTCTTTTGCACTAATTTTCTGTCACCATGAATTTATTTCAGGGTCTATCCTGCGCACAAAGCCTATTTTAGCCGAATGCAAGAAAGAGCAAAACAGTGCAATTTTATTTTTACTTGTAAATTGAGATATACCAAATTATCAACGAGATTGAAATAATTCCAAAAATTATATATACTGTAAAAATAGTAGAAATTTATAAGACATAAAGTAATTATGATTGAAATTACGTTAGATTTATTAATAAAATATTTAGGTCCACCAGAAAGAAAAAAGGGATCCGAATATGTATGGCAATGCCCGTACTGTTTAGATAGTCATAAAGACAATTTGACATATAATGCTCAAAAAGGTATTGTGTATTGTTTTGCTAGCGAAGGGGAACATTCTAGACAATTAATTAAGAATATTATAAGCAATGAATCAAAAAATAATCCGAATGCTTGGAAAGAGTTTTTAGAAAACAAATATCAGAATATAAAAAAAATATCAAAAGAAAAAGAAGAAAAAGCTTCAATTATATATGAAGATGAAAAACAATTAGAATTTGTTAATTATGCCGCCATAAATATGATAAGTTTAATGGGAAACCTAGAAGCTTTAACTGTATTATTAGAAAAAAGAGGAATAACCAAAGAAACTGCTATGAATGTTGTTTTAGGTTATGACACACAAAAAAGGCGGTGGGTAATACCTACAATAAAATATTCAACTGAATATACAGCATATTTAATTGGTTTTGAATATCGTCCTCTTGATTTTAGCAAAGATGGTATATCTAGAGAGAAAGGAACGCCAACTGGTCTTGCTCAAATTAATGCTTTCAATGATCAAAAAAATTTGATTATTGTAGAAGGTTACTTTGACGGTTATGTTCTTTACCAACACTTAACAGAGCAAAATAAAATAAATGAATATCACATTGTTAC
The DNA here is from genome assembly GCA_003258735.1 of Candidatus Melainabacteria bacterium. Lineage (GTDB taxonomy): Bacteria > Cyanobacteriota > Vampirovibrionia > Gastranaerophilales > Gastranaerophilaceae > Zag111. The sequence goes on from QHME01000030.1 coordinate 1,406, forward strand.
ATGTAGTAATGGTGTTAGTGGGCTTTTAAATCAACTATCTGTTATAAATTTTGATAAATATGAAAAGTGCTATTTACTAATAGATAATGATGAAACTTCCATCCCAATAGCAACAAAAATATGTAATAAATATCCTAAAATAATAAACTTATCTACAAAAATGTTTAAAAATTGCGGATGTAAAGATTTTAATGAACATTATTTAAAATGTATTTATAATAAAAGAATTTCTTCTCGTTATAACTTAGATGATATAAAGAAGATTAAAAACATAAATGAATTAATAAATTATGTAAAAGATAAAGAAGCTACAATATACCCAGAAAAAATAAATAAAGGATATAGTTTAGAAAAAGCTGGCAATATAGAAAAAATAATCCTTGAATGTATAAATAATTTTAATGGTGAATTTAATAAATCTGTACTAGCTAAAATATTATCTGGTGAATTAGGTGTATCTCGAATTGCAAGGTATGGTAAAAAAGTAACTGATTCAAAATTTTATGGAGTGTATAGCCCTGAAGAATATTATAATATTAGAAAAGAAATTGACAAGCTATTACATGCTCAAGTTATCTTTTCAGAAAATAACCGAAAATGGGGTAAAATATATATTAGAAAATAATTAAATTTTTAACACTTGACTTCTGTCTCAAAACGACTGATGAATGTGTGTAATGAAAGGAGTTCCGCTATGGACAAAGATTACACACTTTATGGTACAAAGATTTTTAATTCAAAATCAAAAGAAATCTCAATCTAAAAGACAACTTAATTGAATTATGTTGTATTTACTTTGTTGGCTCTGTTTAGCAAGGGTTTTAAAAATTTTTCTAGTCCATATTAATACTAATTTTTATGGATTCTTGACTATTTCTTCAATTTCTTTCTTCCAATTCTTAATCCTATATTCCATTGAACTTATCTTGTAGGGACGCACTCTAAGCATTCAGTATGTGGTTATGAGCACTCTGCCGAGCAAAATGATTAATAATCATTTTGCGAGAGGCCTGATAAGGGTACTTTTAGACCTTGCTTTTTTAATGCAAATTTTTATAAAAATACTTTTATGTAATATTTATGGACTGACCTGTTTGTGTAATTGTCATAATTCAGTCATACTCTGCAAGATTGGTAACATTATTTAATATTAAAAATGTAAATTTATCATTTATACCAAAGTTGGCGGAGAAGTAAACTTCTCCGCCAACAACACCATTATTTGAAGTATCAAAATTATTTAACAGCCAATTTTTTAACTGACTCTTTTGTTTCATACATCTTTGGTGCTTGAATTTTCAAAACACCATGTTCCAATTTAGCTTCAGTTTTTTCAATATTTATATCTTGTGGCAAATATACTGATCTTGAAAATTCACCATATTTAAATTCAGATTTTTTGTAACCTTTTGAACCTTCTTCGTTTTCTTCCTCTTTTTTAGCTCTTATGGTGATTGTGTTTTTCTCAACATCAATATCTAAGTCTTCTTTTTTAACTCCTGGCAATTCTGCACGAATGTCATATTCTTTCTCTTTGTCAGTAACCTCTACAGGCATTGATAATTTATCCATATCCTCGTCATAACCAAATTCCGGATAATAACTGTCAAAATGTCTGTTCAAAATTGAACTAATTTCATCATTAACGGATTTAATAAAATTGTCCGGTGTTCTTTTAACTAAAAATCTCATAATCGACTCCTTTCAATTTCTTTCTCTTATCAACTACACTTATATTATTGTTCCATTTTTGCTAAAACCCTTCTTTTTTAACCAAAATTTAACAATTAATTTTATCGAGAAATTCAGAGGACAAAAAATCAAAATGGCAGACTTTTTCAGGTAATAATTATCAAGTATTTTTACTAATCAGCGACTTCTTTCTTCATGACTTGAAAACATGCCCAAAAAGTTGTATAATTTGTATATACGTAGACAAAACAGGATTTTAAGAGTATGAAAAAAGCCCTAACAATTGGCGAGTTATTGATTACTATGGGAATTATCGGGGTTATCGCAATGTTGACTCTGCCAGGGTTCATTCAAGATTATCATAAGCGAGTTTATACAACAAAATTGAAAAAATCGGTTGAAATGATTGAAAATGCCGTAAATCAGGCATGTGCAGATAATAACGTCTCATATTTTTATCAGACGCCGTATGTGAATACTGCAGATAGTGGCAAACACCAACAAGATTTTATTGACAAATACTTTAAAAAAGCCGGTGGTATTAACAAAAATCCATTTGCTACAAAATATAAAATTTTAGAGACAGGTACAGAAGTAGGTAACAGCTTAGTTGACTCTCATGGTTGGGCAAAACTTGCAGGTGGTGAGGCTTTGTCTTTTTATTGTGGCAGAGGCTCTGAATATTGCATATTCAGAATTGATATAAATTCAACTGATGGGCCAAATATCGGTGGGAGAGATTTTTTTGCAATATTTGTTAATAATAAAACAAATGAACTTTTTGACAATTTTGATTCAAGTAAATGTGGCAAAAAAAATACACTAGGCGCACATTTGGGCTACGGTTGTTTTGCTAAGCTCTTGGAAAACAATTGGGAAATGAACTATTAATTACGGAAGGATAAATATGAAACAAGGTTTTACGTTATCAGAAGTTTTGATTACACTAGGTATTGTCGGAATTGTTGCAGTTTTGACTATCCCTGGAGTTATGAAAAACTATAAAAACAGATTATATACTGCGCAATTAGAAAAAGTTTATTCACAAATTTCTGATGCAACGCAAGCAATTATGGCAGATGAGCACGTTGATAATTTCTACGAAACAACTGCAGCTAGTGCTACGACATATAAAGACGGTGCAACAGATCACCAAGAACCACAAACAGGTGCAGGATATTTTTTAACTAAGTATTTTAAAACTGTAAAAAAAGATTGTCTTAAAGCTGATAAAACAGGTTGTGTGACCTCTAATGCAAATACATATAAAACTATTGGCAATGCTGATGTACCAGGAGCATGGAGCAATTACTGTGTTCAAACAGTATCCGGAGCAGCTATCTGTGCTTCTTATAACCCAGGCAATACCTGTATGAGTATGCTTCTTGATGTAAATGGTATGGCCGCACCAAATGTTATAGGACGTGATGTTTTTACACTTGATGTGAACAAAAACGGTTCAATTTTAGATTATGGTGTTGGTTGTCAAATTACCAATACAGATAGAGCATCATTATGCACGACAGGAGCAAATGATGGTATATATAACGCAGCAGTAGGCTGTCTTATTAACGTAATGGAAGCCGGCTGGAAGATGGAATACTAAGGAAGGACAGATATGAAAAAAGGTTTTACTTTAGCAGAAGTTCTTGTAACGCTTAGTATTGTCGGAGTAATCGCAATACTGACTATACCTTCTTTGGTAAAGAATTACAGATACAAGATTTATTCAACATCTATCGAAAAAGCATATTCTCAAATTAGCGCAGCTGCAAAACAAGCCATGGATGATGATATGACAAATGATTGGTACAAATCAACATCAGGTGCTGTAGATGACAACGAAAACTGCACTAAAGGTTCTTGTTATTTTTTGAACAATTATTTCAAATTAGCACGAAAAAACTGTGGAGGAACAACATCTCCTAAATGTTTTGCTGACAAATATACAAATCTTGACGGCTCATCAGGCAATTTGCCATTTGAAAGAGGCTATTGCGCGCAAACTGTCAACGGTATGACAATGTGTATGAATATTGACTCTGAGAAAGCATCCACCAAAATCGCACTCGACACCAATGGACCAAGCCAACCAAACATTGTAGGACTTGATACGTTCATTTTGCAAATCACTGCAGACGGTGCAGTAAAAGACTGGAGAGACGATCCTACACTTTGCAACGGGAAAACTTCTGAATATAACAATATTGCAGACTATGCAACAGGATGTTTAGTAAAAGTTATGCGAAACAACTGGACTATTACTGACGATAATTAAATTTGGCATGGGGTAAAATAAAGTTTTTTCAGCAGAAAAGTCATGTCATTCCTATAAAATATGAAAGGATTAAAAATCAAGTTGCGTAGCAACGTAGATTTTATCTTATTTAGAATGACACTTTCGTCGATTTACTACTAAGTAGGGTGGGCTCACTAGCCCACCTTAAAAATTTTGTCAGCATGGCAAGTCGACCTAGTTTCTTGCCTTTTTGACCTCTGTATTTCCACTTTGCACAAGACTTTTAAACTTTTTCCAAACAACTTTGGCTTTCTCTTCCAAAGTCAAAGAATTAAAAATGTGTTTTAGCGTTTTGTCATCTACACCAAGCCTTTCCAGCTCATGCCTGTTGTAGTCTAATTGTTGTGCAAGATAAGAAACTGTGATTAAATTGTATTTGCACTGCCCTTTTTGGTAAGAATTTTTCAAAAATTTATGAATATCCTCAAAGTCATAACTAAGATTTTTGTTATTCAAAATAGACATAATTATATCAACAGTCGTTGAACCATTATCTTTTTCAAAAAACTTCAAACTATCACCAAGTAAAAATTCCAATGATGGTTGATTAGTTATTCCAAGAGATTTCATCGCATTTTTGGGCACATTTATTTTTTTATTTTTTGATGCAAAAACATCCCAAACTTTTTTACATTTTTTGTCTAAAAACCTCTTAGCAATGGCAAATTCTTTCTTATTGCCATATTCTGCCTTCAAAAATTTTATTTCTTCCACTGAATCCTTATCAATTGCACGAGATAACTCCAAAACAATTTTTCTAACAGTTTTGTCAGACAATTCTTCATCAGTGATAACACCCAAAAATCCGCCATAATTATTTATTCCACTGGTGTTTAGAATATAAGATGTTAAAGATAACTGATTTTTACAAGGAAAATCCATATAAGGATTTGAAGTATTTTCGTTTTGCGAAAATATTTCATCAAAAAGAGTCGAGTATTTGTCCAATACTTTTTCCATAATTATTTCCCCTATATATTAATAAACGATTTATGGAGAAAAAAATTGACATCAAATATTGGATTGTAACAAAAATGTTAATTCAAAAATTTGCAAACACCTTGAGAAGTTGAACGACGAACTCCAAACATAGGATTGTCATAAGTCATTGTAGATTTTGAATTATATTCTAAAGAGATTCGGTCAATTGTCGTATGCGCCATCATAATATAATCATCAGTCATTGACTGAAGATTGTATTCGATTTTGTCAGTTTCGTAATACAAAATATGGTCAATTGGCTCTTTTTGCAGATATATTAACTTGTTTTCATCATCAAGATAAAAAATCCTAAACAATTTGCTCTTTGTCAATACAGTATTGTCTTGGTTATATACGGTTTCATCAAAATCACAACGAAGAATTTTCATCGTAGAAAAATCAGGCACAAACGTATGACCAAAGACTGTTGATGTCCCCAAAATTAAAATAAAAATCGCGAATAACAACTTCTTCATACAAAAATTATAACATCAAAATGGATGGTTGATTTTATAACACAAAAAGAAAAGGGTTCGAAACTATTTGTTGTCTAGTATTTGACTTTTGTATAATTTATTAATTTATCTTTTCTTATAGGGTACTAAGTCAAGCCTCAAGTAACTAGCACTTGCTTGGGGCTTGCCCCTTACATACATTATTTACAATTGTTGAAAGTTTGTCAAGTATATCTAAATATTCTCTCTATTTATTCGTATAAAATGTTTTGTTCTGATGTGGAATCTGTTGAGAATAAGTGTAAGGATATGTTTGATATTTATCCCAATTTACATCTACATGAAAAAAGTAATTATTTTTATCAGTTCCATTTGTTAATTGTACACAAGCATCTGAAGGGCGCTTATTTATTTCACAATATTTTTTCAGGTGCGCACGTCTTTCGTTTGGATATTTTATTTCTCTCATCATCAATGAACCTAACTCTTTTGCATAACTGATAGGTAATTGAAATTCCTCAGATAACTTCCAAGCCGCTGTTGCTCTGTCTTTTCTATATGTACGAACTGTACATTTATTATTAGATATTCCAACAATTTGAGTTTTAGAATAGCCTACAGGGACCAAAAGAGGAGCACTTATATGTACTGGTGTTGTATAAGGACGACAGGTTGATAAATTTTCAAAAAATTTATAATCTACATTTGGACTAAATCGCGCTTGACTTCCGAAATATAATGTTTCTGCAAAGACATTAGAAACACCACTTGCAATAAAAACAACAGTTAGTATAAATATTTTTGTAATAGTTTTTAAATTCATATATAGCTCCTAAAAATCTGTCGATGGGGGGAGTTGTCTTGACCTGTTCGCATTAAACGTGCCTACGGATTTTGCTTTCAAGAACTTCGTTCTTTCGCAAAAGTCCTTCGCACTCTGCTCACAGGTCGCCGAACCCACATTTTAGGGTTCAACTCCAACCACATACTATAAAAAATATTCAAGCAAATGCTGAACATTTTTTACTTGTCGATGGGGGGAGTCGAACCCCCACAGCTCTCGCCACATGCACCTCAAGCATGCATGTCTACCATTCCATCACATCGACACAATTTTTGTTAAAATAGACACCTTGATTATATCATAAATTTTTCTATTTTAAAAGACCGAATAACCAAGACATAAACATAATCAACAAAACTGTCAATGGCAACAGATTAAACATTACACCTGTGATAAAAGCTCCTGAATATAGCTTTTCATGGTTTATGAACAGGCGCAACCCATCTTCTCCAAGCTCGTTATAATGTTTAAATTCAAATCTTGAAACAACCGCTATTACACAGACCATAAATAGATGGAATTTTGCAAACTCAATATAAGGTTTTATGATGTATTTGGAAATATACTCTTGAAAATATTCGCTAATATCTTCTCTGATATTTAGTCCAGATGATGCTAAAAAGTATATCAAACCAAATATAATAGTCAATGCCAAACAAAAATAACCGATTACTGATATTATATTCCAAGTAAGATATTTTTTGAGTTTTAAAACCTTTGAAATTTTCATAACTAAAACCTACTACAACCCAGTTTTGCTTGCAAGGTTCAAAACATCGATAAATGACAGAACTGACGCGAATTCGTCAAACAAATAGTTATATTGATTTATATCATCAACTTTTTTAAACAATGGATTTATCTCAAATAAATCCTTATTTGTTGACAACAGAATTAGCATAGAATCTTCATAAATAGAACATTGCATTTTACTTACCCTAAAACTTGTTTGCAGTTGCATAAATCTATCCATAAATGCAGTGTTAAATAAATATCTTGCCTCAATTTGTCCATTTACATTTTGAGATTTTTGAACATAAACATTATATTTTTTGTTGAATTTTTCATATTCAAATTCAACTTTTTCATAACCTTGAGGAACTTTATTAAACATATTTTTTGAATATATTAAAACTCTTGATTTAATTTGCTTTTTCATTTTAAAGTGCATTGCAACACCTTTGAATAGCATATATTCTTCTGATTTTCCACCTTTATATCTTTTGTTGTGCGTAACACTGTCTTCTGATATAACAAATGGCGTTTCATTATAAACTCCACTAAATCTATCATCAGCAGAAATGAAAGTTACTTTTTTATTAAACAACATTGAATTGTTGTACTCATAACTTGAAATCTCGCCAAGTCCAAATACAATATCTTTACCAAAAATTTTTACAAGCTTTTGAAAAAGTTTTTCTTTCATTTCTTCTTGATATTGACTATTTTCAAAATATATTGCATAAAATATTGAGCCAATAAAAAGAACTATTGCAGTGCAAATATGAAAATATACATCATAATCATAAGATTCTTTTTTTATAGGAGCAAAACCAACTAAACAAGCAAAAATATAACGAAATACCCATATTGTATATAAGTTTTTTATATGAGTATCTTGTGACGCTTTCCATTCAGCAGAATTTTGTTGCATAACTTTTGCAAATTCTATAGCGAATTTATTTTTATATTTTTCCATACACTGTGGCATTTTATATTATCCTTATCTTTTTATAACTATAATCCAGTCTTGCTTGCAAGGTTCAAAACATCAATAAATGACAGAACAGACGCGAATTCGTCAAACAAATGGTCATATTGATGAATATCGTCAATTCGGCCAAACAAATGATTCATCTCAAACAAGTCTTTATTTGTTGATAATAAAATCAACATTGAATCATCAAAAATTGAACACTGAACGCGATAAACACCAAAGCTTATTGCAATTTGCATAAATCTATCCATAAACGCAGTATTAAACAGGTATCTTGCCTCAATTTGTCCATTAACATCTTGAGATTTTTGAACATAAACATCATATTTTTTGTTGAATTTTTCATATTCAAATTCAACTTTTTCATAACCTTGAGGAACTTTATTAAACATATTTTTTGAATATATTA
>QHME01000004.1:0-53465 GCA_003258735.1 Candidatus Melainabacteria bacterium
CACACAAATTTTCTATGCTTTCAGAATGACATAGAACTATTTGCTTAATCGGTCCTCCCACCAAGGGTGGACATTTTGTTCTATTTGTTTGGCTTTAAGTTTAAAGTGTTTCGGTGTCTTGCACTGGTTCGGGGTCTTTTTTGAAATGACATTTCATATTTGAACAAGAAATTACTGTTCCTTTTTTAAGTACTTTTTTCACTAATAAACTGCCACATTCAGGACATTTTTCGCCTGTTGGTTCATTCCACAAGACAAAATCACATTCAGGATATTGATTGCAGCCAAAAAATACTGTTCCACGTTTAGATTTGCGTTCAACAATTACTCCTTTGCCACATTTTGGGCAAGGTACACCTGTTGATTTTCGGTATGGTTTGCGGTGTTTACATTCAGGGTTTGTGCATTCCATATATTTGCCGTAAGGACCTGTTTTGAATATCATGTCAGAACCGCACTTTTCGCATTTTTCTTCACAAACTTCTTGTTGCTGAGTAGGAATTGTTCCATCCTCGCTGTTTTCCATTTCTTGCATTACGTTGATTGACATTGCGGTTTTACAATCAGGATAACCTGAACAACCCAAGAATTGTGAGCCTGTTTTGCTTGTTCTTAAGAGCATTGGTTTTCCACAATTTGGACATTTTATGTTTGTTTCAATATTAACTTTTTGCGCTGTTTTCATTACAGAATTAACTTCATCCATAAATGGTGTGTAGAAGTCTTGCAAAACTTTCACCCATACGGCTTGTTTTTCTGCAATTTTATCAAGTTTTTCTTCCATTCCTGCTGTAAATTTGTAGTCCATAATGTCTGAAAACTGTGACACAAGCTGTTTTGAAACGGTTCTGCCTAACAATGTCGGACGAAGAGCCTTGTCTTTTTTCTCTACATATTTACGTGTTTGAATAACTGTGATAATTGTTGCGTATGTAGATGGACGACCAATGCCGTATTCTTCCAAAGCTTTAACCAAAGATGCTTCGTTGTATCTTGGAGGTGGTTGCGTAAAGTGTTGTTTTGGCAGGATTTTTTTGCAAACAACCTTGTCACCCTTTTCTAAATCAGGAATTTTTGCGTCTGATGCTTTTTCTTCATCATCTTCAGAATCATTATACAAAGTTAAAAAACCGTCAAATGTAATTTTGCTTGTACCTGCTCGTAAAGTATAATCTCCTGATGAAATTTCAATTGTTTTATTGGCAATTTCAGCTGGTGACATTTGAGAAGACATAAACTTTTCCCAAATTAATTTGTACAATTTATATTGGTCGTTGTCCAAATATTTTTTTATACTATCAGGGGTACGCTCAGGATATGAAGGACGAATCGCTTCGTGTGCATCTTGAACATTTTGTTTGCCTTTTGCGTAAATATTGGCTTTTTCAGGATAGTATTTTTCACCATAATTTTGCAAAATAAAATCATGTGCCATATTTTGAGCATCATCTGAAACCCTGACAGAGTCGGTTCTCATATAGGTAATCAAACCGACCGGAGTGCCATCAATCTCAATACCTTCGTATAATTTTTGAGCAACTTGCATGGTTTTAGAAACTCCAAAACCAAGTTTTGAAGATGCTGCACGCTGCATTGTAGATGTGATAAATGGGGCGGTTGGTTTACGTTTGGTTGATTTTTTTGTTACCTTTGAAACTTCATATTGAGTATCGGGGTTTGTTAAGTAATCAACAACTTTTTGAGCCTCTTCTTTATTTTTCAAAGTTTTATCTACAGCTTTTCCTTTTATTTTTGATAATTCTGCATCAAATACTTTACCATCCTTGTCAAGATTTGCGTGAATTGACCAGTATTCTTGCGGAACGAAAGCTTCGATTTCATCTTCTCTTTCACAAATCATGCGTAGAGCTACAGATTGAACGCGACCTGCTGACAGGTTTCTGTTACCGATTTGTTTCCACAAAACAGGGCTCAATTTGAAACCTACAAGTTTGTCCAAAATTTGGCGAGTTTGTTGTGCTTGAACCATATCCATATCAATGCTGCGAGGATTTTCTACAGAATGCTTAACGGCTTTGGGTGTAATTTCGTTAAATACGATTCTACATATTTTTTCATCAGGCACTTTCAAAACTTGACGAACGTGCCAAGCAATAGCCTCTCCCTCACGGTCGGGGTCGGATGCAAGATATATTTTGTCAAACTTTTTGGCTAAATCGTTTAATTTTCGTACAACTTGCTGTTTCCCTGGGATAACTTCAAACTTTGGTTCAAAATTGTTATTTACATCAAATCCCAAATTTTGAGTTGCTGGGTCTTTTGTCGGCAAATTTCTTATGTGTCCGTAACTTGCCTCAATTTGAAAATCACTGCCTAAAATCTTTTTAATAGTTTTAGATTTCGCTGGTGATTCGACTATTACTAACGATTTTTCTTTATTTTTGCTCTTCGTCTCTGCCATTATATTTTCTATACCTTTTTGTATCTATCCCCACTACATTGTTTTATTATGCCTTTAAGCTCCATTGTTGTCAAGTTCATCAATAAATCATCCAAATTCATCCCTGTCAAACTCAAAAGCTCATCCACACCTTTTTCTTCTATTTCTAAGTTATTAAAAATCTTCTCTTCTTCGTCTGTCAACATTGGCAATGTTAATTGGTCGCCTTTTGTTTCAGTTTTTACTTCCCAATTAAGGGCATTTAAAATATCTTCTGTTTCAGTTACTAGAGTTGCACCGTTTTTAAGAAGTTTATAAATTCCTTGTGTGTTCGGATTAGAAATCAATCCGGGAATACACATCAGTTCTCTACCTTGTTCTAATGTGAGATTTGCGGTAATCAATGCGCCACTTTTTAATGATGCCTCAGCGACTAATGTTCCGTAAGACAAGCCTGAAACTATTCTGTTTCGCTGTGGAAATCTGAATTTTATTGGTTCAAATGTTGGATAGTATTCAGATAAAACTGCACCATAACCATTTTCAATATTTTGATAAAGTGTTTTGTTACTTGCAGGATAAGTAAAATCAAAACCGCTTGCTATGACGCCGATTGTTTTCAAATTGTTTTCAATAGCTGTGGTATGCGCAACTGTATCTACACCTGATGCTAATCCTGAAACTATACAAATATCAGTATTTGCAAGTCCTGAAAGTATTTTTCTCAAATCGTCTCTTCCATGCAAACTTGCCTTGCGCGAACCTACAACAGCAAGGGTCTTATCCATATTACATTCAAAGAGTTTGCCTTTATAATATAAAACAGCAGGCGGATTAGAAATTTGGCGCAACATTTTTGGATAATTGTCATCTGCAAGAGTTAAAAAATTTATCCCTCGAGTTTCAACCTCAGCGAAAGTTCTATCAATATCGACCTTATCTCGATAGCGTAAAAAAGTTTCAACTCTTCTAACACTCAAACCATCAATTTGTTTGAGTTCGTATAGCGAAGCATTGAAAGCTTTTTCAATATCTCCAAAGTAACCGTATAGTCTTTGAATAAAAGGGCTATCAATTTGTTCTATCGAAGAAAACGCAATCCAAAATTTATCCTTCATCTAAAATTGTTGTCCTTCTTAATTGTTAGCCTTTTGTTTTATGTTTTCAACAAGTTTTGCTGTGCTATTTTTTTCTTCTTCTGAGATATCAAGGTTCATATAGTCTTCCAAATACTCAATTGCATCAGCATAATCGCCACGTGCCAAGAATAAAATTGCAACTTTCTTATATGCAGGTGCAAACTTATTATTTGTTGCTATGGCTTTCAAAAAGTTAGAAATAGCTTTGTCTATTTCGTCATTGGCTTGGTAAGCTTCTGCCAAATAGTAATAAATCAATTCATTATCTTGTTTAAATTCTAAAACATTTTCCAAATTTTCAATCGCTGAATCATAATTGCCAAATTCAAAATAAATTTTGGCTAAATCATAATACGCATCATAGTTATCAGGTTGTTTTTCCAAGACATAAACAAGTTCATCAATCGCCAAATCTTGTTTGGCATCTTCCATATAAAATCTTGCAAGATAATGTCTGAAAATAATATCATCAGGTAGCATATCAATTGCGTAAGATAAAATATTTATACCTTCTCCGAGTCGTCTTTGTTTATAATACAAATCAACAAGATTGATGTAGCATTGCGGAATTTGCGGATTCAATTCAATACATTTTAAATAATTTTTTTCAGATTTTTCATCATCACCAATATTTGCATAGCATAATCCCAAGTTGTTATAAATTTCGGCATTTTCAGGTTCAACCTCAATAATCGAAGTGAATGAATCAATCGCTCCATTCCAATCTTTTTTCTTAAAACACTCTAATGCCTTATCTAATTTTTCTTTCATAGTATTATAATCCTAAAGTTACGTTATCATCACTGCCTGAACCGATATTTTTGATTACGGTTCTTGTGTTGCCTTGAGCATCAAAAGTTTTTGGTTTCATAGTCATTTTTATTTTGTCGGCATAAATTGTTCTAACTCCTTGAGTAATACTTGAACGACCTGTGAAGTATGCCTCATTTGGTTTTGATGATCCTGGAGTTGGATACAAAGTTACCTTTGGTCCGACTGCATAATAATCTTGATACCAAATTCTTACATTACCGCTTGCATTGAATATTGAGCGTTTTTGGTTATATTCTTGGTAGCTTGATTTTAATGTTAATTTTGAACCATCATCCATAATTGCATTGGATGTAGTGTTACCGTAAGCTGTTAAGTTGCCTGTTGTTGCGTCATATACAAATCTGTCAGCATAAGATTCGTTATTTTCTTGTTTAACTTTAGCATTGCCAGTCAAGACAAGTTTTTTCAAATCTCCGCTTTTATCAGTTGTGATTTGTGCTGAATTTGAAAAAGTTTCAATTTCTTTATATTTCATTGTAACAGTACCAACTGCAGTCATAACACCTGTTTTGGTATCATATTCTTGAGTGTTTGCGTTAATTACAACGATTGGTGTTTTACCTTCAAAAACAACAGATTGAGTGTCGCCTTCTGCTCTGATGATTTTTGTAATCAATGAAACTTTCAATATATTTGCTTTAACTTCTCTTTTTTTGTTTTTCTTAACTTCAAAAGCATAAGGTTTGTCATAAAAAGTAGCTGTATCTAATTTTTGGTCTTTAGTAACATTTACGTCAGCACTGTCGCCTACAACCTTCAAATCATCAACCGTAACTTTTACATTTCCGTTGAATTTAATTTTATTATCTGCCTCATTGAAAGACTGATTTTTTGATTCAATAATCAAGTCTGATGCTTGTACAGCAAGTCCTGTCAACACCAAAATCGATAAAAATGTCGTTAAAAATCTCTTCATACTACTTTTTATCCTCATATACCTTTGATACAGTGTTCCCTACAATTTTGAAACTGTCATACGTTGGACTGATGATAATTTTGTCCGCAGTTGATAACAATTCTTTTCCTTTTTGAACTTTAATATGCCCCTCTGCCACAATTGGTGTGTGCGAATTTGTCCAATGCAAATTATCAGCATTCAAGGTAATACCGTCTTTTAGCACAATAAATGTGTCTTTGTATAAAGTTATATCACCCTTTTTTGAGTTATAAGTACCTTTTGAAGACTCAAAACTCATAGAAACTTCGTTATCTTTATAAAAATTACCTGTAACTTTGTCTAATTGGGCAACCCCTTTTTCGCTGTCCCATTGACCTGTTTCACCATATATTTCCCAGTATTTTTGTTCATCTTTGGTTTCGGTAAGGATTATGCCATGAACTATTGCTTCTTGCTCATCTCCTTTAGCGGAAGCCTGTTTTCGGTTAAAATCATGCGTAATCATACTGGCTGTGATGAAAGCCCACGCCAAAATTCCTACGAAAGTCAATATAATCAGGCCATATAGCCTTTTCTTTTTCGGTAAATCTTTCCAGTTCATACTACAGATTTTAGCACAAAATAAATAAAAAAGTGAATGTGTTTGTTAAATGTGAGTGAACTAATGTAAGATGTCAGGCTGAATAAAAAAGGCTCTCTAGCAAAACAGATAATATTATATCATTCTGAAGTAGTCTTGCCTTCCGAACTTCCATCTTTTATCCTCAATAATTCACATCCCTTTACAATAGACTTTAAAAAATAATATGTTCAAGTTATACTTAAACGGTTGACAAAATAACGAAAGAGGAAAAAGATGTACAACGTAGCAATTATAGGCGCAGGTCCAGCCGGAATTTTTGCGGCATTGGAAATTATGAAACTTAAACCGGATTGGAAAATTGTTCTAATTGAAAAAGGACAACGTATTGAAAAGAGAAAATGTCCGATTAGAGAGGGTTCTCCAAAATGTGTAAACTGCAAACGTTGCGGATTGTTATGCGGATGGGGCGGAGCCGGAGCTTTTTCAGATGGTAAATTGACTCTAACTCCTGACGTTGGCGGACACCTCGTTGATTATATGACAAGAAAACAAGCTGAAGACTTGATTGATTATGCAGACCAATTATACTTAAAATACGGAGCTACAGAAGAAGTTTTTGGAACAGATACAAAAGTTTTTGACGAAATTGAGCACCAAGCAGTTCTAGCAGAATTGAAATTGGTATATTCTCCGGTAAGACATCTTGGTACGGAAAGAAGTCTTGATGTATTAAAAAATATGCAAGATTATCTTGATGACAGAATTACTATTTTGAATAACGTTTCAGCTGAATCATTAATTGTTGAATGTGAACAAGTAAAAGGTATCAAACTTGATAATGGTGAAGTTATTTCTGCTGAGTATACAATCATAGCTCCAGGTAGAGAAGGTGCGGATTGGTTGACTCAAGAATTTGCAAAACACAAAATCGGTATGGTAAATAATGCTGTTGATGTTGGTGTAAGGGTTGAACTTCCTGCTCCTGTATTTGAACCGTTGACATCTAAATTATATGAATCTAAATTGATTTATCATTCACCAACATTTGGTGATGAGGTTAGAACATTCTGTATGAATCCAAATGGTGAAGTTGTTCAGGAAAATTACAGCGGAATTGCAACTGTAAACGGTCACAGTTATGCAAATTATAAAACTCCAAACACAAACTTTGCATTACTTGTTAGTGAAAAATTTACAGAACCGTTCAAAGAACCTATTCAATATGGTCAACATATTGCAAGACTTGCTAATATGTTAGGGGGCGGAATCTTAGTCCAAAGATTTGGTGATTTGCTTGACGGCAGACGTTCAACTCCGGAAAGAATAAAATCAAGCGTAATTACACCGACACTTGCGTGTGCAACTCCAGGTGACTTGAGTCTTGTTATTCCATACAGACAAATGACAAGTATTATCGAAATGTTGCAAGCATTAGATAAAATTGCTCCTGGTACAGCATCAAGATACACTCTTCTTTACGGTATTGAAGTTAAATTCTATTCTGCAAGAGTAAAATTGACAAATGAATTGGAAACCGAAGGTGTTAAAAACTTATTTACAATTGGTGACGGTGCAGGTGTAACAAGAGGTTTGTTGCAAGCATCAGCATCAGGCGTTTACGTTGCAAGAACAATTTGCGAAAGATAATAAATAACATAAATTTCAACAATCTTAAAACACTCCAACAAGTTTGCTTGGGGTGTTTTTATTTACAGAAAATATAAATCTTGTTATAATTAAAAACAAGAGGAAGTTAAGGCGTGTTTTTTCAATATTTTAAGAAAAATATTTTAACGAATAAATTAGGTTTTACATTAGCTGAAGGTGCTACGTACGTAGGTTTATCACCAATCAAAGCGAGATTTGGTTTTACTCTTGCAGAGGTTCTAGTTACACTTGGTGTAATTGGCGTTATTGCAGCGATGACAATTCCTGGTTTGATGTCTAATTACAGAAAACGACAGCTTCAGACTCAAATAAAAGCGGATGTTTCAATTATTCAACAAGCTGTAAGATTTGCTGAATATGAAGATACATCTTATGATATGGCAATTCAAGATGGAAGTACCGCAAGTACAAAAGAATGGTTTGATTCATTTTTAGGAAAACATTTGAAAGTAGAACAACTATGTATTGATAAACCAGGTTGTTGGCACAAAAGGGGAATCGTAAAATCTCTGGCCGGAGATGCTCCAAAGTATGAAAATGATAATGGTATTGGCGGAAACATTGTCACTTTCAAAATCGCAAATGGTTCAATGTTTAATGTTGATGGAAATACTGCAGAAGATATGGCATCATTTGGTATTGATACCACATCTGATGGTTTAACTTTTTACTTTGATGCAAATGGCAATAGAGGTCCAAACCGTGTCGGTGTAGATATTTATATTATGGTCTGGTCGTCACAAGGTTTAGTTCCGGCAGGTTATAATAGGACAAAAGCCCAAGTGGAGCAAAATTGTCTCAGAGGTAATGGTTATTTTTGTTTACAATATGTTGCAACTCACGGATGGGAAATCTCTGATACGGTTTGGCGTAAAAAATTCTAATTCTTTGATTCGCCTGCGTTTGTTCTGTTGAAACAATTTCCAAACTGACAATTAGCATCATAAGGCTGAGTGTCTTGTTGTTGAATTGGTTCCATATTTATATTTTCAGGCACCTGTGGTTGTCCAAGTTGAGAACGGCTTTCCATTGTGTTTTGTGGTTTTATAAGTTTGTCCAAATTATTTGGTAAAACTTTATCTTGAATATGTGTATTTATCCCTGAACCGATATCAGCTTTGCAGGCATCTAGTTCAGAAATCGGACATCCTGCAAATGCACAGCCCAAAAGCCCAAATAAAAATAACACACTAAAAATTATAATCTTTTTCATAATTTATCCTTTTTGTAAATTTGACTACATGACTAATTTACAAGATGAAAAGAGTATTTTCATTGGACAAAAGTGTAATTTTTTATGAAAAAAATAGTCTGTTATTTGATTTTCTTTTCAGTATCGCTTAGAACTTTTTTAAACGGAATAATCGGTTCCATCTTGTAACCACACGTATCAGACAATGCTCCTCCCATTGAAAAAAGTTCTTCTTGCGGATACCTTCTGCAAATTCCGGGACGCCAAAAATGAATTTTGCATTTTTTTGTTTCTGGGTCAAGATTTGTACATTCAAAAATCAAACCTAAATCATCTTTACCAATGATTTTCAAACCAGAATAAAATTTGTGCAAATATTGAAGTCGTTCAAATTCTTTTTCATCTTTCAACACATGTTTGAAATGCTTGACATAAATATGGGTGCAACATTGACCGCATCCTTTACATTTGCCTGTGCGGTAATAATATTTTTTTAGAATTTTTGATAATATAAATTTTCTGATTTCTTCCCACATAATTTCATGATAGTACAACTTGTAATAATATTTGTTAAGTTTTGTAAATGTTTATGATGAAAAACGCAAAACAAAATCTTTAGGGGAATTTATCCAAATGTAAGAATTTACAAATTACCCCTTGAAATTTAACCGAAAAAATAATAGACAAATAAACTGACATAATACTATAACATAACCAAAAATAACCAACCTTGACCTCTTAATCGAGGTCTTTTTTTTGTTCTCTAAAAATCAATTTTGCAGTGAAAATTAAAACAGTAGCACCGACTAACACTTCTAAAGGAAAAGTCGGTAAAATACCGGTTTTTAAAATCATTGGAATTAAAAGAATTGCACCGGCAGGAGGAAAGAGAGTTTTTACCCTGTCAAATGCGAAAAACAAAACACAACAGGCAAGTCCTGCGCAAATAGTAAGTGGAAGATGAAGATATAAGTTCAAAACTTCACGTAAAAAACATCCTGTAGCAGATGCTAATGTTAAAAGTCCGATAATATGAAAAGGTTTGTTACGTAATGGACTTTTAGTATTGGCAAATTCTGTAAATGTTACAATCAAAGGTGGTGCCAGAAAGTATATTTGCTGATTCTCAAATGGAATAAGTGCAATCAGCGAAAATACAATAAGTAATTTGACCCATTTTATTATCTGAAATTTTAAATCAAAATTACAAGGAGTGTACTGATTTTTAGGTTTTAAGTGGTATTTTTCCATCAACCATTGGGCAAGGATAATTATAAATGCCATAATAGTTACAGAAATTGGGTATATCCAGCTTTTTGTTCCTAAATAAACAGGCAAAATACAAGCTGAAATAATAGGGATTAAAGTTGTACGTGCAATAGTCAAAATTACTCCGGTAAATCCAAAGCATAGTCCAACCTGAAATATCAAAGGTACATCAATATACCGTGTTACAAGAACTCCAAATAGTGCAGCAAGAGATACAAGTGTAAACATTTTTCGTTTGTTACACATCCAAGGTTGCTGTTCCGATATCCACGCTCCTATTGTCAAAGCACAAATTTCAGGAAAAATGATTTCTTTTTCTCCGCTTATTTCTGCTATGGCAATCATCAAAAATGCCATTAAACCGGCAAAAATATACCGCTCTATCCTTATTCTCTTTAATATTTCGACGTTCATTTAATAATATTATACTATGAAAAGATTTTAGCCTAAATGCCCAAAAATTACTCTGTCAATTCCTGCTAAATCTTTTATAATTTGAATGTCAACAAATTTTGACTTTTTCATTATTTCAGCTACATCTTTGCTTTGCCCTATTCCGAGTTCAAATAGTAAATAACCGCCATTATTTAAAAATTTAGGAGCATCTTTGGTTATTTTTTGATAAAACTCTAAACCTTTTTCATCTTCCGTATATAGTGCCAAATTCGGTTCAAATGAAACTTCTTCTTGGATATTTTTTTTCATCACTGGTGGAATATATGGAGGATTTGAAACTATTAAATCAAATCTTTCATCAGAACGAATTTTTGAGTACAAATCAGATTTTCTAAAAGTTGCTTTATTGAAAAGTTTAAATTTTTCCATATTAGAAAATGCAACATGTAAGGCGTCTGTTGATATGTCAACCCCCATAACTTGACAGGGCGCAAGTAATGCAACCATACACGCAATACATCCTGAACCGGTGCACATATCCATTATTTGTTTAAATTTGTTTTCTTTAATAATTTCAACTGCTTTTCTGACCAAAATTTCTGTCTCATCTCGTGGAATTAAAACAGAAGGATTTACTATGAATTTTTCCCCCATAAAGTCTGCTTGCCCAATTATATATTGTATAGGTTGATGAGTTTGTGCCCTGAACTTTGCTTTTTCTTCAACTATTTTGAGTTTCTCATTATCAAGTTTTTTACCCATAATAATATCAATCGGAGTATATCCTGCAAAGTGCTCAATAAGCAATCGAACTTCAATATTTGCTTCATTTTGAGGAATTCCTGAGTCTGTTAAAATTTTTACTATGTCTTGTATTAGCATAAATCTATTCTTCCGTTTCTTCATTTGAAATTTCAATTTTGTAATTTTGGCTGTGCTCTGTGATAATTTTATCTATCTCATTTCTGGCTTCAAGTTTTGATTGCAGCTCCCTTTTTTCAATATTATATTTTTTGCAAAGTTTGTCATAGTAATAAAGTTGTTTTTTGGTCGGAGTCTCTTTTGACATCTTAACTTCTTGTAAAAATTGGCGTTTTTTCTTTTCGTATTCTTTATTAGCCTCAATTATCGGTCGTTGTTTTTCTCGATAATCATAATATTTTTTACATTCTTTCAAATATTTTATTGTATCAGATTTGAATGACTCTTCATCAATAATGTCTGATAAAAATTCAAATCTTGAGCAATTTAATTCAAGATAATATTTTTCATCAGCAACAAAACTTGCCCAAATATCTTCAATACTTAGGTCTTGTGATTTTTTTACTAAAGCACGCAAAAAATTACACAGTGCGGATTTTTGGTTCTTGGTAAAGTCTAAATAAATTTGTTTTTTTATCTCATACATAACAAAATTAAAACACAAAAACCATCACCCCAAAAGGGGGAACGAAGTATAAAACGGTTTTCGATTCCTCACAGACCGTACAAATTTATGTACGTATCGACCCTCATAAAGCCGTGCTACGCGAATCTATCGTGTGAACAAATCTTTGACTGAAAATCTGCGGGTTTTGTTAGACAAGCTAAAGTCCAGCAGCTTTCTTGCAATAGGATTCGTTTGTCGAGTCGGCTGATGTTGTTCAACAACTTCTTTACCTCTCATCTCTTGAGTTGATTCAATTACTTTTAAGTTTTGTTCAGTCTTCTCAACCATGATTCCGATTATACCTCGTTATATTTTAATAAACAATTTGTAAAAGTCAAAATTGCGCAATTTGATATAAAAAGTGTATATTTGTTACATATCGTTACGTTTTGGATTGAGGTCAAGGTTTATTGTGAAGATGATTTGCAAAAATAAATAGAATTATTTCATGCTGAATTTGCTTTAGACTCTCTAACAATACGTTTTTTTATTTCTTTTTTCTCCAAAATTATCACCACTCTTAACAATTTGCTATTTATTTTAAAGTGATATAATATAATAGCTTATTTAATTATAGGGAGAGTAACTTTATGTCAAGTTCTTATGACAGATATAAAAGGCAAAGGGCAGCAAGGGAAATCGCACGCGAAAATATTTCAAGGCGCGGTAGAAAACCTGAAAACAAATTCTTTTACAATTTGAAAATGTTTGTATTGACATCTACAGCTTTATGTTTAGCAGGTTTTGTTGCATTGAACTTGTACTTGTCTTCATTGCCTCCGATTGAAAATTTGGAGGATTTTAAGCCTAATATTGTAACAAAATTTTATTCAGAAGATGGTGAAGTTATTAAAACTTTTACAGCATACACTTATGACAAAGTTGAATTGAAGGACGTTCCTGAAACTTTGCAACAAGCTTTGATAGCGACAGAAGATAAGAATTTTTATCATCACCATGGGTATGATATTTTAGGTATTGCAAGGTCTTCAATTCAGAACGTAATTGCGCGACAAGCTGTACAAGGTGCAAGTACGTTGACTCAACAGTTGGCAAGGATTTTGTTCTTGTCTAATGAAAGAACTTTGACAAGAAAAATTAAAGAATTAGAAGTTGCGGCAAGAATTGAAAAAACAATTTCGAAAGACCAAATCTTAGAAATGTATTTGAATAATGTTTATTTAGGTGCAGGAGCTTATGGCGTGTCCGCAGCATCAAAGATTTATTTCAATAAAAAATTGAGTCAGTTGACTTTGCCGGAACAAGCTTTGATTGCAGGTTTGCCGCAAGCTCCATCTGTTTATAACCCATATCATAATAAAGAACTCGCAATCCAAAGACGTAATCAGGTTCTGAAAAGAATGTTGACGATGAAGTATATTACCGAGGATGAATATAATAAAGCTATCAAAGCTGATGTCAGATTGAGTTCTGTTCCTCAAATTTATACAACAAACAAAGCTCCATACTTTAGCGATTATGTTGTAAGAGAGATGGAAAAACTCGGTTTTGAAGAAACTGATATTATTCATGGTGGTTATAAAGTTATTACAACACTAGATTCTAAAGCTCAAGAAAAAGCAAATGAGGCTATTTTAAATAATATGAGAGCGTTTGGCTTGGGTGGAGCATCAAGACAGGCAGCAGTATTTTCATTTAGTCCTATAGACGGTAGAATTTTGGTTTATGCCGGTGGTAAAAACTATGGTGAAAGTCAATATGACCGTGTAACTCAAGCTGTCAGACCTCCAGGTTCTGCGTTTAAACCGATTGTTTATGCTGCAGCAATGGAAAAAGGTATTTCACCAAACGATTTGGTTGACGATAGTCCGATTACTATCGGTACTTGGTCGCCTCGTAACTCAAGCCGTCACTATAGGGGTAAAATCCCAGTATACAAAGCTTTGATGGTTTCATCAAATGTTTGTGCTGCAAGAATTATTCAAGATGTCGGAATTCGTTCTGTAATACAACTTGCAAAAGTTTTGGGGCTTACAACTCCGTTGCAATATGACTATACGATTGCACTTGGTTCAAACGGTGTTAAGCTGTTTGAATTTGTGAGAGCTTATGGTGCATTCGCAAACGGTGGTTATGTTGTTCAACCTTATGCAATTGAAAGAATTGAAGATTCTAGAGGTCGTGTTCTCTATAGAGCAGGTAAGGCAAAATCTTCTCATCAAATCAGTTTGAAAACAGCAGCAGAGATGACAGCAATGATGAAAACAGTAATCCTATCCGGTACAGGTACAGCTGCAAATATTGGCAAACCTGCTGCAGGTAAAACCGGTACAACAGATGATTCAAGGGATGCTTACTTTGTTGGTTATACTCCTGATATTGTTACCGGTGTTTGGGTTGGCGATGATAACAATAAAAAAATTCCAGGGTTATATGGTGGTACTGTTCCTGCAAGAATTTGGAAAGATATTATGACCGTTGCGACAAGAGATTTGGGTGACAGAGATTTTGATTATCCAGAAATTGAATTAACAAATTATCATAAAGGATTTGGAAAACCAAAAGTTATAGGTGATGATGAAAATCCATCTAATGAAGGAAGGACTGTAACACCTGCAGAAGCTCCTGCAGTGGAAAATAATTCAGAAGAACCTGCTTCAGCTCCTACTGCATCAACAAAAGAAGTATCACCTACAGTTGAAACCAAACAGGCAGCTCTAAAACCGCAAAGTGCACCTGTTCCGCAAAAAACAACAAGCAAGGCTGCACCGATTCCAATGGCTGTACCTGAAGGAATGAGATAAAAAACTTTAAAATGTATGAAGTCCGTGAGAAATTCTTGCGGACTTCTTTTTTATATTTTCTTGCTATAATAAATTTATGGACATGAAAAATATACTTGCAATAAATTTTGGTGGTATTGGGGATGAAATATTTTTTCTTCCGACTTTGATTTCGTTGAAAAAAGCTTTTCCTAATTCAAAAATTACGTTGGCGCTTGAACCAAGGAGTAAAAGCGTAAAAGATTTGACTGATATTATTGATGATTTGATATTAATTGATGTAAAAGGTAAGAACAAATATGCACAAATGCTGAAATTGTTGTGGCAAGCAAGACAAGGAAAATTTGATCTTGTTGTTTCATCAGGTGGTAATAAACTTATTAGCATTTTGTTATTTTTGACTGGTATAAAAGAGCGTTGTGGATATGATACAGGGGCTTTGAGTCGAATTTTACTTACTCATCCGATGAAATTAAATAAGAACCAATATGCTTGCAAAATGTATCATGATTTGATTCGAGAAGTTACGGATATTAATACAGAACTTCCTGAAGTTAATGTTGAGCGAAAAGAAAAAATTCAAAATTCAGTTTTGATACACCCTGGAGTTAGCAAATTAAGTGTGCAAAAAGGGTGCATAAAAACCGTACCTGCTGAAACTTGGGCAAAAACTATTGATTTGTTGGTGGCGGAAGGTAAAAAAGTTATCCTTGTTGGTGGTCCTGACGATAAGGAATGTATCGAAACTATTTTAAGCACAGTAAGAACTCAAAATTTTGAAAATCTTTATGGCACAACTAAGAGTTTGAAAGATTTGGCTGTGTTGATATCTTCTGCTGAAAAGTTTTTATGTTCGGATTCAGCTCCGTTGCATGTGGCAGTTGCTTTGCATACTAAAACGTATGTTATTTTTGGTCCAACGGATGTAAATGCATTGATTCCACAAACTGATTCAGTTGTTCCGATTATGGCAAATGATAAATGTGAATTAAAACCATGTTTGTGGGCTCGCCGTCAAACTACTTGTGAAAAACTAAGTTGCCTAAAAATTACAGCATCTCAAATTGCTGAGACTGTGTTGAAAAAGTAAGAGGGATTGGGCTTATGAAGTAGGTCGGCTTTATCAAGCCGACAAATTTTACAGTCGGGCTAGTGAGCCCAACCTACTTTGAACCCTGGTCTTACGAGGAGCAATATTTTACAAATAAAGACGTGATTTTTTATTTCGCCCTCTTTCCCTCCACTATATTAACAAATGTAAAAACTTTTAATCATTCTGCAATTTTGCTTTAACCAAATACTTTATATAAATGTAGGTTATAGTGTGAAAGGTTATTAGTCGTATGTGCCCTGTAAATTTTGCATCAGTAGGTTTTACATATACAAATGCTAATAAAGCTGCGTCAGGTGACTTGGGCAGACTTCCTGTAGCAGTTGGTCAGGCTGCTGCTGTAACAAAATCTGTAGCACAAATGCAAAATCCTGTTTCAAAATTATTGAATATGGCGCTTGAAACTGCTAATGCCGACCCTATAGCTCATGGTCTTGGCAAAATTGCAACAGTTGCAAGTAAATATGTTAATCCTTTAATTGTAGCTTCAAGTGGTTTCAAAGTCTTGACAGCATCAAAGGAAGAACGCAAAAAAACATTTTTTACAGAAGGTGGTTGTTTAGCCGGAATGTTCATCGGTGAAGGTTATATGAAACGAGGACATTTGGACAATGCTATAGCTAAACTTCCGATAAATGCTAAATGGAAACCATTAGTTCGTGGTTTAGTATTTATTGCAGGTTCAATTACCGCATCAACTATTGGACAGACTATTGGTTCTGCTATTGCAAATTGGAATGCAACATCAAAACCTAAACAAGTTTCTCAAGAAAATCCACAAAAAATTTATGTTCCTATGAGCTTAAAAGCTTAATTTTCCCTATACTCCAATCCAATTGAAATACCCTAAAACAAGTCCTGCTATTGCCGAAATCCCAAGGTAAATTAGTGGGTCTTGTTTTTTTATAAAACTTGTTGAAATAAATGCAATTAAAATCAATGTTCCGAGTAAATTCAAGTTTGAGGTGAAAATTAATTTTAACCCAACTGCTGATAATAGCGCACACCCTGCAGGTTTGATGCCGCGGATTGCACCTTGAACTGTTCTGTTTGTTCTAAATTTGTCAAGAACTTTTGAAACGATTGTCACTATTATGAATGATGGCAAAATCACCGCAGTTGTCGCAATTAATGCTCCGAGAATTCCTTTTGTAGTAAAGCCTGCAAATGTTGCAACATTCACTCCGACTGGGCCTGGGGTGATTGAAGAAATTGCGAGCATATCGGTTAATTGTTTTGAAGTGTACCAGTGGAATTTTTCTGCAATATCATATAAAAAAGGTAATGTCGCATATCCTCCGCCAAAAGAGAATACCCCGACATGGAAAAATTGTAAAAATAATTGAATTAATAATTTCATTTACTCTTTTCCCTCCGCTTTTTCATTTTTTAATTTCTGTCTGTCTTCAAATTTTTGCCAAGTGATTCCACAAACTAACGCGCCTATAATTATTAAGGCAAGTGGCACTTTTCTTGTTAGAGCAAGAATTGTACACACAATATAGACAGTGAGTGAGAATTTGTCATTGACAGATTTTTTCCACATCTCTTTAACTGCCAGAAATAATAGTACGATAACGCCGATTCCGACTCCCCAGAAAATGTGTTGAGTTGTCGGCAGGTTAATTATTTCAGATAAAATTGTGGCAAGTAGAACGATTGCCAAAAATGCAGGGAGAACCATTCCAACAGTTGCCGCAACTGCTCCTTTTGTACCAAGAAGTTTTCGCCCTGTGAAAATTGCGGTATTTGCTGCAATAATTCCAGGAAGAGACGCTCCGATTGCGTAAAATTCGCATAACTCATCTGATGTAATCCAGTTTTTCTTTTCGACAAGTTCACTTGTCAAAAGTGGTAATATTACGTATCCTCCCCCAAGAAGCAATGTTCCGACTTTGAAAAAAGTTTTAAATATTGTGTAACAATTTTTCTCCATATCTTATGATATATCACAGTGTCAACCAAATTTCAATGAAGGGGGTAAGTATGTAAGAGTGAAGAATTCAATGTATCCTGCTTGTATGTGTTAAGAAATTCCTTGACAAAAAGCTTTTAATTAAGTGATTGTATGAATGCAAGAAAAATAGGTTTGCACAAGTTTAAAAATTTAGATATAATTAAGCTGGAATAGAAAGGAATCACCGTGGCGGTAAGTAAGGAATTATTAGCTCGTTATAAGGAGCTGAAGGCACAAGGTATCAGTATTACACTCTCTGAACTAAAAGCTCAAATGGAAGATGAGGCAAACTCTAACACGACTTCTCAAGCAATATCTTCTATTGGAGCAGATGAACCGACAAGCACTAACACTTCTACACAAACAACACCTTCTTTTGGTAGTGTGTCTACTTCATCCTATTCTGAACCTAGTCCACCACCTCAACCGACTCAAACTCAAAATTCAGGATGGACAACTTCGTATTCTCAGCCGATTTCTTCAACACAATTACCACAAGCATCTTCTACTGAATCATATTCAGGTAATGTCTCAGGTTCATCTGTTGATAATTCATCTTATGAAAACAATTTTAGTGCAAATTTCGGTTGGAATGCTCAAGTATCTCAAACACAATCTGTTCAGGCTCAATCACAAATTTCAAACCTTCCGCAAACTCCTATTTATTGTGGAAATGTACAACCGCAACAACCAGAAGAAAACCTATTGAAAAAATTCTGTCTTATCGGTTATCCTTTAGGACACTCGCTTTCAACATATATTCATAATGCAGGGTTCAAAAGTTTGGGTATAAATGCTACTTATGAAATTCTAGAAACTCCACCAGACACCCTTGTTGACAGAATCAAGTTTTTGAAATCAAACGGATTTTCAGGTTTCAATGTGACAATACCATTAAAACTCCCTGTGACGCTATTTTTAGATGAAATTGATGCATCTGCAGATATTATCGGTGCAGTCAATACAGTTGTAATTAACCAAGATAGAACAATGAAAGGTTACAACACTGATATAATCGGATTTCGCAACGCAATACCTGATGAAATTACTCTTGTCGGAAAGGTTGCAGGAGTGCTTGGTACAGGAGGTGCTGCACGTGCTGCAATTACAGCACTTGCCCAATCTCAAGTTAAACAAATTAAAATTTATACAAGAAATATTCCAAATTGTGTGGAATTATTGAATTTTTTGCGCAAAAAGTTCCCTTATGTTGAATTTAACGCTTTTCAAATTGAGAGGATACGTGATTTATCAGACATAAATATTTTGGTAAATACAACACCAATCGGTATGCAAGGTAGGGCAGCAGACTTGACACCTGTTGAAGAAAATGAACTTAGAACCTTGCCACCAAATGCAGTTGTTTATGATGTGATATACAATCCTAAAAAAACAAAATTACTAAAACTTGCTCAAAAATGGAATTACAAAACAATTAATGGGGTTGATATGTTTATACATCAAGCACTTGTAGCTGAACAAATTTGGACAGGCAAAACTCCGGATTTTAAAGATATGAAAATCGCAGCACTTGAAAACTTATAACTCATAACGTTTTTTTAAGAAATTTCTTATTTCATTCATTTCGGCTGAAACTTTTTGCGGCCAAGTTTTGTTTCCTTTGCAATACTTGTTACGAATTTTGCTAGGTGTTGTTAAACCGCTTGAAATATAGTTTTTGCTTAAATTTCGTCCAAGTCCGTTTATACTATCAGTGTAAGTTTTTGGATATACTCCGCCTGCACCTACAATATTGAATTTGCAAGACTTTTTCGGCTGATTGCCATATCCTGATTCAACTTTTGCAATTCCCATCAAGAACAATGCATTTATATGATATTTATTTTGAATATCAATAAAAACTTGCCCCATACCCTCTAGTTTTGAACCTTTCAGATATGCATTTATATCTTCTGCACTTCCGTCAAACAGTTCTTGGGTAACATTGGTATTTGTAGAATATGGTTTGTCAAGTGTTGGGATTTTCTTCTCTTTGGTCAGAGAAAATTCGTGCATTATCGGCTTCTCAACACGTGTAGATACAGGTTCACAAACATTTAGGGAATTGGTATCTAGTTTCACATCTTTTAAATTTTGCAGCATTTCACTAACAGTCTGTTGCTGTTGGTTTGTAGTTGAAGTTTTGTTATTTTGCTGTACAAAAATCAAAAAATTGTTACTTTGGTTTTGTTGTAGAATTTGTGAATTTTGCCAGACAAATGTTGGTTGTGAATTCTTTTGTACGGATTGTCCATTGTTATCTATTGGCATATTAAAATTCTCCACTCTAAATCTCTCATATATAATAAGTATAAGAGTGGTCGAAAATTGCAAAATTTAGCAAAATATGAATTAATGTAAAAGGTTTTTGCCTAATTTTTTAACAGTTTCAATATCTTCTTTTGGTTCTTTACCGACTGTTGTCAGGTAATTGCCAATTAAAATTCCTTCCACGCAAGTTTTTAAAGCCAATTCTTGATTTTCTTGTGACAATTTCATTCTACCCCCACAGAAACGCACAACTGCGTTAGGGTTTGCAATTTTGAATATTGCCATTGTCCTTAAAACATTTTCTTCATCAATTTTATTGTGATAGTTTTCGAATGGAGTTTGCGGAATCGGCATAAGTATATTAATTGGAATTGAATTTGGCTCAATTTCAGCCAGTTCCATTGCCATTTCGACACGTTGTTCCACGCTTTCACCCATTCCTAAAATTACACCGCAACATAGCTCCATTCCGTATTTTTTGATAAGCTTACAAGTATTTAATCTGTCATCCCAGCTGTGAGTTGTGCAAACTTCAGGATAATATGATTTGCAAGTGTTGATATTGTGGTGAAATCTTTTTAAGCCTGCTTGAGCTAATTGTTTTGCCTGTTCTTCATCTAAAATTCCAATTGATGCACAAGATTTCAAGCCATCAATTTTGTTGATTTCTTTAATCATATCTAATTCTATTTGGAAATCTCGACCTTCATCAGGAGTTTTTCCGCTTGTAACAATTGCAAAACGAGAAACGTGATTTGCCTTAGCCTCCAGCGCAACTTTTTTTACTTCCTCTATACTTACTAGAGGATAAGATTCAATATCTGTTCTATAATGAGAACTTTGCGCACAGTATTTGCAGTTTTGAGAGCATTTTCCATTTCTGGCATTTATCAGTGAACAAAATTCAATATTATTTGACATATATTTAGAAGATTCTTTGAGTAATTCATCTAGGGGTAAGTTGTATAATTTTAGTAACTCTTCTTTTGTATATGCTTTTTTTTCAAATTTTTTGTCCATTTTATAGCTCCTTATCATTAAATAAATTCTACGTCATCCAAAACCGAGTGTCAATTTTGTAATGGGCTGTTTTGTGCTAAAATAAAGGGAATAAAGGAGATATTATGGCAGGAATTTTGAGCATACAAATCAATCCGACACTAGGAAACAAGGAACTAAACCTAAAAAAAGTTGAACACTTTATCAAAAAATATTCAGATAAAAAACTTGATTTGGTTGTGTTGCCTGAAAACTTTTCAACAGGTGCAGATTTTGTCAACTTTCAAAAAACATGTGAAAATAAATTTGGCGGAGGCACGATTGCTAAAATTTGTGAGTTTGCTCAAAAATATAAGACTAACATTGTGGCAGGAACAGTTATCGAAAAAGATGGTGACAAGTTTTATAATACAGCTTTTGTCGTCAATCGTGAAGGTGAAATCGTTGCAAAATATAGAAAAATTCATTTGTATAACTATCTTGGTGGCAACGAAGGGGATTTTGTTGATGTCGGAGAAGATGAAGTCGTTATAGATTTGGATTTTGGTAAAATTGGTCTTGGTATATGCTTTGATATTCGTTTTCCAAATCATTTTACAAAACTTGCGCAAATGGGGGCGCAAATTATTGTATTGCCGACAGGTTGGCTTGTCCCAAATGAAATTTATAGTGATAAGCAGAGTTTTAAATTTGCACGCGATATGTGGATTGCAATGGCACGAACAAGAGCCTATGATAATCTGGCATATTTTGTTATCTCAAATCAGGCAGGCAGGGTTAATAATGATTTGTGCGCGCTTGGAGAATCTATGATTATTGCACCAACATCAGAAGTTTTAAACCGCGCAGAACATGAGCAATGTGCGATTTATTCAAATGTGGATTTGGATGTAGTGAAATACTATCGTTCAGTATTGCCGATTGTATAATTGACTAATTTTGAATCTACATCGCTGTGTATTTTGATTTCTAATCAGGTAAATATTCAATAATATCCGACAAATTACAGTTAAAAAATTTGCACAATTTATTTATTGTGCTCAATTTTACATCAATATTTTCACCTTGCATCAGTTTAGAAATGGTCGCAGTGCTCAAACCTGTTGCCTCTGCAATTTGATATCCCCTAACTTTGTGACGCCAAACTAAATCATATAATTTTACGATAATCATTCAATTATTATAATTGTATTTTAAACTCCATTGACAAATATATAATTGCATGATAATTAATTACAGTGCATTGTAATATTAGAAATAAAAGTTTATATATGAGGTTGAATGAAAAATAAGTTTAATTTTGATTTTAAGTTTGCAGCAGGTTCTAGGCACGTAAAATTGCTACCAATTAAGGTACGATTAGGGTTTACTCTTGCTGAAGTTTTAATAACTCTTGGCATAATTGGTGTGGTTGCCGCAATAACGATTCCTGCATTGCTTACAAATTTGAACAATCGTCACACTGAAAGTATTTTGAGAGAAGATTACTCCATCTTGCAACAAATGATGACTTCGGCTAATGATGATGGCGCGATTAGCAATTTTAGTGTCGACAAGATGAATAATATGAAATATATGAGAGAATGGTTTGAAACATATTTTCTACCTTATATAAAAGTTGCAAATGTTTGTTATGATACAAAGGGTTGTTGGATAGATGATGCCAAATATCCAAATGGAGCAAGCGTAGTAGGAACAGTTGTTACAGCGACTGGATGTGGCGGAACGACTATTTCATTTCAGCTGTACAATGGATCTTCTATTTGTATGGATGATTATAAAGTAGCTTTATTTGATGTCTATGGAATAAAATCAGATGAAGCAAGTTTAGTTTTTTATCTCGATACAAATGGTAATAAAAAACCAAATGTGGTGGGTAAAGATATTTTTGTTTTTGCATATAAACCTGATATAGAAAAGATTGTTCCGGCTGGGTTTGATAGGACGGTAGCTGAAATTGAGCGCAATTGTTCAAAAAGGGGAAATGGTTTTTGGTGTGTTATGCTCATAAAAAATAGAGGTTGGAAAATCCCAAGATTAAAGTAGTTTTTCATTCTAATGTTGATGTAAAATGGGCAAGTGTTTCAAAAATAAAATCTTTATGCTATAATTGCCCTAGATTGATTAAAGAGGAGAAAATTTATGCATACAGAAGAAAGAACCTTTATTGCAGTGAAGCCTGATGGTGTTCAGAGGGGTTTAATTGGTGAAGTTATTAAAAGATTTGAATCTAAAGGCTACAAGGTTATCGGTTTGAAAATGCTTAATGTTTCTGATGAGCAGGCAAAAGCTCACTATGCGGAGCACGAAGGAAAACCTTTCTTCCCAAGATTGATTCAATATATTCAAAGTGGTCCAATTGTAGCAATGGTTATTCAAGGTTACAATGCTGTAGCAGGGGCTAGACATTTGATGGGTTCAACTGACCCTAATACTGCTGAAGTTGGTACTATTCGTGCCGATTTTGCACAACTTAAAGAATATAATATTGTACATGGTTCAGACAGTGTAGAAAGTGCTGAACGCGAAATAAAAATTTATTTCAACGAGAGCGAATTGTTCACTGAAGGAAAATGTATGTCTGAACTTGTTATTGAAAGTTTAGATTCAGAAGGCTAATTGAAATTTATGGATGAAAAAGATTTTTTTAATTATGAATTGATTCACGAAGATGCTCAAACCGGAGCAAGAGCGGGTATTTTGACGACTCCGCATGGAAAAATCGAAACTCCGATTTTTATGCCGGTTGGTACAAATTCTGCTGTGAAATCGCTAACTTGTGACCAAATAAAAGATACAGGTGCTCAAATTATTTTGGGAAACTCGTATCATTTGTATTTGCGTGCAGGGGACGAGAGAATTCATAATTTTGGCGGAATCCATGGCTGGATGAACTGGGATAAGCCGGTGTTGACCGATTCCGGTGGATTTCAAGTCTTTTCGTTAGCTCATTTGAATAAAATTACCGAAGACGGTGTCGAATTTCAAGATCCTAAAAATGGTACTCGTCATTATATTTCACCTGAAATTTCTATGAAAATTCAGCAAAATATCGGTGCGGATATAATTATGGCATTTGACCAATGCGCTCCATATCCTTGTGATTATGATACTGCAAAAGCTGCAATGGAGCGTACCCATAGATGGCTTGAAAGATGTATCAAGGCAAAAACAAACCCTCGTCAGGCTTTGTTCCCAATTGTTCAAGGTGCTTTTTTTGATGATTTGAGACGCGAAAGTGCAAAAGTTATTTCATCTTATGATGCTGTTGGGTATGCGATTGGTGGTGTTAGTGTTGGTGAACCTACTGATATCAAAAACCACTTTACTGAACTTGTTGCACCACTTTTGCCAAAATTTAAACCTCGTTATTTGA
This sequence comes from Candidatus Melainabacteria bacterium, assembly GCA_003258735.1. Lineage (GTDB taxonomy): Bacteria > Cyanobacteriota > Vampirovibrionia > Gastranaerophilales > Gastranaerophilaceae > Zag111. The sequence goes on from QHME01000004.1 coordinate 24,268, forward strand.
TGGGTGTAGGTACTCCTGAAGATTTGTTAAACGGAATTAAGTTCGGTGTTGATATGTTTGACTGTGTTTTGCCGACTCGTAATGCAAGACATGGTTCATTCTTTACTTGGAACGGTAAATCAAATATCAAAAATAAAAAGTACGAAGATGACCCATCTCCACTTGTTGAGGGGTGTGATTGTTATGCTTGTAAAAATCATTCAAGAGCATATATCAGGCACCTTTGGAGATGTCAAGAACAAACTGCATCAACACTTTTATCTATCCATAATATCAAATTCTTGATTGATTTTGCTAAGAAATGTCGTCAAGCGATTTTGGAAGACCGATTTGGCGATTTTTATGCAGAACATTATAATAATTTAATTTAATTTAATATTTTATTTTTTAGATGTATCTTTGATACTGCTTTTAGAACGTAAATTTCTATGATATGTGATTGCAAATCTGTGCGCCTCATCTCTTATTCGTTGGATTAAAAATAGTGCGCTAGATTCGCGTGGAAGTAAGATAGATTGAGAGTTGTGAGGAAGAAATACTTCTTCTTGTCTTTTTGCCAAGCTGACAAAGTCAATTCCTGTTACTCCCATCCCTTCAACGATTTCCATAACACTTGATAATTGCCCTTTCCCACCATCAATGATAATCAAATCAGGTTTTTCCCATCCTTTTTCACCAAGTCTTGAAAGTCTTCTTGTCAAAACTTCTTTCATTGACAAAAAGTCATCAGGTTTGCCTTCGGTTGATTTGACTTTGAATTTTCGATATGCAGATTTTTTGCTCAATCCGTTTATAAATGTAACCATTGAGGCTACGGTGTTTGTTCCTTGAATATGTGAAATATCATAACATTCCATGCGATATGGAAAATTATTAAGGTGTAATTTTTCTTTCAGGTATGAGCCGATATTGTTAAAATCTTCGTTTATTTTGGACATTTTAGAAAGTTTTGCATTATCTAAAACTACACGGCAATTTTTATCGGCAAGAGCTTGTAATTCTTTCCCTTGTGCGGATTTGCCATAGCTGATTTTTATTTTTTTGCCTGATATTATATTCAACCACTCTTCATAAAGTGTCTTATCTCCAACTGCCTCAAGTTCATTTGATACAATTTTATCAGGAAATTCCAAAGATAGGGTGTTGTAATATTCTTTGAAAAATGTTGCGAAAAATTCAGTTTTGTCTTCGTCTTCAACATCATAAGTGAAGTCTTTTTTATCAATGAGACGCCCTTCTCGTATCATCATAATAACGATTGTCAAAATTCCGTCTTCGTGCAGAAGAGATATTATATCTTCGTTTAGTTTAGTGTTTTCGTAGACAACTTTTTGTTTTTCCAAAGTCTTTTTTAAGTCAAAATAACTGTCTCTTAAACGTGCAGCTTTTTCATATTGCTCGGCATCAGAATATTTTTGAATTTGTGTCATCAATTGTGCCATCAACTCTGATTGCTTGCCTGATAGAAATAATTCCGCCTGATGAACAATAGCCTTGTATTCATCACTGGATACCATATTTTGACAAGGTGCAAGGCACTTGCCTATGTGATAATAAAGGCAGGGTCTTGTTTTGAATTTTGGTGTTTTACATTGTTTTAGCGGAAAAATTTTCTTTAAAAAATCCAAAGTTGAATGCATTGCGCGAATGTCTGTATAAGGTCCGTAATATCTGCCTTTTTCGGGGTTTATATTGCGTTTGCGCACAATTGAAATTCTTGGAAAATCTTCATTTGTAATCAAAAAATATGGATATTTTTTATCATCTTTTAATAAAATATTATATTTTGGTTTGTGTTTTTTGATTAAATGGCTTTCTAAGATGAGGGCTTCGACCTCTGTATTTGTGATTATGTATTCCAAATGGTCAATTTGAGAGACTAAAACATTGACTTTTACGCTGTCATGGTGTTTTCGGTTGAAATAAGACATAACACGGCGTTTTAGGATTTTTGCTTTACCCACATAAATTATTTCGTTATCCGAATTATAGTAGATATAGCATCCAGGAAGGGATGGCAGTAATTTTAAACTTTCTTTCAATCTCTCGTTCATACGTTGATTATAGCACGTTATTTTGGTATTTTGTAAGCAAGAGGTATTTTTACTGTGAAAACAAATATCTATGCAATAACAGATTCTCATCAGGAAAGTCGAAATTTGAGCAAATTACTTTCCGGAGTTTATAATTTTGAAAAAGATAGTAAATCTCCGTTTTTGTTACTAGATAGTGGAGATTTGTTCAAGGGAATTTATGATAAAGAACTCTCTGTTAATGCGTATTTAAAGATAAAAGAACTTTTACCGCAAGCTCAAATATTTATTACACTTGGGAATAACGATTTTGGTTTTAAAAAAAGTGATTTTGACTATTTGAAACAAACTGTTGAAAAATTTAAAAATGCTGGAATAAATGTTATTTGTGCAAATTTGATTGATAACAAAACAAACCGGCATGCTGATTGGGTTTTGGAATATAAAATTATTGAACTAAATGGTCAAAAGTTTCTTATAACAGGATTTTGTTTGAATAATTCGTGTGCTAAAAAGTTTAGCTGTGATTTGAGTTTACCGGAAGATTGTTTTAAAAAGTTGATAGAATCAATAAAAGAAAAATATGACAAAATTATTGTCCTAAATCATCATTGGTACACTTACAGTAAGAATTTGAAAGATTTTGCAACGGATAATGGTATAAAAATAGATTTGATTATCGGAGGGCATGAACACTCTCCAATCTCTCCAGATTATGAAAATAATATTTTTTATCCGCTATCTTTTGCGAGAACTCTATATAAAATGACGATTGGTGAAAAAGTGGAAAATATTGAAGAAATTTCGTTAGATAAACTTAATTTTATAGAACCATTTGAAAGACCTATTTTAGACTATGAAAAGAAAACTGGACTACGAGAGCCCATTACGAAAAGAGTTTTGAATTTGACAAAATGCTATTCTGATCCATGTCCATTGGGGACATTTATTTCTGATAATATGCGCAAACTTGGAAAAACAGATATAGCGTTTCACTCTACTGGGTATACAATGTATCCGTTGAGATTGGCTGATAGTGATGTTATTACAAAATACGATTTGGGCAAGGTTATTTGCGCAACAACGACAATTGAGACAATCAATATTACAGTTGCGCAGTTGAAAAAAGTTTTTGAAAATGCGGTATTAAATCGAACCCTAAAAGATAGGGGCAATGCAAGATTTGTTCAATGTTCACGTAATGTCACTATAACAGATAGTTGTGATTATGAAAATAACACTTGTGAAATTATTCAAATTGCAATTAATGGAGAAAATTTGCTTGATTCTGAACGCAATCCGATAGAGCCCAATCGCGTATTTACTTGTACAATTGACCCATATATCGGATCAGGTGAACAAGGTTTTGAAGTTTTGAAAAATCTGCCAAAGACAAAAGTTTTGCAAAACGGAAAAGAAGTTCAAATTAATGAACTTCTTAAAAATGCATTAAAATCTGCTGCTCAAAATTTTGATGGAAATTCAGAGTATCCGAGTGCAAAATTTATTGACCTGATTGAATAAAATTATGCAGCAATCTGTTGTGGTTGAGTGGCTTGTGGAGCTTGCAATTGTTGAAGAGGTTTTTTAGCATTTTTTGTATCTAAATAACTGTCAACAAGTACACCAACACCTAATCCTGCGGCACCGATTAGCGGACAAGTGATAGCTAATTGTTTTAGGTTAAACAATGTTTTTATATTTTGACCTTTGCAAAGCCCTACAACTTTACCGGCGAGTGGTGCTAAGAAACCACCGATTGCGCCGACTAATTTGCCAATATTTGATTTCTTAGGAGTGTTTTGTTCTGCAAGACAACCTGTTAATGGGTCTATTGGATTTGAGTTCAGAGCTGTTTTTGCAGGTGCTTGTTGCTCCTGTTGAGGCTGAATTTGTGTCTGCTCAATTGGTGTTGTATTTTGTGGAGCTTGCCCTGAAGCAATTGAACTAAAGTTTAGATTTGACATCATCAAATCGTTTGAATAGTCATTAGTTGTTGCGTTTAATGAATTATTAGAAAAAATACTGTTTAGAGACTTGTTGCTTTGAGCTGTAGCTGTAGTTGTTGTATTTTGTGCTGTAGTTGTCCCTAAACCAATGTTTTGAGTATTACCGATATTAGTATTTAAACTTACTGTGTCTGCCATTCCTACTATAACCTTTCAAATAAAAATATACTAACCTTGACCTTTAACCATATATATAAAGTATTTTTATTTCTCGAAATTGCAGAAAGGTTAAAAGTTTTTACATTTGTTAATATATCAGAAGGAAAGAGGACAGGCTATTAAAGTTATTCATTAAGTTGGTCTTACTAGACTAACATGTAAATTTGATGGCAATGCCGACCTACGAAAACGTATCGGTCTATGTCATTCTGAAAGCTTAGAAAATTTGCGTGAAGAATGAACGCATAATTTTCTTTCTATTCAGAATGACATAGTGTATTTTGTTATATTTGTACAGTGCACCTCTTCAAAAATCCTAATTGTAACAAAATATAAAGATAAGTTTTAAATGCTCTCAAACGCAACTACAATGCCTTTTATTATATAATATAGTGTGGTGTGGTGGAGCAATTATTCAAATAGATTTTCTTTTAACTATATATGTGTATGTTCTAGTGGTAGGAAAGTAAAAGGAAAGGAAAATTTATTATGGCAATTTTAAATGCGACTCAAGTCAGTCAATTGACAACAAAAGCAGGCACTACAGTTACAAAATTTTTAGAAAATACGCCTATGCGAGCAGGTTATGGGCGTGTGTTGAAAGAAATTAAATATGCTCCAAATTCAAAACTTGCGCAATTAGGTATCGACAAAGTTGTAATTAGAAATGCTGGAGAACATGGCAAACATATTATGGCATTTAAAGGTGACAGATGTCGATTCCTTGGCGTGACAAATCCTGCAAGTAAGATAGAAAAAAGCGTGACAGCTCAATTTAAAGAATATGTAAATGCCGCAAAAACCTTGTTAAGCAGAGGTGTAGTTCTTAAATAAATTTTGAAATAAAAAGATATTGATGTAGTCAGCGAGTAAACTCGCTGACTACATTTGTAATTAACATCCTGAATAGCAAGAAAATTATATATATGCAAAATTTACACTCATTTTCTTAGCTTTCAGAATGTTAATCTATTTTTGTATAAATTTTTATATGTTAAAATATGCACTATGGATATTTGTGATAATAATTTGTATTATATTGGTGGAATTGTGCGAGATGAATTACTCGGTGTCAATAAGCATTTTGACATCGATTTAACCTACCAAGGGAATGCGATTGAGTTTGCAAAAAATATTCCAAATGCAGATATTATACAAATTAACGAGTCTTTCGGAACTGTAAAAATTAAAATTGATGGTAAAGAAATTGATATAGCATCAACCAGAGGAGAAACTTATCCGAAAAAAGGTCATCTTCCGCAAGTAAAAAATATCGGTTGTGATTTAAAAGAAGATATTTTACGTAGGGATTTTACGGTGAATGCGCTTGCAAAATCTACCTCAACAGGTGAAATAATTGATTATGTTGGAGGATTAGCTGATTTAAAAACTAAAACTTTAAGAGTTTTGCATGATGGAAGTTTTATAGATGATCCAACAAGGATAATCCGAGGGTTGAAATTTGCAGTTCGATTTGGTTTTGAGCTCGAACCACATACGAAATTTTTACAAGATGAGTATTTGAAAAATGTCAATTACGATATGTCTTATAAGAGGTTAAAAAAAGAATTGGTAGAAACTTTTAATTTAAATAGATGGTCGGCATTTAAACTTTTTGTAGAAAATAAAATGTACAAACTCATCACATCAAAAGAATTTGTATTGCCAAGTTTTGATTTTTCACATTTAATTGATAAATATAAACCTGAAAATACTTGGATAATTTATATTGGTTTGTTGTCTGATATTTCTGTGCTTCCGTTATCAAAAATTGAGAAAAAGATTGTGGATGGTTTTGTTAATTTGAAGGTTAAAACTTTCACTGATGATTTTGAAATTTTTAAAAATTTTTCCGATGTAAATATGGAATCTGTAATAATGTATTCCACTATAAATGCGGAGGTTGTTGAGCGATATTTTGAAATTTTGAAAGATATAAGAATTAAAATTACAGGGAAAGATTTGATAAATTTAGGTCAAAAACCGTCTGAAAATTTCCAAAAATGTTTTGATTTTGTATTGAGAGAGAAATTAAAAAATCCTGCTCTAACAAAAGAACAGGAAATAGAAGTTGCAAAATTGTTTTTTAGTTAGGTTATAGATTTATTTTATCCCAAAGCTTTTTGCAATGGTTTTTAAGTGCCCATTTTTAGTTTCAATTTCTATAACATTATTTACTGCATGGATTAAGTCTTTAGACTCTGCACCTTTCCTGAAAGCTACAGCATAAGGTTCTTTTGTATATCTTTTAGGTAAAAGTTCTACACTGTTGTCTTTTAGTGACAAGCCAAGTAAAATTGTATCATCAGATACTATGGCATCTCCTTTGTGGGCTTTTAGCGCTTTGTATGCATCAGGATAGGTTTTGTAACCTATTACACCTACATTTGGAATTGCAGTTTTTAGTGTTTTTTCACTGGTTGAGCCAAATACAATAATGGCACGTTTCCCGCTTAAATCTTTTAATGATTTAACATTGCTGCCTTTATTTACAAGCAAGGCTTGTCCTGCTGTGTGATAAGGAGTTGAAAAATCAAGGATTTCTTTGCGGTTTGGAGTGATAGACATTGTTGCAATAATCATATCAACATCGCCTGAATACAGTTTCATCATCCTATCTGAAGCTGTAACTGGTACAAATTTTACCTTTTTGTCGCTGCCTAAAATCCCTCGTGCGATTAATCTTGATAGTGCGGCATCATAGCCTGCATAGTGCCCCTTTTCATCTTTGTAGCCAAACGGATATGTGTCAGTTTTCACTCCGACAATGATTTGGTCACGTTTGATTATGGTGTCTAAATTATTCTCAACGGGTTCATTGGATTTTTTTGCGCATCCGCAACATACTAAAGCAACCAAAAACAGCAATGAAATTATTTTTTTATACATAAAAATCTCCTTTAAAATATTATTATCTCAATGATACATTATTAAAACTTTAAGTCAAAAAAGTCATATATATTTATTTTTTTTAGGTTTTAATGTATCATTTTTTTATGAAAACTATTGTGATAACTGGAATGATGGGTGCTGGGAAAACGACTGTTGCGAATCTCTTATCCCAAAAATTAAACCTAAAATGTATTGATATAGATACTCTTATTGAGCAAATAGAAAATATGTCAATTTCTGAAATTTTTGCAACTAATGGAGAAGAATATTTTCGCAAACTTGAACACCAAATTATATTGGATAGTTTCAATAATGAGAATTGTGTAATTTCACTTGGAGGAGGGGCTTTTGAAAACCCTGAAACCAGAAATTTTTTATTGAAAAACTCAACAGTGATTTTTTTAAAAACTTCACCGAAAATTATTTTTGAGCGAATTAAAACAAATACTTTGCGTCCGCTTTTGAAAAATAATATGACTGTAGAAAAAATTGTCGAAATTTTAGTACGACGTGAGAAAAATTATAACACTGCGCCAATTGCAATAACCACAGATAATAAATTGCCAAATGATATTGTTGAAGAAATTATAGGAGTTTTGGAATGATAAATTTGATGGTACAAATTCAAGGAAAAGAAAAATCTTATCCGATTTTTATAAATAATTCAGACTTGGCAACCTTGAAAGAGTCAATATTAGACCAAATTGAACATAAGAATTATATTGTTGTAATCAATCAAACTGTTCACAAATTGTATTCAAAAGTTTTAGATTTTCCAAAAGATAAAATATTTGTTCTTAAAGATGGAGAAAGAGAAAAGAATTACAAAAATTATATAAAAATTCTAAATTTTGCACTGCAAAAAAAACTAAAGCGAGAGGATGCTATAATTGCAATCGGAGGCGGTGTTGTGGGGGATATTGCAGGTTTTGCGGCTGCAACTTTTATGAGAGGAATCAATTTTATTCAAGTTCCGACAACATTACTTTCTGCAGTTGATAGTTCTGTTGGTGGAAAGGTTGCAATAAATTCGGATTATGGTAAAAATTTGATTGGTGCGTTTTATCAGCCAAAGACGGTTTTTATAAATGTTAATTTTCTAAAAACTCTTGATGAGAAACAGTTTAAAAGCGGACTTGGTGAAGTTTTGAAATATGGTTTTATTGAAAAAAGTTGTATTCCTGATGTTGAACCACATTTGATAAATTTTTTGATTGAAAATAAAGATAAAATTTTTGCAAAAGAATTATTAACGTTGAAAGAGCTTATCAAACTTTGTCTCCAATTAAAAATTGAAGTTGTCCAAAAAGATGAAAAAGAAGGCGGTTTGAGAAAAATTTTAAATTATGGTCATACGTATGGGCATGTAGTGGAAAATTTGACAGGGTATAAAAAATACACTCATGGTGAATGTGTGATTGAAGGTATCAGGTTTGCGCTTGCTTTGGCTACAAAACTAAATCTTGTAGATAAAGAATACAAATTTTTGAGCGAAGATTTGATTGAAAAATTTGATTATAAACCACTTAAATCTTTTGATATTAATAAAACGATTTATGTGATGACAACAGATAAAAAGGCGACAGATGAATATATTACGTTTATCTTGCCAAGTCAATATGCGCAGGTATTTGAGTACAAAATATCAAAAGAAGAACTTAAAAAATTGATTACTTCGTAATATAGTTGAAATCATTGCTATGATTTGTTAGTATGGGTATAAGATATAGTAACAAAAGTATACTAACGGAGTAAATATGAAATCAAAAGACCTTCCAAAGTGTCCGATAGAAACCACATTAAAAATGCTTGGCTGTAAGTGGAAAGTGCTGATAATCAGAGAGCTTTTGACAGGAACAAAACGTTTTGGCGAATTAAAAAGAGCAGTTACAGGTATTACGCAAAAAGTTTTGACTTCAAAACTACGAGAGATGGAAGAATTGGGACTTTTGGAACGCGAAGTTTATCCGCAAATCCCACCAAAAGTTGAGTATACATTAACTGATATCGGCTACAGTTTGCGTCCTGTTTTAGAGTCTTTGAAATGTTGGGGCAAAGACTACAAACGCTACACCAAACTTTTGGAAAAGATGAAAGGCTAAGTCCTAGGGTGTTTTGCAGGTTTAAGCGACTCTCCAAAGTGGAATTTTCGGATGTCAGTTATGTTTATGAAATCCTGTCATCTCGCGAATGCAAGTAGAGCAAAGTTTCCCCTAATTAAAATCGCTTTCTGCTACAACTGATGCAATTTGTTCACCGTAGCTGTTTACTGTTCCATTTGTTTCTTCAACAATGTAGCGTATGCCTTTTTTGCCTTCAATTGCTTGTTCTGCGCAATCCATGGCATCATCCCATTCTTTAAATTCGCCAATTAAGTTTTTTGAAAGTTCAGATTTGTCTGTTGATGTGTAAACTTGAAACATAAATATCTCCTTTTTCTTATATTTTATCACATAAAATTTTTATATAATTTGTTCAAGATGAGTTGCCTTGATAGCTTGTTCTATAGCTTTTGATTCATCCATAAATAGTGAATCTTCACCGATTTGTTTCATTATCTCCAAATCTTTGATTTGATTATAAACTTTTTCATTAGAGATAACAAGTGACAGTTTGATTTTTTGAGCCTCAAGGCGAACAATAATATCTTCTAGTGCAAAAATTGCAGACATATCAAGTTCAGCATTTGATGCATAGTTTAAAATTATGTATTCTGTTTCCAACATTTCATCAAAGTGAGAAACAATTTGGGTAATTGAGCCAAAGAAAAATTGACCATCAATGTGTAAAATTCTGATTTTATAATGAGATTCACGTTCAATTTTTGTTTCAAATGTTGTATAGGCTTCAGGGTTATATTTATTGACTTTGATATTTGTGTTGTCCGCAATTCTTTTTGCATAAAGTAATGCCGCAAGAACAATGCCTAGACCAAGTGCGAAAATTAAATTATAAAAGACTGTGAGTAATAATACAGTGATTAATACGTACAAATCATCTTTTGGTGCAAATTTTAAAACTTTTATGACTTTTAGGTCTAAAATATCGTAACCGATTTTTATCAAAATTCCAGCTAATACACAAATTGGAATTTGAGAAATAAATTCGGTAAATTTGAACAAAACGATTGTTAAAATTATTGAACACAAGATTGATGCTGTGCGGGTCTGTGCACCTGCTTTTACGGCAGCAACACTTCTCATTGTGGCTGCTGTTCCGTACATTGAACCGGTTAGTGCACAAAACAAGTTGCCAATACCTTGAGCTGCGACGAGCCTTTTTGAGTTGTGTTTAACTTTTGTCAATGAATCCATTATTATACCAGTCAGCAAACTTTCGCTTGTCGCAATGAAGGCTAAAGTTAGTGCTGTTGGAATGTTTTTCATCATAAAATCTAAGTTTAAGTGAGGTATATAAGCTTGTGGAATTGAAAAAGTTACACCAGTGATTTTTTCAACATTGCATCCAAAATACCATGCGACTCCTGTCATCAAAACCAGTGCTAATAATTGAGATGGTATATATTTTGTTATACATTTTGGTGTGAAAAATAACATCAAAAGTGTTGCTAGCCCAAGTAACAAGGCTTGGAGATTTATGTGGGTGAATAATTGAGGATATGAAATAAGCGCTTTAATTGTAGAAGAATAAGTTGCGCCACCAAGTAAAGGCGACAATTGTAATATTATAATAATTAATCCGATACCTGTCAAAAATCCTGATATTACAGGGTAAGGCACGTATTTAATCATTCGTGGAATTGGCGTCAATGAAATTATTATTTGAAAAATTGCAGCCATAACTAAAATGGGGATTACATTTAAAATATTGCCTGAGACTCCTGCGACAATGACCGCTGTAATTATAGATACAGGACCTGTTGGGCCTGAAATTAATGGTAAATTACAGCCTAAAATTCCTGCAATGAGAGACAAAATAATAGCACTCCAGATACCGGCACTTGCGCCAAGTCCTGATGCGACACCAAAAGCTAATGCTTGCGGAAATGCGATTATACTTGCGATAATTGCGCCGAAAAAATCACCTTTTAGGGTAGCCATATTTTTTTTATATTTACAAAACACAATAACCTCCTTGAGATTATATAAAAAGTATCATAAAAGAAGATAAGAAGGCAAGATGTAATAAAATACATGTTCCCTCGCCCTAGTCGAGGGTAAAATGTCATGCTGAACTTGTTTCAGCATCTCAAATAAAACATATTAGTCTTATGTAAAATTTGTAATATTAGAGACCCTGAAACACCAAGTAGGAACAGAATATTACGTTTCGCTTAGCTCAACTCATATTCTAGTCAATTCAGGGTGACAGTTATGCTTTTTAAAATCAACATTGATATATTCTGAATAGCAAGAAAATTTTGTGCTAGTTTTACTCTCACAAATTATTTCAGCTCAAAATCAAGCAAATCTTTAGGTTCTACTTGCAGAACATCTGCTATAATCTTCAATTTTGATAATGTAATGTTACGATGGTGAAGCTAGGTCACTTGTTGCAATGGGTGCACCAAATACGATTTATCCAATGGAAGAGTTTTGTACAAAAACTTCAGCTGGTTACGGTTGTGCGTACTATCTGCTGCAATATAAAAATATGAAATATTTGAAGTAATAATGAAATTTATGGATTTTTTCTATAACTTACCAAATTAAAAACAGGTACACTATTGTTATAGCGTGCCTGTTTTTTGGAAAGGGGAAGTGGGTTATGCGATGAGTTTTAATTCATCATTTGGTCTAATCATTACTCGTTTGCCGTCAGGTTCAAATTCAAGACCGTTGATTTCCATTAATTCTTTTGTATGTTTCAATATTTCAGCATTGGTTGGCTTTTTACCATTGATATCTTGCAAGTGCTTTTTGGCGATATTCCAAACATTGTCTCCTTTTACGACTGTGTGTACCGTAGGCACGTCAGGCGTTTCGTCGTCTGTTTTGGTTTTAGCTTTATCCGCCTTGTCAGTTTTATCTGTTTTGTCAGGATCTTGTGCTGAGCCTGTTGTTGCTGCAGCTGCTGAACCGGTTGTGCTACCTGCCTTTTTGCCTGAAGAAGGCTTGTCTGTCGGTTTGTTGTCAGTTTTAGTCGGATCTTCGTCTTTTGCAGGGTCTTCTTCCGGTGGTTCTTCTGTCGGTTTTGCTTGAGGTTTTTCAGGTTGGGCAGGTTTATTTGCTTTATCTGCTCCTTCTGTCTCTTGGGCTTTATTGTCAGAGTTACCTTTTACGGCTTTATATATTCCAACGCCTGCGGCTGTTACAGCTGCTGCAGCCAAACCAACCAGTGCCCATTTACCGCCTTTACCTTTGAAAAATCTTCCAACTTTAGAAGGTGCAGCTTTCAAACCATTTTTGATTTTTCCGCCCATTCCTTTAATCCAATTCTTAGCTCCTGCTAATTTTGAACCTGAGTTTGTTGTGCTGCTTGCTCCAGATTTGAACTTTGATGCAATTTTTGCCGGAATTGATTTAATTCCGTTCCACGCTTTGCTTGCCGCTCCTTTTATTTTTGAGAAGAGTCCTTGTTTTTGTAATGGTGATGCAAGTCGTTCCGTATCCAATTTTATATTTTTTCCTAGGTCTTTCTGACCTTCAAAAATGGAATTAGCAGTAGCCTTGCTTTCCGCTAATTTCGCTGCAAATTTCTCTGCAAATTTTCCACTTAATGGACTAGCATTAATTTCAGTGCCCAAATCAACTGGTGAGTTTCCCATAAATAATATCCTCCAAATCTTTTTAAATAAATATCCCCTATGTATTATTAAAAAAAATTAGCTAAAATAGATTTACTCGGCTTATATCTGATATATATACATTTTTAAAATATCTTTACAAATAATATAAAAATGAGGCTGTCAGTGAATTTTCACTAACAGCCTAAAAATTTATGATGAATGAAAGTCTGTTTTAAAAATCTCTTGGTTTTACTTCGTGGAGCCAATTTGACTCAATTTGTTCTAGAGATATTCCTTTGGTTTCCGGAACGCAGAAGAATACAAAAATTATGCATAAAAGTGAAACTGCGCCAAAGCCCCAGAAGGTCCAAGCTCCTCCTATTCTATGTAGTAGAATAGGGAAACTGCTCACAACAAAGAAATTAAATGCAAAGTTTGAAACAGTACAAATACTCATAGCGATTCCGCGAATTTTTAGAGGAAAGACCTCTGACACTAAAATCCAACCAATCGGGCCTAAACTCATTGCAAAACAGATGATGTAAGTTACAAGACTGCCAACTGTTACCCATTTTAGATTGTCGCCAAAGAAATCGGCAAATGCAAAACCACAGCCTAGTGCGATTAAGCTGAGCATAACTCCAGTTAATCCAAAATATAGAAGAGGTTTTCTTCCTAGTCTGTCAGTGAAATATAGAGCCACAATTGTCATTAAAAAGTTAATTATACCAATACCGGTTGTTGCATAAATTGCGCTCAAGTTGCTTTCAAATCCGGCATTTTTAAAGATTGTTGGCGCATAATATATTATTGTATTTATGCCTGTACATATTTGTGCGAACATAATGCCAATACCAACAACAAAAGGCATAATCATCCATTTTTTGAAACGAAATTTTCTTGTAGTTTTCTTTGATTCTTCAGATTGCAAAGTTCTTTTAACTTCTGCAACTTCTTTTTCTACATCAATATCAGGTTCAATTTTGTTGAACACATCTTTTGCTTCATCATCTCTATTTTTAGAGATTAACCAACGAGGTGTGTCGTGCATAAAACACATTCCGACAAACAAAATTAAGCCAGGTATAACACCTGCAAAAAGCATCCAACGCCAATTGAATACGGCTTGTGCAAATACTGCATTGATAAAGTATGAGAATAAAATACCTGCCGTAATTGCCCATTGATAAAGTGAAACAAGTGTTCCTCTCAATTGTTTTGGCGAAATTTCTGATAAATAAAGTGGAACAACGAAATTAACAATTCCGACTGCAAATCCGACAAAAATTCTTGATGCAATTAATACATAAATATTTGGGGCGAAGGCGCAAAGAATAGAGCCAAGAATAAAGATTACGGCAGTTGCCATAATGATTTTCTTTCGTCCAAACATGTCTGCTAAGATTCCGTTTGTTGCAGCACCGATAACGGCACCGATTAAAACTGAACTTACTAAAATTCCTTGAGTTGTGTCTGCCAAATCCCAAGATTCATTGATAAATAGGAGTGCACCAGAAATTACACCGGTGTCATACCCTGACAGCAAGCCACCTAAAGAGGCTACGACTGCAACCACATAAAGCCAAAAATATTTCATATAAACATCCTTATATAAACTATATTATAATTATAAACTATCTTTTTAATTTTTTAAACTATTAAAATAAAAATTTTTTCAAAATCTACATCAAACAGAGTATGTAATATTTTGCCAATCCCTCTATACTGATACTGTGGGAGAGAGGTATTTTATGTTAGCTCAAACAGTAAGAAATAATTTAAAAAGTATAGACAAATTAAACATGAGAAGTAAGACAACAAAATTTAGTGACTTGTTCTCTACTGCTCCAACTGTAGCAATGACGAAGTCTGAAATAAGACAAGTTTTGATGAGCGATGGCTTGAAAGAAGTTGCAAAAGATGATGAGCTGTTTGATGAAATCTCTTTGCCGGAAGAAGAATTAGAATCAGAAGGAATATCAAGCAATATTGAAGATATTGAAAATGATTGTGATTTTGATATTGTAGAAGAGCCTGACATTGATGATAGTGAAGTTGCTGAATATATTGTAGAAAATCCAAAAGAAGTAGTTGTTCAATTTCCGATAATCTCAGATATCAAATTGGATGAGCATTTACCGTTCTTTCGTTCTATCAGTGCAAAATTAGCTGCACTATAATTGTTTTTTATATTTGATTTTTAAAAATGTTAGTGTAAAAATATTGTTATGATTTACGGTAACAAAGAGCGTAGAACGCAGGTATGGCTTTGCGGAGCGCATTTTATAAATGACATTTACACTGGTGTGTTGAATCCTATTATGCCGTTTATTGCGGAACAAGTCAGGATTTCAATGCCGATTGCAACAATAATTTTGAGTTGTTCTCATATTTTTTCATCATTATTGCAACCATATTTCGGATTTTTTGCTGACAAAATGAGAAAAAGAGCCTTCATATTTTGGGGGTTGTTATCTACTGCATTGTTCATTTCTTTAGTTCCGACGGCAAAGCATATTCCGCTAATGATTTTATTTATAATTTTGGGCAGTATCGGTTCAAGTTTGTTTCATCCGCAGTCTTTAGGATTTGTGGTAAAGTTTTCTGAAACTGATTCTGTTAAAAATATGGGAATCTTTATTGCGATGGGTACTTTAGGCTTTTCTACAGGTCCTTTAGTCTCATCTTCAATTGCACAGTTTTTCGGATTATCTAAAATGCCAGTAATGGCTTGTTTGGGAGTCTTGTGGGCTCTTTTGATGTTTAGTTGTGTTCCAAAATTCTCAAAATCAGAGTCTAAACCGTTAGAATTTTCACTAAAGCAAGCATTTGTAGATATTTTGTCAAATCGCAAATTGAATATTTTAAATATTATTGCGATGTTGAAATCATTGATTACGACATCTTGTTCAATTCTGTTACCGTTTTTGTGGAAAGCAGAAGGATATAACAAATTTCAAATTGGTGCTGCATTATTCTGTTTCTTGTTTTTGGGAGGCATTGGTTCATTATTGAGTCCAAAAGCGGAGCAGAAAATTGGAACTGCAAATGTATTTTATATCTCAATGATAGTAACATTCCCAATGATGCTAATGTTTATGTTTACATATAAAACAATGCCTTTGTTGTCGTTTGTAATCTTTGCATTAATGGGATTTGTGACGATGTTCGCAACTCCAATTACGATGAGTATGGCACAAAAAGTTTTGCCACAATATAAAAGTATTATTGGTGGATTTATAAATGGATTTTCTTGGGGAATTGTTGCTATTGCAATGTCAATGATTGGCTATATTGCCCAAGCTACAAGTATTGTTCCTGTTTTGGTTGTGATTTCAATAATACCTGCGATTTGTTCAGTGCTTGTAAAATATTTATTTGCAGAGAATAAGTAATTAGCAAAAGTTTTACATTTCTCTCTTTTTGTATAAGGGATTTGTTGCCTTCTGCTTTTTTAAATTTTAGCAAAAATTTTTAGAATAATTTTTATATTTTTATGTCCGTAAACAAAAGAGTTTGATTGATTTTTGACGTTTCTAATTCTTTAGAATTATCTTATAATTAATCACTTGATTTTTTAAAAATTTCATTGTAATATTCATTTGGATAAGATTAGTTGGGGTAAAAGATGCTGGTTTCATCTATTGGATATTTTAATGTAGCTGGTGTAGTGTCTTCGGATAATAGTGCGCAAAAAAGTCAGTCTGCCAGTCGAATAACTTCGAGTGAAAAATTTGGTCAGGTACATGCATCAGAAATCATATCCAGTAAAACTAAACCAAATCTTTTAACAAATTTTGTTAAGTCTTTAGGTTCTTTGTTTTCTAAAAATACAAATAATGAAAGTGCTAAATATCTGTCATTAATTGGATAAAGATTCGGAAGTTTTTTAATGGCATTTATTTGTATTTTAAATTTATAAGTAAAGTTTAATCAAATAAAATCGGACTATTGAATTTCAATAGTCCGATTTGTGTACCTAACGATGAGAATAATTTATTTGCCAACAGCTGCTGTTGCAAGTTTTTCACCTGCCCACCATCCTGCGATACCACCGGCAACACCGCCGATGAAACCGCCGACTGCAGTACCAACTCCCGGAACAACTGAACCAATAGCTGCACCAATGGCTGCGCCACCTTTAGCACCTGCCCATGCACCGCCGATAGCCGCACCGGTTTTGGCAGTTTGTTTAGCTGCGCCTTTTACGCCACCTTTTTTGTATGCTGAGTGGATATCAATAGCAGCAACTGCGATAGCTAGCGGTTTAGCAACTTTTCCTGCTGCTCTCATTAGACCTTTAGTTGCGCCGGCTCCTTTGATTACTGCTTTTCCGCCTGCTTTTGCAAGAGCTTTAGCTTTGCCTGCGACTTTTGCACCAACTTTGGTTACTGTACCTGCTGCGCGTTTTACGCCACCAGCAAATACTTTTGCGCCTTTAGTTGCAGCGTGTGCAGCTTTAGATGCACCAGCTTTTAATGCTCCTTTAGCCTTTGTTGCAGCACTTGCAGCTTTAGATGCTCCTGCTTTCAATGCTCCTTTAGCTTTGGTAGCGGCACTTGCAGCTTTCGCACGAGCAAGTTTTGCTAATGCTTTTGCTTTTTCTGCAACTTTAGCACCTATGCTTGTAACTTTGCCTGTAGCCTTTTTAACGACAACTTTACCTTTGGCAAGTCCTGCTTTGGCAGCATTCGCAGTTGCATTAGCGGCCTTTGTTGCACCTGTTTTAACGGCTTTGCCAGCTTTTTTAGCAGCATTTACTGCTTTGGTTGCACCTGTTTTTGCCAAATTTTTAGCTCTAGCTGCTGTACTTGCAGCTTTGGCTTTTGCTGTGTTTTTAGCTGCATTGGCTGCTGTTGCTGCTTTTGCAGCTTTCATTCGAGCAAGTCTTGCTAATGCTTTTGCTTTTTCTGCAACTTTTGTTCCCACTGCTGTTACTTTACCTTTTGCTGCAGTGATTCCATTTTTGATACCTGCTTTTGCTCTGCTTGCCAAAGTTCTAGCTTTAGCTACACCAGCTTTTGCTGCATTTTTAGCAATATTTGCGCCTTTTTTAGCTGCGGTTTTAACATGTGGAGCTGCAGCTTCAGCTGCTTTCAATGTAGCTGCGCCGACGATACCTGCGGTGATAACATCACCTTTAGTATATCCGGAGTCAGGTGTTTGAGGTTGAGCTGTAGGCACTGTCGTTGGTTTTGCAGGGGTGCTGTCACTGTGTTCAATTCCAAAACCTGGAACATTCATATCAATATCTTCAGCACCTTTTGGCGCATCAGGTAATTTCAATATATCACCTTTCATGATAGAATTAGGGTGTTTCTTTAGTTCTGGGTTCAATTTTAATAACGTATTTACGTCTGTACCATGAGCTTTGGCGATTCTGCTTAGATTGTCTCCGCCTTGAATTGTGTAATCTGCCATTTTTACTTCTCCTTATATCTTCGTTAAGCACACATTGCTATATAGATATATAAAGTATATAAGTATTACGGAATTGCATGTGTGGACAGAGTTTTAAGGGAATAAATGACGGTGAACGTCAGAAGTGACAAGTGTTATAGGTGAAAATGATTTAACTTAACATTTGTTTACGTTCTTAATGTAATTCGGAGGGCTAGAAGTTAGGAAGGCAGGCTGTGACTGAAATAGCCACTGAATTAAGTTCATTAACAAAAACTAATCAAATAAAATCATACTGTCAGAGTGCCTTAGTAACTTAGTATCATTTAGCTTAACCTTCTGCCCTTTTAAGAAACTATCCACTTTATTGATGATGTCAAAGTGGGGATTTTAGTATAAAATATTATAAAATTGAGAGTAATATATTCATTTTAAGAAGGTTTACAAAATTATGTTACAAGAAGCAACAAAGGCATTGAATTCGGCATTTAATAACAGTTTTATTAAGAAATTGAGTCTATATCTTCATGATTGCGTGAGGGAAGAGGTTAAAAGTTCTACATTTAGAAATTTGAAGGGTGACAAGGATAATAAGTGGATTTTTCTAAAAGAGCAAGAATCTTTGTTGACTCAAGGGTTAGAGTATTTGAAACTTGACGGCTCAAATCCGAATTTGACAGAATTGATGTTGCAAGGGGTTTCCAGCGCTCGAGACAAATATTTGATTTATGGTTATATGTTTTTGGTTGGGCGTAACGGAAAATCTCGTCGTCAAAATGAATTTCTTACTCCACTTTTGTATGTTCCTTGTAAACTAGAGCGAAATGGTGTTAATATAAACTGTATTTTGCAAGATGATGTATTGTCTCTAAATACAGGTGCATTGGCTGCACTTTTGAAAAAAGGTGAAGATGATGATGAAGTGGATTTGTTTTTGGAAGGTATTTTAGATGTTGTTCCAGATGTTCCTATTACAAAGGAAAAGATGGATATTTTCTTGACTACGTTAAAATCATTGATTCCTGATATTGAAATTTCATCTGACCCAGCATTGGATGTAGCTGAAGATAATGTTTCAAAAGACGAAACTTCAAATTTGTCTGATGTTCAAATCAATGGTGATAATTATGACGAAATTATAGATGATGAAATTCAGGAACAAAAACAGAAAGCTGCAGTCGGAGATATAAAAAAGCTTACGGTAACATACCAAAGTGCAATTATTTTGACAAAAAGACCTGCAGTAACGGCAGGTGTATTGCATGAATTGATGCAAATTGCGGAAAAACCAAGCGGTGTTTTTCGCGAAACTACCCTAAGTGTTATAAATGATGAATACACACAATCTGTAGAGAAAAATTTTCCACTCAAAGATTCAGAGGGAGTATTTTATCCTATAACACCACTTGCATTGAGTGATTCGCAAGAACGAGTTATAAAAAATGTTGAAAATAATAAATTGATTGCAGTTCAAGGCCCTCCAGGAACAGGTAAATCGCAAACAATTGTAAACCTTGTTGCACATTTGATTGCAAATGGTAAGACTGTGCTTGTTGCATCTCGTATGGATAAGGCGGTAGATGTTGTAGCTGACAGGTTAAATAACTTGGGCGCTCCATATTTAGCCTTGCGTGCAGGTAGGATGAATTACCAAAAACAACTGAGCCTGCAATTGCAGGAACTTGTTTCAGGCAAATTTTCTTTAGATGATGATGTTGAAGATTATATTTTTGCAGATGTAAAAGATATGAGGCAACATTTAGACTGTTTGCATGAAACTGAGGCTAAGTGTGAAAAAATCATAAAACTTGAAAAAGACTGGCATGATTTGAAAACAGAAATTGCGCAGCAATCTGCAACTGTTGGTGATATGGAATATATCAGACGTCCGCTCAAAAAATCAGAAATAGATAATATAAATGATGTAATAAAATCGCTGACTGAAAATATGGAAAAATCAGGATTTTTTGCATCTTTTGCCAATATGTCAAATATTCGTCAGTTGAAGAAAATTCTTGATTTGAGAGATTTTGAAGTTGAACCTGAAAATCTTGACAGGTTGAAGGTTGAACTTGATTTCATGACTCAAAAATGGAAGTTGCGCAAGATTGAATCTGATATTCAAAAAACAGGTAATCTTCATGTGATGATGGAGCAAATTCGTCAAATGAAGAGAAAACAAGGAGTGCTTGCAGGCAATATTTTAAAAAGTACAAGGCGCGAAGCTTTAAAAGTTCTTTTGCGAGATGCGAAGAAAGTCAGAAGGATTAAAGTTCATTCAATGGCTTTGGTTGAGCGTAGAAAGAAAAAGTCTGACAGTATTATGGAAGAAGAAGATTTCAAACCGTTGTTGGATGCTTTCCCTTGTTGGTGTGTGACGACCTATGCCGTTTCAGATTCTCTACCGCTAAAACCTGGGATGTTTGATGTTGCAATAATTGATGAGGCATCTCAATGTGATATTGCAAGTTGTTTCCCTATAATGTACAGGGCAAAAAAGACAGTTGTTGTTGGTGATGATAAGCAGTTACCGCACTTGTCATTTTTAGAAAAAGCAAAAGAACAATCATTCTTGAGTCAATATGGTATTCCTGATAAATATCAATTGATGTGGAGGTTCAGAACCAATTCAATGTTTGATTTGGCAGATTATTATTCAATTAATTCTGTTATGTTGGATGAACATTTTAGGAGTTTGCCACCAATTATTAATTTTTCAAACAAGGAATTTTATAACGATAGAATTCGTGTAATGCGTAAGGATTCTTCTGATGATGTTGTTATTGATATGGTTAAAGTTCCTGATGGCAAAGTTGATATGGATGCGACAAGAAACCTTCCTGAAATTGAATCTTTGGTTAAAACTTTACATGAAATTATTATTGATGATGAAAGAAAAAATCCGGAAAAACCTGTTACTATTGGAATTATTTCTCCGTTTAGGGCACAGGTTGAGCAGTTGAAAATATCTGTTCCAAAGGTTCTATCTGATTATATGATTAAAAAACACAAAATTGAGATTGGTACAGCGCATACATTTCAAGGGGATGAACGTGATATTATCTTGATGTCGTGGGCATTTGCGAATAATTCATATCCGCAAAGTATTACATTTTTACAAAAGCCTAATTTGTTCAATGTTGCAATCACTCGTGCAAAAAATAAATGTATAAACTTTGTTTCTCATGATTTAGAAACTATGCCGGATGGACATTTTAGGCACTATGTTTCTTATTTGAAAGAGTATAAAGAACGTAAAGAAGCCCTAAAAAATAATGAAATTGATGAAAATATTTATAAAAATTCATTAGAAAGAGAAGTTGCTGATGCTATTCGCAAACTTGAACATAAAGTCTGTGCAGGGGTAGAAATCGCAGGCTTGAGTGCGGATTTGGTTGTGGATGATAAATTTATTATTGAAGTTGATGGTATGGAAGATAATAAAAAACTTCATCACATGTCAAATATGAAAAAGCAAGCAATATTAGAGCGTTGCGGATTTAAGGTTAAACGTATAACTTACCGAGAATGGCAATATTCAGCAAAAGCTTGTCTTGATAGAGTTTTGACTATTGAATAAATTCTATCGGTCATAATGTTTTTCAATGTAATGAGGGTCAGGATCATATCTTCTTTTGTAGGTGTTGATTTCGTCCCTCATTCCTGATATTTGGATAATTTCTTTGAAAAGTTTGTTTACAAATTCGTGGTCTTTTTTCGGTAAATATTGAGGGGATAAAGACATTGAAATGATTTCAGGTTTGATGTTTTTATCTTTTATTGTTTTAAAAATGTCATAGAATGTGTTTGAAATTCCTGTTGGAGTTTTGTTGATTTTGAAGTCATCAACTGTGTCAAATCCGGAATTGCTAGTGTAATCTGCATCAATACTCAAAAATACCTTTTTGCCATTAAAGTCGGGCAAAGTTTCTTTTGTGCAAGTTATGATTTTGATTTTTTTGTATTTATATTTTTTCTTAAAGAAAAGGTTGTTTATTTGTTCATTTCGAGAGTGTTCATTTATAACACCGTCTCTTAAATTTACTAAAAATTCTTGCGGATATGCTTTTTTGTAAAGTGGATTAAAAACAAAATATAGCCATGGAACATCATCGTTTAAAGAGTTTCCGTATAGCGGAACTGCGTTTTCTATGTTTGAAAAATCATTTTCTGCAAACAGTGTCTGTAATGAAGGTTTGTTGGACTCCTCATTCGGCATTACCCAATATAGTTCTTTTAAATTTGGATTTTTTACAAACAATTCATTAATCCAACTTTCAACTCCTGCAGCATCTTGTTCCATTACCGGATAGTTCAAATATACATCACTGTGCGTATCAAAATTTATTATAATTTCAGGGAATTTTATTCCCTTTTTTACTGCGTATTCAGCAACATCAAGTGCTTGATTGTGGTCAGTGTTTGCATCAATCAGTTTTGTGTCTTGGGTAATTTCTTTTATTAAAGGTGTTAAATCTTTTGGCTTTTCAGTGGCTTTTTTCGGAAAGTTAAATGCCAAAGCTCCAACAACTCCGACAAGTAAAATTACAGATAAGACAGTTATATTTTTTTTGATTTTTATATCCAAAATATCCTCCGACTTTTTTATTGTATGTACAAATTATACTGTCGTCAAATCGTGTATTAATTTTACAAAACTTATTTTTCAGATAAGATATAACTATATATTTGAAATACAAGAGGTTTAGCGATAATGAAAAAGGTTTATATAGAGACAATGGGATGTCAGATGAATAAGTCAGATACTGAACGTATGTTTGGTATGCTTTCAAATTTCGGATACGAAGAAACTGATGAACCAAAAAGTGCGGATTTGTTGATGGTTAATACCTGTTCAATCAGACAGTTGAGTGAAGATAAGGCATTCAGTTTGATTGGAACTTGGGGTAAATGGAAAAAAACACGTCCGGAATTAAAAATCGGTTTTTGTGGATGTGTTGCTCAACAAAAAGCTGAAGAAATTTTTAAACGTGCTCACTATGTAGACTTTGTTTTGGGAACTCATAAAATTTATTCACTACCTGATATTATCAAAAAAATCAACGCAGGCGAAAAGGTTTGCGAATGTGAAGAAACAAACGCAACAGAGGATGAAAAAGCTGTTAATTTTGAAATCAATAGAGTAAAATCTGTTAATGCTTGGATTCCGATTACGGAAGGTTGTAACAATTTCTGTACTTATTGTATAGTTCCTTACACAAGAGGTCGTGAACGTTCAAGATTACCGGAAACTATTTTAAAAGAAGTTAAAGATGCACTAAATTCAGGTTTTAAAGAAATTACACTTTTGGGACAAAATGTCGATAGTTATGGTAAAGATTTCAAGGATAAAAATTACCGACTTGCAGATTTGCTCAGAGATGTAAATGCAATTGAGGGTAAATTTAGAATCCGCTTTGTTACATCATATCCAACAGATATAACAGATGAACTAATTAAAACCGTCGTTGAATTAGACAAAGTTTGTGAATACTTTCATATTCCTATGCAGTCAGGTAGTACAGAAGTTTTGAAAAAGATGAACCGTCGTTATGATAGAGAAACTTATTTCAAAATAGCAAACAAGGTTCGTGAAATGGTTCCTGATGTTACTATAACCAGTGATTTTATTGCTGGTTTTCCTGGAGAAACTGAAGAACAGTTTGTTGAAACATTGACTGCAATGGAAGAAATTGGATTGGATTATTCAAATACCGCTGCATATTCTCCTCGTGAGAAAACTGTTGCTGCAAAATGGGTGGACAAGTTTATTGACGAAGATACAAAATTCGAACGTTTAGCAAGGTTGAACGAACAAAATAGAAAATGTTGTCTTGCATCAAATAAAAAATTTATCGGTCGCGAGATGGAAGTTCTTATTGAAAACTTTGAAAATCACAAAGGTAAAAATGTAATTACTGGTAGGACAAGAAATAATAAAATCGTTCACATTCCTTATGATGAGGATTTAACAGGTGAATTTGTCAACGTAAAAATAACAGGTGTAAAAACTTGGTATTTGAATGGAGAAATGATAAAGTAAGTTTGAATGAACTAACACAAAAATTGACTGTTAAGAAATGTAAGTATAAGTTTGAAGTGGCTAAAACTCGGATATAATGCCTTTATGATATTTTAATTTGTGCGTTTATTATTCGCGCAAATTTTCTAAGCTTTTTTAATGACGTTTGGTATTGCTGTGCTGACTTTCAAATTTACAAAACAAATTCGACAAGGTTTTTGACTTCCAAATCAAGTGCGGTGGCAATTTTATTCAATGTTGTGAATTTTATATCTGTTGTTCCA
Source organism: Candidatus Melainabacteria bacterium (assembly GCA_003258735.1). Lineage (GTDB taxonomy): Bacteria > Cyanobacteriota > Vampirovibrionia > Gastranaerophilales > Gastranaerophilaceae > Zag111. The sequence continues at coordinate 48,756 of QHME01000004.1, forward strand.
CATTCAATTGTACTGATGGAGCGCATGTTCATATTGGCAAGTTCTGCCAACTTCTCTTGTGATAGATGTCTGCGTACCCTTTCGTATCTGATTTTGTTGCCTAATTTTAATAACAATTCCCTGTCGTCCATTCCAATATTATAAGTATTTAGTTAGGATTTTCTATGTATGGCGAATGGTATATATGATTTATACTACATAAAAATGATTGACAGGTGCTAAAAGTTTCTGTATGCTAAATTCAAAAGGAGAATGAAATGAAGAAGAAATTGTTCTGTTTTAATTTAGCTGAAGGTGTTACGCACTCAGGTATACTTCCAATAAAAGCCAAGTTTGGTTTCACTTTGGCTGAGGTATTAATCACGCTTGGTATTATTGGGGTTGTTGCAGCAATGACTATACCAAATCTTATAAACAACTACAAAGCTCACAGGTTGCGTTCACAGTTTTTGAAATCATATTCTACAGTTCAGCAGGTATTAAAACAAATGGAAGCTGATGATGTATCACTAGATATTTCAACTTACAAAGAAAATGCATCATTTTACAAAACATTTATGAAATATCTTCAAGCTCCTTTTGATTGTGGATATGCGGAATCTATCAAGAATAGTCCTTGTTATCACTATATCCCAAACGGAACAGACAATGCAAAACCTTACGTCTCACTTGATGGTTCGACTGTTAGTGGAAATTGGTTTGATGATGGACAAATTGCACTTCAAGACGAAACATTATTATTATTTGAAAACCCAAAATCCTTTGCCAATAATATTTGGATTACGGTTGATCTGAACGGTTATAACAACAAACCAAATAAGTGGGGTTATGACTTATTTACGTTTCAATTTATAGATGGCGAACTTAAAACCATGGGTGCACAAGGGACTACTTATACTGACATGTCACGATATTGCAATCTCGAAACCACAAATGTAATGAATGGAATTGCTTGTGCTCAAAAAGCCAAAGAGGATTCTGAATATTTTAAGAAGTTAATTAAAAAAGTAAAGTGAGTCTAGCTGTCACATTTGTATGAACCAAGACATCTGAAAAACGAAGTCTTTGGCTTGATGTCTTCTATCATTTCAAGCATATTCGGATTTTTGATGTGACCTTCAAACACAACAATAAATATATATTCCTGAATTTCAACTTTTGATGGGCGAGAAGAAATATATGTCAAATTGATTTTATGCTCTAAAAATACTTTCAAAATTTCTAACAGTGCCCCAGGTTCGTTGGTTGTTCTAAAAGCTATTGTTGTTCTGTCATGTCCTGAAGGTTTTGTCTCTACATCTCCAATCAAAACATATCTTGTCATATTGTTTTTATCATCGTGAACATTTTCTTTTAGAACATTTAGCATACAATTTTCAGCGATTTTTTTGTTACCGATTGACGCATAAGTCAGGTTATGATTTCTCAAATCTTGCGCAGATTCAAGCATTGAAGGAGCTTCAACTATATCTAAATTCATTGGTAATTCGTTTTTTATAAAGTTTTGGCATTTCCCAATAAGGCGCGGAGTGGCAATCAAGCCCATTATACTGTAAAATTCTGTTGTTTTTGAAAGCAAGCAATATTCTATTGGCAAAGTTAATTCTGAAATTATTCTGATATTTGGATTTTTTGATAGGATAATTCTGTCTAAAGATTCTCTGATTGTGCCATCTAGTGTGTTTTCTACAGGTAAAATCCCAATTGTGTCAATTGAATTTTGCGCAACATAATCAACGATTTCACCAATAGTATTTAATGGTGTTGAAAAGCCTTGCCATTTGTGCTTTTCGCAAAATTTATCTTTTGCCATTTCTGAAAAAGAACATTCTGGACCTAAATACGCAATATTTTTAATGTTTTCAAAATCAGACATTTACTTAACTCCATCTTTCGATTAAGATTATAGCAGATAAAAAGAAGAAGGAAAAGGGTAACTGATGAGTAATATTAAATTTGGAACAGATGGTTGGAGAGCCGTTGTAGGGGAAGATTTCAATGAAGAAAACGTGGCATTGGTTTCAAAAGCTATCGGTAAATATGTTTTTGACAACTATGGAATCTATAAAACTATTATTATCGGTTATGACCCTAGAAATATGGCAAAAGAATTTTCTATGCAATGTGCGGAGATTCTAAAAAATGTTGGCTTTAAAGTTTTATATAGCGATAAAGTTATACCAACTCCGATTTTGGCTTTTAATGCTAAACATTTGGATGCGTGTGCGGTTATGTTCACAGCATCTCATAATCCTCCAAAATATTTGGGAATTAAATTTATACCTGATTATGCTGGCCCTGCCACAAGTGAAATTACAAATGAAATTGTCTCAAATTTAGGTAAAGATATGCCGACTTGTGTCAATGGCAAATTGATTTATACAGATTTTTCTAATGCTTATTTTAAACGCATAAAAGAAATTATTGATTTTCAAAAGATAAAAGAGTTAAAAAAACATATTATTTTTGATGGTTTGTATGCCGCAAGTATCGGTTATTTTGACAAATTATTGTCAGATAATGGAATTGAGTATGATAGTATTCACATGTATCATGACACAAATTTTGGGGGCGGAATGCCTGAACCAAAACCTCAATATATGGGCGAAATGATTGATTATATCAAATCTCATAACGGATATGTCGGATTTGCAAATGATGGTGATTCAGATAGATTTGGTGTTGTTAATGAAAATGGGGAATATGTTACTCCAAACGAGATTATTGCAATCCTTTTAATGCATTTGAAAAAACATAAAAATTATTCAGGATGTCTTGTAAAAACTGTTGGCGCAAGTTTGATGCTTAATATTGTGGCAGAAAAGCTTGGTGTTGATGTGGTTGAAACTCCTGTGGGGTTTAAGCATGTTGGTGCAGCAATGAGGGAATATAATCCGATTATTGCAGGGGAAGAATCAGGAGGTTTGAGTATTCAAGGTCATATTCCTGAAAAAGACGGAATTTTAGCTAATTTGTTGGTTTTGGAGGCTATGGCGTATGAAAATAAAACTCTTGTTCAATTACAATATGAGTTAGAAAAATTTGTAGGTTGTAAATTCCACAATACAAGGGTTGATAAAAAACTTGATAATATTGAAGAAATTAAACCTGTTTTAGAAAAATTTGGTGCATTAGATGATGTTATCGGACAGAAAATTATAAAAAAAGATTTTAAAGACGGTGTAAAATTATATTTGGAAGATGGGACAACATGGATATTAATTCGTCCGTCAGGTACAGAGCCGTTGTTGCGTATTTATATGGAAAGTGATTCGCTGGATAAAATTGAACAAATTAAAGCTTTTGTTCAGTAAATTATTACCAAAAATATGCAGTAATCTAACAAAAAATATTTTTAGCCGCCTTATATTATATGGAGAAAGAAGGTTGTAAAAATGGAAGTTAGGAATGACGTTACCCCGAGCTTTGGTATGGCATTTATCCCGCCAAAAGGTGAAGCTCTTAATAGAATGAATGCGTATTTTCATAAAGAAATAGCGGATTTACCAACAGGAAAAATTGCGTTTAAAGAATTTTGTTTAAAGCATAAACATGATAGGTATTTTGATATGACATTTCGTCCTGCAGTAAATTCAGGTCGGATTCAGGCAAATGATTGTTTTGTTATAACCCCTAAAAATGGTGTGTTTGGGCAAGAAATAGCAATCCCTTGTGTTGTATCAAAAAATGGAACTAAAGAGGATAAAGCTATGCTTTATCAAGAAGATAAGTTTGAAAGATTTTTGTCAAAACATCCGACAATCAAAAATAATTTGATATTGAAAACAATTGCATCAATTCCTTACGTACTGAAAGATATGTACATACTAAACAAAGGACTGTTGCATCCAGATGAAGGTTTGCCAGATTCGCTTGCTAAGGCAGATAGGATGTTGACAAGATTAGAACGTGCCTATGAAAAGAATTTTTATCAAAAATTTGATACAAAAGATTTTTAGATATTAATTTTTGTAAAAAATAAATACATGGTTGCGCAAATTTTTTATTGAGCAATTTTAGATATTTATACAAATGTAAGTAACTTTTGAAAATTAGTCTATGATTAAGTTTTAATAACGTTACAAAACTAAACAAACATGTAAAATCACGGTTGACAGTGAGTTTTGTTTATTTTAAGATAATTATGCTTGAAGTATTGTGAGTAAAATATCCGAAATATTTTAAAATAGCGAACTTCAGGAGTGGAAAAGGTTTTAAATTTTGCATTTGTAAGATTTAAGATGAGCTCCACAAAGTAGTACATAGAAAAAAGAAAAAGGAATGCAAATGGCAACTAGCACTAAGAAAAACAGAATCAGAGTTTGTTTGAAAGCTTATGATCACAAACTTATTGATGTATCTGCTGAAAAAATCGTAGAAACAGCAAAAAGAACAGACGCTAAAGTAGCTGGACCTATTCCTTTACCTACAAAAAGACGTATTTATTGTGTATTGCGTTCACCTCACGTAGATAAAAAATCTCGTGAACACTTTGAAATGAGAACTCACAAACGCATTATCGATATTTACGAACCAACTCAACAAACTATGGATGAGTTACGTAGATTAGATTTACCGGCAGGTGTAGATATCGAAGCAAGATAGTTTGCTAAGATTCCTGTCAAATGAAAATTGAATAAGCATTATGCATAAGATAATGTGATCTACTACCCGTACTTGTACGGTGGAAGGTGAAAGTCCTTCAAAAAA
>QHME01000004.1:53742-54035 GCA_003258735.1 Candidatus Melainabacteria bacterium
AGAAAAACACTTGACAAAAGCTCAGTTAGGTCATTTCAAGAAAAATAACTTATCAAACTACAGACATCTTCAAGAGTTCAGAGTTGAAAACCCTCAAGATTACAAAGTAGGTGATAAGGTTGAACTTTCAGTATTAGAAAATGTTGAAAAAGTAGACGTAACAGGTAAATCAATAGGTAAAGGTTTCCAAGGTACAGTTAAAAGACATAACTTTGGCAGAGGACCTATGGCTCACGGTTCTAAAAACCACAGAGAACCTGGTTCAATCGGTGCAGGTACAACTCCTTCTCGTG
>QHME01000004.1:54042-161853 GCA_003258735.1 Candidatus Melainabacteria bacterium
AGGCAAAAGAATGGCTGGTAACATGGGTAATGAAAGAGTTACTATTACTAAATTGAAATTAGTTAAAGTTGATTCAGCTAACGGTTTAGTTTTGGTTAAAGGTTCAGTACCTGGATGCGAAGGTAGATTGGTAACAATCGTTCCTACAAGAACTAAATGGAATGCGTAATTAACGCAAAATCAAGACAAGGACAAGTCAGAAAAACCGGCTGGTCGTGCCAAATAAAGCGAAAGCAAGCGGTAAGCAGTCTTAAACGAAAATAGTTAGTAATAAAGGAAAAACAAGAAATGTCAAAAGAAATATTAAGTACAAATGGCGAAAAATTAGGCGAAATCACATTAGAAAAAAGTGTTTTCGGTGTTGAACCTAATATTCATGTAATGCACTTAGCATTAAGAAGACAATTAAATAACGCTCGTCAAGGTTCAGCTTGTGCTAAAACAAGAGCTGAAGTAGCTGGCGGCGGAAGAAAACCTTGGAAACAAAAAGGTACTGGACGTGCTAGAGCTGGTTCTCTTCGTTCACCTTTGTTTGCAGGTGGTGGTGTAATCTTTGGACCAAAACCAAGAAGTTACTCTTTCAACATGCCTCAAAAAGCTAGACAATTAGCTTTGAAATCAGCATTATCAGCAAGAGAAGCTCAATTGGTTGTAGTTAAAGATTTCTCAACAATCGCTGAACCAAAAACAAAATTGATGGTAAGCGCATTGAAAGCTTTAAACGTAAGCGGTAAAGTTTTAGTTGTTGCAGATACTAAAGCAGAAGAAAATAAAAACTTGGAATTATCAGCAAGAAACATTCCTAGTGTAAAACTTTTGTTACCGTCAAACTTAAATGTGAAAGATTTATTGGAAGCTGATTTTGTTGTTATGACTGAATCTGCTGTAAATGAAATTACAGAAAGGTTACAATAATGAGTAAAGAAACAGAAAGACTATATGACGTAATTAAAAAGTCATTAATTACAGAAAAATCAGTGGCAGCAACAGAAAATGCACAATATACTTTCGAAGTAAAAAAAGATGCAACTAAAATTGAAATTGCTAAAGCTGTAGAATTAGCTTTTCCTGGTAGAAAAGTTACAAAAGTAAGAACAGTTTATATGCCATCTCACGAAAAAAGAATGGGATATAAATTCGGTAGAACAGATTCAAGTAAGAAAGCCATCGTTACAATCGAAGGCGAACCATTAGAATTCATAGGAGTATAGAAATGGCTATTAGAAAAATCAATCCGACGTCTCCGGGACAAAGAGGCATGACAAAGAGTGATTATCAAGAAATCACAACTTCGACTCCTGAAAAATCATTATTAAGAGCGTTGAAAAAAACAGCAGGTAGAAATAATACTGGTAGAATCACTTGTCGTCATAAAGGTGGCGGTGTAAAAAAATCTTACCGTGTAATTGATTTCAAAAGAGATAAATTCGGTGTACCGGCTACAGTTAAAACAATCGAATATGATCCAAACAGAAACGTAAGAATTTCACTTTGTTTCTATGCTGACGGTGAAAAAAGATATATCTTAACTCCGGAAGGTTTGAATGTAGGCGATGTTATTGTTAGTGGTCCTGAAGCTCCTGTACAAACAGGTAACGCTTTACCATTAGAATTGATTCCTCTAGGTTCAATTGTTCACAATGTTGAATTGACTCCTGGACGTGGCGGTGTAATGGTTAGAGCAGCAGGTAACTCAGCTCAAGTTATGGCTAAAGAAGGTAACTATGTAACAATTAAACTTCCTTCTGGTGAAATGAGAATGGTAAGAAAAGAATGCATGGCTACAATTGGTACATTGGGCAATTCTGAGTTCAAAAACCTATCTATCGGTAAAGCTGGTAGAAAACGTTATATGGGTATCAGACCTACAGTTCGTGGTGTTACAATGAACCCATGTGACCACCCACACGGTGGTGGTGAAGGTAAAACAGGTCCTGGCGGACACCCTAAAACACCTTGGGGTAAACCAGCACTTGGTTACAAAACACGTAAAAAAGGAAAAGCTTCTGATAAACTTATCGTTAGAAGAAGAAAATCTAAATAATGAATTTTGGTATGAGTGTGCAGCTTAGCCTGCACCTCACTCCAACAAAATAATAAAACTCAAAAACAAAACAACAATAAAAGGAGAAATAAATGGCACGTTCATTAAAAAAAGGTGCATACGTAGAAGAATCTCTACAAAAGAAAATAGACAAGATGAATGCTAATTCTGAAAAGAAAGTTATCAAAACTTGGTCAAGAGCATCAATGATTGTACCTGATATGTTAAACCATACTATTGCTGTACACAATGGGAAGACTCACGTTCCTGTATACGTTACAGAACAAATGGTAGGACACAAATTAGGTGAATTTGCACCAACAAGATTATTCAAAGGTCATGCAGGTGCAGACAAAGTAGCAAAAAGAGGTTAGTACGAATAATCCACAGTGATATTTATATTAATTAATAAAGGATAAAAAAATGGAAGCAAAAGCAAAACAAACAGACATAAAAATGACAGCAAGAAAACTTCGTAGAGTTATCAATGAAGTTAGAGGTAAAGCTGTTGTTGAAGCTCAAGATATGTTACGTTTTATGCCTTACTTTGCAGCAAGAGTTGTTGAAAAAAACTTGAAAGCTGCTATTGCAAACGCTCGTGAGCAATATGGCGTAGCTCCTGAATCATTAAAGATTTCTCAAATCTTTGCTGATGAAAGTGTTACTTATAAACGTGCAAGAACAAGAGCACAAGGTCGTATGTATTCAAGAATGAAACGTACATCACACCTTACATTAGTAGTTAGTGATACAACAAAATAGGAAAGTAATAAAATGGGACAAAAAACACATCCAACCGGATTTAGAGTAGGAATAATTCAACCTTGGGTAAGCACTTGGTTTGCTAAGGTTAAAGACTACGCAGCATTCGTAGCAGAAGATGCTAAAATTAGAAAATTCGTTAAGAAAAAACTATATGCAGCTGGTGTTTCAAGAATCTTGATTGCCAGAAAAGCGCAAAATATAACAATCACAGTTGTAACAGCAAAACCTGGTATAGTTGTTGGTCGTGGCGGACAAGGTATTGATGAACTTCGTCAAGATGTTGCTAAATACATTGGCAAACCCGTAATTATCAATGTAGTAGAAGTTGCAAGAATTGATGCAGATGCTCAATTGGTTGCTGAATCTATTGCTCAACAACTTGAAAAACGTATCGCATTCAGACGTGCAATGAAACAAGCTATGCAAAGAACAATGCGTTCAGGCGTTCAAGGTATCAAAGTTATGGTATCTGGTCGTTTGGGTGGTGCTGAAATCGCTCGTTCAGAATGGGCTAAAGAAGGTAGAATCCCTCTTCAAACTCTTAGAGCTGACGTAGATTACGGTTTCACAGAAGCTGATACAATTATGGGTAAAATTGGTGTTAAAGTTTGGATTTTCAAAGGCAACTTGATGCCTGGCGAAATGGCAGATCAAAACATCAAACACAAAAGCGGCAAAGATGCCGATAAAGGCGGAAGACGCCCTAGACGTTCAAGAAACATTGAAACAGCGTCAGAAGCAAAGTAAGGTATAAAATTAATAGGAGCAAAATATAATGTTACAGCCTAAAAAGACTAAATACCGCAAAATGATGAAAGGCAGAATGAAAGGTACTGAAACTAGAGGTACAAAACTTGAATTCGGTCAATATGCTTTACAAGCAGTAGAGCCAGGTTGGATTACCAGCCGTCAAATCGAGGCTGCACGTCGTGCAATGACTCGTGAAATCAAACGTGGCGGTAACGTTTGGATTAAAATTTTCCCAGATAAACCGATTACTGCAAAACCTGCTGAAACTCGTATGGGTTCAGGTAAAGGTAACGTAGAATACTGGGTAGCAGTTGTTAAACCAAATAGATTATTATTTGAACTTGATTATTTTGATAGAGCAGTTGCTGTACACGCTTTGGAATTGGCAGCTCAAAAACTTCCTATCAAAGTTAAAATCGTAGAACAACCAAGAGAACAAGCATAACAAATTACTTGCCTTAGCGAAAGATAACATCTTTGGTCGGCATAAGGTAGGGAAATAAGATAAAGGAAAATAATAAAATGAAATTAAGTGAAATGCGTGAAAAATCAGTTGATGAGTTACAAAGTGCTATTGTTGATTGGAAAAAACAATTACTTGAATCAAGATTGCAATTATCTACTCACAAATTAGAGAATACAGCTAGTATTTCTAAAACTAAGAAACTTATCGCTCAAGCAAAAACAATAATAACAGAAAAAGGGGTACAAAATGCCTAAAAAAGAAAAACAAGGAATGGTAGTTAGTAACAAAATGGATAAAACTGTTGTTGTAAAAGTTGCTGATTATGAACCACATCCAAAATACAAAAAGATTATGGAATCTAATAAACACTATAAAGCTCACGATGCAGAAAATGTTTGTAACGAAGGTGATATCGTAAGAATCGTTGAAAACAGACCAATCTCTGGCAGCAAACGTTGGGTTGTAGCTGAAGTAGTAGAAAAAGCAAGATAATTTGTGTTTTGCTTTTTGCAAAACTTCCAAATTTCTTGTCCTGAACTTGTTTCAGGACCCCATAAAGGGGCAAGCAGCATTACCATAGAGTAATGAGAGGCAAACAGTAGTAAATACTAAAAGGAAAGAAAAATGATACAACAAGAAACTAGACTAGAAGTAGCAGATAACACAGGTGCTAAACAATTATTATGTATCCGTGTTATGGGTAGCTCAAATAAAAAATTTGCAGCAGTTGGCGATGAAATCGTTGCTTCTGTAAAAGATGCGACTCCTAATATGGCTGTGAAAAAAGGTGAAGTTGTTCGTGCAGTTGTTGTTAGAACAAAAGCTGACATCAAACGTAATGACGGTTCAGTTATCAGATTTGATGAAAACGCTGCTGTAATTATCAACAAAGACGGCAACCCTAGAGGAACTCGTGTTTTCGGACCTGTAGCTCGTGAATTGAGAGACAAAGGTTATATGAAAATCGTTTCTCTTGCACCGGAAGTAATCTAGTTCTCAACGTGCTAGTGCACGTTGTTGAACAGATTCCCCATAAAGGGGCATGAACATGTAATAGGCCGATTGGTCAGTCCATGAAAGATACAAACCAGGAGAATAAAATGACAAACAATGATAAAAAAAGTTTACATGTAAAAACAAGCGACAGAGTCGTTGTTATTGCAGGTAAAGATAAAGGAAAAATCGGTAACATCAAGAAAGTTGACCTAGAAAACGGTAGAGTTATAGTTGAAGGTGCTAACATGGTTACTAAAGCACAAAAACCTCAACCTGCTGCAGGTATTCAAGGTGGATTAATCAAACTTGAAGCTCCAATTGATTCTTCAAATGTTATGATTATTTGCCCAGCTTGCGAAAAGGCAACAAGAGTAGAATTGAAAGTTATCGACGGAAAAAAAGTTCGCGTATGTAAAAAATGTGGCGAACAGCTAGATGCTTAATGTGTAAAAAATATTTTTTACGACATTAATACCAATAGTAAAGGAAAAAGAAAAATGACAGTAACAAAAAACTTAAAAACTAAATATCAAGAAGATGTAGTTCCAGCTTTGAAAGAAAAGTTTGGCTACAAAAATGAACACCAAGTTCCAAAACTTGTAAAAGTTGTATTGAATATGGGTGTTGGTGAAGCTTCTCACAACTCAAAAATTGCAGAGGCAATTGAAGCTCAATTAACAAAAATTGCTGGTCAAAAAGCAGTTGTTACAAAAGCTAAAAAATCAATTGCATCTTATAAATTGAGAGAAGGTATGCCGGTTGGAGCAATGGCAACATTGCGTGGCGAAAGAATGTATGATTTCTTACAAAAATTGATTTGCGTAGTTCTTCCAAGAATCAGAGACTTTAGAGGTATCAGCGCAAAGAGTTTTGATGGTCGTGGAAACTATACATTAGGCTTGAAAGAACAAGCTTTGTTCCCTGAAATCACTTATGAAGAAGTAGATTTAGTTAAGGGTATGAACGTTTCAGTTATCACAACTGCTGAAACAGATGAAGAGGCAAGAGAATTGTTAAGACTTCTCGGAATGCCATTCAAAGGTAGTCACAAATAATAAGTACAAGATAGGAGAAATTCATGGCTAAGAAAGCGATGATTAACAAAGAACTTAGACGCGAAAAACTTGCTGCTGCCGGAAAGTACCCAACAGTAAGACTTCACAACAGATGCAGTATCTGTGGAAGACCTCACGGATTTCATAGAGATTTCGGTTTGTGCAGAATTTGTTTAAGAAAAATGGCTCACCAAGGTTTGTTACCAGGTGTTACAAAAGCAAGCTGGTAGTTTGTTAGCCAAAATTTGTTAATAGAATTAAAAGGAGCGACAGCAATGTCGCTCCTTTTATACGTAATAATTTGAAAATTTATTGAAATAGAAAAAATAAAAAATACAAAGTTAAATAGGATGTTTTTGTCCTTTATATTGTAATATATCTTAAATTCATGGTTGTAAATATTTTTTATTTATATTATTATTCTTGTATAAATATGTCTGACTGCCAAAAGAAGCTTTCGGATAAGAGATTATCACTAAAAGCAGAATTAATTTGGTAAGAGACGAGTAGATGGAAACTCCGAGAGTATTCGGAAATGTGATAAATGAGTGTCGCTCATTTTTGTTTCACAAGGAATTTCGGAAGTCCGCAATCAGTAAAGGAAGAAAATTATGGCAATGACAGATCCTATAGCAGATATGCTAACAAGAATCAGAAACGCTAACACAGTTAAGCACGAAACAGTTAATGTACCGGCTTCAAAATTGAAAGTTGAATTAGCAAAACTTTTGAAATCAGAAGGTTTTATTGCTGATTACGAAGTTAAAGAAGAAGGCAAATTCAAAGTTATCACTATCACTTTGAAATACGATGCTGCCGGTAAACCTGTAATTACAAAATTAGAAAGAATTTCTAAGCCAGGTTTGAGACATTACTCAAAAGCTAAAAACTTACAAAAAGTTTTGGGCGGTATGGGTGTTGCAATTGTTTCAACTCCAAAAGGCTTGCTAACTGACAGAAAAGCTAGAAAAGAAAATGTTGGTGGCGAAGTTCTTTGCTACGTATACTAATCAGATGGCAAGAAGGCTGGAGGGCTTGAGGTCAGGCTTTTTTATTTTAAATGGCTTGCCTTCCTGACATCCTGACGTATTGTCTTCATTCTTGAGTGTAATTGGTAGAAAGGCTCAAGGTAGTTCACAATATACCATAAGGAGAAATTAAAAATGTCAAGAATTGGTAAAAAACCTATAGAAATTCCTCAAGGTGTTGAGGTTAAAATCGAAGGACAAGTTGTTACAGCAAAAGGACCTTTGGGTACTGAAGTTGTATGTGTACGTCCTGAAATTACAGTGAAAATTGAAGATAACCATGTTGTATTATCAAAAGTTGGTACAACTCGTGAAACAGATGCTTTGTACGGTTTGTCAAGAACTTTAGTTGCAAATGCTATCCACGGTGTAAAAGAAGGATTTGTGAAAAAACTTGAAATCAACGGTGTTGGTTACAGAGCACAAATGCAAGGTACTACTTTGAATATGGCTTTGGGTTATTCTCACCCTGTTGATATCGTTCCTCCGGAAGGTATCACAATTTCTGTAGAAGCTAACACAAAAATCACTGTTAAAGGTTCAAACAAACAAACAGTTGGTGATGTTGCAGCATTGATTCGTTCTAAACGTAAACCTGAAGTATACAAAGGTAAGGGTGTTAAATACGAAGGCGAATACATTAGACGTAAAGCTGGTAAAGCCGGCAAGAAGTAAGGTAGTTGTTAGCGAACGAAGTGAGCGTTACAAATATCTTATGTCAAAAATATGTTGGCAACCAAGGGCACTATGTGCCTAAAAATACAAAAATAAGCCCATATAAACTCTTAAAGTGGTTCTTTAAGCAAGTTTGGGTGATGAAAGGATAATTAAAATGATTAAACAAAAAGAAAGAAAACCATTAGTACAAAAAAGACACAAATCTATCAGAGTTAAAGTTTCTGGTACTGCTGAATTCCCTAGATTGGCTGTATACAGAAGTACAAAACACATCTATGCTCAATTGATTGATGATGAAAATCATGTAACATTGGCATCAGCATCTTCAAATGATAAAGATTTGAAAGAAAAATTAGCTCACGGTGGTAACATTGAAGCTGCTAAAGTTGTTGGTGAAGCTATCGCTCAAAAGGCTAAAAAAGCTGGTGTTGAATGTGTTGTATTCGATAGAGGCGGATTCTTGTATCATGGTAGAATTGCAGCTTTGGCTGACGCAGCTAGAGAAGCTGGTTTGATGTTCTAATTTTTAGAACAAGGAATTCTAAATAATAGTCGCCGATTACATTTTGTAATCGGCGACTATATATTATAAATACTATTTGTTAATAAGATAACTTTTAAGGGACTCAAGAGCCCTATTTGCCAGTAATTCGCCTTTAAGCTTTTTGTTTTTTCTCTCTTTTTTCGGTAATTCTACAGGCGGAACAATTCCCCAATTTGAATTTATTGGCTGAAAGTTGGTGTGTTCAGGATTTGTAATGTAGTGAGTCAATGCTCCAAGCATTGTGTCGGTTGGTAGTGCCAATAATGGTTCATTGTTTAATAATCTTGCCATATTTAATCCTGCCAAAAGTCCTGAGGCAATAGATTCGGTGTAACCTTCAGTTCCGGTGATTTGACCTGCAAAGAATAAATCTTTTCTCTCTCGAGTTTGTAAAGTTGGATTAAGTAAATTTGGCGAATTTATGAATGTGTTTCTGTGCATAACTCCATATCTTACGATATTCACATTTTCTAATCCAGGAATAGATTGCAATAATTCTTTTTGAGCTCCCCATTTCAAGTTTGTTTGGAATCCGACAAGGTTAAATAGTGTTTTTGCAGAATTATCTTGGCGAAGTTGCACAACTGCATAGTTTTTTTCGTCTGTACGTTTGTCGATTAACCCTACAGGTTTCATTGGTCCAAAACGTAATGTATCCACCCCACGCGAAGCTAGAACTTCAATAGGTAAACAACTTTCAAAAAATTTTGCCCCTTTTTCAAAATCATGTTGCTCTATTCGGGGAGCATTTATCAAAATATTGTAAAAATTTTCATACTGTTCTTTATTCATTGGGCAATTGATGTATGAGGCTTCTCCTTTGTCATAGCGACTAGCCCAAAACGCAATATCAAAATTTATGCTGTCTTTTTCCACGATTGGGGCAATTGCATCAAAGAAATGGAGGTATTCACTTTTGGTAAATATCTTAATTGCATCAGTGAATTTAGAGCTGGTTAATGGACCTGATGCGATAATGGTTGGAGTTTGTGGAATTTCTGTGACTTCTTCTCTTATCAGAGTAATATTTGGGTTTTGCTCAATCTTTTTTGTTACGGTTTGAGAAAACTTGTGCCTATCTATTGCTAAAGCATTTCCTGCCGGAACTTGACACTCTTTTGCAATTTCAATCAGTTCTCCGCCAAGCAGCTCCATTTCATGTTTTAACAGACCGCTGCCATTTGTGATGTCATAAGAGCCAAGACTATTTGAACATACAAATTCCGCACAATCCTCTGTTGTATGTGCTCCAGTTTTTGTAACCGGTCTCATTTCGTACAAATTAACTTTAAAACCTTGTTTTGCAAGTTGTAATGCTGCCTCTGATCCGGCAAGCCCTGCACCGATAATATTCACTTCCATTTCTGTAGTTTACCTGAGATATAAAAGGGTGTCAAATAGCGATTATGTATTTATGTTACAAAATTGTTATGATTGTAGTAAAAACTATTGATATTATTTTCATGATTAAGTATAATAAGTACACTTGTTCAAGGCTTTTTTTATAGTGTACAATGTAAAAGTTTTGAAACATTACCCAAAAAAATGGCAATTAAATGCGGATTGTTGTTTTTTTTATTGTGTAGAAGATTTAGAAATTTAGTAGGGAAAATGTCAGTAAAACCAATAATACCAAGCATAAATTCAAATAATAATAATGCGAATAATTTAAAGATGCGCTCCTCCTCGCGCATGTCTATGCCGCAGAATCAGATGCAAAATCGTGCAAATTCGAATTCTGTATCGTTTCAAGGTGGCGTAAACCCAATTGTTGGGTTCATGGATTTCATTGATGCAGGCGGTTATGCCGCATCATTTATTATTCAAGATGGTTTAGGTTTTATTGCTCCACGTGTAGGAAAAGGTTTGGTGCGTGGTGCTCATGACAAAAAAGATGAAAATGGTAATGTTGTATTAGGTAAAGATGGTAAACCCCAACGTGAATTAAATTGGGCTTTGGCAAGAAAAGAATTTTTAAGAGAAATTATTACCGGTCCGAGTGCATTCTTAATTCCTTTAGGAATGTTACATGTTATTAAAAAGAACTTTGGTAGAGGTAATAATGTAAAATTAAATTATATCGATGGTTTTCAAAAACCGTTCACCGATTTTGCTACAAAATATTCAGATGAAATCGCAAGCGGTAATGCCGATAAAGGTAAGTTCTATAAGAGAATTTTCAAAGATACTATTGAAAGAAGTGTAAATGGTAGCCTTCCTGATGCAGAAAAAATGTCAGCAGAAGAAGTTGCAAAATACGCTGAAAGTTTCACTGAAAAACAAATTAAAATCGAAGATATAATGGCTGACAAATCATTGTCAAAAACTCAACGTAAAGCTAAATTGGCTGAAGTTGGTTCCATTGTTGACGATTTTATGAAACTTAAAAAAGGCAAAATTGGTGGTGCAGTTGATGAAATGGCTGTTCAGTTCTCAGCATCAAATGGAAAAATGAAACATGGCACAATTGGTGAATTGGTTAATGCCATGTCAGATTACTTTGATGATGCCGTTAAAACTGCCCAGAAAGCTATTAAAGATAAAGCTTCAGTTGAGGAACTTGAAAAGGTTATCAAATCTTACACTAACCGTAAAATGGGTTCAAGAATTTTGACCAATTTGGGTATTTTCGGTACTGTAGCTGCTTTCTATACTCAAATTCCTAAATTGTACAATATGGGTCAAAAAAAGGGTAATCCTGTGACTGCCGGTACAGAACAAAAAGACACAGTAACTCAACAAACAGGCAATGGTGCAAGTGCTGATAAAACTCAAGCAAAAGCTAATGAGGGCAAAAATGGTGTTGCGTTTACTGGTCTATCAGGATTTTTAGAAAAAACTGGTGATATGGTATTCCACAGTTCAAAAGCTAAAAAAGTTTCAGATATCTTTGAATTAAATGGACCAGTGATGTCAGCAAATGCTATGACAACTTTGTTATTCGGTTTTTGTATTCCGCCAAGATTATCTAACGCTAATGATAAATATGAGTACGGTGAAGTTGTAGTTCGTGATATGACGGCATTTACTGCATTGTTGTTTGGAGCAAAAGCTCTAGCAAGGTTATGTTCAGACGGATTTACAAAAATAACTGGTTTGGCATTGAATAAAAAGAATATGGAAGGTCATAGCGGATTCCATAAAGTAATTGATTATTTGAATCCAAATGATACTCACCATAGTGTACTTTCAACAAAACAATTGATATCTAAATACACTAACATCGAAGATTACAAAGGCGGTGTAAACGGCTTTATGGACTTTATTGAGGCTAGTGGTGGTGATGTTAAAAAAGCCATGAACTGTGATAAGAATGTTCGTGGTGCGGTTGAAGAAATCTTGAAGAAATTTAATAGCAAGACATTTGCTGATGCAACTTCAAAAGAAATTAAAGCTGCATTGAAGTCTGCTCACACTGAAAATGGTGATTTAATCAAGAAATTCTACAAATTATTTGATGCAAATAACGGATTGTTGAATAAAGCAAGAACATGTAACTCTACATTTGGTTTCGTTTCAACAATTCTGTTAATCCCAGGTTTGATTATCGCACTTGGAGAATTTTGTGAAAGAATGACTGATAAACGTTCTAAAAAAGATTTGGCAGCTGCTGAAAAAGCTGGAAATACTAAAAAAGCCAATGAGGCAGAAAAATATTTAGAACACAGATTCCAAACAAATGCTCCATCTATGGCAGGTTTTTTGGGTAATGGCATAAGATAATTTGAAGATGTTTTAAATACAAACGAAGACGGCGGAGAAATTTATTTCTCCGCCGTCTTCTAAAATCCTATTAAATTTTTAGAAACTAACCTTCTACAGCTTCAATCAATTTGTTGATATCATCAACCATTGCATCAGGGTCGTAACCGTGAACTTTAGCACCTGCTTCAAGGTTTTCAAATCTTGCAGCAGCGCAACCTAGACAACCTAAACCATATCTGTGGAAAACTTCGATACTTTCAGGGTGTTTTTGTGCGATTTCCATAATATTCATTTCTTTAGTAACTTTTTCAGCCATGTCATTATCTCCTTTTTGACTTTTTCCTATTTTCCATTAAGAACATTATACACAAAAAAGAAGGAAGTGTATAATTATGGAATTATTAAAATTTTTTATTAAAGATGAAGTTCCTGCAGTGGGACTCAAGAGATTTAGAGATAAAAAAGATTTGTACAATAGCTATGAGCAGCCAAGATTGAATTTTCAACGCAAGATTTTTAAACCGAATTACAGTAATAATTTCTTTTTGTTGTAATTTGAATTAACATTTCTTAACAACCCCCTGTAAATTAATCAATTTTTGTCTGAAAATATACTTAAATATATTGTAAGGGAAAAATGAGGACGACTATGGGCGTTGATTTTGGGAAAAATTTATTAGCATTATTAGGCTCAACAGCACGTACACAGGCTGTTACTGGTCATACTGTTGCTCGCACCCAAGCTCCAAAAGCTGCGTTTAAAACTGCGGGTTATGCTTCAATTCCTTATGAAAGAGCGCCACAAGTTTTGGATACCGTTCCTACAGAGGGTTTGCTTGCAGGTTATTCTACTCCGAAACATGTTTGGGTAGCTTAGCACATTAGGTCAAGTTTGTTTCCTTTTGAGGTGTTTGAAATATCAGGATGAAACGGATTATTCCCTGATTTTTGCATTTGGTTAATAAAATCAAAGGAACTTTTCTGTGCTGCTTGAGAGTTTCTTGTCTCAAACAGTTTTACAGGTTGAACTGCATAAGTATATTGTCTTTTGACTTCTTCAATTGCGTTAAACATAGTTAATCTCTCTCTAGTTTAATAAAGTTTTAGAAAATGTCAAAATTTCATATTGCAGAATATTTGTTACAAACTTAACGTCTTTTTTTAGAGTTTGTTAAATCAAAACTGATTTTTATCAGTTCGTTTAATGTCTCTTTTGGTATTTTGTTTACCAAAACTTTGCACCAGTGCTTTTTATTCATGTGCCAAGCCGGTTTTATTGCAGGAAACTGTTCTTTTAAAATAGGAATTAAATCCGGTGGACACTTTAGGTTTAGACATAATTCACCATCCATTTCAAAAATCAGGGCAAACCACTTGTTGTTGCATTTGTGGCGCATTACAACAGTGCTTTTGTAAATGTCTTGTTCAAAAGGGTAAGTCTCAGCCGCATCGTCAGAAATTAAACAATATTTTATGAGTGCAACCCTGTCCATTTTTATTGGTCGCTTTCGTGATGGTCGTTGTCTTTCATCAGTTTTGCAAAATCTGAAGGCTTGATACTTTGTACAAAATTTTTGAATTCTTGTGCTTCTTGTTCGTCTTTTGCGCTGTCTGTAGAAACCGAACCGTTAGAAAGTACATTTGCTGTTACATAGATAGGTGCATCAATCCTTATGGCAACGGCGATAGCATCAGATGGACGAGAATCAATTTCAATGATTTTACCTTCGTCATTTTCTAAAAATATTGTTGCGAAATAGGTTTCTTTTTCAACATCGTTAATTTCGACTTTAGAAACTTTGTAACCTACTTTGTCTATTATGCTGATAATCAAATCATGGGTCATAGGGCGGGTTACAGATAAATTTTCTATCTTACGGATAATGGAACTTGCTTCAGCAGAACCAATCCAAATTGGCAAAGCTCTTCTGTTTTCTGTATCGTGAAGAACTACGATAGGAGAACCTGTTCTTGTATCAAGGGCAATGCCCATAACTTTCATTTCAATCATAACTCACCTCTTAGTATTTGATAATATTATACATTATAAAAAAAATTTTTAAACTCTTTTCAAAAAAAGATGTTTGTGTTATAATAGATAACGTAATCAAATTGGCAGGCAAAAGCTATTGATTGCGCCGCAAAAAGGAAAAGTGGCCGAGTGGCTTAAGGCGGCACCCTGCTAAGGTGTTGTATGGGGTAACCTGTACCGAGGGTTCAAATCCCTCCTTTTCCGTTTTTTAGTCTATATAACACATAGAGTGCAAGTTATAATCAAAAAACGTCCATGTTGTGGACGTTTTTATGTATGAGTAATCCTAAAATTAAAATTTTTTCTTATAACAAAAATTTCTTGTGCGCTATTTTATCATTTTTACAACTTTTTTAAAATAATCACTATCAGAAATGGCTTTTTGTGTGCAAGTCATACCTACTTGATTTGGTTCACTCAAATTACAATCATTGTTTTCTCGATACGATGTGGTCGGTCCGCCGACAGGATATAGCGTTCCCTCTTGAGATTCAAATGCGAAAAAGTCGTATCCAAGACGATTTGGTTTCTCAATTCCATTTATGTCAATCATTACGCGACATCCTCTCCATCCTTCGCGCGCAGGGCAATCATCAAAAAATATCAACGCTCCGCTAACTTTATGTGTACAATACAATAAAAGGACAATATGGGTGGAGCTGGTGAAATATTAAAATTCCCAATATAATTAATTATGGGGGAAAAGTTTTTAAAATAAAATTTCAAGGTACTTGATTTTTAAAATTTACGGAGCATAATATAGATGTTGAGTTTATTCCACTCACGTACAAATTAAATATCGCGGGATGGAGCAGTCTGGTAGCTCGTCGGGCTCATAACCCGAAGGTCGTTGGTTCAAATCCAGCTCCCGCAACCAATTGATATAAGAGAGTTTTAAAGATTTTGAAATTCTCTTTTTTAATAGAAAAAGCTCAATTGTTCCCAAATTGTTCCTGTATTTTATCGAGTGGTTTGGTTATAACAGATGGTGCGATTATTTTGGGTAATTGGCATTATTAGGGCGTTTGAGGGGTTGGAAGTAATCAAACAATTTGTCATTCAAAACGGTCATAATGGACAAAAGTCGGTTTGACAGATGATGTGATTTATTTGGGTAAAATAGATTATAAGTAAAGCGAATCCTGTATTTTAGCCCAACGAGGACTTTTGACAAATGGTATGAGTATTTTAGGCAAAGTCCATTTTGAGCATTTTAGTTTTTTGAAAAATTTTTCAATTGATACAAAACGAACACAATGCTCGGAAGTGGTGTTCCAATTTATCATCTTCAGAGCTAATGTGTTTCTTGAGGAAAGACTGTTAAATTAATAATTATGTTTCTTGTATAATTAAATGAGCATGTAGGCTGGGATTTGAGGATATTATGAATAATAAAAAGATTAAATTAATTGCAATTTCTGTTGCTATGGTATTAAGTACGCAAATGGTATTGGCAGAAGATTTAATTACTGATTTTGGCGGATTAACAGATGCCCTAAAAAATGCAACGGGGTCTTCTGTTACTGTAAAATTGGGTAGTGATATATCAGCTAATGTTCCTATCAAAATAGGAAATAATACTCCAATATCTGTTACAATTTTGGGTGAGAATAAAACCTATAGAAGTACTACTCTCGCTTTTGATGTCCAAAAAAATACAGAGTTTACATTAAACAACATTACATTGGAAGATATTAAACACGGTTCACTTTGGGGTGGAGCAATATATAATGAGGGCACTTTAACCCTTGACAATGTAACTTTTAATAATAATATTTCACAAGAAACTTCAAACGCTGTTGGTGGTGGAGCTATGGCTCTTGTTGCGACAAAGGGAAATGCTGTTTCTACGACTATTAAAAATTCTACTTTTACTAATAATTCTACTGAAACCCGTGATAGTTATAAGAATAACGGAGGTGCTATATATGTTTATGGAACTTCTGGTCAGGTAGGAAATAATACTTTAAATATAAGTGATTCTCGTTTTGAATCAAACCATACAAATAAAACTGGTGGAGCTATCGGAGTTAATAATCTAGGGCCATCAGATTTTGAAATTGAGATAAAACATACAACTTTTACAGAAAATAAATCTACTGGTTATGGTGGTGCAATTGATGTTACAACTGGTGACACTGGTGGCACTGGTAATGTAACCCTTAAATTGGATCATGCAACTTTTAACGGCAATGAATCTGGATCTGACGGAGGTGCTATTGCTTATGAAAAAGGGAATATAACCAGCAATATAATTAATAGTACATTTAAAAATAACACTGCAAATAACGGTGGGGCGATTTATAATGGGATTAAGGACCTAAAAATCTCTAATACAACATTTGATGGTAACAAAACTAATGATGGTGGAAAAGGGGGTGCAATTTATAACGCAGGAAATATAAGTTTAAACCAAACAGAATTTAAACAATCTACTGATACGATATATATGGCAAATGACTCTTTCGCTGATTTTAGTGACACTAATATATTAAATGGAAGTATTAGTAGTGAAAATGCAACTAGCAAAATAAAAAATAAAGGAACTTTAATTTTAAATGCGGATAATTCTGGTTACACTGGAACTTATACTCAAGAATCTGGTCAAACTGATGTCAATGAGAGTTCAACATTCTTTGGAGGAGAAACAACAATTGCGGATGGTGTTTTAAATTGGAATACGTTGAAGAATTACAATAGTACATTGAAAGTAGAAAAAGGTTCATTGAACATCGGAAATGTTAATAAGGCTTCTTTGTCGTTGAATAACAATAGTTATATTAAAAAAGATACTTTAGTGAATATTAACTCAAAGGGAGAAATTAAATTAAACGGAGGAAGTATAACTCTAGATGATAATGATATTTGGGCTGGAAATATTTCTATCGGAGATGAAAATACCGTTGGAAGTGGAACTTTGACAATTGATGGTTTGACTTCAAATGGTGGAATTTTTGCTAATGGTGGAACTATAGATATTATTAGTGGAAGATTGACTGCTTCTGCAGGAGATGTGATAAAAGAAGCAACAACAGTAAAAATTAAAGATGATGCATTGTTGGCTGTTCGTCGCGGAGATGTAACATTGGGTGCAACTGGCACTAATTCTGACACTTGGAGCGGTAATGTTATCTTGAGAGAAAAAGGACATTTGACCGCAGGCGGATTTAATTCAAATGGCAAATTGTTAGCAAGCGGTGGAACATTAGATGTTGTTGGCGGAAGGTTAAATGTTATTCAAGACAGTATCATTTCAAAAGAAGTTAAAACGACTATTTATAATGATAGTGAATTAAGTATTACAAATGGGGGTATTGCTCAAATTAACGATAATGACCAATGGGAGGGTAAAGTTTCTCTAAACGGCGGTAGATTAGACTTGATTGATTATGACAATACAACAACTCAAGGTCAAGGTTTTGAGGCAAATACAGGTAATTTGAATATTTCAAATACTACATTTAATATGTATGATGATTACACTGTTGCCAAAGATGTTGATGTTGTTTTATCAAATGATTCTAAAGCTATTTTTCAAAACGGTTCAGAATTTAATTTGAACGAAAACGACTATTGGGGCGGTTCTGTTGAAGTTGTCGGTGGTCATTTAATCGGTTCGAATATTCATTTTGATGGCAAAAACGGTGCTAAATGGCAACAATCAAGCGGTACTTCTACATTTAACAATTCTTATGTTGAACTAAATGATGAAAATAGTTTCATTGGCAGCGGTGATTTGAATTTGATAAATTCTGGCATGAGATTTGGTGCAGATTCAATTTCAATGAGTGCTGATAATTTATATATGAAAAATTCTTCTATCAATACCCTTAACGGTTGGTTAGAAGAACATGAAATTTCATCAAATATGAATGTCAACGGTACTAACCATTTTGGTATTGATGTTGCTCCAAGACTTGGCAATTTAGGCGAAAGTGATTTATTTACCGCAGATAAAATTATTTCTGATAACAACGGTACAATAAATATTGCTGATTTCAATTTTGTTGGTTTAGCTCCAATAGATAGACAACTTCGCTTCAGAGTATTTACTGCAAATCAAATAGATGATAAAGTTAACTTCACTGCTACAAATAAAGAAATTTTTACTCCAATAGGTTATTATAATCTTCAATCTGCTGGTGGAAGTTGGTACACATCCAATATGACTCGTTACAATCCTCAAGTATTTAGAGGTCAAGTTGCAACTTTGGCATCTTACAACAATCAATTGATGATTGACGATATGTTGTTAAATCACGTGACCCTTGATAGCGAAAGATTATTAGCTCAAAGTAAAAATGCTAATATTTACGCCTCAACACTTCCTCAATTTGCACCTTATCAATATAAAAAGGAAGATGGTGGATTGTGGTATAAATCATATGTAAACTTTGAAAACTTGTCCTTAACTCAAGGATTAAAAGTCGGTAATAATTCATATGGTTCATTAGTTGGTGCAGATTTCCCTGTTATTAAGTTGAAACATGGTTGGAGATTAATGCCAACAGCTTATATTGGCTATAATGGTGCTCACCAAACGTTTAATGGTGTTGGGATGTATCAAAACGGCGGTCAAGGTGGCTTGATGGGAACATTTATGAAAGATAATTTCATTGGTTCTGTTGTTGCTTATGGCGGAGGATATAATAATGAAATGTCTGTTGCTGGGAATACAGATAGAGCAGGAAATTGGTTCGCTGGTACTGCTGCAAAATTAGCTTACAACTTCCATCCAACTAAGCATTTCACCATCCAACCAACAGCATTTATGTCATATAATATTTTTGGTCGTCAAAATTGGGGAACGGATTTTGGTTCTATGAGTATGAATTCTGGATTGTTGAATGGAATTAACGTCGCTCCTGGAATGAACTTTATTTATGCAAAAGAAACGTGGAGTGTATATGCAACATTCCAATATATGTATAACATCAATGAACAAGTTGGTGGTAGAGCAGGAAATGTTGATTTAGCAAGTGTAAAAATGGAACACGGATATATTCAATATGGCTTAGGTGTAACTAAAACATGGAAAGATAGATTGAACTCGTTCTTCCAAATCGTATTTAGAAATGGCGGTAGAACAGGTGTTGGCTTCCAATTAGGATTGAATTATACATTTGATTGGTTAAACCCATCAAAAACTAAATCTACTAAAGCTACAAAAGCTAAAAAGATTAAATCAAATAAACAATCTATGTACCAACAAAAAGGTGAAAAAACGATAATTAAATCATTATCAATGAAATAATAAAACGAAGGGCGGAGTTGAAAACTCCGCCCCCTCGTTCTTTAGAATTCGCTACCTATAATTTCTTTCAAATCATTTTCTGGAGTTGTAGTTGGTTGTATATTAAATTTTTCAACTAAAAAGTTTAATATACTTGGAGAAACAAAAGCCGGAAGGGTTGGTCCAAGTTTTATATTTTTAATATCTAAAGAAAGCAAGGTTAACAATACACAAACCGCTTTTTGTTCGTACCAAGATAAAACAATAGATAAAGGCAACTCATTAACTGAACAATTAAAAGCTTTAGCCAACTCTATTGCAATTTTTATTGCTGAATACGCATCATTACATTGTCCCATATCAAGAATTCTTGGGATATCTTCAATTGTTCCTAAATCAATGTCGTTAAATCGATATTTTCCACAAGCAAGAGTTAATATTATACTATCTTTCGGTGTTTTTTTAACAAATTCGGTATAATAATTTCTTCCAAATTTCGCACCATCGCACCCTCCAACAAGAAATATATGACTTATTCTCTTGTTCTTAATTAATTCAATTATTTTATCCGCAATCGAAAGAACTGTATTATGTCCGTAACCAACTGTAAGAATGTCACCGCCATTTATACCGGTCATTTTTTTATTTTCTTTATAACCGCCAAGTTCAAGGGATTTTTCAATCACAGAAGAAAAATCTTTTTTATCACAAATATGAATACATTCAGGATATTCAACAATAGAAGTTGTAAAAACTCTATCCTTATAACTTCCTTTTGGAGGCATTATACAATTTGTTGTAAATAAAATAGGTGCCGGAACATTATCAAACTCCTTTTGCTGATTTTGCCAAGCGGTTCCAAAATTTCCTTTTAGGTGGGGATACTTTTTTAATTCCGGATACGCATGACAAGGTAACATTTCACCATGCGTATAAATATTTATACCTTTATCTTTGGTCTGCTCAAGTAATAATTGCAAATCCTTTAAATCATGCCCTGAAATAATTATAAAAGGTCCTTTTTCAATATTAGTAGTAACTTTTGTCGGTTCAGGATTTCCAAACATTTTAGTATTTGCTTTGTCTAATAATTCCATACATTTTAAGTTTATACGTCCCACTTTCAAAACAAGTTTTGTCAATTCATCTGACGAAGTTTCTTTAGCCAATTCTTTTAATGCCTCGTAAAAGAAGTTGTTAACCTCTTCACTTTTATAACCTAAAATCCACGCATGATGAGCGTATGCAGCCATTCCCTTTAATCCAAATAAAATTAGAGATTTTAAACTTCTTAAATCTTCACTGCAATCCCAAATATCTTTAACATCAAATTTAAAATCACAAGAAATTCTATTTTTAAATTTTTCAGTCAAATTTTCTATTGATTTATTATCAAAATTTACGTTAGTAATTGTTGCAAATAAACCATCGATAATCAGCTTTGTATTCTCATCATTGATATCACCGCAGTTAGCAAGTTTAATAACAGAACTGGTTAATTCATCTTGTAGGTTTGCCGTATCCGGTTCTTTTCCACAAACGCCTTTTTTGGTGCAGGCTTTATGAAATGCCGTTTGCTCACATTGAAAACAAAACATACTCATATTTTTTACTCCTTATTATTTTCTCAATTTACTCAATTGAGATATAAGTATTTTTTTACGGATATAAAAAATATGTTATTATACAATTTACTAATATTGTATTTTATCGAGTGGTTTGCTTATGATAGTATTAATATACAGGGCAAACTAAAGTTAAAGTATTTAACTGAAAATAGCCTCAAAGTCGCAACAAGTCTAAACTTTTGAAAATGATTTTCAGACAGGGTAATTCATCAATTTTGCCCCATTTAATTACTTTAAAAGTCCGTTTTAAATCCGTTAAAATCGACTTCAATTTAAAGTATATTTAGGTTTGAGGGAGTGATACTAAATTGACATAGTAAATTACTCCTCTTAAAAAATTTTTAAAAAGTCGGAAGTGTTTAAGATATAGCAAAATTAATTCTTTCCCAGTTATAGTATAAATCAAAATAAAGATAGGGAATGGGAATATGATGTTGACAACAATAATAAAGTTATTGGCATTATAAATTTGGTATTTATTTTTTTGATTTGTTTAAATCTATTGATACTATATCTAAATTTAAAAACAATCTAATATAACAACAGACCCATAAGCACGTTCAATATCCTAAAAACAGTTCTTATGCATGCATTTGTGGACTTAAAAGACTGCATTCATTTTTTAAGAAAAATATAACTAAATAATTTTGAGTTAAACCCAATTGAAGTTGGAAATTATTAAGAGTGTTAGTAGAGAGATTGATGAGCAACAAATAAAATTTTCTTTGAAGTAATTGTTGTTTTTTCATACAACCTTATCAATTACAATTTCAATATATTGTATATTTGTTTATATAACAATACAAGTGTTTATAAATAAAATTGATAAGAATTGTCACAAACTTTAAAGACTTTTGCCTAAATCGTAGGCTTGTTGCGGATAATGGGTGTTACTTATGCTACCAGCTTCCCATACGCCTGATGCGATTACTTCACCAATATTTTCCCATCCTAAGTAATTCAATATTGCCTCAAAATGGAGTGTTGTCGGTTCTGCTTCTTTTTCTACCGTATCTGCATAAGTCATCAACAAGGCGGCTTTCTTCGGTTTGTGCAGTTCTTCGTTGATTGCATAAAATCTGTCAATTACGGTTTTTAATTGAGCAGAAATTCCAAAATAATACATTGGAGTTGCAAAGACTACCATATCTGCATCAAGTATGTTTTCGTGTACAGAATAAAAATCATCTTTATAAATACATTTTCCATTGTTATTAGAACAATGGTCGCAAGCTATACAAGGATGGATTTGTTTTGTTCCAACATCAATACGGACAATTTGGTGGTTGTTTTCTTGAGCTCCTTTTATAAAATTATCAGCTAATATATTAGAATTTCCGTTTTTTCTCGGACTGCTTGTAATCACTAAAATTTTCATATTTTTGTCTCCTTTTGTATAAAAATCAGACTCTATAGGAATACATATTTTAGCAAAATTTGATTTCAATTGCAACAATAAACAGAACTATTATTTTTGTTTTAATAAAAAAAGTCGGAATTGAGAATCAACTCCGACTTTTTTCACTTTTATTCAAAATAAACTATTTTGATTTTTTAGCTGCTGGGTAGTAATCTCTAACAACACCTTCAAATGCGTCGATATAAATTTGTTTGATATCTGACATTAGAGGGTATGCAGGGTTAGCGCCAGTACATTGGTCATCAAATGCCAATTCAACCATTTCATCCAATTTTTCGTAGAATTCTTTTTCATCTACACCAAATTCTTTGATAGAGAATGGTAAATTGATATTTTTCATCAATTTTTCGATTGCCTTAATGTATAATTCAACCTTTTCATCATCATTCTTACCGCCTAAGCCTAATTCGTCAGCGATTTGACCATATTTAGCTTTAGCGTTAGGGAATTTATATTGAGGGAAGATTGCTTGTTTTTTAGGACAATCTACAGCGTTGTATTTAATAACTTGTCTGAATAACAAAGCGTTAGCAACACCGTGAGGTACGTGGAACATAGCACCCAATTTGTGAGCCATTGAGTGGCACAATCCCAAGAATGAGTTAGCAAATGCCATACCAGCGATTGTTGCTGCATAGTGCATTTTTTCTCTTGCGATTGGGTCATTAGCACCTTCATTGTATGAACGTTCTAAGTATCTGAAGATTAACTTAGCTGCTTCTAATGCATTTGAGTTTGTGAAGTTTGTAGCCATACAAGATACATAAGCTTCGGTTGCGTGAACTAAAGCATCAATACCTGATGAAGCTGTCAAACCTTTTGGCATACCATCAACAAAGTTAGGGTCGATGATTGACATGTTTGGAGTCAAAGCATAATCAGCAATAGCGTATTTTACGTGAGTTTCATCATCTGTAATAATTGCAAATGGTGTAACTTCTGAACCTGTACCTGAAGTTGTTGGGATAGCAACCATAGTAGCTTTTTTGCCCAATTCAGGAATCTTACAAATTCTTTTTCTGATATCTAGGAATCTCATAGCGATATCTTCAAAGTTTGTATCAGGTTGTTCATACAATAACCACATAATTTTAGCAGCATCCATTGGAGAACCGCCACCTAATGAAATGATAACATCAGGTTCAAATGGTTTCATAATATCCATTGCTTGGTTGATTGTTGACAAAGTTGGATCAGGTTTAACATCGAAGAATACTTCGTGGTCCATACCGATTTCATCCAAAACTTTGATAATAGAATCAACAGCACCTGAATTGAACAAGAATCTATCTGTTACGATAAATGCACGTTTTTTGCCTTGAAGTTCACGAAGAGCTAAATCAACAGCGCCTCTTTTGAAGTAAACTTTAGGTGGAACTTTGAACCATAACATGTTTTCTCTCCTTTCTGCAACTGTTTTGTAGTTTAATAAGTTTTCAACACCGATGTTACCTGAAACAGCGTTTTTACCCCAAGAACCACAACCTAAAGAAAGAGATGGTTCAAGTTTGAAGTTGAACAAGTCACCGATACCACCAAGAGCTGATGGAGAGTTAATCAATACACGGCAAGCAGGCATCATTTCAGCATACTTGTCAATTCTTTCTTGGCTACGAGCATCTGTATAAAGGTCTGCAGTGTGACCAGCGCCACCTTTTGATACTAATTCGTGAGCAATGTTTGCAGCTTCTTCAAAGTCTTTAGCTCTGTACATAGTCAAGATTGGAGATAATTTTTCTCTTGAGAATGGGTCTTCCCAATCTACTGTTGGTCTTTCTGCTAACAATATTTTTGAAGTTTCAGGGATTTCAAAACCTGAAAGTTTAGCGATGTTGTATGCGCTTTGACCAACGATTTGAGGGTGAGCAGTACCACGTTTAGGGTCGATGAATGGAAGGTCAATCATTTTCTTTTCATCGTCAGCACTTAACAAGTATGCACCTCTATAAATGAATTCTTTTTTTACTTCTTCGTAAATATCATCAACTACAACAACTGATTGTTCAGAAGCACAAATCATACCGTTATCGAAAGTTTTTGACATCAAGATTGAAGAAACAGCCATTTGAATATCAGCAGTTTCATCAATTAAAGCACAAGCGTTACCAGGACCAACACCTAATGCTGGGTTACCTGAAGAGTAAGCAGCTGTAACCATACCAGGACCACCTGTTGCTAAAATGCAAGAGATTGAACGGTGTTTCATCAATTGGCTTGACAATTCGATAGATGGAACATCAATCCAACCGATAATATCTTCTGGAGCACCAGCTTTAACAGCAGCTTCCAAAACAACTTTTGCAGCAGCAATTGTAGATTTAGTAGCTCTAGGGTGTGGTGAGAAGATAATTGCGTTTCTTGTTTTTAATGCAATTAATGATTTGAAGATTGCAGTTGAAGTTGGGTTAGTTGTAGGAACAATACCTGCAATAACACCAAGAGGTTCTGCTACAATTTTGATACCGTTAGCTTTATCTTCTTTAATGATTCCGCAAGTTTTTGCGTTTTTGTGTTTGTTGTAAATGTATTCAGATGCAAAGTGGTTTTTGATGATTTTATCTTCTAAAACACCCATGCCTGTTTCTTCAACAGCCATTCTTGCAAGAGGAATACGAGCTTTGTCAGCAGCTGTAGCAGCAGCTTTAAAGATTTTGTCTACTTGTTCTTGAGAGAATTTAGAGTATATTTTTTGAGCTTTTTTTACTCTTTCAACAAGTAATTCCAATTGTTCAGCAGTGTCAACCAAGTTTGACTTTGTTAAAGTTTTTTCAAGGTTTTCAACAGCTTTTTTGTTTTTTGTTGTCATATCTGTTCTCCTTTTTATAACACAGCATTTCTATTAATATATAGTATTAATTGTGCAATTTGTGAATTTTATCACAAATACATTTTACTTTAAAAAAAACATGAAATCAAGTGTAGAATTTACATTCTTTATAAATTCTTTATGTTGTAAGAAGAAGAAAATAAGGTCATGTCGGAATGACAATGTTACTTCCCCATCACCAAATGCCCAAAAGAAAAGCGGACTTGTTAGTCCGCATTGGAATTAAGAATAGCTGGAAGTATGAAAAAGATTACTATTATTTAACGTCACTTATGTATTTATAACAATTAGCCATTCAGGTAATATTTTAGTCCGATTAGACTATTTATTAATTTAGTTTCCTGAAAATTTTTACTTTTCTACTACAAAGGTAACTCCTCAAAACCAGTAATAAGTGCATTTTTTACACTTTATGCTCAAAATATTGTAAAATAAGGGTTTTGGACAGCTTAACAAAAGTTCACAATAAGGGTTGACAAAAAAAATAATATGGTTTATAGTGAAAGTGTTAGATGAAGTGTTCAAACGACACTTAATAACAAAAGGAGGATATTATGATAACAGTAAATCCAGTTAGATTAAACAACAATTATACAACATACAATAAAAAATATATGTCATTTGGTGATAGCCAATTAAATAACTTGAACTCAAAAGTAGGTGTTATGTCTTTGGACAAAAAACCAAATGCAAAAATCATCTTTGAAAAAGACCTACACGAAACAAGAAAAGCTGATATGGTTCAATCAAATCCTATCAAAGCTTTAGGTTACAATATTGCAAAGGCTTATAATATACTATGCACACCTAAAAGACGTGCAACCCAAACCGAATCAACATACGTTCACATTCCTTACATGGCATAGTGGACAATCATTTGAAAGACTTAACTCTTTCATTTACCCCAACAAATGACAAAAGCAAAATTTACCCCAATTGCTGATGTCAATAATACAGAAAATAATATCCTTTCTTATTCAAGAAAGGATAAATTTTTTATGTAGATAAATTTTATTTATTATGTTTGTTCTGCCGAGTTTAAACAATGCCTTGTGCAATCATTGCTTTTGAAAGTTTTTCAAAAGCTGCTATATTCGCACCTGCTACGTAGTTGCCTTCCTGATTGTATTTTTTAGCTGATTCTGAGCATGCCCTAAAAATATTCACCATGATATTTTCAAGCTTAGCCTCAACTTCTTCAAAGGTATAATAATATCTCATGCTGTTTTGAGACATTTCTATGGCAGAAACTGCAACACCGCCTGCGTTTGCAGCTTTAGCCGGAGCAAGGAAGACACCATGTTGTTGCAAATATTCAATTGCATCCAAGGTTGTTGGCATATTTGCCCCTTCGCCCACCGCAATCACACCATTTTCAACAAGAGCCTTTGCACCGTTTAAATTTAATTCATTTTGAGTTGCGCAAGGGAGTGCTATGTCTGTTTTGATTGTCCAAATTGGTGAATCTTCTCCATCATTATGTTCAAAATAAATAGCATCGGCATGCGCACGTAAATATTCTTTGATTCTGCCGCGTTCAACTTCTTTAATTTGTTTAATTAAGTCTAAATCAATACCGTTTTCATCATAAATACAGCCATTTGAATCACTCATTGCAACAACTTTTGCGCCCATTGATACAGCTTTTTGGCAAGCGTAAATTGCAACGTTGCCTGAGCCGGAAATTGTTACGCGCTTGCCTTCTAAAGAGTTGTTATGCGCGTTTAGCATTTCTCTTATAAAGTAAACTAAGCCATAGCCTGTAGCCTCGGTTCTGGCTAAAGAACCACCATAGCTGATGTCTTTCCCTGTTAAAACTCCGCCTTCATAGGCTGCACGAATCCTTTTGTATTGTCCGAACAAATAACCTATTTCGCGTCCACCAACACCGATATCCCCTGCCGGAATATCAACATCTTGTCCGATGTGACGGTAAAGTTCAGTCATAAAACTTTGGCAAAAACGCATAATTTCGTTGTCAGATTTTCCTTTTGGATTAAAATCACTACCACCTTTTGCTCCTCCAATCGGAAGTCCTGTTAGTGCGTTTTTGAAAATTTGTTCAAATCCTAAAAACTTGATAATACTAAGGTTTACGCTTGGGTGAAATCTTAAACCGCCTTTATAAGGTCCAATCAGGGAGTTAAATTGAACACGATAACCGCGATTTACAACAACTTGTCCATCATCTTTTACCCATGGAACTCTAAACATAACAACCCTTTCAGGCTCAATAAGACGCTCTAACAGTCCGAGTTTTTCGAACTCTTGGTGAGCTGATATAACTGGTTCAAGAGATGTCAAAACTTCCCTGATTGCTTGCAAATATTCAACTTCATGGCAATCTTTTTTGCTTGCATTATCCAAAACTTTTTCTAAATAACAATTCATAGATTTAATCCTTATATTACTCCAATGAGAAAATTTTATAATACTTTTACTTTTTTTTATACATCCATATAAATGAAGTTGACAGTAATCAAAAAATAGGAGTATACTAATTGTATGATGAGTTGCAATCGATTTTTTATATTTGCTCTTTTGGTGACAAGTTTTTCAGGTTTGTGTGTTCAGGCTGAAGATATCCATTTGCCACGAATTGAAGGCTCAGGGTATAATGCTTCTTTGGGTATAGTTGAGCCGGTATTGAGCCAAACACAAAAATCCGTTTTACCTTCTGTAAATGAGAATTTTGGTTGGGAAATCTTGTCAAATCCACAAAAATACAATCTTTCTCCATTTTTAGCGAATTTCACCAACTCAATTGCAGAGCATATAGATTTTGAAGGTGTATCAGAAATTGAATTGACATTATTTAATGGAGAAGTTAAGGATACCAAGGTAATAAAGAGTTCCGGTTCAAAAATTGTAGATGATACACTTATTAGTGCAATAAGCAGTACACCAACCCCAAGAGATTTATTACCGCCAAATTCAGGTGAAATAAAAATAAAATTGATATGCCAAAAACAAAAGCAATATTCAGAAATTGGAGATAATCCATCGGAAGCTGATTTTGCCCCATACATGAGAGAACTTCAACGCCGAATAAAAAGTAATTGGCATCCTCCGGTTAATTATGATTCAAAAAGGGTTTCTGTGTTTATGAAAATTGACAAAGCTGGAAATTTGGTGGCTTGTAGTATTTATCAAAGTTCAGGTTATAAAAATGTAGACAAATCTGTTTTGGATGCTGTGTATGAAACTGCACCGTTTAGACCTTTGCCGGATGAATATAATGGAAAGACCGTAGATATAATATTTACATTTGATTATCATGTTTTTAGCAAGAATCAACAACGCCCAGTCGTGAACTTTGTGAAATAGCATCGTAAAATCACGTCATTGCGAACTAACCAATGCAAGGCAACTTTCCTAATAGTTAATTATTTGTCACAGTTCATAGTCATAGGGATATGTTTATCCTGCACATTTATGAAAAATATCATCCGTTTGTATTATGACGTAAAAATAATAATATCATATAATAACCTTGAAAAAGAAGGTATTTTTATTATAAGAAATATAAAAGAGGACAGATTAATGAAGAAGAAGTTAAGCTTATTATTGGCAACAATAATGGTAGTGAACGCAGTATCAACAATGGCTTTTGCATGGGAAAATCCATTAAAGAAATATAACCTGTATGAAGATGTTACAGGTGGAGGTTCTGGCAATGCTGAGGCAGAAAGGGCTATGGAAGAATACAACTCAAATTCTTTACGACCTGCAAGTGTTCCTTCTCAAAATCTGAATACTTCAAGTTCAAGTGACTATGACTTGAATAGTCTTTCTTCTCAAACAGAGGCTGAAGTGAAAGGTCGCAACGAAACATTAAGAGAATCTTCTCGAAATGTTTATGGTGATCCTGAATCTGTTCCAGGTTGGGAAGTTGGTCCTTCTTTCTATCCAAATCCGTCTTTTGAAAGCATCAGAGAAAAATATCACAGAAGCGATTTTGCAGGATGTCTTCAAGAATGTATTTCTTATGTAAGATTACACCCTTATGATACTTTAGGTTTTTACTATTTAGCAATGTGCTATTCAAAAGTAAGTGATAAAGATAATGCGGTGTTGGCTTATGAAAAAGTTATTTCATTAAACGCAAATCCTATGATAGTAAAATATGCAACAAACGGTAGAAACTGTGTTATGGGCAACGAAAGTGAACAATGCTATCAAGACGTCAATATTCCTGAATTGAAATATCCATACAGGGATATGGTTAATAACATGAATCTTACGCCTGTTGACCCACAAACTCTTGTTAATAGAAACTTGGCTAAGGTTAGAGCAAAATTGTCACCTGCTGAAACTAACGTAAATAACAACGACCCTAACAGCAAGGATAAGGACAAAAATAAGAATACAATTCAACTACCATTTGGTCAACAGGATGAAGCTCTTGATAGATTCATCAATGCACCTTATGGCAACGGTTTGTCACCTGAATTGAACAAAGAATATAAACAGCTTCAATTGAGAAAAATTCAAGAAACAATCAATACAGGTGAAGATACTCCTGCAAAAGACCAAAATAACAGACAAGATATCAAAAAATTTGATAAACAAAAATCTGATGCAGGAACTATTAAACTAGCTTATGATGCACCATCTGATGTAATGGCTGATTTGTCAAAAAATCCTGAATACATTCAACAAAAGAAAGAACTTGATGAATTAAATATGCTTTTAGGCAATGAAAAATCAAGTGATAGTAGTGATATGATGAATTTACTTCCTTATATGTCAGAACAAGGAAATAAAAACTTATCACCTGAAGTTATCCAAGCAATGATGATGAAATCAATGATGGGTGGTTTGAGCCTATAAACGACGACAGCCGTCCGACATTGGCAGGTTTGTTATGACAATGAATTATGAAGAAGTAAAAAAAGATTTTTTGTCAGGAAAAATTAAAGGTTGTAAAACCTATTTTGAAAATAACAACTACTATGTCGAGGCAGGTTATTGTTGTATAGTTTTGGACGAATTAGATAAAGCAAAAGAGCTCTTTCAAAAGGTACAAGAGGTTGACACTCGTGCCAAGTGGGGGCTCATTTTGTTGCAGATGATAAAAGGTGATATTCTGACTTTTCCGACATACTTTCAAATTCGTAACTTTTTAGAACTGGATTTGAGTATTTTAATTCTTTATTGCAAGGGTGAATATGTCGAAAAAATCATCCGATATGCAGATTTTATGGCTTATTACAATCCGGAGTGTTACAAATTTATCGGTAGGGCGTTTTGGGCAAATAATCTAATGTCTGCAGCTATGTTCTTTTTGCGTAGGGCAAAGGACAAGTTTTATCAAGATCCAGAGCTTCATTATTTGTTGGCATACATTTTTTATAATAATGATAGAAATATCGATTTGGCAAAGAAAGCACTTGGTGCTTGTCTTGGAATCTTGCCTGAATATGCTCCTGCCAAAAAGTTGTACGCGCAGATTGTGCAAGGGTAAAAATGGCAGTTAGCCTTTATTACCACGCTCGCGTACGGAAATTCTTATCGGAGTTCCGAAGAATCCAAATGCCTCACGTAACTTATTTTCCAAATAACGTTTATAGCTATCTTTTAGTAATTCTTCATTATTTATAAACAATACAAATGTTGGTGGTTGGGTTTTTGCTTGTGTTACATAATAAATTTTCAAGCGTTTGCCTTTAAAGCTTGTTGGCGGGTTTAGTGCATAAGCTTCACTTATAACTTTATTTAATAAGCCTGTAGAAACACGTTTGATACATTGTTCGTATACTTCCAAACTTTTGTCAAAAATCTGTCCTAAACGCTGTTTTGTTACTGCGCTGATAAAGATTTTTGGTGCAAAGCTTAAAAATGGAATATCAACTGCCAATTCTTTTTCAAATTTATTAATAGTGTTTGCTTTTTTATCTTCAATCAAATCCCATTTGTTGATTGCGACAATAAGCCCTTTGCCTGCTTCTGTTATGATTGACGAAATTTTTTTGTCTTGGTCTGAAATTCCTTCTTTTGCATCAATTACAAGTAATGCGACATCGCAATCTCTTATTGAACGGATTGCGCGGTCTACAGCAAATTTTTCTACACCGTAATCAACTTTTGATTTCTTTCTGATACCTGCGGTATCAACGATAATAAACTCTTTATCTTTGTATGTTACATAACTGTCAATACTGTCTCTTGTTGTTCCTGAAACATCTGAAACAATTACCCTATCTTCATTTAACAGTGCATTCACAATAGATGATTTTCCAGCATTTGGGCGACCGACAATTGCTATTTTTATGCGTTTGTCTTGTTCTTCCTCTTCAAGGATTTCAAAATCTTCTGTAACCAATTCTAGTAAGTCGCCTACTCCACCAGAGCCGTGTAGTGCAGAAATTCCGATAGGATCACCAAGTGCTAATGAGTAAAAATCACTGGTCATCATCAATGATTCAGGGTTGTCACATTTGTTTACCGCAAGGAAAACAGGTTTACCTGATTGACGTAATACATTTGCAATATCATAGTCAATCGGATTTATTCCGTCTCTGCCGTCTACAATAAAGATGATTTTTTCAGCTTCTTCACAAGCCAATCTTGCTTGGTCAAAGATTGAAACCATAATATCATCTTCGTCACCAGGGATAATACCACCGGTATCAATTACGGTAAATTGTTTGTTTTGCCACTCTACATCAAAATAAATTCTGTCGCGTGTAACTCCAGGTAAATCGTCTACGATTGAATGTCTTGCACCTACAAGACGATTAACAAATGTTGATTTGCCTACGTTTGGTCTGCCGACTATTGCTACTATTGGTTTTCTTTTCATAGGTTCATTCTATCATGGAAACAGGGGAAAGTGAAGATAAAAAGCAAATAAGCTTAAAGCTTTGTAAATTAAGACTTTTGCCCCCACTTGAAAAATTTTAAATAAGTAATAAAATTGATATATCAAAATAAAAGTAAAAATAGGATTATCAGCATGACAAAAACTGAATATATAAACAGGGTAAGGGATTTTCTGACCTCATCTAAAACAGTAAAATTGTTTTATTTAATTACTTTTACGGTTTTGCTTACTGCGATTGTTTCATCTCAGAACTTCTTTTTCCAAAGTATTATTGAAAACGGTATCAGTAAGAAAGATATTGTTGCTCAGAAAACTTTAACGGTTGAAGATGTAAAACGAACTGAACAACATAAAAGAGAAGTTGCTCAAAAGGTTGAACCGATTTTAGTTCCGGCAGAAGATGATTTTATTAAATCAAACCTTGAAACTATTCAAAATTCAGTTCTTCAAATTAGAAAGAAAAATTCAACAGAAAAAGAGAAAATAGATGAATTAAATATTTTGTTTGATTTGTCAGATAATCCTAAAAAAAATTTTATAATTGATTTTTTACTTCATGTTGATGAGCCTAGTTTGCGTGAAGCTTTTGACAAAGCATCATTGTCTTTGGTAAATATTTTGCAAGTTGGTATCACTGAAAATGATTACGAAAAAGATAATATCAAATCACTTATTCAAAATAATTTGGTTACAAATGTTTCAAAACGCCAAATTTCAGTTATTACAGCCTTGTTAGAGCAAGTTATCGTTCCGAATCTTGTTGTAGATGATGCAGCAACTGAAATTGCAAAAGTCAATGCGCAAGAGGCAGTGAAGCCTTATAAAGTAACCTTCCAAAAGGGGGAAAAAATTGTATTTGAAGGTGAACCTGTAACAAGGTTAAAGCGAGATGCACTAAGAGAGGCAGGATACAACGTATATGAACTTAATTGGCAGGGAATTTTGTCAATTTATATCCTTGTATTGCTTGTTACACTTATCTTTATTGCATATTTGAAAGTCTTTGAAAAGAAACTTTTAGAACCCAGATTTATGTCGCTTGCAGGCATGTTGACTATATTAACTTGTATTACGGCGGTTGTGTTGCCAACAGGTTCTTCTCCGTACATATTACCGATTCCTGGGGTAATTATTATATCTGCGATATTTTTAAACCCTAGAGTTTCATTTTTGTTAGCGACATTGCTGTTGACAGTGTTAACTGTCGGAATGCAATATGATGCACAGTTTATAATTGTGTTCATTATACTTTCTTTAATTGGTATGATTACAATTTCTAAAATCAAATACACAAGAAGGGTTGACCTAATCAAGGTAGGCTTGAATCTTGGGATTGCAGGTGTTTTGATTATGCTCAGCTTGTATTTTATCGACAAGTGTTTGATTGATGTAAGTAATTATTTAATCTTGCGTAATTGTGCTTATATTTTTGTAAATGGTGTGTTAAATTCGATTATTGTATTGGGTGCGTCACCGATTTTGGAAAATACTTTCCAAATTATTACGCCTTATGGGTTAGCAGAATTGGGCGATCATAACCAACCATTATTGAAACGTTTGCAAATGGAAGCTCCAGGAACATATCACCATAGTTTGATGGTTTCAACTTTGTGTGAGGCTGCAGCTGAGGCAATTGGCGCAAATCCTATTTTGGCAAGAGTTGGTGCGTTTTATCACGATATTGGAAAATTAAAACGTCCTTTGTTCTTTGTTGAAAATCAATCATATTTCGGTATAGAAAATCCGCACAATAAACTTAATCCAAGGTTGAGTAAAATGGTTATCACAGCTCATCCTAAGGATGGTGTTGAACTTGCGAAGAAAAATGGTTTGCCTAGCGTAATCTGTGATTTTATCTTGCAACACCATGGCGAAGGGTTGGCTAAATATTTCTATAATCAAGCTGTTCAAGAAGAAGGTATTGAAAATGTTAAGGAAGAACAATTCCGTTATACTGGTCCAAAGCCTAATACAAAAGAAACTGCAATACTTATGCTTGCAGATGCCGTTGAATCAGCTGTACGAGCTATGAAAGGTGCAACATCTGAAGAAATTGAAAATATTATCGACAAAATTATTGTTGAAAGATTAAATGACGGTCAATTGGCAGACAGCCCTCTAACATTGAAAGATTTGAAAGTTATTGCGCTTACTTTTAGCAGAATTTTAAGGGGTATGCAGCATAACCGAATCAAGTATCAAGAAAATATTGCAGAAGAATTTGCGAAAAACAAAATTGAAATGCCAAATAAAATTCTTGATGAAGATTTTGAAAAGAAAATCAAAGAACTTGAAAATTCTAAACAACCAAAACCGAGTGATGAACCTAAGTCCCCAAAACAAGACTGGTCAAATTCAGAAAATAAGGATTTATAATGAATTATAATGTATTTATTGAAAATGAATATCAAGACTGGGATGTTGATATAGAGTCTGTAGAAACATCTGTACAAAAGATTTTTGACTACTATATGACCTGTCCTGAAATCGCTGATAATTGCTGTCTGCAAGGTTATGAATATAACTCTGTAGCATTTGATATTTTGTTTACTGATAGCAAAAAAACTCATCAGATTAATAAGGAATATCGCCACAAGGATTATCCTGCTGATATTATTACTTTTGCTGTATTTGCAGATTCTTCAGTAAATGAACGATTCGTTTTGGACTTGGAAATTAATTTGGGAGAGATTATAATAGGATTAGATAAGATAATTGAAGAATCTGAAAAGAAAGAGGTCTCAAAAGAAATAGAATTGGTGTTTATGATAAGTCACGGTATTATGCACTTGTTGGGCTTTGACCATCAAACACAGGAAGAATTTGATTTTGTAGTTGCTCACCAAAAACAAGCACTGGAAAGTATGGGGATAAAATATGACAAAATATAAAAAACAAAATTTTTCTAGTACATTCAAAAATGCAAGAAAAGGTATGCGGTTGACATTAAAAAGTGAACGTAATTTGCGAATCCATTTGTTTGTAGCATCATTGGTTTTGGTGAGTGCGTATTGCTTAAATTTTTCTATTAACAAATTTTGTATTTTGTTATTGACTATTGCAGGAGTAATTTCTGCTGAGATGTTCAATTCTGCAATTGAATTTTCATTGGATGCAATTTTTCATAATAAATTTAACAGAATGGTTGGAATGGCGAAGGATATTGCCGCAGGTGCAGTTATGATTGTTACTATTAGCGCTGTGCTAATTGGTGTACTCCTCTTTGCTCCTCCATTAATTCAGTTAATAGTTGGATAGTCTAAGGATAAGTTCAGGTTATTTTGAAAGTTTAGAAAACTTGAGTGAAAAGTGAAAGGTTTTATAAAAAATCTGCGCCACTTAAATTTTAAGTGGCGCAGATTTTGCTTATATTATTCTACTTCTTTTTCAAATTGGTCTTTGCCTACTGAACATAGCGGACATACGTAATCATCCGGTAAATCTTCAAATTTAACACCATCATTTTCTGCAGGGTCATAAACATAACCACATACTGTACATACCCATTTTTCCATAATTAGTTTGTTTCCTTTCTTTTTTTACAATCTTTGCATATACCATGGAACACTATATCATGACTTGTTATATCAAATCCTGTAGCCGCTTGGGTATTTTTTACGATATCAGGGGCTACGTCAGATGGTATATCAAATACTCTCTTGCATTTTTCACAAATAAAGTGATAGTGCTCAAATGTATTATGGTCAAAGTGTGCCGATGGTTCTAAGCCGTCAATTTTTTTAATCATACCGGCATCAGCTAGTTGATTAAGGTTTCGGTAAAGTGTTGTTATACCAATATTTGAATTATCTTTATCCAAAAAATCCAGCAACTTTTCTGCTGTTGGGTGAATGGCATTATTTGTCAATGCATCCAAAATTTTTTCTCTTTGTTTTGAATAATTCATTTAGACTTCCAAATTGATAACTATTATCATTTTACTTTATATTTTAGGTTTTGTCAACGATATTGAAAATACCCATAACGTGAATGGATAATTTTAGTCAAATTTTTATTATTTCAAATTACCTTTTGCAATTTTTTCTTCAATATCTTTTCTTACTTGATAGTCTTCATCTTTTCTTAACCCAAGCATAATTGCCGGAGCTAAGATGCCTAGTGCGCCGATACATGCGCCGATGTTTTTAAGGATTGCAACTTTTTTCAAGCTTCTTACTGATTTGAAAAATTCATCAAGATTTTCACCTGATTTTTCATATTGGTTAAATAGTTTTTCGATTTTTGCGCCAACACCTCTTAACGCATCTAAATCAATGTATTTTCTTGTATCAACTTTTTCAGTTTTGTTTAATAGCGAGATTACATCAGAGTCTTTAGCCATTTTGATTACAAGGTTTTCGTTTTCAGGCTGTACAGCAAACTTGTACAATGCAACGTCTGATTTATCAGCAGCTTTAAATTCGTTTAAGTAATTTTTTAATGAGCCGTTTTTGAATGATTCTTTCAAGTCGTTTCCGAAAATTACTCTTGAATCAAGGTCAATTGATTTGCCTTTTGCATCTGCATGTTTTTCTAAAGCTTTAGAAATCATAGGACCTGCGAAGTACATAAATGCCCAAAAACTTCCTTCTTTGATTACGTAATTCATGAAGTCTTGAGGATTTTTGGCGTGAGAGAGTCTTTCACCAGTGATTGTACCGTCAACTAGCATTAAGTTTCTTACAGGGTCAAATATAAAGTTCTCAAATCCGCCTGTGAAAGTTAGATTTTTATTTTGTTTTTTGTTATCTGTATTATGAACATTAGAAAATGCTGATGAGAAATTAACATTAGAATTTTGGTGTTGTTTATTTTGAGATTTTTTTACTTTTTCAAAATAATCTTTTTTAATTTTTTCCTCTGTATAATTGTGTCTGAATTTTGTCAAGCCTAAGTATGAACCTGCCGTCAAAACTGTAGCTGCTGCAAATTTCGCGATAGTCAAAGCTTTGAATTTACCTTGATGTTCTGAAACTTTTATTAAATTTTTCTTAATTTGCTCAGTTGGGGCAAATTCTTTTGCCGCCTCTAATATTTCAGGATTTTTAAGGATTCTTGCATCAATTTCAGGGTCTAATTTCATTGATTTGAATAATGTAATATCTAAAACTTTTTTAAATAATGGAAGACCGCCCAACCAAATTGCTTGCGTTCCAAATTCATCAATAAATCTATCTTTTCCCTCTGCTTTGTCCCCTGACATGTAAGAAGCAGTCGTTAAACCGATGCTGTTAGCAACATCTTTTATTGCTAAAGGGACTAGGGAGCTATTATTTCCTAGTGTTGCGTATACTGTGCTTGCTGTTATATTTGGTATCATTTTCCTTTTCCTTCTACAGGACAAAACATGCTTTCACATAAAATCAGCGCTGCCCTGCCTCAACTTGTGTATTACAAGCCCCAAATTAAATTCATCAATTTCACGATTGGGGCATTCGCTTTAACAGTTGAGCGTCGTCGTATATTTTTTTGATTCATAATTCTAACCTTCACTTTTATACTAAATATCGTAATAAATATTAATTGCCCTTTTTACAATTATTTTTTACATTTGTTTAATAAAAAACAAGACCCAAAATTTTTAGGTCTTGTTTTAAAT
The DNA here is from genome assembly GCA_003258735.1 of Candidatus Melainabacteria bacterium. Taxonomy (GTDB): domain Bacteria; phylum Cyanobacteriota; class Vampirovibrionia; order Gastranaerophilales; family Gastranaerophilaceae; genus Zag111. Next base: position 91,639 of record QHME01000004.1, read on the forward strand.
CTTTATTCCAACACAATCATCAGTGTCTTGTTATTTAAAACAAGCCTCTTATAAAACATCTGCTGCGTCGGTTTTGTATATACATTTAGCAATTTTCCTTTACTACACTTGTAAAATTATCATAACCAAGAAAAAAAATCAAGTTTTGACTCAAATATTATACAATGTAACATTTTCTGCCACAAATTATAAGATATACTATAATAAAAAAGTATTGGAATGAGAGGTTCTAGATGTCATTTATGGATGATGAAAACGACAACAATATGCCATCAGATGAAATTTCTATGGAAGATTTTTTCAAGCAACAAGGTGATGGTATAAAACAAGATAAAGTTGAGATTTATAAAAAAGAAGAAAAGAAAGTTTTTATTGAAAAACCTGATAACAATTCCGGCATGGGGGAAGATGCTCCTTATAGCATTGCAAAACCCTTCAACTGGGGAGCTTTTTTGTTCAACTGGGTTTGGGGAATCCGTTACAAAAAATGGATTTTACTTTTAGTTCTTGCTTTTACTTTTATTGCTCCGCCTTTTGGACTTATCGTATGCTTAGTATTAAGTATTTGGGCTGGTATCAAGGGGAATAGATGGGCTTGGGCTGAAATTCAATACAAAAATGAGGAAGATTTTCACAGTGCCCAAAAATCTTGGGTTAAAGCTTGGTTTATTATGCTTGGAATTGTTGTGGCAATTTCTTCAGTTATCGCAATCGTTATTGCAATGAAACCTGTTGATTCAAAAGATAATAAGCTTGATGTTTCAAAAGATATAAATCCTATTGAAAATATTAGTTTCTTCAGTTCATCTGAATTAAAAATCCCTGAAGGTGATATTGATAATACTGATTCCACTGATAATCATGCAAAAATTTTATCTTCCGGTAAAAATATTGTTTATTGGGTTAGAGAAGAAAACGACTTGACAAAAGCAAATAAAGAATACATTGAAAAAGCTTTTGAAAATAATAAAGATACTCTTGGTGCAAGTTTTGTGCTGATTCCAGACTTGAGAAAACCTCAATCAAAGGAAGACTTTTCACCTAAAAAAGATAGTGATTCAATTACACTTGAAGCGAAATGTGTAAATGGTGATAAATGTATTGATACTTGGTTGTATTCAAATTGTAATAAGGGATATTGTATAATTAATCCGAGAACAAAAAGATATTATAAAGTTCGTACAAAAGAGGGGGTAATCAAAAAAGCCCAAGTATTACAGCGTAAATGGAGCGAAAAATAAGAGGGGAATTTTGTCCATACAGACATCGTTGCAATAATCTTTTAGTTTGGAGTTCGCAAGTGTAAGTACTCGTTTATCCTCCGCCACAAACCTTGCAAGGCTTACCACCATTACGAATAGCTTTTTGTTTTTCAATTTTTATACAATTTTTAGTTCAACGTTTTGCCCATTGGCAACATATTTATTGTCTTTCTATTACTAGAATTTACATGAATAATAGAATTTTGAAGTTGGTTAAGATAAATATTTATAGTATCACTTGGATTTATTGTTGTATTGTATGTTGTTTCAAATATATCTCCTAAATGTTATCTTGGATTAATTTTAACACAATACTATATTATTTTCTTTATATTTACAAGGAATATTCATTTCTTTTAAGTAAGCAAGTCCCCATTTGTTTAATTCAATAATAGATGGGATTAATCTTTTTCCACGTTCAGTCAATGAATATTCTGTTTTAGGTGGAACAACAGGATACAATTTTCTTTGAATAATTCCGTCTGCTTCCAATTCTTTTAATTGCTGTATTAGCATTTTAGGAGTTGCGTGAGAAATTAATTTTTGTAATTCGTTGTACCTTAGGGTTTTATCAATAAGATGACCAATTATAACCCCCTTGTATTTCCCTCCAATAATCTCCATTGTAACCTCAAGTGGACATTTGTATTCATCTTGTCTTTGTTTACTCATTTGAAACTCCAAACTAACCTTTTGGTAACTATTATACTTTAATGTATATATTATACAAAATAGTGCATTCTTGAAAAAAAGTAAATAAGAATTTAATATTGTCATAAAAGGAGATGATTATATGAAAATTACTCAAATTAGAAATGCTACATTAATTATAGAATACGACAATACAAGATTTTTAATAGATCCTTGGCTTGGACCAAAAGGTTATATGCCGGGTTTTGAAACGGCCGTTAATTCTGAAATTCGACAACCGAGAGTAGAATTACCTTTTTCTATTGATAAAATTGTAAATGTAGATTCTGTTATCATCACTCATATTCACCCGGATCATTGGGACGAATATGCAGAACATGCAATAGATAAAAATCTTAAAATATTTGTTCAATCAGAATTTGATAAAAACTTTATATTATCAAAAGGTTTTAAAGATGTTGAGATTTTAGCAGAACAAGGTACAAACTTTAGAAATATAACTTTATACAAAACTCATACACAACATGGAAAACGAGAAATTTTAAAACCTTTATGTGATTCAATTGGAATGCCTTACGATGCAATGGGTATTGTTTTCAATGCTGAACGAGAAAAAACACTTTATATTGCAGGGGATACGATTTGGTGCGAAGAAGTAAAAGAAGCTTTGAATAAATATTCTCCAGATATAGTTGTAGTCAATGCTTGTGCTGCAACTGTATTAAATGGTGAACGCTTAATTATGAACATTGATGATTTAAAAGAAGTTTTAAAAAATTCTAAAAATGCAACCGTAATTGCAAGCCACATGGATACTGTAAGCCATTTAACCGTTACAAGAAAGGATTTAGAACATTTTAAAAACAATAATAATATAGATAATTTACTGATACCTGCAGATGGTGAAGTTTTGGTTTTTTAGGTGATATTGTCTAAAACAGTATCAATGACAGGCTTTACGGTTGTTTTTAGTATTAACATTTTATAGTGGCAAGATTGTTAATGTTGCCACTGCGTTGCCACTTCGGACTTTTATTTACAATAGCCCGAAACTAGACTACGAGAGCGTTATAGGGTTCTGTGCAAATGTTAGAATTTTTCTGAGGCACTTTTTTTATTACCACTTTTGTTGCCGCTATACGAAATTTTTAGAAATTTTAGAAAAATAAACAACTCTAAAAGGTTGATATAATGGGGCTTTCTTGTCTAATACTAGCTAAAATACAGTAATAATGTATATTTTAAAAATTAAGCACTAAAAAAGCCACGCTATACGTGGCTTTAAATATGGTACCCCTAGTGAGAAATAGTTGGAACCGAATAGTCTCCGACCTCCGTAGATTTTATGAGTTAAGGAATATTGCGTAATACTCAAAATATTCCTAGCTAAATATTTTGTTACAAATATAATTGTATATCTTCTAATTATGTTAAAATTATATAATAAGGAGTTGAAAATGATTAAACATAAAGTATTTATTAGCTATCATCATAAAAATGACTGGTATTATAAAGAAGAATTTGAGCGTATTTTTAATGATATCATTATTTCAAAAGCAGTTTCAGAAGGAGATATTGACCCTGATAATTCAGATAGATACATAAAACGACTTATTCAAGAAGATTACATAACCGACTCAACTGTTACTGTGGTACTTATTGGTTCTGAAACTGCAAAAAGAAAACATATAGATTGGGAAATATCAGCAAGCCTTAATAAAAAAGTTGGTGGTTATTCTGGGTTATTAGGAATTGTCTTGCCTTCTCATCCAGATTACGAAAAAGAAAGAATTTCAAATGATTCTATACCACCAAGGTTGCTGACTAATATTAAAAGTGGTTATGCTGGTTTTATAAAATGGACTACTAATGTTAATTATATGAATTTATGTATAGAAAAAGCTTTTCAGAATAGAACAAGTCAAACTGGATTGATTGATAATTCAATGCCTCAGTTTGTGTATAACAGGTAAGATATGAATTTACTACAAATATACTTTGATAATAATTGGAATTTCATTTTTCAAGTTAATTGGACAGTCCTTCTATCCATATTACTGATTTTATGCGGAATAATCATTAAAAATATACGTAATATCAAAAAATATCTTAAAAATATTGAAATTGATTGTGCTGAGCTAAATATACAAGGTCAAAAAATAAAAATAAAACCAAATAATAGTACAATAAATGTTGCATATAAACTATGGGTAGAAATAAATACTAGAAAAATAGGACAAGTAATTGATTATTCGAATGATGTAATTGAGGAAGTTTATAATTCTTGGTATGAATTCTTTAAAGTAACAAGAGAATTATTAAAAGAAATTCCTGCAGAAAAAGCAACGGAACCGAACACAAAAAAAATAATTGAAATTACAACATGTATCTTAAACGAGGTAATTAGACCTCATTTAACTAAGTGGCAAGCCCGTTTTAGATATTGGTATAGTAAATCTGAAGAATGTGGGCTCTCTCCTCAAAAACGACAAGCTCAATTTGTGTGTTCCGAAAATAGTGAAATTTATAATTTTTCTGAATTGAAAAGTGATATGACAATCGTTAATGAGACGTTAATTGAGTATAAAAAAATTCTTGAAAATATAATTTTTTAAGTGATTTAAATCAAAAATATGAATAAATGTATTTATTATAAAGATAAAAATGATTTAACTTTTACAAATAGGGAACATATTTTTCCAAAAGCAATTGGAGGTATACAACGACTTGATATAGGTGTGGTTTCAGACCAAGCCAATAAGTTCTTTGCAAATAATCTTGAAATAAAAACTCTTAGGGAATCTGAAATTGTAATAGGTCGTATCGTTAATGGTTATAATAAAAAGCCTAGTAAAGAAAAACAAAAATATAGAACTTTACCTGAATCTCTGTATAATAGAGAAATAGATTCAAGAACTTTAGGTAAAATTGCATTTAACGCATTAGCAAAATTAAAAGGTAAAAACTATGTGTTAAAACCGGAATTTGATAAATTTAGAAACTGGATAATGAACGGAAATAATGATTGGTATCACAGCAAAATGGGAAAAGAAATTTTGACTAGTACACAAATAATGCCTGCTCAATCTCATTATTGTATCTTTATTGATGATGGTGAATATATTATAGCTGATGTTTGCATATACAATTATTGGAGAAAAATGTTTGGTATCTGCAAGACATTTGATGAATCTTTTGTAATTCCACAAGGTTACATATGTGATTGGAAAAATAAAAAAGAATATACACTACTAGAACTAATGCATAAAATAGCAGAATCAGAAGAGTTAAAATACCAACAGGGAAAGGAATTATAAAATGCTTTGGAGTAAGTTATCGGCATCCGCAGAAAATGATTATATAGATTTTAAAAGAGAATGGTATTCAAAAGATAAATTAGGCGAAGTAGATTTGGTACATGACATTTTATGCATGAGTAATTCTCTATCTGACAGCCCTGATAGGTATATTATATTTGGAGTTGATGAAGACAAAATTACAAAAGCTAAGTCCTTTTATGATGTTAGCAAAGATAAAAACTGCCGACAAAGTGCAGATATTATTCAAACATTGAGAAATTATATGTCAGTTATTCCCAATATTGAGTTAATAAGAGAACAAACCGATAGTGGATATATTGATATTATAAAAATTATGCCAGTTGCTAGGGAATTGCCGTATGTTTTAAATAAAGAGTGTCAAGCTCAGAAACCTGATGGTAAAAAAGTTACAGTTAGGAAAGAATGGATATATTCAAGAAATTCGGATAGAAACACACCAAAAGATGAGTGTTGCACAAAAGCAGAATTAGAAGAATTGTTTGCACGCAAGCGAGGAGAACATCTTCCTATTTTAGAAAGGTTCTCAATGTATCTTGATGATATTCATAATTGGAAACATCCGAAAAGTGAATATGAAATAGCCGAAAGCGAAACTGCATATTACTACTCTTTGAATCATAAGTTTAAAATTGTAAGAAGTAATAGAGATTTAGACAAAACAATATCATTATTACTTGCTAATTCTTATGATGAACTTCTTACTGATACATGTATAGGTGTAGATTATTGGAATTATCGCAATACACAAAATTATTGTTATGATGATTGCATAAATCTTTTTAATGTAGAACTATGGGCAGATAATACATTAATAGAAGTTTTTAATATTACAGGAATGTTTATTAAGCATTTTAATTACGATAGATATTATGGCTCTTACTATGTGCCTAATCGGATGCATTTGATTGAAAGTGATATTACTATTAATAATAGTAGCGACATAGAAAAGCTACTCGTTTGGAAAATATGTAAACTACTTTTTCATTTCAACCTATATGATGGCTGTAATTTAGTTACAGGGGATGCTTCAAGAATTTTAGAAATATTAAACTATAATTATTTACAAAATCCGAGTGAATATCGTAAACAAAATGAAGACTGGCTTTATCAACCAATTAAAAGTAAATAATAACGACAGAAAACGACTAAAATAGCTGTATAAATTTTATATCTGTAGTAAAATATCAGTATGAATTATAGTATTGAAGGTTTTACAAATTATATCCATAGTTGCAAGTGGAAAAATGCCAAGACCTTTGAACATTTTGCTCCACATGAGTATGTTTTGAGTTTTCCTTGTAAAAAGTTAAAAGCAGAAAATAAATGTCCGAATAATTGCGACATCTGCAAGGCTGAACGGAAGGCTTTTGAGGATGCTGTAATTTTTATCCGTGAAAACGGTGAGCGTGCAAAGTTTCAAAACAGAATTTATACGATGCTTTGTCTAGGCAATTATCAATACTGGACAATGGGCGACCCGCTTGAAACAACTTGGGTACTTAACAAAGCATTAATCAATGACCCTCGCTGTAAAGTAAAAACATACTGGCTTGATAGAGTCTAAAGAAGGTCGATATACTCTTTTGCTTGTTTTATCAAGTCATCTACCATTTCAAACTCATTTGTATTACGCTTTGGATAAAGCGGTACAATCAGCATATCGGATTTATCAGATTTCTCTATCAAGTATTTTTTACCTTTATCATCCAAGTTGTAACGGAGTTTTGGCGAATATGTAACCCAATTATTGTTTTCATCAATAGTCTTAAATGTCATCCAAAATGGAGTCGTTTTTCCGCAAATCCCTTTTTGCCATAAATTACAACTAAATTGAATGCTTAAGCCAGTCGAAGGATTATCTATTCTTAAGTAGCGACAGTACCCGCCTTTTTGTGGAGTAGCTTTAACACCTTTTGAATTACAAATTTTATGAATTAAAAGACTATCCGCAATTTTGTCAACAATTCTGTAGTAATCTACGATGCGATTTGCCATGTTAGAACTTAAATCACCTGCTGAAAACGGCTTAAAATCCTGATTATCCATTTCTCCAGTAAGTCCTTTTAACTGTAGTAAATCATTATACAAAGTATCTTCCTGTAAGACATTATCAAGCAGATTAAGAACTTCTTCCCAAGATAAAACGAGCATTGGAGGCTTGCCGTCTTTTTGTAATAATCTGCCTTGTTGTTTCTCGTATTCAGCAGAAGTCGCAAGTTCTTCAACAAGCGATATTATTCTTGATTTAGGGCATACGAATATAAGTCCTTTCCCACCTTTTTTCTGTAATCGCTCAAGGTAGGTATTAGGCTGATTGTCAGTCAGATTTGCCCAAAACTTCATTTCAAAAATCAAGATTTCATCATTATGTGTATTCCTTAAAGACATATCAGGTCTTTCAAGATTTTCTCCGCATGATTGAAGCTCAAAATGCAAGTCTTTTTCAAACAGGAGACCTAATTCAGTTCCAATGTAGTCCAATAAAGTATCACGAGCAGTTGTTGAATTTTGCAGGATATAATGCAGGCTCATTGTTGCAATATCTTCAGTTGATGTTCCAACACTATTAGCAATATGACACAATAATAAACTCATTACATCCTCCTTTCAAGTTCAACTGTAAAAATAAGTAAAATCTCTAATTCAAAATGATTATATCCCAACTGAGACAATTTAATCAAACAAAAACTCCATTTTAAATTTATGTAAATTAACATTTTAATGTAAATGCTTAAATTGAGGTATTGACAGTGGATAACAGAAAATTATTAGGTTTAAGAATAAAAGAATTACGCAAAAGAGTTTCACTAAGTCAGGAAGTTCTAGCAGAAAAAGCAGGAATTGAGCAAACATCACTTAGTAATATTGAAAATGAGAGAAATTTTCTGTCATTTATAACATTGGAAAATATAATGCGGGTGTTAGGAGTTGGATATTTTGATGTGTTTCAATTTGCACAATATGCACCCGCTGAGAATTTAATCCAAGAAATTATAACAATCTTAAAGGATAATCCTGAACGTGTAAAGGATGCTTATAGAATTATAAAAGCTCTTGTTGATTAATTTAATTGTGGCTGACGGTGAAGTTTGTAAAATTTTATTAAAACTTCAAAGAATTATACTTGTATGTATATTTTAACTATGTCAATATAGAAGTGTACATTAGTGTATAATTTAAAAAGAGGTTATTAATATGACTAGTTCTAAAAACTCAAATAACGTAAGCCAAAAGACATTTTTGCAAATTCATTCTCTTTTAGAATTTGATAACATAGTTGGAACTAATGTTTATAATAAGGCTGTTGCAGAGATTGAGAATATCAATGAACCTCGTTACTATCCACAACAGATTATTAAATTAATACCTGAAATAACATCACGAAAATTAAATGACTGGGATGCAAAAGGTTTGCTCGTAAAACATCGTCAAAGTGATAACGGTTGGCGCTTGTTTTCTCTTGCAGATGTTATTCGCTTAAGGATTATTCAAGATTTAAAAACTTACGGGATGTCAAATATCCAAATTCAAAAGACTTTAAACGATATTTTTGAATCAAACGACATGAAACGACAGTATTTATTCGAAACCTTTTTAAATGTATGTGCAACAGCAAGAAAGGTTGTTATTATTGTAGAATTTGATGGAGGTGCATCGTTCTATTTAGAAGATACTGCTTATGTTAATTTAAAAATGGATAAAAGCTGTTGTAAACCTGTTTTAATTCTTCCGTTTTACGACTACTGTATGCCGTTTATGCCACATGATGAGTATAGAATGAGTATAACTACCACAGATGTTGTAAACGAGCAAAATAGGGCTAATTTAGCCGTAATTGCGGATTGCTTAATTGATGAAGAATGCAAAGAGATAAGTTTAAAAAAGAGCAATGGTAAATTAAATATTAAACCAAAACGGTTTAATAAGAATATATCAAAGCAAGATTTTATAAAATATATACAAAATCTTGATGAAGAAAGTTTTAAAGACATAAGAATTTCATTGCAAAATGGAAAGATTACAACATTTAGTGAAGAAAATTCAATTTTAGGCTGAATTATGACGGAAACCCTCCGAATAATTTAGCGGATAAGATAATTTTATTTTAAGGTGGCAGAAACCCTCTGAACCTTAATACAAAAGCAAAAGGATGGATAACCATGCTTAGTATTAAGGCGTGCAGACATAGTCTTGGAAAGTATGCCAAAGATTTAGACGATAGCGAAATTGAAGCTATCAGAGATTTAATGTACCAATTAGCATTTGTTATGGTAGAAGATTACCTGAATAAATGCTCTAAAGTTGTGCCGATTATGGCGGAAAGGAACACAAATGAAAAATGACGATTTTTTGAAGTTATTAGAAGACCCTGAGTTCAGAAATTCTCCGTTAGGTGAATTACAAGCTACCTTGCAAGAGGCTTTTAATCAGTATGAGTGGAGAATAAGAAGTGAACGTATAAAAGCGGGGATTAGAGAAGCAAAATTAAGAAAGGCAGGTAAGGCGGAGTAATCCGCATCCAAATGAAAGGAGAAGTTTATGAGTAACGCAATTATTTATACAAGAGTTTCAACGAAAAATCAGGCAGAAGAGGGGTATAGTTTAGCAGGTCAAGAAAAAGATTGTAAGATTTTTGCAGAAATGAATAATTATAGTGTATCAAAAGTTTTTGTCGAGAAAGGCGAAAGTGCTAAAACGCAAGATAGAACAGAGTTACAAAATCTTATGAAATTTTGTGTTGCAAATAAAAAGAATATTGATGCAATTATAATATGGAAAATAGATAGGTTAACCAGAGATGTCAAGGATTTTTACAATTTGCAGGATTTTTTTGCAAAGTTAAATATTAAAGTTTTGTTTGCAAGAGAGAATAATGGAGATTCTGCGGGCGACAAATTAACTCGCAATTTAATGGGGGTTTTAGCTCAATACGAAAATGACCAAAAATCCGAAAGAGTAACTAACGGTATGAAAACCGCTTTTTTACAAGGACATTGGATGTGGAAAGCTCCTATTGGTTATTTAATGAAGAACGGGAATGTTGAGCCTGACCCCAAAACGGCTCATCATATAAAAAAGATTTTTAAACTTTTTTCAACTGGTTTGTATCAGCAGACTCAAATAATTAAAATAATGGCTGATGATGGTTTAAAAATTAACACAAATAGATTATGTCGCTTGCTTAAAAATCCGATTTATAGTGGTTACATTTATAAAAAGGAATGGTCGGAAGAACCCATTAGAGGAATTTTCGAACCACTTATTTCTGAGGCAGAATTTAAAAAAGTACAGGATATATTGAATGGCAAAAAGCCTGTTATCACCGCTTACAAGAGGAATAATCCCGAATTTCCTTTAAGACAGTTCATTACCTGTCCTAATTGCAACCAACCGCTAACAGGAAGTAAATCAAAAGGAAGAAAAGAAAGATACGCTTATTATCACTGTCATCATAAAGATTGTTGTATTAATTTCAGAATAAGGAAAGAAAGATTGGAAGATGCATTCGTAGATTACTTGAAGTTTATAAAACCTGAACAGAATTTACTTAATTTGTTTGAAGCAACAGTGAAAGATGTTTATAAAGAAAAATTATCAGTAAGATTAAACAGTCAAAAACGGGTGCAAGACAAACTAATTGAACTCAAAAATAAAAAGAGTAAGTTAATTGATTTTAGATTAGATGGAACAATAAGCGAAGAGGATTATAGATTTAAAACAGAACAATTAGCTGAGGATATACAAGAACAAGAGTTCCGCTTACGTAAAATCAACGAAATCCATTATGATTTAACAAAATGCTTAAAATATGCGTGCAAAGCAGTAAGTAATATTGATACCTTATGGAAAAATGGAGATTTAGATTTAAAACAAAGATTGCAGAAGTTAATTTTTCCTAAAGGTTTGATGTATTTTTCAGATGATTTTCGAACCGCTGAAATCTCAAGCCTATTCATTAAAAAAGACACCTTTAAGGTGTCTTATAATCAAATGGTACCCCCAAGCGAATTCGAATCGCTGTCTACACCGTGAAAGGGTGTTGTCCTAGGCCTCTAGACGATGGGGGCTTGGATTTGTTTACGAAATTTATTCTATATTGAACAAAACTAAATGTCAACACTTTGCTTTAAAAATTTTTAAATTTTTTCTATTAGTTCTCCATGTCCCTTAATTTCATTGATTATTTCACAGATTTCATCAGATATATCCGCATTAGTTTTTATATTTTTTTTGACCATTTGGGCAAATTCAACCTTTTTAAATTCGTGCATGCCACGAGTTTTAAAAACTTCTTCCAAAATTTTTACTCTTGGTTCAGGAGCGTTAAGCATTTCTTTTTCCATCATTGAAATATTATTCAACTGATAATCCAATGTACGTTGAACAAGTTCTAGTGGTAGCAAGTCTTCAAATTCTCCGCATGCAAGCAAGTGGATTTTATCTATAGACCTTAATTTGGGTTTTATTTCTTCTAAATTTTCTTTAGCATCCTTATCAAGTAATACAAAAATAGGCAATTTCAAGCTATCAACCAATCTGTAATATAGTTTTACTACTTGATTTTTTCCACCGGCTGACAATACATAAATTCCCTCTTTATCAAAATCATATCCGCATCTTTTTGCAAACTCCGGTAGCAGGGTTTCTTCGGTTGCACCTTCTGCTATGACAACTTTTTCAACAGGAAATCTTAAAGAATTCTTAAAACGTTCTTGTTTGATGTCCATAGGGCTGCCAAGAGCTTTTAACCATTTAAGATTTTTGGGAGAGTTTTCGTCGATTAAAGTCACAAAAGCTTTATAATTAATTTTATTTTTCAAAAATTTTTCAATATTTTCGTTAATTATATAAACGGATTTTTCATAATCATAAAGCCTATGGTTAATTATATAATCTTCATCTTTTGGTAATCCAAAATTCTCAAGTGAATAGTTTATAATAAATTCTGCAAGGTTTTTAACCTCTTCGCTATCCATTTTTTCGATATCAGATTTTTTATATTTTGGTTGAATTAAATTATTTGTAATAAGCTCACCAAATACGCGCAAATACTTAACTTCAGGATTTTTAAATCTTGTTAATCTGTCAATTGAAATTGTTAGTTGTTCTTTGGTTAATGGTTTGACTTTTACGTTATTCAATGATACCCTCTTTGATTAATATTTGTTTACACTTATGGCAATTTTTTCTGATTTCAATTTTTATAATAGATGTGGTGTAATCATGGTAGAACAAGTAAATTTTCGTACTCGTCAATATAATTATAACACAATTAACAGTGTAAAAAGTGCTGTTAATACTTCTGATGTTAAAAATCTTTCGGTAACTCCGACTTTTACAGCCTCTGTGCCGATAACTTCTAAAGCACCACAAGTTGCAAGTTTAAAGATGAGAACGACTTTAGATTCAAAAGAAGAGAAAAACGAATATACAACAATATTATCCCAATTAGATAAAAACGGTAGAAAAATTGTCGATAATTTGCTAAAAACAGGAGTTTTGTTAAACTCTGACTCAAATGATCACTCTACAGTTCTTGATAATCTGTACAAAATTGCGACAGAACCAAGGGCTGAAGGTTTGGATTCAAAAACGATGTTGAAAGATACTATTGCTGCAATTGCCTACCCTTATATAATTACCCAACAGTTTGGAGATATTCCGCCAGAATATCAACAACAAGTTGTTGCTGCAAATAATGAAAATAAAACAAATTTGATTGATATTTGGCAAGGTTCGCAAGATGTGAATGTTGAGCATTCAGGCACATGCGTTGCTGCAAGTACTGAGTTTAAACTTGCAAAACAGCTCCCTGCAGAGTTTGCAAGATTTGCTCAAGAACTAAGTTCACCAAAATTATCCGTAAATAAAACTATCGGATTAAATAACCTTGCAGATGAAACCTTGAATGCCATTTGGCTTTTGAATGCATTTGAGATTCCGTTTGAAACAAATAATTTTAATACTGCGAAATTGAAATTTGCCCCTGATAAAAATGCAATTTTAAGGGCGCAAATTCAAACAACAAATAAAGACCCTTATGAAAGAACTCCTTTGGATGTTTTGATGCAATCCACATTTATGCAAATTGGTTCACAACAATCTTATAATAGTTTGACAGATAAAAGAGCCGGTAAATTTAATCAAAATGACAAGGGGTTGATTGAATTTGAAAAAACATTCACTGAATCTGTTGTTTTTGATAAAAATATTTTATCAGTAACTTATCAAACGGTTGATGAAAATGCACGTTTAGTTGGTTATGAAACAGATTTGGGTACAATGAAAAAACATTTGACGACGGCACTTGATGAAGGTGAAAATGTAATCATTGGCTATACACAAACTGATAACAATAACATTATTGTAAATGGTCATGAAATTACAATTGTTGGTTATAAAACAGATGACAAAGGAAAAGTAACATTCATCTGCAACGACACAGATGACAATATTCCAAGGGCAATTGAGTATTCAGAAGATTATTTGTTGCCAAAAATTCACCATGCAGCATTGCCAAAACATATTGTAGAAGGTGACTTAAATATAGTTCCTAATTGGACGGAAGGTATCGATATGTACAAGCAAATGAAAGGTGCTGCATAAATACTATAAATGTAACAATGTCTTAAAACTAGGGCAAAAATAATATTTAGAAGGTTTTATAAATTTGAAATTTAAAAAGGTAGAATTATGATAAACGTACCAAACATCAACCAAACCGTAGCAGCAAATAAAGTCGAGGCGCAGCAACAAGTGTCCAAACAACTGCCTCTTGCTAATGATAATACTCCGAGAAAGGCTGAATATACGGCAACAATATATCCTGATGAAACTGTTTCTGTTTATGGAAAAAGTAATCCGAAATTAACTCATACAAGTTGGTTTTACGTGAATGATGTTCACGGCAAAATGACCAATATGGAAAGAATTTACAATATGACAAAAGAGTTTGATGCAACTCCAGCCGCTAAAATTGCTCCTGCATTTTGGAACAAAAACACTGGTGATGTCTCAAAATTTAAAGTAGCATCCGGTGATATAATTTTGGGTGCAAACTATATTCATAACCAAGTTGCAAATAAATTTCTTGATTGGAGTGGGTTTATTGCATCTGCTCTTGGAAATCACGAACTTGACGTAGTTGAACCGGGAAATTTGGCAAAACTTCTAAGTGATTCCAAATACAAAATGTTAGCAGCAAATGTTGATATCAAGGAAGGTTCTCCTCTTGTTGGAAAAATTCAAAAATCAATGGTTGTTGAAAAAGACGGAGAAAAGTATGGGCTTATTGGTATTGCTCCAGAAGATATGCTTGAACGTGTAAAAATGAACAATACGTTGAAAGATTTCTCTGTAAAAAATGATGATGAAACAATTAAAATTGTTCAGGATGAAGTAAATAAACTCCAAGCTCAAGGCATAAATAAAATTATTGTACTTTCTCACGAAGGTACGAAAAAAGACCAAAGATTGGCGCAAGAAACTTCTGGTATAGACCTTATTTTTGGGGCACATACGCATGATTTGATTGAAGGTTTGCAAGAAGGTGTAAACTTGTTTACTTCAAAATCAGGTGAGCCTGTAATTCTTACCCAAGCTGGAAAAGATGGTGAAAATGTTGGAATTTTGAATGTCGATTTTGATGAAAATGGAGTTGTGAAAAAAGCTCAAAACAACGTAATTAAAACTAAAAATTATAACAGACCGTTGTTTGTGAAAGATTCTGTAGAAGATATTATCGGCAAACCTGAAATTATCGGCAAAGTTAAGGCGGCTGTAGCTCCACCGGAACAAAGGCTTATTGAAAATAACCCTCATGGCAATTTGATTGCGGATGCGATGAGAAATGAACTTGGTACAGATATTGCAATTCTTAATGCCGGTAATATTCGTGGAAACTTCTCAGAAGGTACTGTTGATTCAAGATTAATTTCTGATATTACACCTTTTGAAGATAAGATGTGGATTATTGGTTTGAGTGAAAAGCAAATTGTAGATGCTATCAATGTAGGTTTAAAATCTCTGACAAAAAGCTCAAATAAACCTGGCATTTTGCTTGTTTCCGGATTGAAATACAAGGCAAATAAACAAGGTGAATTGTTAGATTTGGAATTTATTGACAAGAATAATCAAGTCCACAAAATTGATGTGAAAAATCCTGACCCTAATAAGAAATATACAGTAGCGGCAGATGATTTCTTTGCAACAGGTGGGGACGGTTACTTAGAAAGTAACAAAAATCCTGACTTTGTGCTCCAAAAGTTTGATATGGATAAAAACAAATTAGCTTGTGACTATATTAAAAAGATGGATCAACCAATGGAAATAAAGGATGACCACCGTATTGAAATTATGGAGTAAATATTTAACTGACATTCCGAAACTAGTTCGGAATACTTTCAATAATCAAAATTTATCAATTATAACATTTGCTAAATTATTAATCTTTTGGCTATTGTCGTATTGTTGACCGAGATGTAGAATAACATTATAGAAAAGTCACGCTATTACATAAATTTTACTTCACTTTTTTAACTACTTTTTTGAAATATTCGGCATCGCTTTTGGTTTAACAGTTATTCTATTTGTAAACTTTTTGTCAAATAATGACAATTATTTTGGTTCATCTGTTTTATAATGAGTATTGTAGAATATAGTAGGAAATTTTTATGAAAATCAATAGCATTACCCCTCAAGTTCTTAATCAGAACTATAAAGTAAATTTGAACTCTCAACAACAATCCAGAACTGAACAAAGTGGTGTATCTTCTCCATTACAGGCAGTTAGAGCAAATCAATATATGGGATATCTGCCCAATTTTACAGGTGGGTACAGTTTGAATCTTGCGCAAACAATTGAAAATTTGGATAAACTTGCCGCAAAACATTCTGACCTTTATCCGAAAAATGTTAGAGAGTGGGCAGGCATGATTCTTGAAGAAGGGAATAAAGGTAAAGAAACTTTGATTGGGGTTCATAAAAGACTATATGCAAGTATCAAAGATTGTTTTTCATTAGAAGAATTGAAAGCCAAATTTCCGGAATTTAAAGATGTAAAATCTGCAAAAGATGTGGATTATAAAGAAGGTTCTTTTCTTGATGATATTCAAAAAGGTAAAGTTGAATTTTTTAATCCTGAAGAGGATTTGTCTTTACAGTTAATAAAATTGTACTGGGGCGAAGGTTTTTCTCTAAATGATTTGAGAGCCTACGCAGGTGGTCATGAATTGAACCACATTATGAATAAATTAAACATTCCAAAAGTGAATAAAAGTTACGGACAAGTTTTAAAACTTTCTGACCCTAAATATAATGAACGTTTGACCTCACAAATGAAAGCAAAACGTCTTGAAACTCTTGATAGAAAAGCTCAAAGAGAAGGCGGAGAACCAGTTTATATCAAGCGTGGACCATTGTCAGCAGAACATAGACAACATATTTCAGAAGGGTTGCAAAAATATTATCGTGAAAATCCTGATCGAATTTTTGAAATGTCAGAACGTCAAAAACAGTTCTACGAAGATAATCCTGAACAAAAAGAGATTCTTCATAGAGTAATGATTCGTGCTTGGAGCATTTTTGGTGCAGACCATATTAAGAAGGCCTTGTCAAAATTTATGAAAGGTAAAGGTTTTAAAGATTTCTCTACAGAGGAATTAAATTCTCCAGAGCGTATTTCAAAAGAAAAATCCCAAGCGATGAAGAAGTTTTGGGCAATGAACGAATGGGCTAAAAAGTCTTTCTCAAAAAATATGGAACATGCTTGGAAATCCATAAAAAAAGAACAAGATATGTACTATATTGTAGATTTGACTCCAAATTTATTTAAGAAAAGATTTTTTGCTTGGTGTGAGAAAAACGGAATTGATACCACGAATTTAAGTTTTGATGAATTTAAATATTATCCGCACAAACCTGAACAAAATAAGTTGGATTCTTCTTTAATTAACAAATATGTTCCAAAATTCATTGATGCACAATCAGGTGATGAGAGCCAAAAAATGGCAAATACATACTTTTTGTCATTGTTAAGATTTAGAAGAACATTAGATAAACTTGACCCATCAAAAATGAATAAAGATTCTCTTGCTGCTATAGAAAAAGCCAAAGCGCAAATTGAGCTAGGGCTGTATGAAGGTTTGACTCCAAATACTTATGGACAAGCAAGATTCAAGAAATTGGGTGCTCTTGAAGCCCAGTTTATTTATAATAGGGTGCTTAATATGCTGATGAATGTTCACGAAAACAAGCTAATTAAAAATCTGAACGAAGAATTAAACAATGCTTATGTGACATTAGATAAAAGGGGAAGTGCTGCGATGGCAATTGACCCAATTACTCTAAAAATACATGATGTCTAAGTTTGATATTAAAATAATATAAAGGATTTTCCAAATCACAGCCTTTGTACTATAATTGACATACGTACAGTAAGAAAGAGGGAAAATCATGATAGATAAAACTGCAATAATTCATCCTTCCGCACAAATTGCTGAGGATGCAATTATCGGACCATACGTTGTTATTGGCGAAGGTGTAAAAATTGGAAGTGGCACAAGAGTAATTTCTAATGCTCATATTGAACACGCAGAAATTGGTAAAAATTGTACAATTTCACCATTTGCAACTATCGGTTCAGAACCACAAGATTTGGGCTACAAAGGTGAAGACACAAAAGTTGTAATCGGTGATGAAACTATCATTAAAGAAAATGTAACTATTCACAGAGGTGCAGCTTGCGGAGATTTTACAACAAGAATCGGTAATAAATGTTTATTAATGGTTGGCTCTCATGTTGCTCACAACTGTGTATTGGCAGACCAAGTAATTTTGGCTAACCTTGTTACCTTAGGTGGTCACGTACATGTTGGTTTTGGTGCATTTGTTGGTGGAATGAGTGTATTCCATCAAAATATTAGAATTGGTGATATGGCTATTATTAGTGGATTCTCAGCATCTCGTCAAGATATTTTACCATACTCTAAAGGAGAAGGCAGACCTCCAGTTCCGCGTGGAATCAACGTAATTGCATTGAAAAGAAGAGGTGTTCCTCTTGAAATCAGAACTGCTACTAATGAAGCTTTCAAATTATTAATTTCACCAGAGTACAATACATCTCAAGCTATTGAAAAAATTAAGGCTGAAATTCCAATGAATGAATATATTGAAAAAATGATTGAATTTATTCAATCTTCAAAACGTGGAGTGTTATTAAAATCACACAAGTCAGGACACGAGTCATTGGAAGACTAATAGATTAAAATATCTAAAGAAGGAACAGCGCGGTGAGTTTAATTCACCGCGCTGTTCTATTATCCTTTCAGAATAACATAGACTAATTGTTTTACCTCTCAAAATAGGCGAGACCAAAATTTTATCCGATAGAAACAGGAAAAACTACAATTTTGAGTGATTGTACAAAAAAATCCGAAAATCTTCGGATTTTCATTCTATAGTAACAAGTTTTGCAAGCGTCGTACCTAGTGCCTGCGCAAGCTTAATAAGCGTCTTTATTGTTATATTTTGTTTGCCTGACTCTACCCTTCCAATATATTTTTCGTGCACATCAATCATTTCTGCAAGCTGAAACTGCGTCAACCCCCTCTGCAATCTCGTTACTTTTATATTAAATGCAACCTTTTTAATAATTTCTTTTTCGTCCATATTTTTATATTATGCTTAATTAAAGTATCTTTATAATAATATATAAATATCTAAATGTAGTATTATATATTGTTATATGAAGTTAATATTATCATACTTTTCTTCGTTATTATATTGAACTGATATTCGTGTTAAGCTAAACAAACTACTTTAAAACTTCAATAACATCATAATCTGTCAAATATGGCAAATGTTCTTCTGTTATCAATTCTCCAGGTAGTAGAATAGAAATTCCAGGAGGACATTCTGCAACAACTTCACCAGATAATCTGCCTACAGCTTGCTCTTTTGGAATAATTTCTTTTTCCGAAAAATACGCATCACGCAAACTTTTTTTGATAATTGGAGTAAGCATTGGCATGTGTTTTTTGTTTTCTAAGTAATAAATATCTTTATAATTATGTGTATCAATTTTATGTAAACATTGAGCCAAGTATTCAAAATCAGAACGTTTGTTTCCTATATTAGAAAGCACCAACAAACCTTCATCAGAGGCACTTTCGACTTCAATACCGAAATCAATTTCTAAAATTGATTCTAGGCGTTTGCCTGACAATCCATCTGCCTTTATAAATATTTTAGTAACATCAGTTTTATATCCAAAACCTGATTTTAAGTGATGAATAGATTCCATTTTGTCAATTTCGGAACGCAAAAATTTAGCATTTGCGATTGCTTTAGATAATTGTTTTTGTCCTCTTTCACTTTGTAGGTTGGCTCTTGCCGCATCTAAACTACCTAAAAGCATTAATGATGGGCTTGTTGTATGTAATAGCATCAACGCACGCTCAACATCTTCCACACAAATTTTAGAATTTTCGCTGACATGCAACATTGAAGATTGGCTCATGCTACCACCTGTTTTGTGAAGCGAATGTACAACAATATCAGCCCCCAATTTCAAAGAACTTGTAGGAAGTTTATCATTAAAATTCCATAAACAACCGTGAGCCTCATCAACAATTAACGGAACATCAAACTTCTTGCAAATTTTTGCAATAGATTCAATGTCAGAAACAACCCCTTCATAAGTAGGATTTGTAATCCAAACCGCAGATACATCGTCATTATTTTCAAGCAGAGTTTCTACATCCTTTGCTTCAATATTTCCCCACAATCCCCAGTCACTTAACTTTTCAGGAACAATCCATAACGGCTCAGCACCTGAAATGATTAAGCCTGTCAAAATTGAGCGATGACAATTTCTATTTACAATAACTTTTTGACCTTTTCGAGTTAAACCCATTGCAATTGCAAGATTTCCGATAGTTGAACCATTAATCAAAAAGAAGGTTCGTTTTGCGCCGAAAGCTTTTGCTGCGAGTTCTTCAGCCTCTTTAATAGGACCTGTTGCAGGAGTCAATGTGCCCAAATTGTCAAACTCATCTGTTGTATCAACCATAAGAGCTTTTTTACCAACTAAACGTCTAAATTCAGGCAAAGTTCCAAAACCTTTGGTGTGTCCAGGAATATGAAATTGATAAGTCGGATGATTGTATGCTGTTTTTAGGGCTTCTACAATTGGGGCTTTTATCTTTGTTTGTTTATTATTTTTAACTTTATTCGGCATAATTAAAATATACTACAAAAACTTTTAAATCTGTAAGAAATATGTTATAATCTTTACACAGATGAAAAGACTTTTGTATCTAGTATTATTTTTGGCATTTTGCATTATCCCAACCACAAACTCATGCATTGCTGATGACATAACAGATGATATAGCTGATGAATTGTTGGAAACTTCTCAGCAGGACGAAATTGTTCTAAATTTGGAAGATTCTGAAAAGCTTGCATATTCTTCAATTGTTCCAAGTGCAGTAGCCATCCAACACGAATATTCAAAAGAATTACCAAAAGAAAAATTCAAAAAGAAACTATTTAAATTAAGTTCAACCATGAAAGATAACGAAGATAATGACAATGATGTTATGGACAACGCCGAATTGGATTTTGAAATTTTTAGAATTTTTGATGAAAATAAAGAAATTAGTGAAGACACCCTTGTGGGAAAAATTGTTCATAGCAAAATTCGCAGAACAGATGTTCCATCATATTTATTAAAAGATGATTTAACCTTTGAATATGAAAATGGACCTATTAGCAAAATTCAAGCCTTTGGAACTTATCGTGGCTCATTGAGCAGTATTTGGGCGTCAAGTGATTATTCAACAGAGTATGACACAAATGCAATGCAACTTGGTGTTTACGGTTCATTTCGCAAACCTAATAACAAGTTTAAAATTTCGACTAATCCGATACCAAAGCGCGGTCAGAATTACTTGGACGGATTTATTTCGGATTTTTATTATCTGAATACGAGTGTTCCAAACCATCAAATTATCGTTGGACGCTCAAGAGTTATGACAGGTTTTGAAGGCGGTACTTCACCATATACATTACCGTTTGTTGCTCGTTCTCAAATTGCTAGGAATTTTGGGAATGCTCGTTCTTTGTCTGCAAAAATTATCGGAAACTACCAATATGTTGACTACAACTTTTCAGTTGGAAGTTCCGGCAGGTTTATCACAAGTGGAGTGCCAGGAACTGAATTTAATGGTTGGGTAAACGTAAAACCATTTGGAAATAAGCGTAATAAATATGGTAAACTCACTATTGGAGGAGGTTTCAATGGCGGTCACAACCAAATTGATTATTCTGTTGCAAGTGGTTATATCGGTTATAATCACAAACAACTTTGGTCAACATTTGAGGCTGCCATTGCAGATGGCTATAACGGTTCAAGAGGTGTTAGCGCAAACAAAGCTTGTGGTTGGGCTGCAACAGTTGGATGGAAATTCAATCCGCATCTTCAATTGATTGGCAGAATTGACCAATTTGACCCAGATAGAAATGTTTCCAACAATTTGCAACGCGAATATACAATAGGGGTCAACTGGTTTATTCGTGGTCAGGCACTCAAAGTTATGCTAAACTATGTTTTTTGTGACAGTCAAAATCGACCAGATAGCCACAAGGTTATCCTCGCCACCCAGATTATTTTGTAAGGAAGATGGGGTATATTTTGTTGCTATGCCGACATGTCCCCCTACAAAACATCACCTTTTGATAAGAATTCTAACAAACTCACTACTTTAGTCTTGCCATTGGTTATTGCAAGTCCGACTTTCAATCCTGCAACACAAGCAGGACAGGTCGTAATGACATAATCTGCATTCGTTTTGATTATGTTTTGAGCCTTTTGTTTTGCTAATGTCATAAATGTCTTCGGATTTTTTAAACTAAAACTTCCGGCAAGTCCACAACACTCATCATAATCATCCATTTTTACATATTCAACATTTTGGCAATTTGAGATAATTTTTTCAAAAAATGAATCATTTTTTAAATGGCATGGTTTATGAAAAGTTACCTTAATCGGTTTTTTGAAGTTAAATTTTATTCCTTTTAATGCAATCAAATCCCCCCAGTTGATAGACTTATTGGTTGGTATATCTGCATTTTCAATATATTTTGGATAATCAAGCAGTGTACTTTCGCAACTCGCGCAATCGGTAACTAAAAAATCGTATGGAGTGCTTAGTTTTTCAAGATTGCTTGTCGCAACTTGTTCAAACCTTTCAAGATTTCCTTCTGACAAAAACGGCAAACCACAGCAATCAAAATTCGGTTCAATAATGTTTATTAATGTATCTTTAAAAATTTTATTTATATAAATATCAGTTTTTGGACAAATTTTATTAACACAACCTTTGAAATATAAAATATTTGTCGCCTGCTCTTGTACCCTTTTCTTAGGACGAAACGGAGCACTAATAACCTCGCCTAGTTTTAGAAATACGTCAAACACATATTTACTTTGCAAAATTTTCACTATTGCTGATAAAAATTTATCCTTCTCATATTCGTGTTTTGCAGTGTTCAGAATTTGACAAATATCAATGCCACTCGGACAAAAATCATTGCATTTTCCACATTTTAGGCACAAATCAATATATTTATTGATTTTTTTACTTAGTTTTAAATCACCTTTAGTTACTCCATGAAGCATAATAAACTTGCCCTTGCTTGCAACGCAATCATTGGGGTCGACTTTAAATAGCGGACAAGCAGCCTCGCACAATCCACATTTTGAGCACTTGTTGAGTTCATTTTCAAAATCTTTCAAACACTTCATACTCTTATGATAGCACAACAACACTCATTCACTTCTCTTTACATAATGTAACAAAATACCTATAAATATTAAATTTTTCCTGAAAATTTGCCGATATGATAAGTAATCTTAGTTGAAAAGGATATTAGAAAAATGGCAGATTCAAATTTTACTTTTAATAGACCATACAAACCTTTTGGAATGAATGTTAAAGTTCCTGAAAGAACTTTGCAACAAGCAGGTGAAACTCTGGGAGAGATTGTAAAAGCGCCGGCAACTCCTTTGTTTGAATTTTTAGAAGAAAATGAATCTGTGTTTAATGGTGACGTTGCTTTTGAAATTAACAAAACCGTAGCTCAAAACTTCACAATAGGTTCTGCTATGAGAATGGAAGACGAAAAAATCAATGGCAGAAATCCAAGTTTTGATATGCATTTTTAATTTTATTTGCTATTTTTTACCACCCATTTGAAATATTCAGTGTCAGTTTTGGCTTTTTGCGCACAAGCTATACCATTAAACCATCTTCCTTGAGTAATATTGAAAATGGTAAGAGCTATCCTTCAATGCAAACCGTTTTGAACGTTATGGATAAATTTGAAGTTTCTCCTGAGGAATTTTTTAATTTTGAATATTTGGTGAAGGATACTGAACTGGAAGAAAAGATTATTGAAATAATCAAGTGTTTGCCATACGAACGAAAACAGCTGTTGTATAAAGTTATTAAACAGTTTGAAGTGTAAGTGATATAGATGGCGAGATGTCAGGAAAGCAAGATGTTTAGCTTTTCATTGTCATTCTAAAAAGATTTTACAAACTTATTGGATTTTAAATGGCATTTAAGTTTTTCAAATCACGTCACCTTACCTTACAATACCCCATAACATCCAAAATGCGTTTCAAAATCTATTAAGCAGGGTTAATAAAACTTTTTTCGTTATTATGCAAAAATTTTTCTTGTTGTATAATAATTGAGTAATAAACAAAACAAAATATTAATTATATAAGGAGAGGGATTAATATGGAAACATTAACCGCTACAGAAGGTTTAATTACCAAAGTCATAGGTCCGGTTGTCGATGTTGAATTCCCATCAGGAGATTTACCCAACATTTACACAGCACTAAACATGTTCCTTGATGATGGAACCAAAATCGTTGCAGAAGTACAACAAATGCTTGGTTCAAATAAAGTTAGAACTGTTGCAATGTCTTCTACTGACGGACTAAGAAGAGGAATGAAGGTTGTCAACACAAATGAACCAATCAAAATTCCTGTAGGCAAAGCTATTTTAGGAAGAATTTTAAATGTTGTTGGTGATGCAGTTGATAACGCTGGTCCAATTGAAACTGACACATACCTTCCTATCCATAGAGAATCTCCAAAATTGGTTGACCAAAATACTGATATCGAAATTTTGGAAACAGGTATCAAAGCTATCGACTTGCTTCAACCATACCAAAAAGGTGGTAAAATTGGTTTGTTCGGTGGTGCTGGTGTTGGTAAAACAGTTTTGATTCAAGAATTAATTCATAATATCGCAATGGCTCACAACGGTGTATCTGTATTTGGCGGTGTTGGTGAAAGAACTCGTGAAGGTAACGACCTTTGGAACGAATTTAAAGAAAGTGGTGTATTAGACAAAGTTGGTCTGATTTACGGTCAGATGAACGAACCGCCAGGAGCCAGAATGAGAGTAGGGTTGTCAGCATTGACTGCTGCTGAGTATTTTAGAGACTACTCAAAACAAGATGTATTGTTATTCATTGATAATATATTCAGATTTACTCAAGCAGGTTCTGAAGTATCAGCGCTATTAGGACGTGTACCGTCAGCTGTAGGTTATCAACCTACATTGGCAACAGAAATGGGTGAATTACAAGAAAGAATTACATCTACAAAAGATGGTTCAATCACATCAGTTCAAGCTATTTATGTTCCTGCAGATGACTTGACTGACCCTGCGCCGGCTACAACATTCTCTCACCTTGATGCATCAACTGTATTGTCAAGAAACATTGCATCACTTGGTATTTATCCGGCTGTTGACCCTCTTGAATCAAATTCAAGAGCATTAGACCCTAATATCATTGGTGAAGAACACTACAGCGTAACAAGAAAAGTTCTTGAAATTCTTCAAAAATACAAAGAGTTGCAAGATATCATTGCAATCTTGGGTATGGATGAATTATCAGAAGAAGATAAAGAAACTGTAAACCGAGCAAGAAAAATCCAAAAATTCTTGTCTCAACCATTCTTTGTTGCTGAACAATTCTCTGGTATTGCCGGTAAATACGTTAAGGTTGAAGATACAATCAGGGGTTTCAAAGAAATCATAGAAGGTAAACATGACGATTTGCCAGAACAAGCTTTCTACATGGTTGGTACTATTGAAGAAGCTGTTGAAAAAGCAAAAACATTGGAATAAAAATTTAGAAGACAAAGTGTCAAGGTGGTTAAACTATTACCACCCTTGACATAAAGCCTTCTTTACTTCTGAAAGGTATTTATGAAATTAAAAATTATTACACAAGAAAGAGTTGTTTTTGACGAAGAAGTCGATGAAATCTATTCAAAAGGTATTGATGGCGAGTTTGGATTGTTAAAAGGGCACATCCCAATGATGACAGCCTTGGATATCGGAGTTACTCGCGCGGTTGTTGGAAATGAAATTAAAAGATTTACAACAATGGGTGGTATTCTTCAATTCAAAGACGAAGAATGTTTAATTCTTACAACTTTGGCTGAGCCTGATGAAGAAATCGACGAAGCTCGTGCACGTGAGGCTTTAGAACGTGCAAAAAGCAGATTGCGTAATGCTAACGCAAGACTTGATGCCAAAAGAGCAGAAGCAGCTATTGCAAGAGCTGAGGCAAGATTGAAAGCAAAACTTGCAAAATAGGTTGTTTTTCTATGGTATAATCCGAATATGGAACTAAAAGAGATATATCAGGATTACATAGCATCGCCAGACAGACGATTTTTATACAACCAACCAAAAATTTCGTTTGAAGTATTTCCGCCTAAAGACGGAAATATTTCAGACCTTTTTGAACAGGTCAGAATCTTAAAAAAATACCATCCTGTATTGATATCATTGACATACGGTGCAAATGGCGGAACAAAAGATATGTCATTTGAACTATTAAAGACTTTTTTAGATTTAGAATTAAATGTAATGCCTCACTTCACATGTGTAGGATCAACAAGAGAATTAATTGAACATTATATTACGCAAATTGAAAATATGGGAATCGAAAACATATTAGCTTTGCGTGGTGATAAAACAGAGGCAACACCTGAGTGCGAATTTAATCATGCAAATGAACTTGTTGAATTTATTCATGAACATTCCACGCTATCAATTGGGGTTGCGGGGTATCCTGAATGTCATATTGAATGTGAAAATATTCACAAAGATATTGAAAATCTAAAACGCAAAGTTGATATGGGCGCATCTGCTATTTTTACTCAACTATTTTTTGAAAACGATAAATTATATAGGTATATTGAATTAGTCAAAAATGCAGGAATCGATTTACCGATTGTTGCAGGGCTTTTACCAATAAGAAGTCGAAAACAGGTAGAAAAAATGATTAGCCTGACACATGCTAAAATCCCAAACAAAATCCAAGAGCAATTAGTAAAATTTCCAAATGATGCGAAAAAAATCGGTGTTGAATTTGCGATAAATCAGTGTCATGATTTGATTGACAACAAGGTTGACGGCTTGCACTTTTTTACATTGAATCATTCAGACCAAGTTAGTGAAATTTTAGATAATATATTATAAAAAGAGGGAGTAAATATGGAAAATCTAAACAAATACGTTGAACATACTTTATTAAAACAAGATGCAAGAAAAGCTGATTTGATAAAACTCTTTGAAGAGGCAAAAGAATACAAATTTTTAGGTGTTTGTATTAATCCTTGTTATGTAAAACTCGCAAAAGAAAACTTGAAAGACACAGATGTCAAAGTTGTTACGGTTATTGGTTTTCCTTTAGGAGCAAACACTACAGAAACCAAGATTTTTGAAACAATCCAAGCCGTTAAAGATGGTGCAGACGAAATTGATATGGTTATCAATGTAACAAAAGTGAAAGACCGTGAAACAGGTTTTCTTGTTGAAGAAATTAAGTTGATAAAATCAGCGTGCGGTGGTAAAAACTTAAAAGTTATTATTGAAACAGATTTATTAACAAAAGATGAAATTAAGTATGCCTGTGAATGTGCAATCCAAGGTGGTGCAGATTTTGTCAAAACATCAACAGGATTTGTAAAAGGCGGAGTTGGTGCAAAAGCAGAAGATGTAGAACTTATGTATAATACAGTCCATTCTTATGGTTTGCAAGTCAAAGCATCAGGCGGAATACGAGATAAAGAATCTGCACTTGCAATGATTAAAGCTGGCGCAACACGTCTTGGCACAAGCTCAGGTGTAAAGATTGTAGGATAAAATATCCTTTTGTCATCCTGAACATAAATGCACAATAATAGTTAAGTTTATTTTAGTTATGCGGAACTGCGGATTTGGGCAAGTGCGCCGTGTGTGAACGAAGTGAACCCAGCACGTCTTGGCGAGAGCTGCGTTGAGCCGGTCGAGCCGCCAATAATCCAAGACTGTTTATGCCCCTCTAATTAAACAATAGTTGTCTTATACTTAATTTGTTTTATTTGAGACCCTGAAACAAGTTCAGGGTGACTATTAAGTCATATTTCAAAACAAGTTCATAATGACAATACAAAAAATCACGTCACTATTTTACGTTTTTTACAACCCAATTAAAATAATCTGACTCTGTTTTTGCTTTTTGAGCACAAGCTATCCCATTTAAAGTATTTGAAGTTTTTGGATTGCAGTAACTCTCAATGTTGTTATATTTAGACTTTTGGTCACCCATAGTAACCAATTCCCCTTCAATAAATTGAAAAGTGAATAAATCCACTCCCCAGCGGTTTGGCGGATTGTTGTAACCGTTTAAGTCAACAGATACCCACAATTGGTCAATATCTGTATAATTTTCAAATAATATGAGGGATCCATTTTGTAGAGCTATTTGTCCATCATCAAACCAATTGCCTGCAACATTTGCATTCCCATCAAGTGTTTTGTACGGTTTTGAATGTTCATCGTTTTTCCCATCTGCAACAAAATAATAACATACGCTCATTCTTTTTCTATTGCAATCTGTTGGAGCTTGAACATATTTCATAAATGTTTTGTAAAACTGACCTGTTGGATAATCTTTTGGGTTTAGCGATACATCATCGGCTTCCATTTGCTTAAAAACTTGTTGAACAATAGAATAAGATTCAAGAAATTGAGATTTTAACCTGTGAGCTTTGTTGTTTGCAATTAAGTTTGGAATTGTCATAGCCGCAACAACACCGATTATACCAAGTGTGATTAATATTTCTGCTAAAGTAAAACCAAATTTTACTTTGTTTGGTGGCGTATCTACGTGCGTAGCACCTTCTGCTGATGAAAAGTCAAATGTTTTTCTGCAATTTGTGGGCATGGTTGACTCCTTTTTTGCCCATTATAAATTAATGCACTATATTAATCAAGTGTAAATTACACGCATAAGCAGGCTATATAAATTTAGTGTTTTTTATATTTAAAAAATATGTAAAAATACTAATATACAGAGGTGATTATGTTTAAAGTTGAAAAGCCTGAAATGGTTAATAAAACATTTCGTTTACCGTTAGACTTGGTTGAAAGACTATCTATGGTCGCGCAAAATCAGGGCGTTTCATTGAACAACCTTGTAAAGCAGTGCTGCGAATATGCTCTAAATCATTTAGATAATGATGATGAAAAATAGTTTAAAAGTTGGTACTATTTCTTTCTATTAGTAAATGTTGCAGAAACAGCTTGAACTTTTTTCTTTTTCTTTTTAGATTCAATCATACTATCTGTGTTGAATCTTGCAAGTTTTCTATCTTCTTTATCGTCAGTTTTGGTTGTGTTGTTGATGTTAGCATTTGTTGAAACTGATGCAGAAACTAAATTTGTATCATCTGTGTTATCATCCTCAGAATTTGAATTTTGGTCAGTTGGTTCGTTATTTGTTTCGTTATCAATTTGTTGTGCGTTATTATCATTTTCTTTTATAGAAAGTTCTAAATCTTTTGTAGAGTTTTGGACTTTTTTGTCAGAGTCTTTGCTTTGCAAAAGTGATGCTTTGGTTGAGTTTGTTGCATCTGATGAAAGAGTTTTAGCATGAGCATTTACTGTTGTGCCGACGATACCGGTGTTTGTCGCTACAGCACCTGTTGAAACTTCCATAGCTCCTGTGGCAAGTGTTGCTTGACCTAGTGCAACTTGCAATACTCCAAGTGTATGTGTGAACGGATTGGCCATCAATGCCATACCTGATGCTATCATGTTTGCACCATAAGTTGTGTGCAAAATTCCAAATCCAGTTGTACCTGCTCCAACAAGAATTGTTTTTGTTGAGATATCCAATTGGTCAGATGAAAGTTTTTTGTGGCTTGTGGTATTTTTGTTTAATTCGTTAGCTGTTTTTTTGAAACCGTCAAGTTGTTGAATATTTTTAGTTAAACTTTTTTCTGTATCTGCGGTTTCTTTTGAATTTTCGTTTTGTAATGTTTCGTTTTCTGTTTCTAATGCGACTGTTTCATTTTGAGCAGCTTCTGCTTCTTCTGTTGATTGTGCATTGTTCATTTTAGCCTTTGCAGCACTAGTTTGTTGAACAATGGTTTGAGTTTGTTCAGCATTTTTTCTTTGTTCTGCTTGAGCTTTTGTTGATTCTTTTTCAATTGTTTTTACAATATTTATGCTTTTTTTAGTTTCAGCATCAACTGTTGTTGTTTGCTTATTGATATCAGAGTTTTGTGTTTTTAAATCTTGAGTTGCTCTGATGGTAGTAGATGTTGCACTGATTGCATTTTTTGAAGTAAATTCTGTAGCAACACTATAATCTTTTTGGTTAGATTTCTTTTTATCTGATGTAGAATTTTGAGTTTCGCTGTTTGTTTCATCTTGTGCAACGGTTTCATTTTGATTGTTGTCTTGAACTTCAACTTGTGGCACATCTTCTGTTTGTTCAGATTCTTGTGAAGGTTGGGTTTCATCAGTTGGAACGGCTGTATCTTGAACATCATTTTGAACAGAACTTTCATCTTGTTGAGTTTCTGTAGTTTGGTTATTTTGTTCAATTTTGTTATCAGTGTTTGTGTTGTTGTTTTGTTCTGTTTCAGAACTTTGAGTTGTAATTGTTGCACCCATTGCTTTTGCAGTTTCTTGGTATGCTTTTTTGTTAGCTTTTAATAAAGAAATCGCACCTTTAAATGACTCTTTAGAGTCAGAAACAACGGCTGATGCGATATCAGATGCCGTCAAACCAATTGTCCCTATGCCAACTGCAGCCAGTCCATAGCGCATTTCGTTTGCGCCTTGGATTTGTAGTTGACTTCCACCGATAACCATTCTTACGCCTTGACCGTAAGTTGCTAGGTTTGACATCAAGCCGGTACCTGTTGCAACCATAGCGTTTCCTATTGCTGTAGTTGCAAAACTTCTACCATAAGTTCCAACGCCGACAATTACTGTGTTTGTTGCAACTTGATGAGCATTTGTATTTCGTGATTTTAGTTTTGTGTTTTGTTTATTCAAGTCATTTGAAATTTTTTGGCTAAGTGCGTTTGAAGCTAAACCTTTAGTTAGCGATGTTTTTACGCTGTCATTAACCTTGTTATCATCTGTATCAACAGCTTTGATTTCTTCCATTACGGCAAGTTTTTCTGCTTCATTTTTATCAGTTTGTTTGGTAGCTGTTTGAACTTTTGCTTGAACTTGTCCATCTCCTTCATTTTGAAGGGCATTTTGCATTTCATCTGTATTATTTTGAGCTTGTTTTTGGGTATTAACTGATTTTATTGCATTTTTAACTTTTTCAGATGTAGAACCTTCAAGCGATTTACCTTGAATGTTTTCAAGTTCGTTCACCAATTGTTCTTCTTTTTGAACATTATCTTCGTGTTTTTGTTCAGCTTTAGAAGATTCTTTCTCAACGGTTTTAGCATCTTTTTGTGCTTTTTTAAGTTGAGTTGCTAATTTCTTATCTGTGTTTTTAACACCGTTTTTCTTTTCGTTTAAGTTTGCAGTTGATTGGATTGTTGTTATTGCAGCTTTTGCAGCATTTGGTGCAGTGAAAATCAAGTCGACATTATAAGATTCTTGTTTTTGTTTTTTATCATTGTTGTCGTCTTGGTCTTCGCCCATTGTATTTTGAACTTTTTCTTGAGTTTTTTCAGACAGTTCTGTGTATTCTTGAGCAAATTTTGCAGTATCAACTGTTGCGTTAGATTCAACTTCAAGGGTAACTTCATCAACGTATTCTAAAAGGTCGTTACCTTTGTCTATTGCAGTGTCTGCAATATCTTGCGGTTTTGCTTGATATAATTCATCAAGGCTTGGTCCCATTCCGTCGTCTTTGATTCCTGAAGTTTGAGCAGGTAATTCTTCTTGACGGTAATTCTTTTGAAGATTGCTCAAATCTTTGCCTGATTTGATTGTATCTTGTGCCAAAGTTTCGTTTGTTTTAATATCAGCACTCAAACTATCCAAAGAATTTAAAAAGTCGTCAAGGTCAGAGTTATCCGCTTGAATTTCTTTCATCATCGTTCCGTTTGAAGTATCTAATTTTTTGCTAAGTGAATTGTATTTCAATCTTTCAGTTAGAGAAAGTTTTTCTCCGTTTTTCTTTTTATCATCAAGTTTTTTCCACTCTGTGGTCATATCCTCAATTTTATTCATTGAGTCTTTGAAAGTGTCTTCTTTTTTGTCTTTAATTTGTTTGGCTTTTTTAGCTGTGGTGTTGTAAACTTCTACTTTTTGGTTTGTTGTTTCTATAGCTTTTTCTGATTTGATGATGTTTTCTTGAGCTTTTTTTTGTAAACTTGTTAATTGGTCGCCATTTGAAGTTGCATCAGTTGTCGCGCCATCATCTGTACCTGTTGCATCGGAAACGATTACATAATCAGTAACGTCAGATTCTTGTTGTGCGTGAGCCCATTCCAAGATGTCATCAGGGATTTGATATCCTTGATGTTCCATTTCAATAATTTCTTCATAAGAATACATTGCCCAATCTTTATCAGTAATGTCATATTGATTGGCACTTCTTTGGTTTATTTCTCTATGAGCGCGAAGTAATTCTTGGTATTTCAAGCTTTTGGCATAATTTAGATAATATTCATCAGAATATTTGTCGCCATTTTTTGCTTTTAATTCTTTTGCTGATTCAACGATTTCACTACTGTAATTCTTTGCAAAATCTTCATCCATAGTGATTTCGGAGGTAGAATACTTCCCTAATTCACTATGTGAGATTCCAAAGTTGGAACGTTTTTGACTTGTCGGTTTGTTTATTCTTGTTGACATTTCCATTGTTCCTTTTGATTACACTCTGTTGTTATCGGCTCAAATATTGATAAACTTTAGTTATATTGGGCAAATGTTACGTGATGTTTACATAGTTTTGTTTGGCGAAATTTGGTGATTTTTGACATTTGTCTATGTTTGTAATATTCTTAACATAACTTGTAAGGATTCACCTCAAGTTTTAGGTTTATGGTTATGAAAAAGACATTTTTAACAGCAATAATATTTGGACTTTTGATAAGTCAGGCGGCTTGTTCTTCTAATAGTGCTTTTGCTGCAAAATTGACAAGAAAGCAGAAAAAAGAGGCAACTTTGATAAGTGCTGCTCAAGCAAGTTTTGATGAAAAACAGTACGATGTTGCAATTGAATATTATACAAAGGCTATTGAGGTAAATCCGCAAAATGCAGATTCTTACACCAAACGTGGTAATGCAAAATTCTTATTGGGACATTATAAGGACGCAGTAAAAGATTATACCAAAGCGATTGAACTTGACCCAAATATAGAAAATGCATACTATAATCGTGGAATTGCAAAGTCTGGCTTGAACGCTTATGAAGAAGTTGTTGAAGACTATTCAAAAGAGATTGAACGGAATCCTGAAAATATCAATGCATATTTAAATCGTGGGACAACAAAAGTTTTGTTAAAAAAGTACGATGATGCAATTTCAGATTTTTCAAAAGTTATTGAGTTAGACCCAAAAAATGAACTTGGGTATTATAATCGTGGGATTGCAAAACGTAACAATGGAGACTATAAAGGTGCAATCTCGGATTATTCGAAAGTTATTGAACTTGATAATGAAAATGTTGATGCGTACAACAATCGAGGAGTTGCAAAATTCTACCTAAAAGATTATAATGGCGCAATTTCAGATTATTCAAAGGTTATTGAGTTAAATAAAAATTATAAAAGAGTTTATTGCAATCGCGGAATTGCAAAAATCGGTTTGAAAAAATACGAAGATGCAATTCTTGATTTTACGAAAGAAATTGAGATAAATCCGAAAAATGATTTGGCATATTATGAACGAGCAATTGCGGAATCTCGTTTGTCTCATAATGTTTCAGCGATTGATGATTTTTCAAAGGCTATTGAATTAGCTCCAAAAAATGCTGATTACTATGCCGAGCGCGGAGCTTTAATCAGTCAAACAAATGGTGATTTTAAGCAGGCTGAACACGATTTAAACAAAGCGATTGAACTTGACGATACAGATGCAGATAAATATTTGACAAGAGCTGTAATTTTTTGCAAGTTGAAATTATACTTAGCTGCGATTGATGATTTAAATATCGTTATAAAAAAAGAACCGCATAATATTCAGGCTTATGATTTGCGTTCTTATGCGATAAAATCAATGAATGGAGAGCAAGCTCCTGCTAAAAAAGTCAGATAGTTCAACTATTAAAACTATTTTCTAAATTTGAATTAATGCTATAATGAACCCGAAAAGGAGAGTTTATTATGGAAGTAAAAATTGTAGAAAATACGAAAGATATTTCATGTGACGTTTTAATTGTCAATAAATTTGAAGGTGAATTGACTTCAAATGCTTTAATCAATAAATTTGCACCGGATTCTTTTACAGGTAAACCTGGAGAGGTTTTTGCAATTCACACAAGAGGAGAATTACCTTCAACTTACGTGATGGCGGTAGGTTTTGGCGATGAGCAAAAACTTGATAATAACATCATTAGAGATAGTGTAATTAAAGCAATAAAAAAATGTATTGAGTTAAAAGCCGAAAAAATCGCGTTCAATATTGATACAAATACAACTTTTGGAATTCCTACTATCATTGGTGCAGAAATTGCAAACTATCACTTTGACAAATACAAAAGTAAAAAAGACCACAAGATTTCAGAATTATATATTTCAAAAGTTACAAGTGATATTGAGCTAGCTAAATATGTAGCTGAAGCGATGGAATTTACAAGAGATTTGGCTAATGAACCTGCAGCTTATGCAACTCCAACTAGGTTGGCACAAATCGCTCAATGTATTGAAGGTGTTCAAACAGAAGTGTTTGATGAAGATAAAATCAGAGAAATGGGAATGGGAGCATATTTGGCTGTTGCTCAAGGCAGTGTGCAACCTCCTAAATTCATCCACATGAAATATATTCCGCAAAATCCTAAAAAACGTATTGCAATTATTGGTAAAGGCTTGTGTTTTGATAGTGGCGGTTTGGATATAAAACCAGCTTCATCAATGCTGACTATGCGTGATGATATGTCAGGAGCAGCTTGCGTTTTAGGTGTTATGAGCGTAATAAATAGACTTCATCCTGAAGTTGAAGTTCATGGTATTATTGCAGCTTGTGAAAATATGCCATCAGGAAGTTCTTATAAACCTGGGGACATTTTGACAGCTAAAAACGGTAAAACAATTGAAGTTGATAATACAGATGCAGAGGGTCGTTTGACTTTAGCTGATGCGCTATGTTATGCATGCGAACTTGGTGTTGATGAAGTTATTGATATTGCAACTTTGACAGGTGCTTGTATGGTTGCTTTAGGTAATGTTGCATCAGGTATTATGGGTAATGATGATGCATTTGTAAAAGATTTGATAAAAACAGGTTCTTATGCAGGTGAGAAATTCTGGGAAATGCCAATGTGGCAAGAATATCGAGATAATATGAACAGTGATGTTGCCGATATGAAAAATACAGGAACTAGAAATGGTGGTGCATCTGCTGCTGGCATGTTCTTAAAAGAATTTGTTACCGATAATGTAAAATGGGCTCATCTTGATGTAGCAGGTACTGCATTTTTGGATAAACCGTTTAAAGGTTTTTGCAAAGGTGCAACAGGTGTTGGTGTAAGAACTCTTATTCACTACATCCTTTGTCAAGGTTAGGCTATTTTTAATATTTAATGTCGAAAAGTGCTCAAGAATTTCTTGGGCATTTTTTCGTATATTTGGATGTGTAAAACTTTGAAAAATTTAATTATAATTCAGTAATGATGGAAATTTTAAAAAATATCAAATATTTTTTCTTATCTTTAAAAGAAAAAGATTTGCAAAATAAATTGAAAAACAGTACAAAACGTACTTTTGTTAATAAAAAAACAAAGCAAGTGCTAGGAAAAGGTGCTGATTTGACTCTCAATAGTGAAACTCTAAAAACTATTGAAGAAGTCAAAAATAACGTTGCAGCAATTGTTAAAAAGACAAATTGTAACCCTGACGAACTGCTTGATTATATCAAAGCTGCAAAAACTCCTGTTTATAAAATCAATAATGCCGACAAATTGTTAAATTTTATAAAAGAAGAAGAAGGATTGATTTGCGAAAAACGAGGATTTGAAGCTCTTTACTTATCTTTGATTACAGGACAAGGTGTAAAATTTTCTACATCTCCGATGTTTGTATTAAGAGATGGTGTTATTGATAAATTTTACATGCTACATAATTTTTATCGTTGGTATTCTTTAAAATCTGATTTATCTGGGTTTGAACCTGACGTTCAAGCATTATTTAAGCAATTTTTGTGTGATGATTCTGAGAAATTTATGAAAAGTTTGTCAATGGAAAAAATAATTTCTCTAAAAGAAGCGATTGCGCGCGATCAAGAAGCAACAACCTTTGTACTAAATTATACAAAGGAAGTTGAAGGGTCTAAAAAGGTTCTTGATAAAATCAAAAACGATGGTGGGGCAAATGTTTAGGTATATTTATCTTACTTGGTCGATAACACCACCGCCTAATACGACATCTTCATCATAAAATACTACAGATTGTCCTATTGCGATAGATTTTTGTAATTCGTCAAAAACAACATCCACATTGTCTCCGTTTGGAGTGATTGTGATGGGTGTCGGTTGCTGAGTTGAGCGAATTTTTGCGTATACTTTGCGTTCATTTTCCAGTTTGTCAAATGCAATCCAGTTCAAATTTACTGCGGTCAGTTCTTTTTTGAATGTTTTATCCGCAGGGCCGATTACGACTTCGTTTGTATCTTTTCTCAATTCTAAAACGTATAATG
The DNA here is from genome assembly GCA_003258735.1 of Candidatus Melainabacteria bacterium. GTDB lineage: Bacteria > Cyanobacteriota > Vampirovibrionia > Gastranaerophilales > Gastranaerophilaceae > Zag111. Next base: position 128,092 of record QHME01000004.1, read on the forward strand.
GTTCAGTGGCAGAAACTCCAATACCTTTTCTTTGACCGATTGTGTAATTCCAAATACCTTTGTGGTGTCCTATAACTTTTCCGTCAAGGTCTACGATATTGCCGTCTTTTTCTTTTACGCCTAACAGTTCGTTATAATCACCATCATAAAAATCTTGGCTGTCAGGTTTTTCTGCTACTTCTAATCCGTTATCCTTGGCAATTTTACGGATTTGGTCTTTTGTATAGTTGCCAAGTGGCAGGATAATATTTTTCAACTGTTCTTGTTTAAGTCTGTATAAAAAGTATGATTGGTCTTTGTGAGGTGCAATTCCACGTTTTAGCAAAAATCTGCCGTCTTTTTCCTCAACTCTTGCGTAGTGTCCTGTTGCAAATTTGTCAAATTCTATTCCATTTCCCTTTGCAATAAGCGGTAACACCCCAAATTTTACAAGTGCGTTGCACCAAACACAAGGGTTAGGTGTTCTGCCTTGAATGTATTCAGATTTAAAATTGTCCAATACAATTTGTTCATATTGCTCAACACAATTGAAAACATAGTAAGGAATACCAATTTGGGCGGCAATTTTTCGAGCTTCTTCAATATCTTCTTTTTCATCAGGGCCGTAACATGCATTTTTATGGCCTGATTTTGCAGCCATTCCGTCTTTCCCCCAGATTGACATCGTCGCACCGACAACTTCATGTCCTTGTTGTTTCAATATCAGTGCTGCAACTGATGAATCTACTCCGCCTGATAATCCTACTAATATTTTCATTATTATCCTTTTAAATTATTGTATGTGTAAATTTATTCGCTATACCTAAACAACTATATATAATTAAATTATAAAGATAAAAAATAATCAATAAAGTGTTGACAAATTTTATGTTCTTGTTTTAATAAAAGAATAAGGATACAAAATGTTTAATCAATCTACTACAAAATTAAATAACTGCTGTTGTTGTAAGTACCGATGTTGGGACTTGCGATGACCGTGTTATACAATTGTACACTATGATATGAGTTCCCAACGAAGTTAATTTGTTGGGAACTTATTTTTTTACCCGAAATATGTAATAGATTTTAATTTGGAGATAGAAATGATTGATAATATAAATAATTCTGCGGTATATATACCGAACAAACCTGTAGCATTTCGCGGTGCGTTAGATGGAATGGCAACAGGTGCATTGAGATTTTTGGATACAAATCCAATGGCAAACGCTGTTGGCATTGACTTGTTTGCAATGGTTGGGCCAAGAACATATATTGATACAAAAGAACGTAGCAAATATGCCGGTGCTGAGACTTTTTTCAGAGAATTTACAGGAACTTTGATTGTCTGCCTTTCAGCCAGTTATTTTGCAAAAGCTATTTCTCATATTGCAAATAAGTTTGTTAATCCAAAAACAAAAATCAATCCAAATACATGGTTTTCTAATGATAGTTTGGCGTTTTTGACAGATTCTTGGAACAAAACAAATAACACAAAAGGTTATGTACGTTCTATTTTGGATTCACTTTCAGGACGTGATGGCAGGGATGTTAAATTCTTGAAAAATGTTGATTGGAATAATGTTGAGTGGGTTGATGAGAAAAAATGGTCAAAATTTAGTTGGGATAATGGTGGATTTAAAAATATTCATGAGAAATTGAAGGATAAAAATTCTATTTCTGAAGCTTTGAGTGAAATTATTGATAATAAAGAAATTTCAAAAAATGATAGCAAAAAACTTTTGAATATTATTGAGTTGCGCTTAACTAACGCTTTAGGAGCAGATAAAGTGACAGCGGGTGGAAAATTCTCAACTACTATGCATAATTTGTTGCGTGATACTGTAGATTTAGGCAAAGATGTTTTTGCTAATACTAAAATAAATACCGCAGAAGCGCTTGCAAAAATTGCCAAAATTAACAAAATAAAAAGTATTGGAGCATTGAGTTTGGCATCAGGATTAGGTTTAATAAATCAATACGTAAATAGAAAAATTACCGAAAAACGCACAGGAACTCAAGGTTTTGTCGGAGATAGTGATTATCAAAACCAAATTAAAAATAAAAAATCTACAAAAGACAAGAGTGCGAAATTTATTTTGGAAAAAGTTGTTGCAAGTTTAGGAATGGCTGCAATGGCAATTGCCGTAATGAAAATTAAATCACCAAAAGACTTTTTGAAGAAACTTGAATTTACAGGTCCTGTAACAAGTGGTAATGCGATAAAAACAGTATACGCATCAACTCTGATTGGTAGATTTTTGGCATCTGATAATAGGGATGAACTTGTTGAAACAACAACAAGAGATTATTTGGGTTTCTTGAACTGGCTTGTATTTGGTGGCTTTGCTGCAAAAGGTGTTGCGAATTTGTTGGATAGAAAACGCGAAAACTTGTTTAATATTTCAGGCGAAACTAGAGGGGTTAGAAATTGGTTAAATAACCTTTCATTAAAATCTCATAATGAAATTGCTGCAAAAGGTTCTAAATTTGCCAAATCAAATATGTGGAAATTGAATGTCGCACACGGTGCAGGATTAGCATATTCTACAATCGCACTTGGTGTATTGTTGCCAAAATTAAATATTTTGATAAACAAAACTCGCAAAAAACATCGTGCACAACAAGCTCAAAATCAAGTTATACAGCCGACTCAACAAATATCTATGCAAGGATTTATAAAAAGTGCTAAAGCGTAGTTGTAATTTACATCAAACTCCTTTTTATGGTATAAAATATAATTATTCGAGATACCTAAAAAGGAGTTATGGTGATGAAAAACGAATTGACAGAAAGTCTTGAAAAATACTTACTTGCAATTTATGAAATTGTGAAAGTTAATCAGGCAGCCAGAGTTAAAGATGTTTCTAACTATCTGAAAATAGGAGGTCCTGCAACTTCTGATGCTGTAAAGACTTTGGCAGAACGCGGTTTTATCAATTATGTTCCTTACGGAATAATTACAATTACTTCTAAAGGTAAGAAAAAGGCAGAAGAAAAACTTTTTAGACATAGAACTATTTCCAATTTTTTGGAAAAGGTTTTAATGGTCGAAAATGAAAAAGTTTCACAAAGTGCAAAACAAATTGAATATTCTATGCCGGAAGATGTTTTGCGCAAGTTTGTGAGTTTTTTGACCTTTATGGATAAATGTTCCTGTAAAGAACCTAAGTGGGTTAGCAGCTACAAATATTATGCTCAAAATGGCGAAATGAAAGACAAATGCAAGGGCTGTAACGAGTCTAAAAGCGGTTGTAATTGTTGTTGCGGTTAGTTTTTCTTTTTTGTAAATTTTTTGTTAATAATTATTAATGTTTTACTTGCTTGATAGTTGCTATCAAGTTGTATTATGGTGTTGTAATAGTTTTTTATTAAAAAGAAGGAGAAATAAATGATTTTAGACAAAGTAAATGAACCACAAGATTTACGAAATCTTTCTATTGATGAAATGAACACTCTTGCAGGTGAAATGAGAGAGTTAATTATAAAAAAAGTAAATACAACAGGTGGGCACATGGGACCAAACTTGGGGATTATTGAAGCGACAATTGCTATGCATTATGTCTTTAATTCTCCTGTTGATAAGTTTATTTTTGATGTTTCTCACCAATGCTATCCTCATAAAATTTTGACAGGAAGAAAAGAAGGTTTTACAGATCCTGACAAATATTTGACTTATACGGGCTATACTGCACCTGAAGAAAGTGCACACGATTTGTTCAAAGTTGGTCACACTTCAACTTCTGTAAGTTTGGCAGCAGGTGTTGCCAAAGCTAGAGATTTAAATGGTGACAATTTTAATGTGGTTGCCCTTATCGGTGATGGGTCATTAAGTGGAGGTGAAGCTTTTGAAGGTTTAGATAATGGTGCTGCTCTCAAAAGTAATTTTATAGTAATCGTAAATGACAATGATATGTCTATTGCGGAAAACCATGGTGGACTTTATGGTAATTTGAAAGAATTGAGAGAAACAAAAGGTCAAGCTCAGTGCAATTTCTTTAAGGCATTAGGTTATGATTATTTATACGTAGATAATGGCAATAATATTGAAGATTTAATAAAAGCATTTACTCAAGTGAAAGATGCAACTTGCCCAACAATTGTTCATATTCATACTCTAAAAGGGCATGGGTTGTCTGTTGCAGAAGAAAATAAAGAAGCTTTCCACTGGATTCTGCCTGGAACTTTAGATAAGTATAATTCAGCTCCTGCGCCTGCGCTAGAGGATTATAACTCAATTACAAACGACTTTATTTTGCAAAAATCAAAAGAAGATAAGGGTTGTATTGCAATTAACGCAGGTACTCCTGGGGTATTTGGTTGGACAAAAGATTATCGAAATCAATTGGGCGCACATTATACGGATGTTGGTATTGCAGAAGAACATGCAGTTGCTTATTCTTCTGCTTTAGCGAAATTAGGAGCAAAACCGATTTTTGCAGTTATGAGCTCATTTGTTCAAAGAACTTATGACCAAATGTCTCAAGATTTGGCATTGAATAATTCGCCAATAACAATGCTTGTATATTGGGGTGGTTTGTCAGGTGCTGATGCAACTCATTTGTGTTCATTTGATATGTCAATTATCGGAAATATTCCCAATATCGTATATTTGGCACCAACAAATAAAGAAGAATATATGGCAATGCTTGAATATGCATATAATCAAACAAAACATCCTGTTGCAATCAGAGTTCCTATGGGCGAATTGATTTCTGTCGGTGCTAAAGATACTACAGATTATTCAAAATTGAACAAATTTAAAGTCGAAGAAAAAGGTTCTAAGATTGCAATTTTAGGTCTTGGTAATTTCTTTAATTTGGCAAAAGATGTTAAAGGTGAAATCAAGGCAAAACTTGGAATTGATGCAACTCTTATCAATCCTAAATTTATTTCAGGTATAGATAATGAATTGTTAGAAAACTTGAAAAACGACCACGAAATTGTCATTACTTTGGAAGATGGTATTTTAGATGGCGGTTTTGGTGAAAAAGTTGCAAGTTTCTACGGAAATTCTGATATGAAAGTCTTGAATTTTGGTGGAGATAAGGAATTTACCGATAGAGTTGATATTAATGAACTTTATAACAAGTATCATTTGACAAAAGAACTTATTACAGAAGATGTTTCAAAAGTTTTGAAAAGAGGTTAAAATGTACACAATCAAAGATGTTGCAGAAAAAATGGATGTATCTGAACATACTTTGCGTTTTTGGTCAAAGTCAGGTTTCTTTCCATTTGTAAAGCGTGACAAAAACAATATCAGGATGTTTTCAGAAGATGATTTGGCGTGGGTGAGAATTGTCAAATGTCTACGCTCTGTTGGAACTGAAAATAAAGCAATTAAGCGATATATTGATTTGTGTATTCAAGGGGATTCAACAATCAAAGAACGTTATCAAATTATCCTTGATACAAAAGCAAAAGCTCTTGAACAGTTGGAAGAACTTCACAAACAAATTGATTTATTAAATTATAAGGAAAATTTTTATAAAAATCTTATAAAAAATAATTTGAAAGATGCTTGGAATCCAATGAATTCAATGCAATCAAAAGATGTTGCAATATAGCAAATTTTGAAATTTTAAAATCTCCGCATAAAATGTGTTTAGTGTATAATCACATTTGAGCGGAGGTTTTTTAATGCGAAAATCATTGTGTCTTTTACCCCTTGCACTGGGAACTTTCGGACTTGGATTAACGGAATATGTTATGATGGGAATTTTGCCTGACATTGCAAAGAGTTTGCATGTCTCAATCCCTGCAGCAGGGAACTTTATTTCGTTTTATGCACTTGGTGTTGTAGCTGGTTCAATTTTACTTGTTATATTTGGGCGTAAAACACCTTTGAAAAATATTTTACTGGTTTTGGCATCAATTATTACGGTTGCGAATTTGTTATCTTCAATTGCTTGGAATTATCATTTGTTCTGCGCATTGAGATTTATTGCAGGACTGCCTCATGGCGCATTTTTTGGAGTAGGGGCAATTGTTGCAGGTAAACTGGTTGCTAAGGAAAATGAAAATCGAGCAGTATCTATAATGTGTTCCGGTATGACTGTAGCAAATTTGGCAGGAATTCCTGTTGGAACATATCTGAGTCATAATTATTCTTGGCGTTTGACATTGTTTATTGTAGGTTTGTTTGGATTTTTTATTTTGTATTTTATACAAAAAATTGTTCCAAAAATTCCGCCACTTCCGGATACAGGATTTCGTGGTCAGTTTGGAATATTTAAACACCTTGCTCCTTGGCTTTTGATTTTAGCGGTTGTGATGGGAAACGGTGGTATTTTCTGCTGGTATAGTTACATAAATCCATTGTTGGTTAATCTTTCTGGTATTAAGCCGTCTTTGGTGTCGTTGCTTATGATTTTGGCAGGTGGAGGTATGGTAATCGGAAATCTGTTAGGCGGAAAATTGTCTGACAAATTCTGTCCGTCAATCGTTGCTGGAACAACTCAATTGATTGCTGCAATTTCTTTGGTTTTGATATTCCTCTATGGTAAAAATCCATTTGTATCAGTCGGTTTGATGTGCTTGTGTACAGCTTGTTTGTTTGCGGTTTCTGCTCCTCAACAGGTGTTGTTGATTAGAAATGCAAAAGGCGGAGAAATGCTGGGGGCATCTTGTTCTCAAATCTCATTTAATTTGGGTAATGCTATAGGCGCATTTGTTGGAGGAATTCCAATTGCCCATGGGTTTGGGTATCAATATGTTGCATTACCTGGGGCGAAATTTGCGTTTGTTGGCTTTTTGACACTGTTTTATTTTTACAAAAGGTATGAGTGCTAATGAAAATACTTGATGCAATAAATTCAAATAACTTAGCGAATGTAGAAAAACTTTATTATAAAGCATTCCCAAAAGAGGAACAGAAACCATTTGACTTGATTTTGCAAAAACAGAAAGAGGGTTTTGTTGACATTTTGGCGCTTGAAAGTGATGGTAATTTTGTCGGATTAGCCATCACTGGAACTTATAAAAATCTTGTATTACTTGATTATTTTGCAATTGAAGATGATTTTAGAAATCGTAAATTTGGAACAACTGCGTTTAACCTTATCAAAAACAGATATAGAGATAAAAATTTCTTTTTGGAAATCGAAAATCCGGAAAATTTGGAATGTAATAACAAATTGGAGCGTTTGCGCAGACGAAATTTTTATTTGAAAAATGGTGTTATAGAACTTCCGTATTTTGTTGATTTGCTTGGTGTTGAGGTGAAAATACTGGCAAATACAGCTATTCTTACTTATGAAGAATATTTGAGCGTTTATTCAAATGTTTTTGGTAGAGAAATCTCTGATAAAATCAATTTGTTGAGTGAAGGGCATCAACCGTAATGTCTGCAAAATCAATATTTTTCAAAATTTTAGAAAGTTCATTTGGATTTAATTCTACTTGGTAGCCTATTTTGCCTGCACTAAAAATAATTGTATCAAATTTTTGAGCGGTAGAATCAATGACAGTTGTAAATGGTTTTTTCATCCCAATAGGTGAACAGCCTCCGTGAATATAACCTGTAAGAGGTAGGAGTTCTTTTGATTTGAGCATTTCTACCGATTTTTCGCCAACAGCTTGAGCTGCTTTTTTTAAGTCTAATTCGTGAGCTACTGGGAGCATAAAAACATAATATTTTTTAGATTTTGCAACAGTGACAAGAGTTTTAAATACCTGTTCAGGGTTTTGACCTAATACTGTCGCAACTTCAATTCCGCTTATTGCATCTGTATCAGCGTAGGTGTAGTGTTTGTACTCAATTTTAAACCTATCCAAAATTCTCATGACGTTTGTTTTGTTATCCATAATAAGAGCCCTTTTTTATATACTTTACTACAAAATATTTTTACAGTATGTATTAGCAAAAATTTTATGCTTGGATAGTATGATTGAAGACTCAGATAAATACATAAATAATAAAAGTAAAAAATAGAAGTCAAAATTGATTAGATAGACTAAAGAAATAGGAAGTATACCATGCTTCCCCACATAAAAATATAATCATTTTAAAAACTGTTATCTTTGCAATGATAACAGTTTTTATCTCTTACTTTGTAATACTTTCATTTTGATTTCTCATACAAAAATATAAAGATCGAACTATTTGCATAAAACTAAATACTAGGTTTGCTTCGGTAATATCCTTTTACTTCAGTGCCATCAGAACGAGTATATGAATTTACATAAATTAAATCTCCGGTTTGTACTTGTTGTTTTGCTTGAGCCTCCGGCATAACTTTACCTTCTGCTATTTGTTGATTTATAAAATTTTCTAATCTTGAAAATTCATCTGGAGACATTTGTCCGATTTCTTCATTTGTGAACACCCTATTGATAGAGCCTTCATTTCATTGTCAAATTGCTTTTGATTTGTTGCCATAGTTGTTTCTCCTTTCACTTTTTTGTATACTATAACTATGTTTTTAAATCGTTTACGACAATCTTATGCTTTTAATATTTTGTGAGCTTGTGGCTTATTAGAATTAATATCGTTTATAGTTATGCTAATAATAGGCTTACTAACAAAATCTTCGCTATTTGGATTGATTTTATTGTTTCATATAATAGGATTGTTGAGTATCCTATTATTCTTATTTATTACTTTGATATACTTTGTTGAATTGATTTTTTCTATCAAAATAAGCAACCAAAAATATCTCTGCAATAAAAAAATTACAGCACTGCAAAACGTTGGCATAATAGCATTTATGCTAATTGTCATATTTGATTTGATAATTTTCGGTTCACAATACATTGAACCTATTTTGTATAATTTGAGAAATTACTAACTTTCGGAGTTTAATTTTAAAATTGATGTGATTTTAGTGCAAGTAATATAAAAATAAGTGCAAATAAAATCCAGTTAGTGTAAGTGCATCTCATTCTATAAAAATCGCTATAAAAGGCTTTATATTTAGATAGTAGCGATTATATCCCCATCTCACACTTGCACTTTATTTACAAGCACTAAAAAAGAGCCTTTAAAAGGCTCTTTTTAAATGGCTGGGGTGGAAGGACTCGAACCTCCGAGATGGCTGGACCAAAACCAGCTGCCTTACCACTTGGCGACACCCCAATACTCTCGTGTCACATTTATTATTTTATATGATGAAAATTAATTGTCAATATTTTATTTCTTAAAAATTTTCTGAAATTTTTTGCCGACATAAATGCTGCCGATAGATATACCGGGAATTGGTATTAATGCTGTAATTACACCTAGTATTTCAGGCAGATGCGGAATTATTCCTTTTCGAATAATTCCTTGTGTTTTATAAGAAAAACTGTCTGTATTTTTTATTTTGGCTAGGCGTGCTCCTTGTCGATATCCTTGTTTGATATCAGATGGCATGCCTTCTATCTTTTTAATTTCTTTTTTTAACCCCCTGTAGCTGGAGTTTATCACTTTTGAAATTTTTGCCATTTACAATTTCCTTATTCAAAAATTTGCTCTTTGGGATAACTATTTTGAACCAAACAAAACTCTTTATCAATACCTATAATTTTTTGCCCAAAAGGTTCATTCAATCGTTTGTATGATTACACTTTTTGGATTTTTGTGGTATTTTTCTAGTATGAATAATACGTTTAAAATTGTAATGTTTGGTGTAGCTTTATTTTTAATTTTAGCTTTAGGAATTTTTGGGTTGACAAAGCTAAAAGTTGATGATTTTCATAAGGCTGCAGTTATTTTTGTAGTTGATGCATCAGCATCAAATCAAGCAAATTTACCTGCTGAAAAAATGTTAATTAGGCAGTTATGTTCAATGCTTGACCCTGAAGATCATATCAAGATTTTGAGAGTTTCAGAAGAGTCTTATTTGATTTATGAAGGTTCTCCTCAATCAAGTTCTGAAGTGCGCAAAGCTATGGAAAAGTTTACTCAACTTGATTCCAAGGAGTTTGGTACGGCTTATGGGCTGTCTTTGAAAAAAGCGTTTAAACATGCACTGAATATGAGTAAAGAGGGATATATTCCTGCGGTTGTTGTTATTGGTGATTTGGAAAATGAAGGTGCTGAAGAAAAGCAAATTGATTGGAATGAATTGCCAAAAGAAGTATCTAATGTAAAAAATCAAGCTGAAAATTTCTCAATGATGTTTTTGTATGCTAAACCTGAAAAATTAGATTTGGTAAAAGAAAAATTGAGTCCGGTTTTGGGTGAAAATAAGCTGGTTATAGGGAATGAAGCTACAACCAGTAAGGCTTTGAGACGATTCTTAAATTCTATAGGAAGGTAATAGAATATGAAAGTTGTTATAAAATATGGTGATTTAACTCAAGAATTTGAAAATCAAGCAAATATTACAATCGGTAATAGTCCAAGTTGTGATATCATTGTATCGGAGCTTGGGGATGATGAGGTTCTTAAACTCGTTTATGCCCAGAAGTATAACAATTATGTCCTTATGAATGTTTCGCAAAGTCGAGATATTCTTTGCAATAACAAAGTATTTTCAAAAATTCTTGTAACACCAAAGTTTGTAATAACAACAAAATCAACAACTCTTCCAATAGAGGTAACTGTTTTTACAGCAGTTGATGCGAAAAATGTTTCAACACTTACGGCATCGGTTGCAGCTCCTCATGCGGTTCATCATTCAGATGAGGATATGTTTGACAATGATGTTGAAAAAAACAGAATTGCGATTATTAAAGAAATTGGTTTTAAAATACTTGAATTTAAAAATAACATCAAATCTGCCAATATCACAAATTTTGTATTGAATGTTGCAATGGTGATTTTGTCAGTTGTTTCATCTTTTGCAATAACAAACTTTCTATTAGGATTAAAGGTAGATAATACGTCATCTGTTTTAAATTTGACAACAAATTTCGGATTTTTGGTTTGTGTGACCGCAATTGTTATTGCAATTTGTTTAATTTTGAAACAGGGAGTTTATTCATTATTAGACTTTAATCAACACAAAAAATTTGGAGATTCCGATGTCGCACAAAAAGTTATTATTGGTATATCTTCTGTGTTTTTATTTATTGTTTATATAATGAATTTATTTTATTATAAGGCAATTCCAGGGTTTGCAATAGCAGCATTGTTTATATCATTGCTCTTTGTTGGCGCTTTGGCTGTAGTTACAATCGGTAGTGGATATTTTAAATTTCAAATAAAAAATTACAAACAACAATTACAAAACTGTGAATATCGTGAAGATTTTGAGTCAGTTATGAAAAGTTATAGAAAATTTATTTCTGGCTATGTAAATAAGATGACTCAAAACAAAATTAATAATGTCAAAACTAATCTTGTAAATAACCAAATGAGAATGGTTCTTGAGGTGTTTGGCGGTATTGTTACAGCTCCATTTTTGGCGTATGGCGTTTCTAATACCTTGGCAAGTTGTTTCCCTGAAGCCGCAAACTGGGTTCGTATTTCCGGTTTGAGATTCAGTCCGATATTTTTGGTATTGGCTACATTTTTGATTATCTTTGCGTTTTTCTCTTTTGTTAGAGCTTTTACAATCGGTAAACAAATCAAGGGGTCTGAAATTATTAAATTTGATGGTTTCCACGATTATAACAGTCATGGTGTTACCGTTTACGGTCTTGACTCTATGCGTAGTCTTGAAAAAGAAAAAACAGTGGTTATGTTTATCGCATGTTTTATTATATTGATTGAATTTACAATGAACGTATCTTATTTTATTACAGAAATTGGTGGAGATATTCAGGGTATGTTCTTGAGTATAGTAACAGCACTTGTTCCAACAGCCTTATTGATTGCAGAGACTCACATGTTAAGTGCGACTATGTATAAAATTAATAATTATAACGAATTGTTATCAACATTAGATTAGGTAGAGAATGAACAAAATCGGCTGGTTTGTATGCGTATGTATATTTATATTTGTAACGGCATTTGTTATGTCGGTGGATACTTCGACTCAAACTCGTCAAGTTCAGTTTTCTAACCAAGCATTTGAAATTAATAATAGAGGTAATCAGGTTGTTAATAATTCAAGTTCCAAGATAAATTTTAATGATACAAACATCCAAAATAAACAATTGGCAGCGAATAATTCAAAAATAAATTTACAATCAACTGAAGTAAATACCAAAAATGAATCAGGTTTTGCCAATAAAGATGTAAGTTATAACAATCATTCAGATTATTCAAGTCAAACAACTAATTATAATAACCAAAGTTCAAATTATTCAAACCAATCGTCTAATTTCCAAAATTCAGAACCATTGAATTTTAAAAACCTTGATGATAGAGAGCTTGAAGTTGCGCTAAACAAGGCTCGAACAGGTGGTGGAAATTATCAAAGAACAGGTATAAATGATAAACCGCTGAATTATATGAGCCGAGACCGTTATGCTTATCAAAATATTGATTGGAGCAAATGGAAAAGTAATTTTGTAAACAAAATTCTTGATGATAGTGTTTATATCAAATCTTTAGATAGATATCAAACAGGCAATTGGTTGTGGTACTCATTCATTGTTGATGATAGAGGGCGAATCTCAAATATTCAGGTAAAATCGCCAACAATTGAACAAGCTGATAAGGATAAAGTTGCAAAACTCATAAAAAGTTATGAATATACTGCAATTACGATATTCCCAGCAAATTCCAAACGTAAAACCGCAAGTATTTCCGCGGTTATGATGTTATCTGACGAGGCACAAAAATCTAAACCGAGTGATTTTAATGATATTGAGCATATAAAATTCAAATTATAAATTAATATCTATTGTTGGGCCGAATTTTTTAATAATTGGATTTATTCTATGCTCCAATTCAAGTTTAGAAATAAGTGGATTTTGAGCAACAATATTTTTTATATCTTCTGTAGCTTTAGCGATTTCCGGGTATTTTTCCATTATTTGTTTTCCAAAAATATTGGCATAATATTTGTACCCTTTTGCGCCTGTTGCTTTTATAGGTTTATCTAATAATGCTTTTGTAACTTCCTTAAATCCTTCCACGCCATCATTGTGGAAAATTTTCATACTAGTTACTTCAAATACGCTTGGAGTGCTTATTTTTGCTCCAAATGATGTATTTGGGTTAGTGTTTTGTAATGGTTGTATTTTCATTCTAGATTCCTGTATTCATTGCTTTTATATTGAGTTGAAAAATATAAGTTTTTACTAAAATTCAAAAATCGGACTTTACGGAGTCCGATTTTTGAATAATTTTATTTACTGTTTTTAAGAACTTTCCAAATAACGTCCATAATCTTTTTATCTTGTCTTAGTTCTGCAATATTTGGAAAAGCTTTAACATACGCTTCGTTAAAATCTACATGTTCTAAGGTTGCAAGCACACCTTTTAAACTATCTCCTGCTTTGTTATACTTAATTCTTAAATTTGCTCCACGCAAGATAAACAACATTGCTTTTGTTACCATTTTAGGTCTGTCTGGTGTCCCAATGTTGGTTGTGGTACGTATAAGGTCTACGTTTTTATCTTTTCTTCTGGTGATTAAATTTAAGTAATTGTCACCGCGATAGTAGCTTATTTCTCTAGCTCCTCTACGTTTTGAGTCGCGACTGCGTGGATCTGAAACTAATCTTTTTTCAGCCTTCATCACAGGCTCTGTTTTATAAATACGGTTCAAAGTTTCTTGCATCGAAATCGGGTTAAGGTAACTCACGATTATATCCTTTCTAAAATTAATATGAGCATTTTTGTTTTAATGTTCTTAATAATATCCGTAAATCTATTTTTTTGCTACTCTTTTAGTAGAATTGTTACGTTTCTGTAATAATTTCATCTTAACGGATTAAGAGTTTTAAACAATAGTATGTTATGATTTGCTTATGGATAGAGAAGAGCTTAAAGAATATTTATATAAAGATACAATTGCAGATGAGCATTTAGGCTCAATTTTGCCAAGGCTGGATAAATTAATTTTATCAAATAGCGAAAATATTTCAGAGGAAACTTTTGGTATCTATAAAAAATTTCAACCAATGAAGCAAAATGCGCCAATAGGGATGAAAAATGAACTATTTCGAGCTGTTAGAAATTTTATTGTCGAAAAATTTTCTAAAGATGAAAAGGCTGATACTCTTTTATTATCAAGGTTTTTGGTTGTAAAAGCAGAACTTGTTGCAGGGGATTTGTCTATATTAGCTGAATGTGTTGCAAATTTTGAACAATTTGATTTGGCTTTAGATTTTTTAAAATTTTACGAAGAAAAAGAGTCCAATTTACCGTTAAAACTTTTGACTCTTGGAAATTTTTATAACTTAAAGCTAAAGGATTACAAAAAAGCTATCAAATATTATGAACATTATTTGAAAATAGATGAAACAAAATCGGTTATTTATACTATTCTTGCGAGTTTATATGCTAAAGCCTATGGAGATTTGAGTCTTGAAGACCAAGTCAGATATTTTGAAAAAGCGTATAAATTAAAGCCTAATGACAGATTAGTTTTGCATGGATTAGCTTTTGGGTATGAAAAACTTAAAAATCTTAAAATGGCGAATAAATTTTATGAAAAACTTATTCAAAATAATCCTACAGAAACTGATTTTTATAACTATGGTGCATTTTTAATTAGTTGCGGTGAATTTGAATCAGGGCATAATTATTTTACCCACAGGTTTTCAACCGGTGATAAAAATCTTGAATATCCAATTCCTTATGCCCTTGAAAAAAGATGGAATTTAAAATCTGATATTTCGGACAAAGTTTTGTTAATCCATTATGAACAAGGATTTGGAGATACTTTTATGTATTGTCGTTTTGTGCCGATGATGAAAAAATTGGCAAAACAGGTGATTTTTGTTGTACAAGATAGTTTGTATGATTTGATTAAAAATTCTAAAATTATATCGGATGGAGTGATGGTTGTACCGGAATGCCAAAGTGAAAATTTAGAATATGACCTTCACATGGCACTTTTAGATACTCCGTTTGTATTAAAAATTTCAGCGCAAAATCTTCCTTTATGTGAAAAATATCTTGAAGTTGAAGATGATAATGTGAAGGTGTATGCAGATAAGTATCTCAATAAATCAAATAGAATAAAGGTCGGAATCTGCTTGCATGGTAATAAAAACGCTAATTATAAAGGTCGAGACATTGAATTGTCAAAAATGCAAGAGTTGTTTAATTTAAAGGATGTGGAGTTTTATTTGCTTACAGAAGATAAAGAAACCGAAATACAAAATTTAATTCCGCTAGGTGAAACTTTTGAAACTTTTACAGATACTGCCTGTGCGGTAAAAAATATGGATGTTGTATTATCTACAGACAACGTAATTTTGAATTTGGCAGGTTCGTTGGGCGTTAAAACGCTAGGATTGTTTACAAAGTATCCTAATTTTAGGTGGTTTAAATTGTCTGGGAATGACGTAGGTTGGTATAAATCGGTTCGACCTGTACAAATAGAAGATTTTGATTGTAATAGTGCATTAGTTTCCAATTTGATAAATTATATTTCAGATTGTAAAAATGCCTAGCAAAAAATATTTTTAGAGATTTTATAAATTTTATTATGAAAGTTAATAATATAAGCTTTGGGCAAACATATTTAAAGCCGTCTATAAAAAATTTATCCCAAGAAAACCAAGAAAAATTAAAATATTCATACGCACTTGGTGAGTTGTATCCAGTAGATTTGTATTTGGGTGGAACTCCAAAAGGTGATTTAGAGGTGACCGTCAAAGGTTGTTCTGTTATGGATTATTTGGTTGTAAATAATGCTCTTCCACTCACTCAGAAAAATATCAACTACTATCTTTTTACTAAAGCTTGTGACGGAATGTATGAGAAGCTTCATGGTCCAAAATATCCAAAGCAAAAAACTGTGATAGACCAGCTTGATTATATTCCTGAAGATATTTTGCCGTTTTATATAGCAGCAGAAATTGAAGAATATACTAAAAAATATGCTCACTTGCTTTATAATTAAATTTTGTTTGATTTAATCATGTTTTTAAGCTAATTTGTGAAATGAGGAGAGCCGAAATATGAAAGAGCAAACAAAAGGTTTGATATACGGTGCTGTGGCATCATCCAGTTATGGTACAAATCCACTGTTCGCGCTTCCGTTATATGCTGCAGGAATAGGCATTAATTCGGTGCTGTTTTATCGCTATGCACTTGCGGTTCTGATTTATGGAATTTGGTTGAAACTTATTAAAAAGACTTCTTTAAAGCTTGAACAAAATGAGGTTCTGCCGCTATTTTTTCTTGGTATATTATTTTCCCTATCGTCATTAACACTATTTGGGGCATTTAAGTATATTGATGCAGGGATAGCTTGTACAATTTTGTTTATTTATCCTGTGTTAGTTGCGTTGATTATGGCGACATTTTTCAAAGAAAAATTAACCAAAAACATTGTTGGTTCAATTCTGTTGATATCAATAGGTATAATTCTTTTATACAAAAATGGAGGTGGTGCAGGATTAAATTTGCATGGTGTTTTAATAGTTCTGTTATCAGCTTTGCTTTATGCTGTTTATATGGTTGGAGTAAAAACTATCAAATCCATAAAAGATATGGGTAGTGAAAAGATGAGTTTTTACGTAATGCTTTTTGGTCTTTTAGTCTACATTATCAATTTAAAATTCTGTACACAATTACAAATGCTAAATAGACCAATTTTATGGGGGTATTCTTTTGGTTTGGCTTTACTTCCTACAATTATTTCAATTGAAACTATAAATATTGCAATCAAACTTATCGGTTCAACAAAAACTGCCATTCTTGGCGCGTTAGAACCATTGACGGCAGTGTTTTTTGGAGTTGTTGTATTCCATGAACATTTGTCATTCAGAATTGTTGTTGGAATTTTATTTGTACTTTTTGGGGTTATGCAAATCGTTTTACAAAAACAAAAAGCTTAGTTCTTTAGTGCTCTTAGCGAATTTGCGACAGCAATCAGTGTTACGCCAACATCAGCAAAAACTGCACCCCACATTGTCATAATACCGAATGCACCTAAGATTAAAAATAGAAGTTTAATAAATATTGCAAAAGTGATATTTTGTTTAACGATAGTCATTGTTTTTTTAGAAATAGAAATCCCTGTTACAATTTTTAGTGGGTTGTCATCCATAATTATGACATCTGCTGCCTCAATTGCGGAATCTGACCCCATTGCACCCATTGCAACTCCAATATCAGCACGTCTTAATACAGGTGCATCGTTTATGCCATCACCTGCAAAAAGTACAGTTTTGTTCTTTTTGCTGTTTGATATAAGTTGTTCCAATTTCTCTACTTTATCGGCAGGCATGAGTTTGCCAAATGCTTTGTCTGTCTTGAGTGTGAATGATACGTTATTTACAACATCTTGGTCATCTCCGCTTAGGATAACTGTTTGAATTGCGAGTTTCTTCAATATAGAAATTGCTTGTTTCGAGTTATCTTTGATTTTGTCTGCCAATACAATGAATCCTGCAACTTGTTGGTTTTTAGCCACATAAATTACTGTTCCTATATCGCTTGTTTTTGGGTATTCAATTGCAAATTCACTCATTAGTCTGTCATTTCCGATAAGGATTTCACTATCTTCAATTTGAACTTTGATACCTTTACCTGAAATTTCAGAAATGTCAGAAACTTTTTCGGTGTCGATGTTACCTTTGTATGCTTCTTTGATAGATGTGGCTATTGGGTGATTTGAGTAATTTTCGGCAGTTGCTGCTAGTTTTAGAATTTCATTTTCCGCAGTTCCGTCTGTTGAGTTGATTTTGACAACTTCAAATTTACCTTTGGTTAAAGTTCCTGTTTTATCAAAAACTGCTGTACCAACTTTTGATAGCGCTTCTAAGTATTTGCTCCCTTTGATTAAAATTCCGACTTTAGATGCTCCGCCAATACCTGCAAAAAATCCCAAAGGTACAGAAATTACAAGGGCGCAAGGACAGGAAATTACAAGAAATGTCAAGGCTCTGCTAAACCATACAGAAAAATCGGCATGGAATAGTAGAGGAGGTAATACTGCTAAAAGCAGAGCGCAAATTACAACAATTGGGGTGTAAATTTTTGCAAAACGAGTGATGAAATTTTCGGTATTTGCTTTTTTTGCACCTGCGTTTTCAACAAGTTCTAATATCTTTGATACTGTTGATTCTCCAAATGATTTAGAGACTTTTATTTTGATATAACCATTATCAACAACGCAACCGCTAAGAATTTCGTCTCCTGTTTGAACTTTTCTCGGATAAGATTCACCCGTCAGTGCAGATGTATCAATATAAGCTTCTCCATCTGTTATTGTGCCATCCAGTGCGACTTTTTCGCCTGTTTTTACAACAATGATGTCACCGATATTAACTTCTTCTGGTGATTTTTTTGAGATTACATCATTTTTATAAACATTTGCATAATCAGGTCTCAAGTTCATCAAAGAGGAAATAGAGTTTTTAGATTTTTCGACTGCTTTGTCCTGTAAAAATTCTCCAATTTGGTACAAAAACATTACCATTACGGCTTCAGGGTATTCGCCGATTGCAAGTGCTCCAATCGTAGCAATGCTCATAAGGAAGTTTTCATCAAAGACCTTACCTTTGATAATATTTTTACAAGCCTTTAATAATACATCGCCACTAGCAACAAGATATGCGATTAAGAAAAATCCAATTTTTAACAATTCAGGTTTTAAAAATACGCCTGAAATAAATAGCAAAAGGACAATTACAGCTTTTTGCGGTGAAAATTCATTTTCTTCTTCGTGGCAATCGTGATGGTGTTCGCACATGTTTTATCCTCTCAGTTGAATGTCTGTTCAATTATATTATAGTTGAATATTTGTTCAACTGTCAAGTGTATAGAGTGATAAATTTTACAGATGTTCACAATAGTTGAATAATTATTCAATTGTATCTATAATATAAATATACAAACAAGAGGAAAATCCCATGGCTACAAAAAAGACAGATTGTGAGGCAATAAACCCTCAAATAGTAGAAAAAGTTTCACCCAAAATGCCTGATACCAAGGTACTTTATGAATTGTCAGACTTTTTCAAGGTTATGGGAGATGGTACAAGGATTCAACTGCTTTGGGCTTTGGATGAATGTGAAATGTGCGTTGGGGATTTGGCTGTATTGTTAAATATGACAAAATCTGCAGTGTCTCATCAATTGAAGGTTTTGAGGACTGCAAAACTTGTAAAAACGACAAAACAGGGAAAAAATGTTTATTATTCCCTTGATGACCATCATATTAAAACGATTTTAGAAAAAGCTTTAGAACACGTAGAAGAATAAATTGAACCTAATAACCGTATTGTTCGTGAGCGTTTAGGTATTCTCTTACTGTGTTTAAAGATGCTTGAACAATACGAGTAACCCTTGATGGGGATAGACCTATTTGTTGTGCGATATCTTTAACCTGCATATTACGGTAAAATCGGTATTCAACAACGGTTCTTTCTTTTGCTGGAAGTTTAGAAATAGCTGTTCTTATCATTTTACCCATTTCAGAAATCTCAGCATTTTCATCCGGCATAGCGTGTGGATCTTTGACAAAATCAAACGGTGAATCATTATCACTTGCAGCTGCAGCCAAACCGTCAATAGACAAAATAGTTTCGTAAATGGCTTCACGAACTTTTGCCTGTTTCATATCCATACCTTCAACTGCTTCATCTTCGTCGTATTCATCTTCTGCTTTGTGTTTTAGTGAATACCATTTATATCTGATTCTTAACTCGTTACGAATAGCCCAACGTACAGCAGTCGCGATATATGCAGAATTATATTTTGCCAACTGTTCAGGTGTTTTGTTTTTAATCATTACCTGTATGGCGATAATACCGATAGAAAGCAACTCTTCGTATTCAACCATGTGGGATGGAATACGTCTGTGTTCTACCCTTGCAACTTTCTGCACAATGTCTATATAATGTTGTAAATTTGTTTTATCGTCGTTTGTCATAATTTCACACATCAATAATACTACAATATATTAATTTCGCGGTCGTTTATTTGAATGATTTTTCATTTTGTAAACGAACATCAAAATTTCAGCTACAGCCTTGTATAATTCCGGAGGAATAGGATGATTGATATCAACCATTCTGAATAAT
This sequence comes from Candidatus Melainabacteria bacterium, assembly GCA_003258735.1. Lineage (GTDB taxonomy): Bacteria > Cyanobacteriota > Vampirovibrionia > Gastranaerophilales > Gastranaerophilaceae > Zag111. Next base: position 148,095 of record QHME01000004.1, read on the forward strand.
GCCCTAGCAACAGGCGGATTTTCAATAACCGGCACATTATTTTCTTTTGCAATGTCAATAATTTTCTTTGCAATAAGCTCAGTTCCTTTTGCAATTAACATTGGAGAATCCATTTCTTCTGCAACGTATTTTAAAGCGCATGCCACATGTGTAGGGTTTGTAACGACAAAATCGGCAGTCGGAACGGCATCCATTGCACCTTGCTGGAGCATTTGCATACGACGTTGACGTAGTTGTGCTTTTACATTTGGGTCTCCTTCAGAGTTTTTGTATTCATCCTTAATTTCTTTAAATGACATTTTTTGGTCTTTTAAGAATTTCCATTTTGTTACCCCATAATCAGCCGCAGCAATTACTAAAAATGCTATGCAGGCTTTAAAAATAAATTCGGTGATAAGTTTTCCAAATTCAATCATAACAGCAAAATTGTTATCAACAGATGCGAGCATCAAAATAGATTCAATATGATCTTTATAAACCATCCAACCTATATAACCAAGTATAATAACTTTGATAATATTTTTGAATAATTCAAAAAGAGTTTTGATTGACATGATATTTTTGAAATATTTTGTCGGATTAAGTTTGTCTAATTTAGGCATAAGAGGAGCGGTAGCAACCAGTGGACCAACTTGAATAAAATCCGCCAAGACCGCAACAAGCCACGCAATAGCTAGAATCGGACCAATGATTAGTGCAGCGCCTTTGACTGCAATCAAAAGGATGTACATATAGCCGATTTTGTCAACATGTGCGTTTGGAATTTGTTCATATAACAGGGTGAAAACTTGGACAATTTGATTCCAAATAAAAGGGGCCAATCCAAAAATTACCGAAAACAAAACAAGCAAAGATACAGCTGTTGAAAAGTCTTTAGACTTAACAACCTGACCTTCTTTCCTTGCCTGTTCCAGCTTTCTGGGGGTGGCATCAAACTGCTTGTCCTCATCACCCATGGCGTTTCCTTTCTGATTGATTACATTATATCATGGATTTTAAGGAAATATAATTCTATGGCAATACTGACCATATATAGTAATGATAGTTATACAACCAAAAGGCGGAACAGATGTTCCGCCTTTTGGTTTTTTTAATTAATTTTATTTTAGATATCTAAAACTTTATGCTTTTTTAGCATCTTTTTTGTATTCATCAACTGCAAGGATTGCACAAATGATGAAACAAATTATACCTGAAACTAACCAGAAATAAATTGCGCCATCCCAGTTTTGAACACCGTTTTTGCCTAATTTATCAACTAGGAAACCAGTTCCTGTTGCTGATAAAAATGCACCAATGTAACCGAATGTTCCAGTGAATCCGGATGCTGCTGAAGCTACTTTTTTAGAGCTTGATTCCACTGCGCAAAGTCCGCCAATCATCATTTGAGGACCGTAAGTGAATGCCCCTAACAAACCAATGATTACATAGTTAAGTGCGCTAATAGTATTGAATTTTAATGCAATAACTGCACAAATTACACCTGCCAAGTATAGCAAGTTTACAGGAGCTCTTTTCCCTTTGAATAATTTATCTGAGATTAAACCTGCGCATACTGTACCGCAAATACCAACTAATGGTAATGATGCAATCATAGTTGTTGCTTCTTCAAGTTTGATGCCTTTTGCGTTTTTCAAATACATAATCATCCAGTCTTCAGCACCGAATCTGATAATGTATACGAAAATATAAGCAATCGCTAATAACCAAATTGTTTTGTTACACAATACATATTTTTTGAAGATTTGAACATAAGTCATGCTGTCTTCTTCTTTTTTCTCATCAGCAGACTGTTCTTTTACTGGTTCATTTCTATAGACTTCTACATCAGGCAATCCCATAGATTGAGGTCTGTCGCGAAGTACGAAGAATAATGAAATTGCTGTAACTGCAGCTAAAATACCAGGAACTAAAAATGCTGCTCTCCATCCAAAGCGTGCAGCGATAAGACCTGCCAAAATGAAACTTAAAAAAGTACCTGTTTGGTGTGAACATGACCACAATGACCATTTTGTTCCACGTTCAGAATTTGAATACCAATAAGTTAAACTTTTCGCAACGGCTGGAAAACCTGCAGATTGAAACCAGCCGCTGACACCCCATAAAAATGCCATTGTCCAAAGCAATACCATTGCAAACATTTTTGGACTCAAACCTAAAATGCTAACAACACTAGGTGAAAGTGCAAACAAAATATTTGCTAACGCTGTCATTAACAACGCAGTTGGGAAGAATTTTCTAACATCTGAACCGTCAGCCAATACACCATTTACAAACTTACCGATACCGTAAGTTAAGTAAAGTGAGCTACCCAACAAACCTAATTCAGTAGCTGAGTAATGAAATTCATCCATAATCCCCGGAAGTGCTACTGCAATGTTTTTCTTACATAAATAAAAAATAGTGTATCCGATAAAACATCCGATAAACATTCTCAATCGCCAATGTTTATACATTGAATCGACTTTTGCAGAATCTTGGATAGGTTCTGCAATTGGAGGCTCTTTGAAAAACGCCCCTAATTTCTTAAACATAGTCTTTTTCTCCTACTACTTATTCTTTATAACTTGAATATTTCTTGTTTCTGTCAACTCTTGTCTGGCATTTTTGATGATTTCTTTTTTCTCATCATCTAAACTTCTACCGTTTGAAAGTCTGTCAATAAATCCTGTATTTAGTTTTACTGCTTTTTCCAAAGCTCCGATTTCTTCCAAAACAGGTTTTATTGCATTGAAATCGTATCCAAAAGTTTGTTTTGAATTGTAAACCAATACATCTCCTTCTTGCGAGGTGATTGGTTCTCCTCCCTGTTCAAAATATAATTTGAACACTGATTTCAAATCTTGCATTTCAGATTGCAAAGTTGTTACAGTTTGTTGCAACCGTAAAAATCTTTCAAATAAATACTCTACATTTTCAAGTTGCTTGCTTTCCCAGTCATATTTTTGAGTATAAAGTTTTTTTAATTTAGGATAAGCAAGTGCAAGTCCCATAGTGTCACCCATTGCTCTATGGTGGTCTTTCAATTCAACTTTGAATTTTTCAGTCAAAGCGTTCAAGCCATGAGCATCTAAATCAGGGTAAACTTCTTTGAACATTTGTTGAGTATCAATTCTTTCATTTTTAATTTCTTCGCCTGTAACTCTTTTTGATGCCTCATTAATAAATGAATAATCAAAAATTGCATTGTGAGCGACAATCGGATAATCTCCAAGAAATTCTAAAATCTTTGGCATTGCTTCTGCTTCTGTTGGAGCATCAACAACCATATCTGGTGTAATTCCATGAATTGCAATACTTGATTTTCTGATATGTTGTTCAGGATTAATCAGGGTTTGAAATTCGTCTTTGATTTTGCCGTTTTCAAGCCTCACAGCTGCAAACTCAACCATTTTTTCTCTAGTGTAATCTAATCCTGTTGTTTCTGTATCTAAAACTATCTCTATTACTTTTTTTCTAGCCATTTTTTTGTCCTACGTAGTTCTCTATTAGATAATAGCACAAAAGTTTTTTCTATGATAACATTGTGAAGAGTAAACTTAATATAAGGAGTTTTGATTATGGTTAATGTTATTGATATTAATGATGAAACTTTTGAAAATGAAGTAATTAATTCAACAATTCCTGTTGTTGTAGATTTTTGGGCAACTTGGTGTGGTCCTTGCAGAAAACTTGGTCCTGTCGTGGAAGAAATTGCTAATGAATTTGAAGGCAAAGTTAAATTTGCAAAATTAAACGTAGAAGAATCAATTGAGTCTGCAAAAAGATTTTCTGTAAGTGGATTGCCGAGTTTGTTAATTTTCAAAAATGGCGAGGCAGTGGAGAGAATGACAGGTTTAATGCCAAAATCTACTATTGTTTCAAATATTGAAAAGCATATATAATGTAAATTTTCATTAAAAATGAAAATAATTACCACTTTACAAAAGTGAAAACTTTTGTTATAATCGGCATGTAAAAATGAGAAACATAACAAAGAAAGGCGGAAAAAATGAAATTCGTATGTACAGTATGTGGTTGGTCTACAGAATCAGATAAAGCTCCAGAAAAATGTCCTATTTGCGGAGCAACAACTTTTAGAGAAGTTGGCGGAGCTGAAAAGGTTTACGCTTGCGAACACAAAGTTGGTGATGGTGTTGTAGAAGATAAAGAAGTTATGGAAGGCTTGAGAGCTCACTTCAATGGTGAATGCACAGAAGTTGGTATGTACTTGGCAATGGCAAGGGTTGCAGAAAGAGAAGGTTATCCTGAAGTTGCTGAAGCATACAAAAGATATGCTTTTGAAGAAGCTGAACACGCTGCAAAATTTGCTGAATTGTTGGGCGAAGTTGTTACAAATTCAACTAAGAAAAACCTTGAACTTAGAGCAGAAGCTGAATTTTGCGCTTGTGAAGGTAAATTAGAAATTGCAAAAAGAGCTAAAGAATTGGGTTATGATGCAATCCATGACACTGTTCATGAAATGGCTAAAGATGAAGCTCGTCATGGTAAAGGTTTTGACGGTCTTTTGAAAAGATATTTTGCATAATTTAAAATATTGATTTTATAAAGACGCGACGGAGGATTTCATCCTCCGTCGCGTCTTTTATTATTATTTGAGTGGTCATTCTGAACTTTACAATATTGAAAGAATTCCGAAACGAGTTCCACTACTGTCTCAAATAAAATTTATCTAAAAGAAAGCTGGATTGCTTCGCTATCGCTCGCAATGACGATATTGAAAATACGTAACCGCTTTAGCCCAAAAAGTCTGCCAAAACCACATTACTGACAAGGATTCCTTGGTCGGTCAATTTGTAGCCTTTTGGTGTTTTGCTTATTAAATTAATCTTTGTATATTTATCTAAAATTTCTTTGTATCTTTCCTCGAAGTCAATTCCGAATTTTTCGTTGATGTCTGTGGTTTTTATTCCATCCATCTTTCGAAAACCCAAAAATATTTCTTCTTCCAATTTCTCTTGTGTTGTCAAAATTTTAGATTCTTTGTGTGTTAGTGGGTTATTGATGTATTCTTCTAGTGTTTCAAAATTTCCATATCTGACGCCATTGATATAGCCGTGTGCGGAAATCCCAAAACCATAATATTCTTCATTGTTCCAATAATTTAGATTATGTTTTGAGTTATAGTCTTTTTTAGAAAAATTGCTTACTTCGTAGTGCTCAAATCCTTTATGTGTAAGTAATTCAATTGCACCAAGATACATATCGGCTTGAGTATCATCATCAGGCAAGTTTTTGGGTTGATGGTCATAAAAATAGCACCCTTCTTCAATTTTTAAACCATATAAAGAAATATGTTGAACTCCTGTATTTATTGCTATTTCAAGGTCTTTATAAAACATTTGCGGAGTTTGTTCGGGCAGTCCATAAATAAAATCAAGACTGATGTTTTTAAATCCTGCATCTTGTGCGGTTTTAACAGCATTTATAACTTGTCCTGCGTTGTGCCTACGATTTATCAGTTTTAAAATTTTGTCGTTGAAAGTTTGGCAACCAAAACTTATTCTGTTTATTCCTAAATCATATAGTGCCCTAAGATAATCATAAGACATATCATCAGGGTTAAGTTCGGTTGTGATTTCTGTTTTTTTAGATGTTTTAAAAAAGTTTAAAAGTTTTGCAAATTCAGGAATTGTTAAGATTGAAGGAGTACCACCGCCAAAATAAACTGTTTCTAAAAGTTCTCCATGATAAGAATTTTTTATTTCTTCGTAAAGAGCTTGTAGATAGTCTTTTTTATTTTCAATTTTGCAAAATGAAATAAATGAACAATAATGGCATTTTGATTTGCAAAACGGAATATGTATGTAGACACTTTTTACCATAGAGTAATTATATTATAAAAACCCTTTGTGGTATTATAAAATTATGGATATCACATTAAAAACCAATACAACCCTAGAATTTGACAAAATAAAAGAAGAACTTTCCAAGTTTGCAAAATTTGAGCAGAGTAAAAATTTGTGTCTTAGAATGTCTGCACTTGATAATATCGAGCGCATAAAACAGCAACTTGAATTGACTCGAGAGGCTAAAAAGATTCTTGATTATGCCAAAGACACTCCAACGGAATTTATTGCAGATGTTACGAAGATAAAAAACAATTCTGCAATTTCTTATTTGACAGAAGAAGAATTGAATGACATTGCAAAAACAATGAAATCTTCACGTCTATTAAAAAGATTTATTATTGATAATTCGGAAGATGATTTTATAATAAAAGGTTTGGCAGCAGAACTCGTTGCAGATAGAGAAGTTGAAGAAAAAATATTTGATACTTTTGATGAAAGTTTGAGAATTAAACAAAATGCAACGCCTGAACTGAAAGGTTTGTATTCATCTTTGCGTGATACTGAACAAAATATTCGAGACCAAATAACTTCGTTGTTAAACAATCCGAATTTTTCAAAATATTTACAAGAAAATATTTATACCCAAAGAGATGACAGGATTGTTTTTCAGGTAATGGCATCAAACAAAACAAAAGTTCCGGGGATTGTGCATGATGTATCTTCTTCTGCAAAGACTTTTTATATTGAGCCTGCACAACTCGTACCGCTAAATAACAAGGTACGAGAGGTTAAATCAAAAATCCATGCTGAATGTATCAGAATTCTTGTAGGACTTACTGATTTGGTTAAAGATTATATGCCACAGCTATTGAAATGTGAGCGCATAATGTCAGAAATTGATTTCCATTTTGCAAAAGCTCGTTATGCAGTAAAGCTTCATGCCACAGAACCGGAATTGACTTCTGAACGTTATATCTACTTTGAAAATATGAAACATCCTTTGTTGATGCAGGTTTCAGAAGATGTTGTATCAAATAATTTTGAAATAGGAAAAGATTACAAATCTGTAATTATTACAGGTTCAAATACAGGTGGAAAAACCGTAACATTAAAGACTATCGGCTTATTTATTTTGATGACAAAAGCTGGTATGTTTTTGCCATGTACCTATGCAAAAATTTATCCTTTCAAAAGAGTTTTTGCAGACATTGGTGATTCTCAAAGTATTATGCAAAGTTTGTCAACTTTTTCTTCCCACATGACAAATATTATCGAAATTTTGAACCGAAGTGATGAGGACTCGTTTGTTTTGTTTGATGAAATTTGTGCAGGAACAGACCCTGTAGAAGGTGCTGTACTTGCAAAATCTATTTTAGAAAAGTTGGCGCAAAAGCAAGTTACAAGCGTAATAACTACTCACTATGGCGAATTGAAGGCTCTTGAATATAACAATAGTTTTTTCAAAAATGCATCTGTAGAATTTAACACAGAGACATTGAAACCTACATATAAATTGCTTATTGGTATTCCTGGACTTAGTAATGCTATTTCTATTGCAGCAAATTTAGGTTTGGATAAAGATATCGTTGAAGATGCCAAAACTACGCTTTTGACTCAAAAAGACCCAACTGTTGCGGTAGTCGAAAAATTACAGGAAACTCACCAAGAGTTGGCTAAAAATCTTGAACAAGCGCAAGAATTGAAGGAATCTTCGTTAGAAATAAAAAAAGAATACGAGGATAATCTTAATCAAGTTAAAAAAGATAAAAAGAAAACCATAAAAAATATCAAAAATAAATTTGATATGGAAATGATGGAGGCGCGTGCTGAAATTAAGCAAATTCTTGACGAATTGAGAAAAGAAAAATCTGAAAAAATCGCGCGTCGTGCATATTCTCGTTTAGCAAAATTGGAAGATGGTTTTCGTGGCGAAATTGACAAAGTTACGGACAAACAAAAATATCTTGAAATTGATTGGGGCAAGGTTGTGGTTGGCGATACTCTTATGTTGAAAAACCTTCATCAAAAAGTAACGGTTTTATCTTTGCCTGACAAAAATAAACGACTTTTTGTTGATATGGGCGCGATGAAAATGAAAGTCAAAAAGGATGAACTTGCTGTTCTTGATGAGAATTACAAAGAACCGGTTAAAGTTAAAATTCCAGGGACTTCGTTTAATAAATTTGAACTTAAACGTTATGCAATGTCTCAAACTCTTGATTTGAGAGGTTATAGGGTAGAAGAGGCGCTTGATGAGGTTGAGGCGTATTTAGATAAAGCAAGTTTGGCAAATCTCACACCTGTTTATATTATCCATGGACATGGTACAGGTGCGCTAAAGGAAGCCGTAAGAGACTTTTTACGTACTTCGCCTTATGTTGCAAAATTCCGTCCGGGAGAAGACTCAGAAGGTGGAGATGGCGTGAGTGTTGTTGATATAAATTAAATTTGCGCAAATGGAGATTTTTCATCTGCATAAATTATTTCAACTTCGTCTCCGATTAGATTTTTAAGTACAGGTAATACGATAATTTCTGATTCAAAATGACATATATCATAAACTACGATTTCTGAATCAAGTGCGGTGTGGAATTTTAAATCCCCAGTCACAAGGCAATCTGCGCCTAAATCTTTAGCATCTTTAATAAATTCAGAGCCACTGCCTGCGCAAAATGCAATTTTTCCTAAGTTTTTAACGTTTTTGTTGTTGATTATTCTTGCGTTTGGTGAAATTTTTGAGATTTTTTTTGAAAAATCTGTAATTGAAATTTTTTCAGGAATATCAATTATTCTCAAAAACTCGTGCTCACAATTTATTTGATATTTAGATAAGCCAAGTGATTTTATGATTGTATCTGTTGTTCCATCTTTAGCTTTGTCCAAATTTGTGTGTGCGCAATACATATCAATTGTTGGTGTTTGGTATTCATAAGGTACGCAAAACATTGGATGATGCGAAATAACCATATCACAGTTTTGTATTTTTGCCTGAGTTATTATTTCTTGGGTTGGTGTGAGGCACAACATTATTTTTGAAATGTTGGTTTGGGCAGTCTCAATTAACCAACCTGACGCGTCCCAACTTTCAGCAGTTTCAGGAGAGGCAAAGTCTTCTATTTTTTTGATTATTTCGTATTTGTTCATAAAAATGCTCCTACTTTTTATAAACTAACTTATATGTTCTAAAATTTTTCGTGCAATTGTAGATTTTGGAGCTTTTTCAATTTGTGTTATGTTTCCATTTTTATCCAAAATTGAAACTTCGTTATCATCTGATGAGAATCCGATATCTTTTCGTGAAATGTCATTGGCAATTAAATAATCACAGCCTTTTTTGGCGATTTTTGTTTTTGCATTTTCTATCAAGTTTTCACTTTCTGCGCAAAATCCGATAATAATAGGTTTATTTTGAGTCTGTGAATTTTGTTTTCTTTCGCATAAACCTTTTAAAATATCAGGGTTTTTAGTAAGTTCTAATGTGAGTTCATCATCTGATGTCTTTTTCATTTTTTGCTCAGAATAATTCTTTACTCTATAATCGGCAACGGCTGCTGCCATAATGATATAGTCAGATGTTTCAAATTCCTGATTTAGTGCATTTTGCATATCAATTGCAGATTTGACTTTTGTAATTTTGTAAGGTGCTTCAAAATCTTTGGTTGTAATCAAAACAACTTCAGCTCCCATTGATTTTGCGCTATCAGCCAAAGCTTTACCCATTTTACCTGATGAGTAATTTGAAATATATCTCACTGGGTCGATATCTTCAATTGTTCCGCCGGATGTGATTACAACTTTTTTACCTTTTAATTTTTCACTATAATTTAGTGCTTCGTTTGTCGCGTTGAAAATTTTGTTGATATTACAAAGGCGACCTTTTCCAAGATATCCGCATGCTAAAAATCCGCTCTCTGGCTCTAAAATTTCAATTCCGCGTGCTTTTAACTTTGCAATATTTTCTTGTACAGCTTGATTGTTCCACATATTACAGTTCATCGCAGGTGCTATTATCATTTTTTTAGAAAAGGCACAAGCAATTGATGTTAGCAAATTGTCGGCAATTCCTTGAGCTATTTTAGATATAGTGTTGGCGGTAGCCGGTGCAATTACCATAATATCAGCTTCGTCAGAAAGAGATATATGCTCAGGTTTCCAATTTTTTACATCAAATTCTTGTATATATACTTCGTTTTGACTAAGGTTTTGCAAAGTTAATTTTGTTACAAAATTCATCGCGTTCGGAGTACAAACTACTTTGACGTTTGCTCCATTTTTTTTGAATTTGCGAATGAGTTCATGTATTTTGTAAGCGGCAATTCCGCCAGTTATACCGATTAAAATAGTTTTATTTTCTAACATAGTGCCTTGTCCCCTTTTATGTAAGGAGTTTTCGTTATTCTGTGGCTAATTCTTTTTTTGTAATATATTCGATTTCCTCAACCGCACGGCTGACATCATCATTTGTGACAACATAATCATATTGTTTTGAGCGTTCAAGTTCGGTTTTTACCAAATTTAAACGTTTTTGGATGGTTTCTTCATCTTCTGTGTGACGGCCTCTTAATCTGTGTTCAAGTTCTTCAATGCTAGGCGGAGCTATAAAAATTAAAACTGCTTCGGGCATTTTTTTCTTAACTTGTAAAGCTCCTTGAGTTTCAATTTCAAGGATGATATTCATTCCTTCTTCGAACTTTTGGTTAATGTATTTTTGCTTTGTTCCGTAAAAATTCCCTGCAAATTGCGCGTATTCCAAAAACTTGTCTTTTGCGATGCAGTCTTTAAATTCTTCCTGAGTCAGGAAAAAATAATTGATTCCGTCAACTTCGCCTTCTCTTGGTTTCCTTGTTGTACAAGAAACAGAAAGCATAAAATCTTTAGAGTTTTTAGCCATAAACTCTTTTAAAACAGTGCCTTTTCCAACACCTGAACATCCTGATATTACAAATAATTTTTTATTCATGTTGATATTATACAATGAAAAAATAAAATTAAGTCAATTAAATTTACCAAGGATAATCTTTACTAATTGTCCATCCATCACGCTGAATAAGTGCACCACACCACATTCCTCGTCCTTGTTTACTACATTGATAACCCTCTCTTGACGGACCATTTTTTAATTGTTCTCTTGTTCTTTGTACTGCACCACGTTCGCCATCATCTGAGTAGTGCATAGTAAATCCTTTTTCTGTATTTATGCAGGCAAAAAATGCATCTCGTCCAAACCTGTTTGGTTTTGTGTTGTGCCCGTTTAGGTCAATTATCATACAAGACGCCTGTGCTTTGCCGATTATCGGAGGATTGTATTGGATATCTCCTGAATTAACCAAAAGCTCTACACCCGAAAGCATTGTATATAATGCAGATTTTCCACTTAATATTGCCAAACTTGCTTCGCGTTGTCCATTTGGTTTGTAATAAGTGAAGTTAGAGCCATTTACTTCTTTCTTGGTAACTTTTAAATAAGGGGCTAAATATTTGTCAAATATCTGAATGCTTTTTGTCGAAGTTCCATTTTTTTCAAATTCCCAACCTGATAATTCACCGTTTTCTTCTTCTGAAAGCCTTACTGCATTTGATATGGTTGCATAAGTTTTTTTGAGTTGTGTTGCGGTAGATTTCTTTTGATAATTTGTCATAAGAGTCGGAATTGTCATTGCTGCAACTACACCAATGATACCAAGGGTTATTAATACCTCCGCTAACGTAAATCCAACTTGCACTTTGCGTTTTGAGGATGTTAAATTTTGTCTTTCCATACAAGCTCCTTATTTCAAAATCCTGCCACCTATAGGTGGTAGTGTATATGTTTAAAATATAACACAATAATCCGTATGGAACAAGAGTTTATTGAAAAAGAGTTGTTTTTGCGAAATATTGGGAATAATATCAGAGTAGCAAGAAAAGCCAAGAATCTCTCACAAGAAGAATTGGCATTTAAAATCAATTCAGCTAGAAATTTTATAGGATGTATCGAACGTGGGGAAAAAGCCCCTACAGTTTATGTTCTTTACAAAATTGCTGCTGTATTGAATGTTCCTATTGATAATTTGTTAGTTATATAGTTTTAAATTCTTATTCAAAATTGAATAATTAATTTTTCCTTAACTTTTCCTAAATTTTTCAAAATTCGTTATATAAAGGTATTGTAGAAGTTATAGATGTTAGGTAAAGGAGAGGATATTATGATTAAACCATTAGGCGAAAGAATTGTTATTAAAGTTATAGAAGAAACTGAACAAACTTCAGGCGGAATCTTTATTCCTGATAGTGCTAAAGAAAAACCTCAAAGAGGTGAAGTTGTAGCTGTTGGTCTTGGCAAAATGAATGATAAAGGCGAAAGAGAACCAATGGATGTTAAAGTTGGTGATACTATCCTTTATGCTAAATATTCAGGTACAGATGTTAAAGTTGATGGTACAGAATACAAAATTCTTTCTATCAAAGATGCTTTAGCAATTATTGAATAATAAATCAAAAGAAATAAGTATTTCTTAGGCTATTAAATGATTATTTAAAAAGGAGAAAATAAAATGGCAAAACGTATTATTTTTGATGAAGAAGCTAGAAAAGCTCTTCTAAAAGGAATTGATGCTGTAGCAGATGCCGTAAAAGTTACATTAGGACCTAAAGGCAGAAACGTAATATTGACAAAGAAATTCGGTGCACCTCAAATCGTTAATGATGGTGTTACTATTGCGAAAGAAATTGAATTGAAAGATGCATTGGAAAATTCAGGTGCTCAATTGTTGAAAGAAGTTTCTTCTAAGACAAATGATGTTGCTGGTGATGGTACTACAACTGCATCAGTTTTGGCTCAAGCTATTGTTCGTGAAGGTTTGAAAAACTTGACAGCTGGCGCTAACCCAATGTCTATGAAACGTGGTATTGATAGAGCTGTTGAATCAGCAGTTTCAAAAATCAAATCTATGTCAAGACCTGTTAATACAAAAGCAGAAATCGCTCAAGTTGCCGCAATTTCTGCCGGTAATAACAAAGAGATTGGCGAACTTATCGCTGAAGCAATGGAAAAAGTTGGTCATGACGGTGTTATTACTGTTGAAGAATCAAAATCTTTCGGTACAAACTTAAAAGTTGTTGAAGGTATGCAATTTGACAAAGGTTACATTTCACCATACTTCGTTACTGATCCTGAAAGAATGGAAGCTGTACTTGAAGATGCTTATGTATTCTGTTGCAACAAGAAAATCAACTTGATTTCTGATTTGGTTCCATTATTGGAACAAGTTGCTCGTGATGGCAAATCTTTGTTATTGATTGCAGAAGATATTGAAGGTGAAGCTCTTGCAACATTGGTTGTAAACACAATGAGAAAAGTTTTGAGAGCTGTTGCTGTTAAAGCTCCTGGTTTTGGTGATAGAAGAAAAGCTATGCTTGAAGATATCGCTATTTTAACAGGTGGCGAAATGTTCACTGAAGAATTAGGCATCAAACTTGAAAATGTAACAACTCAAATGTTAGGTAAAGCAAAACGTGTTACTGTTACTAAGGACGAAACTACAATCGTTGTTGGTGATGAAACAAAAGCTGCTGTTCAAGAAAGAGTTAGACTTATCAGAAAACAAATTGAAGCATCTGATAGCGGATATGATAAAGAAAAACTTCAAGAACGTGTTGCAAAATTGTCAGGCGGAGTTGCTTTGATTGAAGTTGGTGCAGCATCAGAAGTTGAATTGAAAGAAAGAAAATTGAGAATTGAAGATGCTCTAAACGCTACAAGAGCTGCCAACGAAGAAGGTATTGTTCCTGGTGGTGGCGTAGCTTTGTTGAGAGTTCAACAAGAATTGAATGCTAAGTTAGATTCTATGGACTTTGAATCAGATGATGAAAAAGTTGGTTACAAAATCTTGACTGCTGCATTGGATGTCCCTCTTAGAGCAATTGCTCGTAACGCAGGTGCTAAAGCTGATGTTGTTGTTGATTGTGTTCTTGAAAAAGACGGAGCT
>QHME01000004.1:161900-251320 GCA_003258735.1 Candidatus Melainabacteria bacterium
AGGTATTGTTGACCCAGCTAAAGTTACAAGATCAGCTTTGATTAACGCTGCATCTGTTGGTTCAATGTTATTGACTACAGAAGCTGCAGTTGTTGATATCCCTGAGGAAAAAGCTGCTACACCTGATATGTCAGCAATGGCAGGCATGGGCGGTATGGGAGGAATGATGTAATTTAGCACAATGTGTTAATTATATCATTTTAACCAAAGATTAATAAAAGGACTGCGGAAACTATTTAAGTTTCCGCAGTCCTTTTTATATTACCCAAATATTTTATGGAAAAAGTTTGTAATTTGTGGTTGAAATTGTTGGTATAAATTTATCCCAAAGCCTGTGATTTGTCCTGTGGCATTTCCTTGCATCCAAGATTCTGATGGGCCATTTTGAATATTTACTTGGGTAAATCCGCCCATTGGACGTGGTGGTACTCCAAAATTGAACAATGGGGCTTGATAGCCAGTTTGAGCCATAAATGCCATTCTTTTATTATTAGCGTTGTCTTCATATCTGTTCCAAATGTTTGTTCTTCCTGTGTTGACGGAAGGTGTATATCTGGAGCTGTAGTTGTTAAAATTCACCATAATAAAACCTTGTTTTCTATATCTTATATATATAAAGTATATAGGGGCGGAGAAATTGATTAATTTTGAATATTTTGCTTTACATTTGTTAATAATATTTGAATGACAAAAAAGTTGGTCAAGCAGACTAAATTTTTTGTTCTCAGTTCTATCTATCAAGTTTTTCTTTTAAAATTTCCATTTCAGCCTTGAGCTTGTTAATCTCGCATTTTACAGGGTCTGGAATTCTGTTGTGCATAAGGTTTCCTTGTTTGTCGATTACTGCGCGGTGGACAACTCGTCCTGGAATGCCTACAACTGTTGAATGTTCCGGTACATCTTCTACAACAACTGAGCCTGCGCCAATTCGAACATTGTCACCAATTGTAATATTTCCTAAAACTTTTGCACCGGCTCCGACAATGACGTTATTTCCAAGGGTTGGATGGCGTTTCCCTGATTCTTTGCCGGTTCCGCCAAGTGTTACTTGTTGATAAATTAAAACATCGTCTCCAATTATGGTTGTTTCGCCGATTACAACACCTTCTCCGTGGTCGATGAAAAAGCGTCTGCCAATTTCTGCTCCCGGATGAATTTCGATACCTGTGATTATTCTTGTTAAGTATGATATAACTCTCGGAACCAGTGGAATATTCCATTTGTAGAGCCTGTGTGCAAATCTATATGCAACAAGCGCGTGTAGACCCGGGTAACATAGAATAACTTCTAAAAGATTTTTTGCTGCCGGATCGTTTTCATAAATGACTTTTATGTCTTCTTTGACTTTTGAAATTCCACGCTTGATTACGTTAAGCATTTAGGCTCTCTTTCTTTTGTTTGGTAGTGTCTTAAAAAATCAGGTCGGCATTTGTTGCCGACTCTGAATGTTTTTGTAGTTTTGTTATTATTTTACTAATTTAGCAAATTTACGTTTACCTGCTTGTAATATTACGCTATCTTTAATTGCAAATGTATAGCCCATATCAGCAATTTTTTCACCGTCAATTTTTACACCGCCACCTTGAATTAAGCGTTTTGCTTCTCCACGGCTTGCTGCAAATTTTAATTCGGTTAGTAAATCAAGAATATTTTTGCCGTCTTCAACTCTTACTTCCTCAATATCTTCTGGGATGCCTTTGTTTGATACAACATTGATAAATTCTTCTTGGGCTTTGTCAGCACCTTCTTTACCATGGTATTCTTCTGTAATAGTGTGAGCAAGTTGCATTTTGATGTTACGTGGATTAATTGTGCCATCTGCTATTTGTTTGTCGTAAGTTTCAAGCTCATCTTTTGTCGCATCTGTCAATAAGCTATAGTAGCGAGTAATCATATTGTCAGGAATACTCATCAATTTGCCAAACATATCTTTTGCGCTGTCTGTAAGTGAAATACAGTGTTCCGGATATGTTTTTGACATTTTTACAACCCCATCTGTACCTTCAAGTAACGGTAATAACATAACTAATTGAGGATATTTCTTGCCGTAAGCGGCTTGGATGTCACGTCCTAATAGTGTGTTAAATCTTTGGTCTGTTCCACCTAATTCAATATCAGCATCAATTGCAACAGAATCGTAAGCCTGCATCAACGGATAGAAAAATTCGTGAATCGAAATTGGTCTGCCGTCTGCGTATCTTTTTGCAAAATCGTCTCTTGTCATCATTTGTGCAACTGTTACTTGAGCAGAAAGTTTTAATAAATCAGTAAAGCTCATTTTGTGTAACCAGTCAGCATTGTTTGTAACTTCTGCATCTGTTACATCAAGAACTTTTGACATTTGGTCAAAGTATGATTTAGCGTTTTCTGCAACTTGTTCTTTTGTTAGAGCCGGTCTTGTTTCAGATTTGCCTGATGGGTCGCCAACCATAGCCGTTGCTCCACCTACAATTAAAACTATTTTGTGACCGAGTGATTGAAATTCTCTTAGTTTTCTCATTACAACAGTGTGACCTAAGTGAAGGTCAGGTCTTGTTGGATCCATCCCCAATTTTACTCGAAGTGGAGTATTTGTATCCGCTGCGTGTTGAAGTTTTACTGCAAGTTCTTCAATTCCTCCAGGTAATACTTCTGCGTTTCTTGCCAAATGTTTGGCTTGGTTTATAAATTCTTCTCTAATTTCTACCATAATTTTTCTCCTATATTTACTTAAAATTATAACAAAAACATGATAAAAGGTTGAGGTAAAAAATAACGGCACTGAATATTACTCAATGCCGTTTCTTGGGTTATATTTGAGATTGTAAACTGTTTAGTTCAATTCGCAAATCATAGATTTTTGAGTTGTAATAATCAAGCCATGTTTGGTTTGTTTTTTCATCTCTTATCTCATCTTCGCAAACTGCTCTTATTCGTTTAAGGTCAAGTTCATTCAGTTCCTGTTCAATTTTGCGGATTCTTTGTGTTACGGCTAATGTTTGCCTTGCAGTTTCATAGTTCGGGTTTTTGGTTATTTTCCCATCTTTAAAGATGTATAATAAGTTGTCTTGAATAAATTCATTGTAAATACTTTCTTCAACTTCAATGTTTTGAATATTTTCTCCAATTTGTTCAGTGCATCCAGCACCTGTGATTTTGTTATCTTCAACAAAAATTATATATTTCATTATTTAAACTCCTTTTTTATCTTACTTTTCTGTACGCTTTTGCGTATAGTTCAAATGTTGCATTTCCTGATTGTGACGAATTACTTGAAATCGAAACGGTTCTGTTTGTACCAATTGGTAAAGTTACAGATGATGCTGCATACATACCTGCGGAATCTGCTCGACACATTGCAGCATTTGATACGTATGATGAGCTCAAAAAGATGTAGGCATAATTCCCTGCGACATTTAAGGTTGTAGAAAATAAGACTTCGTAAACATTGTTATCGTTTGGTAGGTATGAAGATAATGAAAAGTTTTTGGTTTGTCCGGCTGAGATGGAGGTAGATTGTGCAATGGTGAGTGATTTTTTGACCCATTTACCATCAATATCTGTATTGTTTGCTTTTGCACTGAACATTGCTTTTGCATTAGTTCCAATGTTTGAAAAATTTAAGTCTGCTTTTTGGGCTATTTCTGCGTTTAATTCTTCTTTTGTTTCTTTTAATTCTTGACTTGATTTTGTGTTGGCATCGTCAATTCTTGAATTTGTGTCCTCAATTTTATTTAAAATATCAATAAAGTTGGCATTAACCTCGTCGGCTTTAGCTTTTGTCCCAGGTACAAAAGAATATGGAACTCCGTATGTCATAATATCCTTTCTGACATATCAGATGACCTGTTAGGTGGGGTAAAACTCAAATCAACTCTCGTATTATACCATATTGATTAAATTTTCGTCAAGCAAATAAAAACAAAAAGCGAACCGCTCCACAAAGAGTAATTCGCTTTTTGTTTATTTGATAATAGGTTTTCTCTCAAGTTATGTTTAAGCTGCCGGTTTTTTAGCCCAAAGTTTTGCAACTTGGTCGTAAGTGTATTGGCTGATAAATTCGCCGGCTGTTGCTAAGTAGTGACCTATTCTCTTAGGGCTATAGAATTTGGTATCTTTAAGAACATCTTCTGTTAATTTTGTTAGGACACCACCTTTTGTTAAGCCAACCAAGGCTGCAGCTGCCACAACTACGCCAATAACTGTGTTACGGATAGCATGACCACCTTTTTTCTTTTCAGTCTTGTCAGTTGTTGATAAATCTACTTTGTCGCCTTCAGGTTGTTTTGCAAATGCTCCCGGGCGTTCTAAAACATTATTTGTATTTGCTGCTTTGGTTTCTTGAGCTGGCGCAGCTTCGCCACAAAAACGTACACTTGAAATAGGACTCAATGCCATGAGAAAACCTCCTTGTAAAATTTTTCTACTACACTATAAATAAAACTCCTAATGCAATAATTTTGACTCAATATTTTGTATTTGGAAAGATTTGTTACAAAAATTTACAATAATTTTGGAATATTTTAAATTCTCGTGTCATCTATAATTTTGTAGAGGGAGGAATATTTAAAATGGCATCAAAACAAGAAACATTAATTTACATTGAAAAAGAAAATATAACTGAGGCAGAATTTATGTCCAGAAGTTTTGTGAATAAAGAAGTTAAAAATAGAGCATATATAAATGCTTTAGGTGCAGAACTTCTTACAAAATATCTGGCATCAGAAGGTGTTGATGTTTCTGATTTGCATAATCTTCATTCAATTTCAAAGATTTTGGAAAAGAATGATATTTCTGATATTTTATTGCCAAATATCCATATAGATGTTCGTGTGATATTTGATGATAATCAAATTTTTGTTCCAAAAAGTCATTTTGAACTTGGTTTAACTCCTGATATTTATGCTGTTTTAAAAATTGATGCCGATTTTAAATATGTGGAATTTTTGGGATATTTCAAGCCTTCTCAAATAGATAAAAATAATCAAAATGATGAATATTATTTCTTTAGCAAAAATAAATTGTCTGCACCTGAATCTTTGACAAGATTTATTCAAAACTTTCCTGGAAAAAATCCGAGAAAGCTTACAGAAGAAGAGTTTTTCCATGGTAGAGAACTTTCAATTTCTTTGGCTGACCATAATATTACACTAGATGAAGAAATTGAATTATATGAGTTGTTATTATCCAGCGCACAATTAAGAGATAGCGTTTTAGAATTTGATAATTTCGAAACTTTAGCTTACAGTGTGGCACCTGAGTTTGCAAAATCTTCAAATTCTGGAGATGCAACATTGACAGTATTACAAGCTGAAGAAGATGATGAGGCATCAACAGACGCGACAAATGATGAGATATCTTTAGAAGATGCTAGTGATGACGAAATAATGTTGGATGAATCTTTCTTTGATGAAGAAGATGCAGAAGAGCCTCAAAATGAAGGGCAAAAATCTGAGTCTGAAAGTGAAAATGGAGAGCCTGAAACAGATGAAGAATCTATATCAGAACCGATTGAAGAAGATGTAACACAATCTTTTGATATTGGTGAAAATCTTGAAGATTTGACAGCCGAGCCTCTAGTGGAAGAACCGTTAGTTGAAACAGAAAATGTTGAGCTTGATGAAAATTCTGATACAGAACCTGTAGTTGAGCATGAAGAAGTTGTCCAATCTGATTCTATTGATACAGTTGAAGTTGAAAATATTGAACCACTTGATGAACCTGCATTAGATTTTGGAAATGCTGATTTAGGTGATGATTTGTTGGATGATGGCTTTGGTGAAGATGAACAAGACGCTGAACCAAAACAGCAGGAAGAAGCTCCTGTAGTTGAAGATGTTAAAGAAGATTCAATCGCAGAGGTTGAAAAGCCAAAAGTGATAGAAGATAAAAAGGCAGTTGAAGAGCATGATTTTGTTGTTGAACCGCCAAAACCTGTAGCGAATATGGATAGTCTTTCTGTTGATGCATTGTTAGATGAAACAATTGCAGCAATTGATAAAACGCCGACAGAAGATAAAAAAGAAGAACCTAAAAAAGATATAACAAAAGATTTGACACAAGTTGTAAGTGATGCTGTACAAAGTGGAATTGAAAAAGCTGTGGCAGGTGCTGCCGCTGCAGGAGCGATTGCCGCAGAAACTGGAGCAGCAACGACTACAGCAGGCGCAGCAGCCTCTACTGAGGCAATAAAACTTGCGGCTGTTGCAGGTGAAATGGTTAATAATGTTGTTGCTCAAAATTTGGAAAAGCAACAAAAGAACTTAGATAGAATTGATTATGCAAAAACAGATATTGCACCTGATACTGCAGAAATTCCTGAGCATATTGCTGCTATGGGTGATTTATCTACTGCAAAAATTGAGGCAAATATGGAAGCAGAGGCATCAGGGCAATTTGAAACCCCTACGGATCTTTCTAATTTGCATACAGTAGAACAAAAATCAGAAGAAAAATTTGAACAAGAAACTGTTGATATCTCAAAAATGGAATCAGTTCAAACAGAAGAATTTCACGAAAATTCAGATGAAATTGTAGAGTTATCTAACTTACAAAATATGGATTCTTCTGCCAAAACCGTTGAAACTCCTGCAGAAATTTCTCATGAAGAAGAATTTAAAGGAATGGATTTGCCAAACTTATCTTCATTTACAATCAACGAAGATGGTACATCTTCAATTGATGGTTTTGCTCAAGATTTGAGTCTTGGGGAAGATGTCAAAAATGGTGATGAGCATCTTGTTGATATGGGCATGAAAATGAATTTGAACGAAATTTCATTAGATGATAATGATTCGTTAGATTTGGGCATGGATATGGATTTGGATTTACCACAAGAAAATTTATCTAACTTAAATGATGATATTTTTAATTCAGAAGAAAATAAAACAGTTGAAGACAAAGCTACAAGTGAAGATTCCAAACCTCAGGATGAAGAAGAACTTCCACAAGAAGATTTGTTGAAATTGGATGATTCTCTTGGTTTAGATGACGATATTACATTGGATGAAGATGTCCCTGAAATAACAGATTCTTTGGTTGAAGAATCATCAGAGAGTCATGATTCAGTTTCTGTAGAAAATGCAAATATTGAAACTCCTCAAATTGAAGAAGAAAAAGAAGAAAATGCTGTATCTGCAGATTTGTCACCTCAAAATGAAGAAAAGAATTCTGAGGAATTGACATTAGAAGATTTGGAATTATTGACGGACGATGAAACTGAATCTGAACAAAATGAAGAAGGTGCTACTGGTGAAGGGTTGAATCTTGATGATGTAGACTTTTTGTCAGAAGAAACAGAAGTTCCGGCAGAAAATAAAGAACAATCAATAAAATCAGATGAAGAACTTAATTTTGGTGATTTAGATTCTGTTGAAACTCAAGAAGTATCAGAAGAAACTAATCAAGAGCTTCAAAAAGACTCTCAAGATTGGATGGATGATACTAATTATGATAATTTGGAAGATGCTCAAATAGAAGAACCTCAGTCAGGTGATTCTGAATTGAGTGAAGATGATATGAATATGATTACAGAGCCTACTGTAGAGGAACACAAACCTTTTACTGTTATGGAAAACTCTATGGTTATCAGTGATAAATCCTTTAGAGTAGGAGAAATTCCTATTGATATCAACAATCCTGAAATGCCGACTATGGATGGTCCGGAGTCTTTGGGTGAATTATATAACGAAGAGTCAAAAGTCCCTGGTGGCGCATTATTGCAAAATCCTGGAAGATTAGGCTCTGCGGCTAATGCTAAAGGTAAAGCTGGTCTTGGTATCGGTTTAGGTATTGTTGGAACATTGATTGCATTTGCATTGATTGGTGCAATTGGTTTTGGTGTAGCTAAGATGTTTAAAACTCCAACCGAAGAAGCTCCACAACCTATCACTGATGATAATGCTCCAACAAGTCCAGATAATGGTGTTGCTGAAAGCAATACATTGAATGTAAATCCTGATAATGTTGTTAATATGGATAACAATACTGATGCATTAGCATCAACCGCGAAAGCTCCTGTTTCAGCTAAAACAACTACTCCGTCTAAAGTTGCAGCTCAGCCTGCTACATCAGCTAAGCCAAAGCAAATGCCTGTTAATACATTTATCGAAGTACGAAAATTGACATGGGAAGTGCCTGATTATATATCTTATAATGGTGCGTTTAAACAATACTTCCAAGCAGTTGGAAAGAGTTTGAAATTATCATTATCAAGCGATTTGTTGTTGGCTACTGATTATGCATATTCAAATGAGGTTAGATTGAGTGTAACATTTGATAAAGATGGTACTTATAAAAATTCTCAAATCATTATATCAAGTGGTTCAAGCCAAATTGATAAAATTGTGTTACAAACTGTAAACCAAACGTTGAAAACCCTCAAAGCTCCTCATAGCTTGAATAATGACGAAAGTACAACGGCGATACTTAAAATTTATTTCTAAATATGATATACTGAGAAAAGAAGTAGAGGAAGTTAGGTTGTGGAATTAACACAAGATAAGATAGATTTAATTAGCAGAATAATAAAAAATGATCGCAAATACCCAAATAATGAGGATTTGTATGAGGATTTCTTTAATGAAACTTGCAAACGCTCTGTTGCGATTCTTAATGCCATAGATACTGAATCTACTTTGGAAGCATATTTAAAACGTATTGTTACTACTTCTATTATCAATGTTTTAAAAGATTCTGGACGCTTGAGAAGAACTCGTTCCGGTTACATGTCTACAAGAGAAGTTGCTATTGATGAAACTCCTGTGGATTATTCAACTGTTGTTATTAACTATTCAAATGTGAAAGTTCCTGAAAATCCTGAAGAAATAGTTATTCAAAAAGAAATATTGCAATTCGTTGCTGATACTATTAGAAATATTGATAAAGAAGAACCTGACAAAAACTATTTACACATTTATACTTTGCGCTATGACAAAGGCATGACTCAGAAAGAAATTTCTGAAGAACTTGGCTTATCTCAATCTGAAATTTCGAAAAGATTATACAAATTGATGGATAAAGTCAGAGATATTATTGAGTAGATATGAAATGTCCTGTTTGTAAAAAAAATATTTCTGATAATTCTTTAAGATGCCCGTATTGCAAAACTCGCACAGGTTTAATCTGTTCTCATTGCAATACGGTCAATCCTATGGGGACTTTGTTATGTAAAAATTGTGGACAAGAGTTGCTAAAGGTTTGCAGTCATTGTCACAGTGTGAATTTCCCTATGGCGACAAAATGTAGAAAATGTGGTTCACCTTTTGGGGTAAATTCTGAACCCAAAATTGTTGAAGAATCTAAAAAAGTTTCTTCAAAACTTGAATTTTCTCCGACATTATCCACTCAAGAACAGGCATTAGAGTTGTTGTCGGAAGGTTTACTTTCAAAAGATGAAAAAGTTTTTTCTATAACAGGTGAAAAAGGAATTGGTAAAACCTCTTTACTAAAATCAGTTATAAAAAAACTTGAAGATCAAAAATTTGAATGGTGTATCGGTAAATGCACTCAACTTACGCAATTGACTCCTGGTGGAGTTATTCAGGATATGTTGCTGAATCTTTTCAAATTACCTAATTATTATTTGAATAGTGACGATTTGAGAAAAGATGGTGTTCAGTTTTTCAGCAATGAATTTAGGTTTTTGACCAATTCTGAAGTCTCTGATTTCTTAAATTTTTTATATAATTCGATTGATGGTAATTATGAAGATATAATTATCAATAAAAAACGCACAACAGAAATTTTAAATAAGATTTTTGACGCCTTTTGTAAAACAGGAAGATTTATTTTTGTTGTCGATAATTTTGATTTTATTGATGGTTTTTCTATTGAATTTTTGACTAATTTTATCAGACGCGATTATAATTGGAAAAACTTAAAATTCGTTGCGATTTATAATGAACATAAGCCTGTGAGCAGCTTTTTCGGAATTGAAAATAAATCCCTTAAAGCATATAAGGACATACATTTAGCTCCTGTTGATTCTGAAAAAATTGAACAGAACTTGCGTTTGACCGGTGAGTCAGGAACTTATGTCTCTCAAAGAGAAAAAGATGTTATTTTTGAAAAATGTAATGGCAATCCTGCTTTTGTTGAACAAGCCATAAGCTATTGTTTTGATTGTCAGATTGCGGATAAAGCATTTTTGATGCCAAATTCTTTTTCTGAATTGATTAAAGAACGTTTAGAAACTTTGAAAAAATCGAATCCTGATGCTCATAAAATGTTATGTGGTGCAGCAATTTTAGGAGATAAACTGAATCTTGCATTATTAAAACAAATTTTTGGATATAAAAATCAAGAATTTAATGATGTTATGTCGTATTTGGTAAAATCTAATTTTGTAAGACCATATAATGAAGTTTTTTATGAGTTTAACAACCTTCTTTTATGGGAGACTATTTTGAAAAATATTCAAAAAGACTCTTCTTTTGAAGACTTAAATGTTAAGGTTGGTAAGGCTATTAGTATTTTTACTCTAAATACAAATGCTACAATGGCAATGATTGCGCATAATTTAAAAGAAAATCGCATGGCATTTGATATTTGGACAAAGACAACGAGGCTTGCAGCTTATGTTGGGGATGTAAATTTATATGTAATAGCTCAAAAACAATGTTTGGCTCTTTTGAATGAATTTAATGAAAATGAAACTTTGAATATTCGTTATAATATTAGTGAACGTCTAGGCAAATTGTTGGCAGAATATGATCCTGAAGAGGCTATAGAATTTTTACCAGATGCAATTTCTAATGCAAAGGCTCAAAATGACGAGGCAAAAGAGATTGACCTTTTGGGATATTTGGCTTTGTGTTGCAAGAAAGTCGGTAATTATTTTGGAGATGTTGAGTGTGCTGATAATGTTTTGAAAAAACTTTCTCCGACTCAAGAGCTTGAAGCTGCAATGATTAAGTCTTCAAAATTAACATCTTTACTAAATATTGGTAATTGTGGAGAGGTTGTAAATCTGATTGACAATGATATATTGCCGATTATTAACGCAAATCTATCTAACAAAAAACAAAATACAGTTTTACCTATGGGGTTTTTGTATGATACATGGTTACGAGTATATCTTTCGCTGGCAACGGCTCTTGCTATGCAAGGGAATGACCGCTCGTTTGAAGTTTTGACTTTGCTCTTTGAAATTATTGATAAGCATAAAATCAATGATTCTAATTTGATGTGTAAAGCTAAATTCGTTTTGGCTTATGCAAATACGATGAAAGGAAATTTCCAAACTTCTCAGGAAATTTTATCAGATATTACAAATATGATTGGCTCAAAAGATATCGACTTCAATGATTTGACCGACGAATCTGCCGATATATTTAATTGTTATGCGTTGATAAGTTTGGTAAATAAATTTTTGCTAAAAGATTTTGACGGATTGAAAGAAGAACTATTTGATGCTGCGATGATGGCAGGTGATACCGGTAATGAATTTTTGAAAAATGTATTTAAAACATTGTTGGGCAAGTTGTTCTATGAATCAAAACAGGCAAAACATGCTGTTGAAATTTATAATGAACAGGTTACATATTTTGCGAATAAAAAGGTGGCAATGGGCGCATTGTTAGCTTGGTATTTGATAGCAGAAGCTATAATGGTTACTGAATCCGTTAAAAACGCAATTGATATTGCAAATCAAACACTTGAAATTGCGCAAAATCCAAGGATAAATAATACTTTTTTCATAGTAGCATTGAAAATTTTGTTGGCAAAAGCTTATATGGAAACATCTGATTACGAAACTGCTAAAATGTGTTTAGAATCTGGGCTTGTGCTTGCCAAAAAATATAGTATGAATGATATGATGTCTCGAATTTATTTGCTTTATGGCAAGTATTATAATGATATTGGCACAATTCAATCCCCTAATCAAATCGAGTATTTGAAAGGTGCATCAAAAATGTATGACAAAGCAAATGAGATTGTTGTAAAAATAACTCATAATACATATTTGCGAGAAAATCTAGATAATAAAAAAAGTGCGCTTTCCGATTATTGTATGAAAAATCATTTTACTATTTAAAATTTTCAAATTTTAAAAACTATTTATAACCCAATTTAAGTATTCAGTTTTGTAACGAAAAAATATATAATCTTTACAAGAAAACATGTTTATTTTAAAAATAGGGTATAAAAAGGATACGAAATTGCTAAATAATTTTGAAAGTTTTGATAACTCTGAAACCGCGACAAAGAAAGATATTGTTATTCAAGAGAGAGTTGAATTAGTATCTTCTCACATGTATAAACAATTCTTGGATTATCAACATTCAACTGTCAATACAAATGATATTTTTTCAAGAATGATTGATTGTCTTGAGCTTGTTGCTGACAATTTGAAACAATCTTTTTCGTCTCGTGGTGTTACTACTCAAAATATTTATGTAGAATCCGATGCTCTAAAATCAATTGCAGTAGTTAATATTTTGTGGCATAAAATGAGTTTTACAACAAGATGTAATTTTCAACCGCAAGCGCTGTTTAGAGATGATGGCAGACATATTTTTTCAAACAGAATTATGGCAATTCGTGGAAATTATAACGAAATTATTAAAGATGCACAGGACAGAGACGAAGAAATGGTGCGCCTTTTGGATAAGGAGATTGCATCATTGTATATTCCGCCTGACCAAAATAGAAAATGTATATTCAAAATAAAACACACAGGGCAAGAATTTATGTTGAATCAAACAGATGCTCCTCGTGAGGTTGTATTGAAAGTTGTTGAAACTGTTTGTGGCGGTGGCTTGTATCACCAAGACGGTTCTGTTAAGACCTTTATTGTATAATAATTTTTAAAAATTGTTGTATTTGCTTTTAATAAGGTCTTTGATTTGACATCCGTTAAAAAATCACTAAAATTATATTGTTAAGAGGTATTAGGGTTAAATATGAAGTTAGTAGAGAAATTAAAAGAATATGAGAATCAATATGTATTTATCAGATGGGCTACAGGTGGAGAGTACGGCAAACTGATATATGCAGGTGAAGATTTTATTGAGTTTAATATCATAGATTGTGATACTATGAACTACCGAGAAACAGTTCTTATTTATGCCCCTTTGATATTAGAAGTCTCTATCGGTGGTGCTGATATTGCAAGAATTATTGCTGAAGTATCTTCAAAAATGTCAATGCATGACAATTAAATATTTATCCCACATTATTGAAAATAGTAGGAAATTTTTTGCAAAAAAAAAGTCACAACTACTGCGACTTGAACAATAATCTTGGGAGGAGATTTTGGGATAGTTTGTACATGCATGATAAAATAAGCATGTCAAATTGGTTACATTCACTTTGTAAAATTTAACAAAAATTTACAAATTTAGGTTTTTGTATTATAATAACTCTATGGATAGAAATTTAAACATATTAATCATTAATGGTCCAAACATCAACATGTTGGGGGTTAGAGAGCCTGAACAATACGGCTCAAAGTCATACAAAGATTTGGAAATGGAGCTCCATGAGTATTCGTTTGAATTGGGCATAAATATCGAGATTTTTCAAAGTAACTTTGAAGGTGAAATTATTGAAAAAATTCAATATGCACTTGGTAATTTTGATGGAATTGTCTTAAATGCAGGCGCTTATACTCATACAAGTGTAGCAATACGAGATGCCTTGACATCAGTTAAAATTCCAACAGTTGAAGTTCATATTTCAAATATTTATAAAAGAGAAGAATTCAGACATAATTCAATGTTTGCAGATGTTTGCGTTGGACAAATTACAGGGTTTAAAATTGATAGTTATAAACTTGGTTTACAAGGTTTGGTAAACTTTTTGACCAGTGCAAATGATTAATTGATGTAGATTTTAGAGATGTTGTAAAGGTTTTAAAAAGGCGGCAATGGTTTTAACCATTGCCGCCTTCAAATTATTGAATATTCTTTCAATTATGCTTCATCAAGAGCTGCAACACCTGGTAATACTTTACCTTCGATGAATTCTAGTGAAGCACCGCCACCTGTTGAAACGTGAGTAAAGTCTTCAGCTTTGCAGAATTTTTTAGCAGCAGAAACTGAATCCCCACCACCGATAACTGATACAGCACCGTTTTTAGTAGCTTCTACGATAGCTTCTAATACAGCTTTTGTACCTTCAGCGAATTTAGGATTTTCAAAAGCCCCAACTGGACCGTTCATCAAAATTGTTTTTGAAGCTTTGATAACTTCAGCAAAAGCTTTTCTTGAATCAGGACCTGCATCAACGCCTTCAAATCCGTCAGGAATTTCGTTGATAGCAACAAATTTGTTTGTGCCATTGCCTGAAAAATCGTCAGCAGCCAAAACATCTGTAGCCATAACAAGTTTAACACCTTTATCAGCAGCTTTCTTTTCGATAGCTTTTGCAACATCAATTTGGTCATCTTCGCAAATTGAGTTACCAATTTTACCACCGTTAGCTTTAACGAAAGTATAAGCCATACCACCACCGATGATTAGGTTATCAACTTTGTCGATTAAGTTTTCAAGAACACCGATTTTTGAAGAAACTTTAGCGCCACCAACTACAGCTGTGAATGGGTGAGTTGGGTTGTCAAGAGCTTGAGACAAGCATCTGATTTCTTTTTCCATCAATAAACCTGCAACAGCCGGTTTAAGAATATGAGCAACTTTAGCAGTTGATGTGTGTTTTCTGTGAGCAGCACCAAATGCGTCGTTTACGTAGAAATCGCCAAGTTTAGCAAGTTCTTCAGCAAAAGTCATATCATCATCTTTAGCTTCTTCAGCTTTGTAGAATCTGATGTTTTCCAAAAGTGCAACTTGACCTTCTTTTAATTCAGCCAATTCTTTATCTGCGCCTTCACCAACAGGTGATTTTACAAATAATACATCTTCGCCTAAAACTTTAGCCAAATACTTAGCAACAGGTTCTAGTGAAAATTCAAGGTTCCATTCACCTTTTGGTCTGCCTAAGTGAGCCATCAAGATGATTTTAGCACCTTTATCTTTTAAGAATTTTACGGTAGGTAAAATTGCTTGGATTCTTGTGTCATCAGTAACATTTTTGTTTTCGTCTAGTGGAACGTTTACGTCAACTCTGACTAACGCTCTTTTTCCCTTGATATCGCCAAGGTCTTTGATTGATTTTTTCATGTGCGTTCTCCTTCTTAAAAGTATCACATGCTTATTCTACAAAAAACATAACAGAATGTAAAAATTATCGAAAAATTTTGAAGATATTTGTAAATTGTTCCGTAAATATAAATGTTGACTTGATGGGATTCGTAATTAAAAACTTATGTAGAAAGGTTTTTTGATGGATATAAATAGTTTAACAGCTTCAAATGTCTCTTATGGAATTTGTATTGGCGGTCAGTTGAGCGAAGAAATCAAGCGCAAACTCAGAGCACTCGGAGTTGAACCTTCCACTGTATCTTCAGAAACTCAAGCCAAAGCTTTGGTAGAAAAACTTGAGGCAAAATTACAACAAGTGCATAAGGCTGGAAACCCCACAAGCGCGCAAAAAATTTGCACAGGTGAGTCCGAAGTTATTTCAAGAGCAAAAGTTTTGGCTAATCAGGTTGGTGTTGATGTTTCAGCATCAGATTCTTTATCTGATATTTTTAGTAAAATAGCTTCAAAAATAAACAAAATTCCTGATGGTGGCGGAGATAAAAATAAAAATTCGCTCAAAGCTGAGTTATCTCAATTGGAATCTGACTATTCATCTATAAAATCTTCACAAGATTCAATGTTTTCTGCCATGAGTCAGACTGCAAATTTGAATAAATATTTTTTAGGCTTGTAATGATTTAGTAAATCAGGTCATTAACAGTTATTTTTAGAGAGTCTGCAATTTTAAATAGTATATATATGCTAGGATTTACTTTTTCGTTTTCAATTTTGCAGATGTATTGTTGGCTAATTCCGCAAAGTTCAGCCAACTCGTCTTGAGAAATTCTGTTCTTTGCTCTTATTTGTCGCAAATTATCTGCAATATTTTTATTTAAGTCTTTCAAATCCATACAGTAATTTTATAAGATTTGACAAATAATTTTTATACATGATAGTATGTAAATTATCAACAATCGTACATAAAATCAGAGAAGGAATACCTATGAATATTATTTTTAAGCGTATGGCTTTTACTTTGGCAGAAGTTTTGATAACTCTTGGGATTATAGGTGTTGTTGCTGCGATAACGATTCCGACATTATTGTCTAATTATTCAAAAAAGGTCTTAGAAGGTCAGTTGAAGGTGACTTATGCATCAATTCAGCAAACTATGAAGTTTATGGATGATGAAGGTTTGTCTTATGAGGTATTTCAAGATGGCAGTGATAGTGCAATGAAGGAGTGGTATGATTCGTTTATTGCAAAACACATGAAGGTCGAATCTGCCTGTGTAAATAAACCCGGTTGTTGGCATAAATATGGTGAAGCTTTAGACTTTGAAGGAAATCGTAATATTTGGGATAATACCAATAACATTGGTTGGGGAGTAAATATTTTAACTTTTACAACTGCAAAAGGTGCTTGGTTTGATATGGATGGACATGCACCGGGCGGATGTCGTTATTTTGGTATTGATACAAATGATACCTGTTTGGTTATATATTTTGATGCGAATGGAGCCAAGAAACCCAATCGTGTAGGTAAAGATATTCAAGCTGTTGTTTGGACCGAACGAGGTTTGGTTCCTGCAGGGTATGATAAAACAAAAGAACAGATAGAAAACAATTGTTATAATGGGAATGGTTATTGGTGCTTGAGTAAAATTATTACAAATGATTGGAAAATTCCTGATAAAACTTGGAAACGCAAATAATTTTTTATTTTTTCATTGACAGAAAATCCTCAAAGTTATATCATTATGTCAGTTATTATTTAATATGAAAGAGAAATTATGAGCGAAAACCAAGTGAAAATCTGTCAATTTTGCGGTGGCGAAATAAATGAAGATGCTAAAAAATGTAAATTCTGTGGCGAATGGGTTATTTCTGAAGAAAACGAATTGCCTCAAGAATTGAAACATTTTAACTGGGGTGCATTTTTGTTCAACTGGATTTGGGGAATTATGCACAAAAAATATATTACATTGTTGTATTTTGTAGCTTGTTTGATTCCTGTTATCGGACCTATAGGAATTTCTGTATGGTTTGGTGTTGTTGGTAATAAGTGGGCATGGCAGTCTAAAAATTGGGATAGCATAGAACAGTTTAATGAAACTCAAAGAAATTGGGTAAAATTGTGGCTGATATTGGCTGTAGTTTCTGTAATTTTAGCTATTAAAATCTTTATAATATTGACTTTGATAGGTTCATATCAAGTGTAATTTTCAAAGTGTTGTAATAACCTCGAAAACTTATCAAAAATAACTCAAAAACTCATAAAAATAAAAACATTGCCGATATAGCTCAGATGGTAGAGCAACTGATTCGTAATCAGTAGGTCAGGGGTTCGATTCCCCTTATCGGCTTTTGTTTTGTCTTTCCCTCTTGACAAGTGTTGTATAATTAATATATGGGCATTAGAAAGTTTGCTTGTTGGGTTTTTGTTTTATTGACTCTACAAGTCGGATGTATAAAAGTATTTGCAATAGAAGATGATGATTTGTTCAAGCCGGTTGATATTCACGATGGTTCGGTTTTGACAATTCTTGATTGTGTTTCCACAGCATTTAAAAATAGTCCGAAAATTAAACGACAAAAATATAATCTTGATATTGCCAAAAGTAATTTAGGCATCGCAAAGTCTCAATATTTCCCTGTCATAAATATTGGTGCTGGGTTTTACAACGAAAATAATTCGGATAACACTTATTACAACAGCCATTATCGTGAATTACCGAGTGTTGGTGTTTCTGTAAATAAGTTAGTTTGGAATTTTGGTAAAACAACTGCCTATATTAAGATGGAGGAGTTCTACAAAATCGGTGCAGAGTATGAATTTATGGATAGTTTATGCAATACTCTCTTTGATGTTAAGTTAAGATATTATGCACTGTTAAGAGCAAAAGCTCTTCAATTGGTTGCGCAAAATAATGTCGAAATTAATGAAAATTTTCTAAAATTGGCTCAAACAAAACGTCGTCCAGATATCAAAACTGCGGAATTGAATTTGAGTGAATCAGAGATAAAATTATTGGAAGCTCAAAACGAATATAAAAATGCGAAAATTGATTTAAATAATTCAATGTATCTTGATTCACAGCCTGACTATACAATCAAAGATACTCATACTTTTTCTTATGGGAATGATTATGCATATAATGAAAAGTCCAATCGTTCAGAGGCTTTTATTCCAATGACATTCACGTTTCCTCTAGATAAAGCTGTCGAAATTGCTTATGACAACAGTCCGGATTTGAGTGTCTTGGTTGCAACAAAACAGGCAATGGAGCAAAATTTACTTTATATCAAAAGAACATATTTACCTGATTTGACGGCTAATGCAGGTTATGGATTTAACAATTCAAATCAAACAGCAAATAATAGTTTCAAAGTTGGGGTAAATTTATCCTCATCTGTTAATTTGATGGAGTTGAAACACAGTATTAAAGGTGCAGATGCACAATTAAGTATTGCAGATAACGAGATTGAATTATTTAAGAAAGATTTATATTTTGAAGTGAAAAAAGCTTTAAATAATGTGGATAAGTACCAAAATCAAATTCCGACAGCAAAAATGGAGGTGGAACAATCACTTGAAAATTTGCATTTGGTAGAAGAACAATACAAATCAAATCAACTTAACTATGTTGCTTTACAAGATGCAAGAAAAGACTACAACAATGCTTTAACCAAATATATTGAAACAATGTATGACTATAATGTTTCATTGATTCAGGTTGAAATGGCAATGCACTATCATATCGTAGATATTCACCACAAATCAGACCATGCTGTACACTATCACTCAGATGAACTTATCAAACATTTGAATGAAGTTTTGGGATGTGATGAAAAAGAAGTGCAACAAAAGATAAAAAAGAAAAAACATTAATTTTTAAGAAGGTTAATTATAGTTTTTATAATTATGTTTGGAGTAGATTTTTTGACCTTTTTATTTTGTATAATTTGATTAACGAAAATCTCAGCATTTTTATAGAATTTAAACTCAAATTCAGAAAACTCTATTTGAGAATTATCTTTCATTATTAAAGTTGGAGTATAGTATGTGAAATGTCTATGCGATGCTGCTCCATAAAAATGATGTCTTTCAATTCTGTAAGTTGCAATATCGGCTTGTTTAAAAGATTTAGAATCCATTACGCCATTTACAATTGAAGATTCTTCATAAGTGCATCCAATATTTGGCTTGCAGGTAATAGTTTGTTTATTTTGATATAAAAGAAGTACAATTATTAAAAGAATGAACGGTATCAATATCCATGGGCTATTTTGTTTTTGTAGCATAATAAATTCCTTTTATAAACCTTCAATAATTTTATTTTAGTCTTATGTTTATATTTTTTCATCATTTAAACAGTCGGTATCAGAATTTAATTTGGGTTGAAAAATTTAGCTGAGAGCGAGAGGGTGTAGTATCTTGGTAATTTATTTGGCTTGCTCCGACATTGAGATTCATTCTGTCATCGTTAAACGGTTTGAGGCTGAATACTACTTCATTTTTGCTACTTTTGTCCATAACATTTACTGTATATACATTTTGTACAGATAAATGGTTATTTATTTTATATTCCGGAGAAAAAGAAAATGAACCTTTGAATTGTTGGTCAAATCCTCCGAGTGTGTTGTTTTTATAAGAACTTTTGATTGAAAAGTTGTCCTTTTGATATTTAGTAAACAAAGTTCTGGTTTGTGTTAGTTGGTTTGGAGTAATTGAGTTATCGTAAGTTGAACCAAATGAAAAGTTACCTTTAGTCTTTTCTGTACCAAAACTTGTAGTTTTGGTATTGTATAAATTCAAATTATCAAATAAATAATTTCGGTTACCAGAAGTTGTTTTTGAATTAGAATCAATACTCAAGTCTTTTATTTTATCTATCTTTTTTATTGTTGGTTTTTGAGAGGTATTTTTTGTATCATCCAAATAAATGGCATTGGAATCATCTTCCGAATCGTTATATAAAAAATCAGAATAATCTGTGTCATCATTCTCATCATCAGAGCCCAATTCATCAACAACATCATCGTCATCAGAAACGATAGAATCATTTTCTTCCGGCATGGGTACGCTTTCTTCATTTTGTGTTTCTTGTTGAATTATTTTTTGAGGATTAGTTTCTTCAGCTTTTGTCTGATATAAAAAACCTATGGCAAAATAAATTATAAATATATAAATTATAATCTTTTTCATGTCTATATTATATTTCCATAAAATAAAAATTCAAAGTTTATTTTACTTGTTTAAGCTTTTTTCTGTAGAATGTTTTTCAATATATTTATCGATTTTTTCGCCCATAAATGTAGAAAACATAGGTAGTATTCCATAATAAATTGCTGCAAAAATTATTGCCGGTCTCAAAATATTTATACCTTCTACGTATTTCGTAATTTTTGGGTCTCCTGCATTTATTATTTTGAATTTTTCAATAAAATTCTCTGTACGTTTCTTGATTGCGCTATCTATTGCATAGCCTCCAACAAGGGTTATTGCTGTTGATATTATATTGTTATAAATCAGTGCCTTTTTGCGATTATCTTTTATGCCGGAACTTTGATTTATCCTATATGCTGAAGATGCTGTTAATAAAATGTCAGTACCCGCAGTCATGTGTTTTGCAATATCTTTATCTTTATTGCGGTATTTTATTGCTAAATTTTGAACTTTTGAGTTATCAATAATTTTGCTCAAACTTTTAGTGATATAGTTCCCAGTAAAGTTTGGTTTTTGATTTTGTTGTGGGGTTTTATTATCTTGATTTTTAGGTTTTGATTTCTGTTTTTTTATGAACAAGTTATCCATAATAATTGGGATTAGTGCGATTGTAAGCATAGATTTTGGAATTGCTGTCAAAAACCCTGTTCCAAGTTTCAAAACTTGAGTTATTAATTTGTAACTTTTAGCTTCTGCAAAAACTTTTTCAGGTTCTTTTAAATTTTGAAGAGTTTTACCGTTTAGAAAATTTTGCGGATTTTTGTCGATACGCTTAATCGCTGATTCAATTGGAAGTGCTACAGCTTCAACTATTCCAAATTTTATTATTCCTGAGCAAATTGAATTTGCTGCGGCATATTGTTTATTTTCTTTTTCAGTATTAGGTGTTGCAAAAATTGAGATTGGACGAACAGCAAGGGACATTACAAGAGATGTTCCGTTGGAAAATGATGTTCCATGGTCAGAAATCTTTTCTAATGTTGATAATACTCTTTTATTTTTTAAAAGTTTTGTAGAAAAACTGTTTGGGTTTATTTTTTGAATCGCCATTTTTGCTTCCTATTATAAGTAGACCGCACACACGAGAAAAAGTAAAATGTTTTTCAAAAATCTTAAAATATTTCAATAAATCAGTTTTTTAAGCTAAAATAAAAACATGTCAGTGTTAAAGTTTATTCGTCGAGAGTTAAAAGGTTGGGGCAAAGTTGAACGAGTGGTTTTTCCGCTTGGAATTTTGGCGATAATTATTCTGTCTTTTATAATGAATGATAGCAAAGTCGCTCTTATTTCTGCGGTTTGTGGTGTAAGTTATTCTATTTTTGCAGGTAAGGGAAAAATTTCTTGTTACTTTTTTGGGCTTTGTGGAACTCTGTGTTATTCTTATATTTCATTAAAAAATCATTTGTTTGGAAATTTGTGTTTATATATGTTGTTTTACTTGCCAATGCAGGTTACTGGAATTTTTAAATGGAAACAGCATTTGAAAAAAGATAGTCAGGAAATTGAAAAGACAGAACTTTCAAAACGTGATGGGGTTGTTTATTTGGTATTGTCTGTTTTGTTGACTTTTGTTGCTTATTTGATTTTATATAAAATACACGATCAGAGCCCGATTATAGATTCTATAACTACAGTATTCTCGGTTATCGGAATGATTTTGACAGTTAAACGTTGTATAGAACAGTGGTATGTTTGGTTTGTCGTGAACGGATTGTCTGTTGTAATGTGGATAAAAGCGTATGCTCTTGGCTCAAATTGTTTTGCTACGATTTTGATGTGGGCGATTTATTTTGTTTTGTCCATTTACTTTTTGTACACTTGGAAAAAGGAATTGAATGGCAGATTGAAGTAGGTTGTTTATATTAGTATCGTGTGAAATTTGTAAATTTATCTGAAATAATTTCAGGGTGACAATGCGTTAATTGTTCACTTTATGTAGGTCTGCGTTGCTATGCCCAACAGCAATGTCGTAAAACAGAAAACTCTACAAATTCACACTTTCAAGTTTGAAGTTTTCGTCATTAACTTCACGTAAAAAGTTTGTCCAACTGTTATAATACTCCGTCAAGGCGTAAGTATAGCCCACAATTATGGATTTATATGATTGTTTCATAACAATTAGTGATGTCAAATCGGATTTTCCTGTTTCGTATGCGTGTTTTGATATATCTATGAGTTTTTCGGAGCCTGTTACGATTTTTGTTTCATAATGATTTAAATTTTCTGCTGCAGTTAAAAATTTGTCATAGGCTGCAGCAACATCTTTTTCTGCTTTATTTTTAACAGAATTGTATTTTAATTCCGCTTGTTGAAGTTTTAATGTTGCATTTTTTATTTCAGGTGAATAATTATAAAATAACGGAATATTTACGATGCTTGCTCCCAAATAAGCTCCACTGTTAAATCTTCCGTCATCTGTATGGGTAGCCTGTTGGTATGCATAACCACCATTGATTGCAATATCCGGAATTTTTTGTCGAGCAACGACTGTTAAATTCTTTTCTGCAACATCAATTTCTTGCTTTGCTATTTGTATGTCATAACGGTTTTCGAGTGCTTTTTGCATAATTTCAGAAAGCTGAGGAAATTTTTCTGTAGGTAGCGGCGTTTGCATTTCGGTAAAATTATTTTCTTCTGAAAAAATTTGGTCCATACTGTCATAAGTCACGTTGTGTGGGTCATTGATTACCTTGTTGAAATCATAGAGTGCATTTTTTACGTTGACTTTTGCTGTATTTACTTGAGTAATAATATGGTTTAGCGCGATTTCAGCTTGGAGTTCATCCACTTCGGGTACTTTTTTCATGTGAACTCTGTTTTTGACGATTTTTAATAATTCTTCTTGCAAACTCTGCTGTTGTTCAAGGGTTTCAAGGATTGATTTTGTTGCAATGAGGTTTATATAAGCCTCTCGAACATCCATTTTAAGGTCAAAAATTGTGTAATTAACATTCTTTTGAGCAAGTTTATAGTTAGCTTTGGCAAGATTTTTTCTTGCGTTTCGCTTAGCAATTTCAACTGTTTGACTTATCCCAAGTTGTCTGGGTTCAGTCCAGCCGGCTGCACCTGCGTAATAAAATGCATCAAAAGATGGGTTTTGTAATCGATTCGCTTCTTTTATGTTGTTTTTTGCAATATCAATATCTAGTTTTGTAGCTTGTAAATCGAGATTATTTTCTACGGCAGCATCAATAGCGCCTTGCAGATAGACTTTCTTTATATCATCTATCCCAAAGCTAAAAGGTTGAATAACTATACATAATAGTAATGATGCCAGTATTCTTTTCATAAAAATATTATATTTAAAACTCTTTATATTAACAACTTTTAATTAAAATTTTTATATTATTGCATTGATATTTTGAGGGGCTTATATTGGAATTGTAAGAAGAAATTTTAATTTTAATATAATTTATGACAGCAAATACCGAAATACAAAAACCTATTAACCCCTATATAGTTGCTATGGCTGTGCTTTTGCCATCATTTTTGGCTCTTGCGGCATCTTCAGCTACAAACGTTTGTCAACCAAATATTGCAGGGTTTTATGGTGCAACCCAATATGAGGCAAATACTGTAATCACTTGTTATATTATTTCAGGTGGTATTATGTTGCCGGTAACAGGGTATTTGGTGCAGGCAATCGGTAAAAAACTTTTGATGATTTATAGCATTTGGTTATTTTGTTTTGGTTGTTTACTTTGTATTTTGGCTCCGAATTTGCAAGCACTGATTGGTGCTAGAGTTGTTCAAGGTATTGGGAGCGGTTGTATTTTACCGTTATGTCAGGCAGTTTTGCTTGATGTTTTCCCTAAAGAGCAACGTGGAGTTGCAATGAGCTTGTTTGGTGTAGCTGCGATGTTTTCACCATTAGCAGGGCCTTTTATGGGCGGTTATTTGACGGATAATTTTTCTTGGCAATGGGTTTTTATAATAAATATTCCGTTGTGTATATTATCAACCTTACTTGTAAAACTGTTTGTCCCATCGGATTTGCCTGATAAAAAGACTTGTAAAAAGAAAAAATTTGATATTGTCGGATATATTTCTATTGTTATTGCAATGGCTTGTATGCAAATAGTTTTGGATAAGGGGCAGCAGTATAATTGGTTTGATACGGATTGGATTTGTTATTTGTCAGGTATTTGTATTTTTTCTTTTGTATTTTTCTATGTATGGGAACTTGAATACAAAAATCCTGTTATTGATATTAGGGTTTTTAAAGATAGAAACTTTTTATTCGGAACGTTAATCAGTTCATTTATCAATGTAATGCTTTATTCTACATTGTTATTGGTTCCGATGTTTGTTCAAAGTTTGTTGGGATATAGTCCATCCATGTCAGGTTTAACAATGTTTCCAAGAGCAGTTATTTGTTTTATCGGACTTCTTGTTGTAGGTGAAATTTCAAAATATATTGAGGCAAGATTGCTTGCTATAATTGGGCTGTTGATGATGGGTGGTTCAATTTTAATGATGACAAGTATGAATTTGACCTCATCAATGTCTAGTGTAATTTTACCAAATATTTTACTCTGTATTGGTGTTCCGACTGCATTTGTACCGATTACTGCATTGTCATTTCAAACTTTGCCATCAAAAAAGAATGCTGATGCAGCAGCATTGCATGCTTTGTTTAAAAACGTAGTAACAGCAATTTCAACAGCAATGTCTGCAACATTTATAGCTAGAGTTTCACAAGTTCACCAAAATTATTTGGTTGGTGATTTGGCTCATCATAATTGGATGTTCCGATATAAATTATTGATGTTGAAAAGCAAATTTTTAATTCATTATCCGGAAGTTTTGGCTATGCGTAAAGCTAATGGCATGTTATATCGTGAACTTTTGCAACAATCAAGATTGGCATCTTTCTATGATGTATTTGCTTTATTGGCTTTACTTTGTGTAATTATAATTCCCCTTATGATATTTTTGAAAATCAAAAGGGTTCGCAAAGCAAAATAAATCTGCCAATCATACAATTCTTAAATATCAGGATAAAAACAAAAAATCGGGATGACAGGATTTGAACCTGCGGCCCCTTCGTCCCGAACGAGATTGTTTGAGTTTTCATAATATCACTTAAACGTACTTAAATGCCCTATTTATAAATGTTTCCGCTCGTTTAATTCGTTTAATGATTTTTATGTTTTCTTACATTTATTTTTTGCAATTACATAATAATTACATAATGAAAATTTTAACTCATTTATGCAATAATCCTTAGAATGCATTATTACTGTTCACATGTTACTAATTTTTAAAAATTAAGTCAATATCAATTCTTCCGATTAAATTCTTTCCTAGATTTATGAGGATATTTAATGAAAGAAGATATATTTACCATTCTTGGAGCAAGTAACCATTCAAGACATGAAAGACAGGCGGAGGATTATTATGCAACTGACTCCATTGCGGCAAATTTATTATTAGAGGTTGAACCCGAGTTAAACAATATTTGGGAATGTGCATGTGGTGAAGGGCATTTAGCAAAAGTTTTTAATAACGCAGGAATACTAGGAAAAGCAAGTGATTTGATAAATAGAGGTTATGGAGATGTTGAAGATTTTTTATTAAATCCAGAACCATATCATAATGGTGATATAGTTACGAATCCTCCGTATAAATTTGCTCAAGAATTTGTTGAACAGGCATTGCGTAAGGTTGATACAGGCAGAAAAGTATGTATGTTCTTAAAAGTCTTATTTCTTGAAACTCAAAAACGCAAACAACTTTTTACTAAGTATCCACCCAAGACAATATATATTTCAAGTTCTCGTATAAATTGTGCAAAGAACGGAGATTTTAAAACTTACAACCAAAGTGCAATTGCTTATGCTTGGTTTGTTTGGGTAAAAGGATATAAAGGTGAAACTATTATAAAGTGGATTAACTAATCTAATGATAGATATTATACAATTCCTATAGGATATTTTCATACTTTTCATTTAAAAAATATTTGCGTTTACGCCCTTCTCCATCATAATGAAGAAAGCCAGAATTTACCCATTCTGAAACTAATAAACGTGCAGTTCTTGGAGCAAATTTAAAAAATTCTGCCACATCCTTTGCTGTTATATATTTTTGAGTTTCAAATAAATTCAAAATTTGTCGCTGCTTTGAGTCGAGCTCTCTTAATACTTTTACTTCATCTTTTGTATTCTTATTTTCTTCTGCTTTTTTATAAACAGAATTAAACGCAATAGTCATACCATTGACAAAGTATTCAATCCATTTTGTAATATCTGATTCTGCACGTCCTAAGTAGTAGTTGTGCGATTTACCAATAGTTATGGCATCATAGTAGCCTTGTAAATCTTTTGCATAATATTCTTCCAGAGAATATATTCCTTTTAGGTCGTACCCTCCTTTATGTAGAGCTAATGTAGTTAAAAGCCTTGCAGTTCTTCCATTCCCGTCAAAATATGGGTGAATTGTAACAAATTGATAGTGGATAATTGCAGCTTTAATTGGTACAGGAATATCCTTTGTTGCATTTATCCAATTTACAAATTCTTTCATTAACATTGGTACATCTTTAGCCTCTGGGGGCATATATACAATATTTCCAGACAAAGAATCCGTTATTACATTTTGCCACTCTCGATATTCAGTTGGTTTGACCTTTTTACTCCCACCGCCTTCAACAAGTGCATGAATTTGCTTTATGTGCTTTTCAGTAATAGTTGCTTTGTCTTTAATCAGTTTTTCTATATAATCTAAGGCAATATAATATCCTTTGATTTCTTTTTCATCTCTAATTCTTCCTGTATTAGAAATTACTTTGTTCGGATTTTTTAAAACATTATATACTTCTTCTTGAGAAAGCCTGTTTCCTTCTATTTGAGTAGAATAGTGGATAGTTGTCATTTTAGCCGTTTCTCTAAGGGAAGTAAGGAGTTTGGGATTTATTGGTAAACTTTTAATACCCTCTTTAACCCTTTCAATTTGAATAAGATTATTAGCGATTGAATTTGTAATCTCGTATTTGGGTTCAAATTTTGCCATATTAGCTCCTTATTTTTGCCACTATTTTGCCACATTCTTGCCACAAAGTCAAGGTTATGCTTATTATAATGATTAATTCAAAAAATATTTATGTTACTATTTTTATGAGGTATATGATATGGGTATAAATTTTAGTTTTAATTCTTTTGGGAACAGTACACAAAATAATGCAATTACAGTAAATTATAACGATATTGATAAACTTTTAGAACACTTAAAAGAAGTTAATATTCCAAGTTCTGATATTTCCGAATTAAAAACCGCAATAGAACTAGATAAAAAAGAAACTTCAAAAATGGATTCAGTAGGAAGAAATGTTCAAAAATGGTGTTTGTCTATTTTTGAAAAAGTTACATCTGGTTTGATAGTAAATACAACTTTACCAATAGTAAAAGAAAAAATCGCATCTATTTTATCTACTATTTATCAGTTTCCAGTTCAATTCTAGTATTTTGAGTACTTCCATCATATGAATTAAAATTGTTTTGAATGAACTTATTAATGACAGGATTTATTGTGTCTTGCTGTTCCTTAGTTGGATTTTTAAACAAATTTTCCAACTCTGCACTATTAAATTTATCCTCCATTTCAAACATTAAATCTAATAGTTTTGACCTTATTGTACTTAATACTCCTACGATAAAAGACTTTCCTATAGGTACGTATGCATTAGTTACAACATAACCATTCACAATTGGCTCTGATAAAATTTGATATAATTCTGGAGGAATTGTTTTATAAATTTCTTCTTGTTTTGCAAGTTCTATTAACTCTGAAATTTTTTCTGGAAATGCACAGTAAGTCAATTTTTCTAAACCGTGCTTTTTTAAATGAAGCGTAGCAAGAGTAACATTAGCTCTTCTGCATTTCATATTTTCAATTGTTCCCATCAAGCTACCCTTATATATTCGATAGGCTGGAACTTCGTTTTTATATCCATTAAGTTCAGAATTTACAAATGTGGCTAACTCTTTATTTTTAAGCTTATGTGCCAATACTTTTAATTTAAGTAAAATATCATTTAAAGGATATGAGGTTGTTGTCAAACCAGACAAGATTTCGTTGTATATATCGCTCATAGCATTATTATACAACTAGGAATTGATATGTCTAAAATTATTTAATAAAAAATTAATTATTTAAAATAATAGCTCTCTTATTTATGCACACTCAAATTCATTATGGTGCATAAGTTTATTGTGAGCAGGACACAATATATGTATCCTAGTTAGCCTTATTTGGAATTATTTTCATGACCCTCTATCGAGCTTTTAGGAACAAATTTTAATTCATAACCAAATAACTCTGCTATGTCCATTAGTTCTGCTGTTTTAAATGTTGCACGTGCAAATTTATTCATAAGATTTGAAACAGAACCAGAACGACCATATTTTTCATTTAGCATTTTAGCAAGTTTATATATAGACGTGTTTTGTTCTTTTAAAAAGTCTTTAACAAGCCTTCTAATACGCTCTTTTTGTTTCTCTGATACTTTGTATATTTCTGTCATTTGTTCACCTCTATAAATATTATAGCACTATTTTGTAATATATCACTCTTTTGTAAATATTTGTGTTGACGATTTCTCAAAAGCGTTGACTTTTATAGAAATGTGATACATCATGAAAGAGTGATATATAAATAAAAGGAGGTCAAAATGACAAACGTAATTTACACAAACACAAACTTGGAAGACGAAATCAAAACAATTAAAGCTCTTGAAGCAAAATTACAAGAGTTAAAAGAACTTAAAGAAGAAAAAGAAAATCTTGTGAAAAAAGTTTTGGACGATGCAGGGATTGAAGAATTACAAGTTGGAGCATTTACAGTCAGATTTACAAATGTTGTAAGAAATGGTTTCAACACATCTGCATTCAAAAAGAAGTATTTAGAACTTTATAACGCTTTTATCAAACAAAGTTCTTACCGAAAATTCCGTATTTCATAGTTAAGTGGGGTAAATCCCCACTTTTAGTATTAAATCTTTGTACTCCGCTAATAATAAGAGTTTGGGCAGATAATCATAAAATAAGGAAGTTAAAAAATGAGTAAAATATTTGCATATATAAGGGTTTCTACTCGTGAACAAAACGAAAATAGACAACTTGATTCCCTTACAGGGTTCAAGGTTGATGAAATTTTTATAGAAAAAGCCAGTGGAAAGAATTTTGTAGGACGTGAAAAATATCAGCAAATGAAATCAAAACTTAGAAAAGGAGATTTGTTAGTTGTTAAAAGTATAGATAGGTTTGGTCGAAATTATTCTCAGATTTGTAAAGAATGGGAGTCTATAATCAATATGGGGGTAGATATTCAAGTTCTTGATATGCCAATTTTAAATACTCGTAACAATCAAAATGGATTGA
Organism: Candidatus Melainabacteria bacterium; assembly: GCA_003258735.1. Lineage (GTDB taxonomy): Bacteria > Cyanobacteriota > Vampirovibrionia > Gastranaerophilales > Gastranaerophilaceae > Zag111. The sequence continues at coordinate 191,566 of QHME01000004.1, forward strand.
CAGGAAGATTGATTACCGATATTGTTTTGAAACTACTTGGATATGTTGCAGAGCGAGAAAGAGATAATATTAAAGTACGACAAGCAGAAGGAATCGCAAGTGCAAAATCAAGAGGGGTTAAATTTGGAAGACCAAATGCAGAAATTCCAAAAGATTTTATAAGGGCTTATGAATTATATAAGAATGGATTGATAAAAGTTAAGGATGTAATGTCTATGTGTAATATTGCTAAAAGTACATTTTATAAATACCAAAAGTCTATAAAAGTATAAGTGCTTTTCATGTACCTTTTCTTTATAAAATAACAACTAAATTTCATTGATTTTACGTTGTATAAAATAGTCCACAAAAAGTACACTTTTCATGGACACTGTTTTCACGTTATGGAGGTGAAATCTTTTAATTATTAACACCCAATAATAGAAATATTATTTGGTCTCTTAGCGTAATCTGCTTGGTTTATATTCGCCATGCTGATTGAAGTTATACTCAATTCTTTTGTTACCAATTTTAGACGGTTTGTATTCTCCATGTTGGTTGAAGTTGTAATCTATACGTTCATCTCCAATAGCAGTTGGTACAAATTCTCCATGCTGATTATAATTATATTTGACTTCTCTATTTCCTATACGTATCGGAACAAATTCCCCATGTTGATTATAACCATATTTTATTTTTTCATTTCCAATTTTTGAGGGTTTATATTCGCCGTGTTGATTAAAATTGTAATCTACACGTTTTGAACCAACACTACTATTAACAAATTCCGCATGTTGGTTAAAGCCGTAATTAAAACTTGAATCGTCATCAAAAAGACTGTCATTTTCGTAGTCATTAAAATCATCATCATTTTCTGAATAATCGTTGCAATAATCTTTTGCCATTTCTAAAGCCGCATTACATAAAAATTCTAATATCATAAATTTTCCTTTCAAATTTTACTTTTATAGTTCGTCAAAAATAATTGTACGTTATGACATGTTTTCAAATTCTTGCTTGGAAACTTTTGTATTAAATCCACCAATAACAAGTTCTTCATGTTTAGAAAGTCCGGTGTAAGACAAACTTGCATCTTCATATCGTTTGAATGCAAAGACTGCTGAGTTCATTAGTTGTTCATTAAAAATCCCAATACTTACAAGTAATTCAAAATCCGGAATTGTCAGCCCTGTAACTTTTTTGAATAATTCCGGCTCTAATTGTGTAATTACATCTTTTAATGTTTGTTCTCTATCGTCTGTAAGATACATAAATACAGGAATACGAGTCGCAAATTTCAACAATTTTTCTTGAATTTCTTTACGTTTAGATTTGATTTCTTTTTCTTGTTCTGTAAGTTCTTTCTTTTCTTCCTTGCTCAAAGATTCTTTTTTCTCTTGTTTAGCTTTTTTGAGAGCTTCTGATTTGTTTACAAGTGTTGTAAGTTCTTTGTTTAGGTTTCTAAATCCCTCAATTTTTTCTAACGCCTCCATAGCCTTATCAGATTCTAATAGTTTAGCAAGGGTTAAGTTATCAACATTTACAAGCATTGCACTTTCCCAACGTCTGGCAAGCATTGAAGATGCTGTTCCAGATATCACAAGGTCTAAAAGTTCATTGGCATCAATAATATCCATGTGCGAACCATCGTAACATAATACCGGTAAGAAACTTATAAATTCTGAGACTTTTTGTTCCGGAGTTTCTGTTGAATTTACATTTAATCTTGCAGAATAATCTGCGATTTGTTTTAATGCTCTGTCTGGAGCAAAATCAAAGACATAGCAAGTATCTTTAATAATTGCTTTTTCATTTGGGTTTAACCCATCCGGATTTTTGACTGTCCAAGGTGATTGAACTCTGAATGCTGATTGAAAATATGTTTCCGGACTTGCCGTATCTCTCAGCATAAATATTCCGCCCCATTCCGCAACTGTTACACCCGTTGTAAGTTTTCCGCAAGATAAAGTTATTGTTTTTGTATTAAAACCATTTTTAATTGCTTCCCTAACAGGTTTAAGAGCTTCTACTCCCATGCCGGCATCATTTCCTGCACAAATGATTACATCATATTCTTTATAGAATGGATGATTTTTCAAAAGTTCGCCCATAGCTTTGCAACTTGCAACTGATGGCAAGAACCAAAATGTATGGTTTAATGCTCCTAACAATCTATAATCAGAATATGGCATTGGTGGCTTTTTCCCGATTTTTAACTCATCAATAGTTGTCGGTTTGTATTGTCCTCTGATTAAGTTTAGCCAATTAACAACTTCATTTTCATATTTGAATTTTGGAGTTCCGTTACTATCACTTGCAGAGAAAAACTCATTCAAAGAAAATTCATCAAACTCTCCTGCCATAGCTATTTGTTTAATTTCATCCGGCATTTTGTAAGTCATCATAACCATTTTAGGAAGTTCTAAGTATGGATTTGGTCCATTTTTTTCATCCCAATTAGCTTTTTCTTTTTGTTCATCTGTATAAGTCCAGTTGAAAATTTGGTCTTCCATAAAGTCGCCATTATTTAAGGCTCTAAATGGAGTGCCCGACAAGTATAAATAAGCCCCTGTAGTCAATGGCATTTGTTCTTCATCATAGTAATCCAAGCCATCGCCGTTTTGTTTTGCCTGTTCTTTTTTGTCTTCTGCATCATACAAATCTTTTGCAGAATCACGCCAAGCTCCAAAATGATACTCATCAAGAATTATGCAATCCCAGTTAATAAGGTGAATTTCTTCGTTTCTAGGTTTAATTCCACCTGCTTCTGTTTTTTGCAAAACGTCTTGAAAACTTGCAAACCAAACAAAAGGTTTGTCGTGGTCGATTTCGGAATATTGTGTTCCTTTTCTTGAAATAAATTGCCAATCTTGAAAATCCACATGGGATTTCAAATCTTCTTCCCAAGAGTTTTCAACAGCAGGTTTGAATGTTAAAACTAAAACCTTTGACCAATTCATTTCTTTTGCTAATTGGTAAGAAGTGAAAGTTTTGCCAAAACGCATTTTTGCATTCCATAAAAAGTGCGGAGTTTTACCCTCCCGCTTATAGCTGTATTTTCTAAAATACTCGCTTGTCATTTTTACCGCTTGAGCCTGCTCCGGTCGCATTTTAAAATTTGCGATACGTTTTGAAACATCTATTTTGTGATTTTTTACAGCAAAAATTGCTTGCTCAACTTCTTCTAAAGTACATTCAAACCATTCAGTATTAGGGAATCTGTAACAACCTAAATTTTCAAGAACTTTATGTACCTCGTGGTCGGTAAAATAGGTTTTCTCGATGTCGTTTCTTATGGCAATTTCATCTAACAATATTTCAAAAGGCGTAGATGTAGGTTTGTTTGTCCCAAATTGTTCAGCAATACGTTCTACTGCTGAAAGTCTTGTTGTAAAACCAACTTTGATTAAACCTCTACCCTGCCTTTTACCTTGCCACGGAGTTTCTTTGTATTGTGGCTCTGTATAAGCATATATGCGTGGTATTTTGTTGTTAGATAAAATTTCAGCCATAATTTACTCCCGTTTATTTCAAATTAAACTTTTTTAGTAGTTTTGAAACCTTTTGTTTTGTTTTCCAAGATACGAAATCTTCTCCAGTTAAACGAATATTAAAAAATCTTTTTATTTTTCGTATTATTTTAAAAATAAAATCCATTTGTTTCCTTTCTATCATTCCATTGGTCGAATCATTGATTCAATAAAATCAATTTCTTCCTGCGTAAGACCATATTTCTTATATAACTTTTCATCTGTCCATTCTTCGTTGAAATCTTGAACTGGTACAAATGAGTAAACTACTTTAGTAGCGTGTTGAGTATTCTTTCTTAACGCAACCAAAAAGTGAAAAAAATCTGTTTGCATGTAATTTGCTAAATTCTGAGCCTGTTTTGTATCATCAAAAGCTCCGGCTATTAAGTATGTTTCAGTACAGCAAGATTTCTCACTTGCGACTATTGGTTTTATTCTGTCTGGGTTTGTTCCGCTACTACCATTTCCAAAGACCGCAGGAACATAAACTTTGATTTTGTTTATCAAGTCTTGATTGTGAGTAATTTTATTTATATCTACATAACCAACTTCACCTCTTGCATAAATTTTTATTCCATTTGGAATTTCTTGTATTTGATAATCTTTGAAATCAGTAGCAAATCCAAAAGGTTTTCTTGAACTAATTTGTGTATCCATTGTTTTTTCATTTAATGATTGAACTTTTTTTAATATTGAAATTGCTTCATTATACCGAATCAAAGTTTCACAGCCATTTTCAAGTAACGGTCTTTCAACTGTTGATATAATTTTATTATTTTTATGAGTATTAAATGAACAGCGTCCCCTATTATCTCTATCCCATAGAAAATAACAAACTCCCCCCTTTATTTCCACTCCAGGGAAACACTCTCCAGCATCCAAAAAATCATGAATTACTCTTACTCTATTGTCATGTAACATTTCGTCTCTGAAAGTGTCTAATCCTTTACCCCCTGAGTACCATCTAGCAGGTATAATCATTGTTATATACCTAGGGTTCAAATTTTTAGCTTGTTTTACAAATAAGTGATATAAAGGCTTTGCACTTGCCGCATTTCCACCATCGCTTAATTGATAAGGCGGATTGCCTATTATTACATCAAATTTCATATCTCTTAACCTCTTGAACAGAGCAGAGTTTCTTTGCTCGTCAGTATGAATAAACGAGTAAGCGTGTGTTTCAAGCTCCTCCCCTCTGTCATACTCAGCCTTAGAAGCTCCGCACATCATACATTTATCTTTTAACCACAAGTGATAAGTTCTTTTATACTCAATATTTCCTTCCGGATTATCAAAGTGAGCAACTGAAAACTCACAACTTGCATCTTTTGAACAATAAACAGAACGCCTTGAAAGTAGTGCAGTAAGTTCTGTTATTGCAAGTCCGAACAACTGGTTTTTAAAAATGTGTTCAACTCTTTTATTCAAATCTGGGATTTTATCAGCCAAACCATCAATCAATCTTTTAGCAATTTCACGCAAGAACACACCACTTTTACAACATGGGTCTAAAAATTTTGTGTTAGGACTTGTAAATAATTCCTGTGGCAAAGTATCCAAAATTTCATTAACAAGTTTTGGAGGTGTAAAAACTTCATCTGAACTCAAATGAGAAATACAGTCCAAAATATCGGGTTTATGCAACTCTTCTAAAAAACTCATACCAGCCCTCCTAAATTCCTATAAAAAGTCAACGGAAATTCATTAATCGGTTGAGGAATAAACACATCTTCACCCTTATCGTTTGTCAAAGATGCAAACAAAGGGGTATTCAATATTTCAGCCTGTTGATTAAGTTGAGAAAAAGAAAATTCTTCTCTTTTGAATTGATACCCAACCAGGGTCCATTGTGTGAAAACAATCTTGTCTATGCCGTTCAAAGAATCACCTTGCAATATATTCTTGGATAGAATGAATTTCATAATGTTCTGAAATTGCTCATCGGGCTTAGTTTTAAGGCTGCTTTTATAACAATCACAAGCAATTTCAAACATCCTGTTCCTTGCGATTTGAACATTATCTTCAAGTAGGTCAATTCCATAAATACTTGCAAGAGCAGATAACATCTGAACTTCAAAATCAGTTTTTTTAGTGCGGTATCTTGAAGCAACAGTTTTCAATTTTCTTTCAAGAATAGCAACAAGAAAGTTTCCGTCACCACACGCAGGCTCTAAAAATCGACTATCAATTCTTTCAGATTCATTTTTAACAAGGTCAAGCATAGCTTCAACTTCACGTCTAGCCGTCAAAACCTCACCGTGGTTTCTAACCCTATCACTGCTCTTGACCTGAATTTCTTTTTCTAAAATCATTTTCTCTCCTTTGCTCTAATCGATATTTCATATCTCTTTATCAAGGAGTCAAAATCATTTTCTAATAACTCAGCAATTCCTTTCGGTCTTATATATGTAGATTTGCCAAGAATATCATTCATGTAATCTTTTTTTATACTTTTAATTGTTGCAGGTTCTATTTTTTCAATTTCTTCTTGAGTATAAGACCATTGCTTGCTAAATTTTGACAACTCTTGTTTTAAATGTTCTTGATTTTTAGTATTCGAATTGTTAAGTTCATACTTTATATAACCAATAGCCTTTTCAAAATTTTGTTTTTCACTAGCCAATATAATCCTCCTTAAAAATTTTAAATCTCAAAGGATTTCGTAGCTTACATAACCCTAAAGCTAATGCTTGTCTTGGATAAGCTCTATTGTTTTTGGCTTTTAACTCAAGTAATTCTCCAATTTTATTAAATCCATAACTTATATTTGAATTAACACCAATGTTAAATTTGAGCCGTATTATATCTCTTAACTTAGGAGGTAGGGTTGCCAATATTTTAGCGATTTCCGTATCTGGAAGTCGCTTTAAATCATCAATTATTTGAAAATGGTAATTTTTCAAATTAAATAATTCTGTTGCATTTAACTTTGCACCATAATGAAATTTTTCAACATCTAATTTTGTTTCAATGTGATGATTTTCTAAATATAAGTTTTCCTGTTCTATTTGTTTTTTTGTAATCGGAAACTTTTTTGCGAAACTAAATAGAGCAGAAAAATATTCATGTAACTGGTTAATTTCTTCTTTTTTTTGAAATTTTACAGATAATTCGACATTATTTAAAAGCCCACTATTAGTTAAATTTGCAGAACCGAGAATAGCAACAACATCATCAAATATATAAAGTTTTGTATGTAAATTTTGAATTGCGTATAATGCAACATTATTTTTTGAAAGTTCTTCTAATGCTTTTATACTGTTGGCGCCAGATAAAAAATCTTCTCGACAAAATTTTGTAATAAGTGTAATTTTAAAATTGTTTTTTTGAAGTTTTTGTAAAAGTAATTCTACAATATCAAGACTGATAAAAGGGACAATAATTTGTATTTCTTTTTTCGTGTTATTTACTAAGTTTAAAAATTCTGAATAATGGTTTTCGGTTATTATTTGCATATACATTAACCCTTTTGCACCATTTCATCTATTTTGATGAATAACATTGAAATCCCAGACAAATATTAAATTTTACTCGTCTGGGATTTTTCTTAATTTGTTTTTATGCACGGTTTACTTTTTGAATTTTACGTGGTACTATGCACGTATAGTAGTTTATGCACCCGTATAGATGGTCTGTTGTATTTGTTAATGATGCATATAGCTTTTGTTACAGTTCAAAGTTTTTATATGATTCGTCCAGTTCTTCTTGTGCTATGCCGATATAACGCATTGTTATTGAGGGCGAACTGTGATTAAAAATTTTCTGCAACAATGCTACATCATGAAATTTTTTGTAATGGTGATAGCCAAAACTCTTACGTCCGCTATGTGTTCCAAAATTCCCTTGTAGTCCTACTTTTAAACAAGCATCATTAATAAATCTGTAAACTTGCGACCTATCTAATCTGCAATGTTTCTTACCAACAAAAAGTGGTTCATCACTTGTAATAGAGTATGTTTTATCTCTTTCAACAAGGTATTTTTTAATAAGACTTTTCAACTTATTATTTAGTGGGAAACGTTTATACTTACCCGTTTTCTTTTCTATAACCTCAACATATTGTTTGTTTCTGACGTCTTCTATATTTAATCCAAGTACATCAGATATTCTAAGACCGCTGTTGCAAGTGAAGACAAATATTAACTGATTCCGCAGACTATGTTTTGCTAGATACTGTTCAACAGCCTCAATATCTCTCTTGTCTTTTATTGGTTCTACTAAGTTCTTCATCTCTTTTACACCCTTTCTGCTACATATTCCTCGTTTTGTAGCAAATTAGAATGTAACTTATTATTTTAGTTATATAAATAAATTAGCCTAAAAGAACATAATTTTAAAAAGGCAAAAGACCTATATAAAGCTAAAACATAGAGCACTGTACAGATAAACTGTAGGTAGAAATCTCTAGGTTACACATATATACTATTTACTATAATTCGCTATTTGTCAAGTATTGAATCAATGTTAATTATTCATTTTAAGCCCGCTATGAGGCTCGTAAAAAGGTGTTTCATATTTAATGTAATAAATGGCAACCCCCAATTCAATGATTTTAGAAAAATCGGAGTAAAATTAAGAATTTCTTCCTTCAATAACTTTTCTGTATAATTCAACATACAATTTATTACTAGAATCAGTCATTTGTAACTTTTTTAAAACCCGTGATAAGGAATTTTTTTGCGAACCTTTATACATCCCAAGCAACCTTGTTGCTGAGATTTTATTAACCTTAATTAATTCTGCTAATAATTTTTCATGTTTACTTAAATGAACCTCTTGGGTGATAGGTTCATTAAAAAATACACGATTTCTTAATTCATTTGTATAAAACCTTTCTAATGTATTATATAAATTCTCTTCTTGCAGTAAATCCAACAATGTAGCAAGTCTTAAATCATGGCTATTTGTTGTATTAGAAATAAAGTCTGAAATATTTTTTAACTTTTTTGAATAAGCATACTGTAACTCACATCTTAATATATGAAGATTCTGTAAAGATAAATAAGGTTGAGAATTATGGTAAGCCCCTATTGGCAATATATCTCTATCTATAGGTGATAATGGGCTTGGTAAAAATATATCATTAAGAGAAGCTTTATCTCTGAGTTCTTGGACTTTATCATAGAATAGAATTACTTTGTCTCCTACAATGTTTTTATTCGTAGAATCTTTCTTTAGCGTGCTTAGAATAAGACTTGTATTTGTCGAATTAGAAGTATTTTGAATAGGATTAATCCCTGCTCTGTATTTCCTCTTTTTTAGCATTTCAATATAACGTGGAACAGTGCCTTGTGTATAAAAATTCTTTGTAAGGTGAATTTTACTTATAATAAAACTATTGTAAATATTTTCTGGCAAGTCATAAAATCCGAGATTTTCAAACAACTCAAATAAGGTTTGTTCTTCTAGCATAATAAGGTTAGTATCGGTTTGACCTTCATTTGTCCTATATCTTGTAGGTGTAAATTCAAGGCTTATTCTTTGTCTGCTTGTATTAAGCCTATATGCATTATCTGGATAATGTGAAGACATAACCTTTTCTATATTTGTAAGGAATGCAGCCCTATTGTTAATATCAAAATCCGTATCATTTATATAAAAACGTAACTTATCAATTAATAAGTCATTGAACAATTTACCAACCATAATCCCTCCTTAAAACATTATGAAATCTAGCAGTTGCACAAAATTTATCTTGGTTTAAAATTTTATCTAAATTCTCTAAATCCATGTAAATATCATTTTTTACTCTGTAATCATCTTTTTTGAAACATTTATCAATTAATATTTTCCTTTTGTTATTAGGTAACTTTGATAATAAAATAATTACCGCTGTTTTTAAAGCTGTATTCCTTTCTCCCTTGTAGCGAGTAATAAATTTGCTGTAAGTTGTATAATGTGATTTATCGAACGTGATAAGACTACTATTTTGTACGATTGCTCGAAAATGAAAACTGATAATAAGTGAGATAAAAAATCCGCCTTTTTCAACAAAATTACGTAAATAAATTTTATTCAAAGGGTTACAATCTAAAGAGAGAATACGACTTATAGTTCTCATACCTGTTACATATAAAATAAGCTCAATAGAATTAGGAGTATTGCCGTGTTTTACACGCAGTTCACTCTCAGATTTTCTATCCAATTCCTTGTTAAACTCACTTTTAACTTTTTTATAACCTTCATTTTTAAAAGCATCAGCTAAGATAAAATTATTTTTTACTCTAAATAGTATAGTTTGCTTTTCGTCATTTACTGTTATGACGATATTCTTCTTATTTGAAGGAATAAATTTCGAGATTTCTTCAAATAATTCTTCATATAAAACATCTGTTTCAAATTCTACGGACATCTTCATTCCAGTAAGGATATTCAGACTGATAAAATTATGAAACTCGGACAGATTAAGTGTAATTGTTTCATTAGTATAGCTATTTACATATTCGGTAAGTAAAATTAACATTACAAAATGCCAAAAAGCATTTGCATAAAATGGAATTTCCTTTTCATCTTTAACATGTTCAACAAATACCTTGCTATTGAAAGTAAAGACAAGATTCCTATTTTTTATATTAGCATTGTTAATAGGAACAGACTTTCTGCCTCTACCACTTGCAATATAACTCAATTTTACTATTTGTCTTATTAAATCAGAAGAAGCAAATTTAATAAAATTATCAATGTACGCTGTAGGATAGTTGAAGAATTGGGAATTATATTCCCTTAATAACTGCTCATATTCTTCTATATTAGTTATTTTGTACCCATTTATACTTCCTAACCAGTCATTCAGTCCACTATTACAGTTATTTAATATAATATTATCTCTTATAGTCCTAGATAATACTTTTCTTATATTATGGGCTGATAAACAAGTAGATAACATAATATACTTCTCTGATAATCTTTTTATATCCATAAAATTTTCATTCTCTTTAATTTTCCTATTTTCCTTTTTCATTTTATATGCTCCTTTTGTTGTTATATTGCGGTTTTTAGGTATTTTCTTGTACTGCATGTATCCCCTTTATTGAAATATCTTATTTGTATTTACTCTGGTATATGCCTAGTCATTTAATACTCATTCAGTAACTTAAAAGCATTTTCCATACTGGCACTTGGATTATGTGTATATCGCTGAGTTGTTTTTAAATCTGCATGACCTAGTATTTTTTGTATAGTTACAATGTCAACTCCAGCCTCATTAAGTCGAGATGCAGTTGTATGCCTTAGCTTATGAAACGTTATTGGCGGGATTCCGCTACGTTTCACAGCTCTTTTGAAACTTGTTTTTACGTCTTTATATCTAGTACCAGTAACAGGGGATGTAAAAACATAATCACCTAACCTTGGAAGTTTCAATAATTCTTCTTTAAGAGTTTTGGTTAATCTTAGCTTACGAGGTTTGTTATTCTTAGTATTTAAGGCAATAAGATAATCTTCTTCAAAGAATACGTCTTGCCATTTTAAACTCAATATTTCATTTTGCCTCATGCCAGTATGCAAGGCTGTTATTATAATTGCTCTCATAGTAGGATTGCATACTACAAGTAATCTTACTTCTTCATCCTTTGTCAAATAACGCTCTGAAGGATTTTCTATACGTAGTTTTTTCAGTGTCGAACAAGGATTTACCGCTATACGTTTATTTTCAATGGCTAATGAAAATAAACGACGGATATTGTCAACTTCTCGATTTATGCTAGAATTTTTTATTTTGCCTAAACGAGTGTTAATATATTTTTCAATATCTGAAACGGTTATCTGCTCTACATCTTTATTTCCTACTATCTTATAAAACTTATCTATAACATAATCAAATGTCTTTGGTCTGGTATAGTGAGCCATTGCATATTCTCTGAAATCTGCAATTAAGTCTTCTAAGTAATAGACCTGTTTCTTTGTTATGTCGTAACCAGTTTTTATAAGTTCTGCCTTATGTACAGTTTCAAAATAAGCAACATCATTTTTGGTAAGCCCTTTAAAAGTTTTACAATATCTTTTGCCTTTGTACATAAAGTTGTAGCCATAATAACCTGATTTGTGTTTATATACACTCATTATTACCCTCTTTCTACTGTTGGAGAAAAAATATATGCCAAAAGAGCATCCGCATTAAATAAATATTTTCTTCCAACTCTTCCACAAACTTCAGCAGGGAATTTTCCTCCCTTGGCTAGTTTTTGTAATGTTCTAACATCCAATTTTAGTATTTTTGATGCTTCTAATGTACTAATTATTTGCATATCGACTCCTTTTTGCGTACCTGTACGTCATATTGTATCACATTATTTTATTTTTGTCAACTCTGCGTACATGTTCGTATTTTTGATAGTTTTAAGTAACGTACGTGTTCGGCTTGACGTAAGTTATTCAAATGCTATAATTATTAAAGGAGGGAAGGGATGTATGGCTGAAATCAAATCCTTAGAGTATTTAACTAAGCAATTTAACAATGTAAAAGACCCTAATCATTTACGAATAGTTTCAGAAATAACTGATTCTTTAGAGGCATGTGTTTTAAAAAATTTGGCAGTTTTTATATCTACAATAAGAAAAGATAAAGGATTATCTGTAAGAGAATTAAATGAACGTTCAAGAGTAAGTCTAGCTGTAATTAACGACCTAGAAAAGGCTCGTAGTATGCCAAGAGTTGAAACATTAATAAGATTAGGATTGGCTTTAGAAATAGATTTTAATGAAGTATTTAAAGCATTGATACTACCAGATAAAATATCTACTGATATAAATTTTTGTAAAATTAACAAAACGGATTTGGCTATGGATATTGCAAGATACGGTTATGATAAAAATCAAGTTGCTGAAATTTTAGACTTTATTAAATATATAGACTTTAAAGCCACACAAAATAACAAGAAATAATATAAGCGAGTTTTAACGAACAAATGTTCTATTACATAATAATTACATAATGGCATTTAAAAAGGCTTTCAGTAAATCTCTGAAAGTCTTTAGTTTAAATGGTCGGGATGACAGGATTTGAACCTGCGGCCCCTTCGTCCCGAACGAAGTGCGCTACCAAGCTGCGCTACATCCCGATACTTATAATTATAATAACAAAAAAGCAGATTTTTCAATCTGCTTTTTTAAAGAATTTTATTTTATTTGTGTTTTTTGTGGTTGAAGGTTTTTTGACCATTCTTTCATAACGTCAATTCCTTCTGCAGCCATCTTTTGGAGATTTGCCAAGAAATCTTTTGCGATTGCTTGGATTTTTTCAGGACTGCCTGAAAACATTTGAACGTTTGGATGTTTGTCACCTTTTTTTACAAAATATACGTCAAATGAATTTTCATTTGATAAAATTTTAGCTATGGAATTGTCTTTTAGAGGAATATTTGTTAATTTTTGTCCTCTTTTTGTTGCTAATTCTGCAAATGCGTTACGTCCGGCATCTATTGCTTTTATAGTACTCATTTTTGTACCTTTCTTTTTCTACTGTTTATAAGCTTTTACATACTATAATATCTGTGAAAAATATTTTTTGCTAATAAAATTCATGTTTTGTAATAAAACTATAACAAAATTTTTTTATTTCTATATTTTATAATAAAATTAAGAAAAACGCATGCAATAGGGGTAATTTTTAATAAAAGGATTTGCAAATTATGTTAGTATCTGGGATTAAAAGTTTTGGCAGAAGTTTATTTTTCGGAAGAAAATTAAGACCTGATGAAGAGCAGGATTATAGGCAAAATGCGTTGCAGCCGGCTTTAGACTATTTGGGTACAAAAGAAGTTGCTATGATAATTCATGGAACAAGTTTTCCTGAAAGTAATAATGATATAGGTGTAGGGTCTCCTTACGGTAAAGTTGCCGCACAATTGATTCCGTTTGAAATATTGCATGGTTTTAATGCTAATCAACTTGGACCGGTTGGTGTAATTCGTGATGCTCAGCATGTTTCGCCATATACATCTACAGTATCTAGCAGAAACTACTTGTTTTTAGATATGGAAAAACTTGCAACAGATGAATATGCCAATATTTTATCAAAAGATGATATCAATAAAGTTTTTAATCATCCGCATGATAACGATAAAAACTACTCATATTCCGATTTTGCCGATGCATTTGCAAATTACCAATATTGTATAAAAATTGCAAATAAAAATTTTAAAAAAGAACTGTCTAAAGGTAATCCCACTGTACAAAAGCTGAACGATGAATTTATGCAATTTAAAAAAGCAAAAGGGCAACAAGTCTATGATGAAGCGTTGTTTGATGTTTTAGCAAAAACTTATGCAACAGATGATTTTAATAAATGGGATGATATTGATAAAAATATTTTAACTCGTGTAAAAGAAAAGGACCCTGAAGCAATTGCTCGTTATAAAAAGGTTGTGGAGCGTTCTAAGGATGATTTTGATGCGTTTGTGTTTGGACAATTTTTATTGGATAAACAAATAAAAGAAAATACAAAAATGCGCAAATCTTTAGGTTTTGAATATATAAATGATTTGCTTGTAGGGTTTTCTAAATCTGATGAATGGGCGCATCAAGATTTATTTTTGAAAGATTATCGTATGGGGTGTCCTGATGGTGGAATGTATGGACCTCAAATGTGGGATGTTCCGGTATTGAATCCTAAAAAATTGTTCAAAGAGGATGGAAGTTTAGGCGATGCAGGTAAATATTTGAAATCTAAAATTGAATCTGCGTTGGAAGATTTTGATAATGTCAGAATAGACCATGCATTAGGTTTGATTGACCCATATATTTATGACAAAAATTCTGTATCTTTTTCAAATGGAAGAGTTGATATGAGCAAATTTAGAGCAGGAAATATTTCAAATATGCATGAAATTGACCCAAACGGTAATTATAAGCGAGTTATCAATGAAATTGTTCTTCCGATTTTAGAAAAACACGGTATTGATAAAAATTATCCAGTGTGGGAGGATTTGGGTACTGATACTCCTGTGTTTAATGAAATTTATCACAAAAAAAATCACCTTCCTGGAATTACTCAACTGGAATATATGAGAGCTCAGGATTCTCAAGACCCTGATGATTGGGGGCTTATCGGTTCGCATGATTCTGATCCTGCTATGAAAATGATTAAAAAAGACTGGGTTAGAGGACATGATGCTTGGAATATTTTCTATCTTGCAGGATTTTTAAATTCAAATCCGGCAAGAGCAAAATTTCGCGATGAATTTTGCAAAAAGATTGATAATGATGATAGGGAACGAGTTAAGGCGAAATTTGCTGAATTGTTCTTAACTTGTAAAAAGATTCAAATTTCTTTTGCTGATTTCTTTGGAATAGATAAAACTTATAATGAAGGCGGTAAAGAAAACAATCAAAACTGGAAATTAAGATTGAATAAGGATTATGAAGATTCGTATTACAAAAATTTGGCAAGTGAACATCCGACAGCACTGAATATGCCTGAGATTTTGAAGCTTGCAGTACAAGCAAAGGCTGATTTTAACGTAGTAAATTCTGCACAAAAAAATAACATTCCAACAGAGGAACTTTCACCAAATAATCCACCTGAAGTTGATAGAATTTTGGAAAATTTGGATAAGTATCAAAGAATTCTGGAAGAACCAGAAGAGTAAACGGGAACGAAATTAAAGTGTATCTGTCATTCTGAACTTGATTTTTACTCCTTTCAGAATGGCGCATTGGTGCATTCTAAAAAAAACTCTCTCTTGACAAGTAGATATATCTATGCAAAGATGTGTCTATATTAAGAACATGCTATGAGGGGGCGTTGAGAATATGAAAGATGCAAAGTTTTATATAGATAGTTTTCCGTATGAAATTGAACTAACGGCAAGAGTTTGTCATGAAAACGCAAGGCGATTATTTGAATCTTGCACAAGTGAAATTTCGCTTGATGAATTTACGGTGTTAGATACCTTGATTGCTAAATCAGGATTGTCACAAGCTGATTTAGCACGTTTGATATTAAAAGGAAAAGCTCATACCGGCAGGTTTTTGATGGCATTAGAAGATAAAGGTATAATTGAACGTCATGTAGAAGAACGTGAAGGCAAGTTGATAAAAGTTGCAACTGTTACGAAAAAAGGACAAGATATATATGCTGATGTTGTTGCCCAATTTAGACCTGCAGTTGAAAAGTTTGACAAAGTTATCACAGAAGAAGATTGTGCAAAAATAATTGAAAATTTGCGCAAGTTGCGTAGTGCGATAGAAGAAGTTAGTAAGATAGTTTTTGAATAGAAAGTTAAAAATAATCTAAATGAGTGAAGAAGTTACAACACAAGAATCAGTCATGAAACCTGATGAGTGGAGACCTAGTAAAAACCCTTGGATAATAGCGATACCATTGATGGCGTCTGTTTTTATGTACTGTTTGGATGAAACTATTTCAAATGTTGCCTTACCGTATATGGCAGGTTCGTTTTCCTGTAGTCATAATGAGGCAACTTGGGTTATTACGTTTTATTTGATTGCCAGCGGAATTATTATTCCTGCTGTAGATTTTTTCTGTAAATTATTTGGCAGAAAAAATTTCTTTATGCTTAGTATTATCGTTTTTACTTTATCATCATTTTTATGTGGTATTTCTAATTCTCTGATAATGATGGTTTTGGCAAGATTTTTGCAAGGTATTGGCGGTGGTGCGATTCTCCCTCTATCACAATCCATTATGATGGAAAGTTTTCCAAAAGAATCTCGTCCAAGGGCGATGGCGTTGTTTGGATTAGGGGTTGTTTTTGCTCCGATTATAGGGCCGGCTGTTGGAGGTTGGATTACAGAAAACTGGTCTTGGCCGTACATTTATTATATAAATATTCCAATCGGATTTTTTGTTTTGGCAGCTGCTAAAACTTTGTTGGAAGAACCTCCTTACGCAAAACGTCAAAAGGGTATTAAGCTTGATGCAATTGGTTTTACCTTCTTGTCTATTTGGTTGGTTTGCTTGCAAATTGTTTTAGATAAAGGTAATGATGCCGATTGGTTCGGTTCAACATGGATATGTTGGTTGACATTTATATCTTGCGTTGCCGGAGTTTGTTTCTTTGTTTCTCAATTCAAGTTGAAAAATCCGCTTACTGATTTAACAATTATGAGAGATAAAAACTTTTTCTTTGGCACTGTAATCCAAATGGTATTGATGGGTGTTATGATGGCATCAAGTACAATTTTGCCGACAATGCTGCAAAGTATGATGGGGTATACTCCGTTTTTAAGTGGTATTTCAATGGTTCCGCGTGGAGCTGGTTGTCTTATTGCAACAGTATTTAGTGCAATCTTTATTACTAAAATCGGTGAAAAACGGATGGTATTTATAGGACTGATTATTTTGTGTATCGGTGGTTTGGCATTCGGAGAAATCAACTTACAGATATCTTTGATGAATATTGGATTCCCGAACCTGTTATTTGGAATAGGAATGATTATGGCAATGGTACCGCTTATTGAGTTGTCTTGTCGAACATTGCGAAATGACCAATTGACAAATGCATCAGGTGTTCAAAACTTGTTAAAAAACGTAGGTGCAGCTATTGGTACTTCTCTTGTCACAACTTGTATTTCAAGGTTTGGACAAGTTCACCAAAATATGATGGTTGGCAAGTTGACGGACTTAAATCCTGCTTATACTGAGCGTTTGCAACATTATGCAAGTGCATTTATGGCAAATACTGATGTCGCATCAGCTTTTTATACTGCAAAAGGTTTATTATATAATCAATTACTTCAACAATCTACATTGTGGGCTTATATTGATAGTTTTAGGTTGTTTGCAATTGCAAGTTTCTTGATTGCTCCGTTAGTGTTGCTGATGAACAGACATAAAACGACTTAAAATAGATACTTCTAAACTATATTCAACTATTGTAAATTCCCAATTTATGTTACTCGACGAGGTTAGTGCAACTCCCTCGTCTTTTTTTAGTCTAGGATTGTTGATATTATTTTTTCTACATAATTAGAATCTGTTAGTGGTAAGGCTATTGTGTCGTTTAAAAATTCGCTTTCAGGACAGCTTTGTGGAAAGTTCTTCCAAAGTTGAATGAGAGTTAAATTACTCTTGTCAATTTTTGATTTTATTTTTTCTTGGTTTGGTGAAAATGGGTAGCAATATGGGATTTCATCCGGCTCTATACTTAGATTTATGTTGTTAAATTTTTCAAGATATCTTTTATATATTTTGAAATTTTCTTGCCTTATCTTTTTATCGTTTGCAAAGTCAAAATTTTCTATCGTTCTTTCAACATCAGCAGAGATAGTTTTTATTTGTTTTTCTTTATTTAATTGGAGTTCGTTATAAACAAACTTTTCAAAATTCTCTTGTGCTGAGGTTGGGGTTAATTCAAGGTTATCTTCTGAAAATCTTTCATCCAAAACTTTTGTGGTGCGCAGGTACGCTCCATTTTGAACAGGAAAGAATTTTCTTAGCGAATTAAAATCTGCCATGCCGCAATGCGGAGCGTAGAAAGCTTGTGCATTGTCTATTATAATGTGTGGATATTTTTTAGCTAAAATGTGGCAATTTTTAGTGCACAATCCGTAGTAGTTGGTATAAACAATAAACGCATCTAGTGGCAAATCCTGTATCGGCATAAAGTTTTTATCAATGTGATAAAAACTTATCTTGCAGCCTGATTCTTTTGCACTAGTCCAAACGGTTTCACAAGTATAATATGGGGTAAATATTTCCTTTATCCCATATACTTTTATTAGATATTTTAAACAATTTCTTGCAAGGTTTAATTTTACAATTGCCATGATTATTTGTTAAATGCTTCAAATAACGCTTGTAACAGCTCTTGCCCCTTTAACATTGTTTTATAATCCACATATTCTCTTGCTGAGTGCATATTGCAAACTGTAGCTAAACCAATCAAGTAAGGTGAGAATTTTTCACCGTTTGCGTTTTTCTCATTTGCATAAATATGGGTTTCTGCGCCGGCATGGAAGGATGAAATTTCAGGTTCTACTCCAACTTCTTTTGCTACTTTTTCAAAAAGTTTTGGCATAAATTCATCTTCATTTTTTTCAAACATTGGCATTTTTTCAGTAAAAACAATTGTAGCTATCGCAGTTCCTTCATATTCTTTATTGAAGGCATCAACGATATCTTGCATCATTTCCATCAACTCATTTTCTTTGTCTTTGCGCGAACTTCTGATTGAATAGGTTGCATGTGCGTCTGTATTAATTACGTTTGTTACGCTCAAATCGCCAGATTCTATTCCACCCAAGTTGCAAGATGTCACAACTTTGTCGTTTTCGCTATAGAAAACGCCTTGTGGCATATCAGAAACCAAATCTGCAATCAATTTTGTTGCATTTTCTCTTGTTGGGTCACCGATATCGTTTCCTGAGTGACCGCCTTTTGGTGCACTGATTTTCAGGTCAACAAGGACATAACTTGCACCTGAAATTAGGCATTGACCAAGTGCATCACTATCAAGTACCAAAACGTATTTTGATTTGATTCTTGAAAAATCAGTGTGTTTGATACCTTGCATTGTGTTTTCTTCATCTCTAGTGAAGTGAACCTCTAAACCTCCGTGTTTAAGGTCTGTGCGTTTGTTCAAGTATTTTGCAAAGTATAGCGCATTAGCGACTCCGGCTTTGTCATCTGCTCCTAGAGTTCTACCTTTTGCTTTAATTAAATCCCCTTCAAGGTAAGGTTCAACAGGTGAATCATCTCCCACAACATCCATGTGCGAAGATAACAAAATCGGACTTTTTGTTGAATCTGTTGCCGGTACTGTTATATAAATATTTTTAAAATCATCTTGTTCACAATCTAAATCATTTTCTTTGCAATAGTTGCAAATCCAATCAATTACTTTCTCTTCTTTTAATGATGGTGATGGAACTTCTGCCATAGAACAGAATAAATCAACCAATTCATTTTCTTTTCTCAAGTTAGATAAATCCATAAGCTATCTCCAATTCTTTTCTTATATAATAGCATATTATTTCATTATAGCAATCAAAGAATATTTAATATTTGGATAAAATGCAGAGGCGGAAATCTTTTAGATTTCCGCCTCTGCAAAATGATTATAATTCTAACTATTAGTGTTTAAAGTATAAATCACTAAAATATTCTTCATTTGTTGCTGCTTTATATGCACATGTAATACCACTCCATGCAATATTTTGTGCCTTGTTACAATATCTATCAACACTTGCCTCATCTTTACCCCAAAGTGTTTTAGCACTTGAACTTTTCCCAGTTCCTGTTGCGCCAAGTGGTAGAACTTCGCCACCTTTTAATATTTCAAATGCGAATAAATCGTAACCTAGACGGTTAGGGTTTTTATTTTTACCATTAATATCAACAATGACCATTAAACCGTAGTAATTACCAGTAGGGTTTTCTATACAGAACATCATTCCGTTATTTGCAACAACACAACCATCATCAAGTAGGTTGTTTTCGCCGGTTGTAAAGGCTGTTCCGTTTAATCTTTTGTATGGAGAAGCTTCAGAACGAGAAGTTGACATACAAACGCTTTCATTAGTTGCCCCATATACACCACAATCTACAGAATATTTAATATATTTTTTAAATTGTCGGTAAAAACCTCCACTAGTTGCATAAGTCGCAGGTTCTACTGAAATATTATCTGCATCCATATCGGCTACGGCCTTTGTAATCATTGAATACGCAGTATTAAACTGTGCTTTTGCCGTTCCTGATTTGTGTCCGTTTACCAATTGTGGAATAACCAACGCTGCAACAACTCCGATTACGCCAAGTGCGATTAATATTTCACCTAAGGTAAAACCTAAACTCTTTTTCAACATATAAAACTTATCCTCGTTCAATTTACTTTTCTATTATAGCATATTTAAGCCACTCTCACAAGTGGAAAACCGAAAGTGCTAAATATAATATTTTATCAATGCGGCAAGTTGCTTATATTTCAAATCTTTTATAAATTTCACCAATATTTTGTAAAAATGCTTGTTTGTCAAAAATATCCTCAATTTCTTCCGGTGATAATAACTTTCTGACATCAGCATCCTTCAACAAATTAGCCTTAAAATCTCCATGATTTTGGAAGGCATCAAGCGCGTTGCGTTGAACGATTACATAAGCATCTTCCCTTGATAAACCTTTAGATACAAGTGTCAATAAAACTTTTTGAGAGAATACAATTCCGCCAAATTTGTTTGTATTTTTTAACATATTATCTTTATGCACGACAATATTTTCCATTAAACCGTTGAAACGGTTTAACATAAAATCAACAAGTGTCAGACTGTCAGGGAATATTATGCGTTCTGCTGAGGAATGCGAAATGTCTCTTTCGTGCCACAAAGGAATGTTTTCCAACGCTACAATTGAGTTTGCGCGTACAACACGTGCAAGTCCGCATAAGTTTTCACTTAATACAGGATTTTTCTTGTGTGGCATAGCGGAAGATCCTTTTTGACCTTTTCCAAAGCCTTCTTCAAGTTCCAAAACTTCTGTTCTTTGCAAGTGTCTGATTTCTGTTGCGAATTGTTCCAACACACTTGCTATTAGTGCTAAAGATTGCATGAAGTATGCGTGATAATCTCTTGCGATAATCTGCGTGGAAATTTTGGCAGGTTTTAATTCCAAATGACGGCAAGTGATTTCTTCAACTTGTGGAGAAATGTTGCTGTAAGTTCCAACAGGACCGGAGATTTGACCTACTCTAATTTGTTCTAAAGCGTGTTCAAAATTCGCTTTCTGTCTTTCCATAATATCAATCCAAGAGCATATTTTTACACCAAAAGTCATAATTTCTGCGTGTATACCGTGAGAACGCCCAATACAGATAGTGTCTTTATGTTTTTGAGCAAGTCCTTTTAATGTAGAAATTGTACGGTTCAAATCTTCTAAAATGATTCTTCCACTGTCTTGAATCTGCAAGGCAAAAGCTGTGTCAATCACGTCAGAACTTGTCATTCCGACATGGACATATCGTCCTAAATCGCCAAGGCTTTCGTTTACGCAGGTTAAAAATGCAATGACGTCGTGACGAACTTCTCGCTCAATTTCGTCAATTCTTTCAACTGAAAAAGTTGCTTTCTTGCGAATTTCTTCAGCAGCTTCTTTGGGAATTGTACCTAATTCTGCGTATGCATCACATACAGCAAGTTCAACTTGTAAATAATAATTAAATTTGGAGTTTAAATCCCAAATTTTTGCCATTTCTTCTCTAGAGTATCTTTCAATCATAGACGAATTGTAGCATGTAAAAATGATTTTATCAAATTGATAGGAAAGGATAGTTTTTATAGTTTAAAGTTCACTAATTCCGAGATTGATAGGTTAAAAGCCTCCGCAAGCTGGTATAGGTTTGTGTACCTGATATCAGCATTGCCTCTTTCTATTTCGCTGATTGTTCGACGCGAAACTGATGAAATTTCTTCTAAATCCTCTTGACTTAATCCGCGTTTTGTTCGCTCATATCTTATTTTTTGCCCCAGTTGTAATAATCTATCATCTTTCATTCCTTAATCCTAAATAATTGACAAAAAATAATAAATGAAGTATTGTGTTTATATGAACATTATAATGTTCATATAAACATGATGATGTTGTACTGGAGGGCTGATGAAAGATAACACGAGATGTGCTACGCACGTAAATTTGCTACCAACCAAGGCACGATTAGGATTTACTTTGGCAGAGGTTTTAATCACTCTTGGTATAATTGGAGTAGTTGCTGCGATGACAATTCCTAATCTTATTGCAAATTACAGGGCTCACCAGTTAAGTTCAAGGTTTTTGGAATCTTATTCAATTATTCAGCAGGTGTTTAAGCAAATGGAGGCAGATGATATTTCGTTATTGCCAACTGATTATAATACAGGTTCATACTACAAAACCTTTATGAAGTATTTGCAAGCTCCTACTGATTGTGGTCTAGGTGGTAATATTGGATTAAGTGCCGGAAACAAGAAATCAAAGCCATGTTTTAATTCTAATACTGGAAATACAGATGTGCCATATAAAACTTTGGATGGAAAAACTAATGCTTTGTCCCCTTTATTTGATGATGGGCAAATTGCTTTACAAAATGGCTCTTTACTATTATTTGAGAATAACATTATTGAGCAAAGAGTTTATGTTTCAGTCGACTTAAATGGTTATAATAATAAACCAAATCGTTGGGGGTATGATTTGTTTACATTTCAGCTTAAAGATGGTGAATTAAAGACAATGGGGGCAAAAGGTACAGATTATCCTGATGTTGATTCGTATTGTAATAAGAGTGATGGTAACAACCGAAATGGGATAGCTTGCGCGCAAAAGGCAAAAGAAAATCCGTTAGAGTATTTTAAAGATGTTGTAAAAACTGTAAAATAGTTTTGGTATCTATTTTTTTTATAGTGGTTTGTTCTGCATTTGTTAAACTTTTCATCTTAAAATAATGTAAAACTATTTTGAAAAATATGATTTTTATGTTATTATTAGTACACTAGAAGAAAAACACTTTTTAATAAGGGGAAAAATATGATTTCAGTAAACGATTTTAAAACAGGTTTGACAGTAGAGCTAGATAATGGTTTGTGGACTGTTGTTGAGTTCTTGCACGTAAAGCCTGGTAAAGGTGCAGCTTTTGTTCGTTCAAAGTTGAAAAACGTTATCACAGGTCAAGTTGTTGAAAAAACATTCAGAGCCGGTGAAAAAGTTGCTAAAGCTACTTTGGATAGACGTGAAATGCAATACCTATATAAAGAAGGTTCAGCTTATGTAATGATGGATAACGAAACTTATGATCAAATCCACGTTGAAGAAGCTCAAATCGGTTCAGGTGTTAAATATTTGAAAGAAAATATGAATGTAATGGTTCTTACTCATGAAGGTAGAATTATTGGTGTTGATATTCCTGCTCATGTTGAGTTGGAAGTTGTTGATACTCCGCCTTCAGAAAAGGGTAACACTTCTCAAGGTGGTACAAAACCTGCAACATTAGAAACAGGTGCAGTTGTAAACGTTCCATTCTTTGTTGTAAACGGTGACGTTATCAGAGTTGATACCAGAACTAACGAATACTTGGATAGATGCTAATCTATCCTTGTTTTGGTTTTAATAAATAGTTAAGAAGGACAAAACGGATTATGAAATTTGAAACAGATTATATAGAAAAACTAGCAAGAGTATTGGCAGATACAGGTTTGACAGAAATTTCTCTTGAAGACGGTGAACAAGCAATCACTTTGAGAAAAGATGTAATAGTTACGTCTGCTCCTGTGGCTGCTGCGCCAGCTCAAGTTCAAGCTGCTCCTGCTGTAGCGCCTGTTGCAGCTAGCCAAGCAGAAGTTTCTGTACCAGCTAAAAAAGGTACTCCTGTTACTTCTCCAATGGTTGGAACATTCTACAAATCACCATCTCCTGATGCTGACCCATTTGTAAAAGTTGGTTCAGATGTAAAACAAGGTGATGTTGTTTGTATCGTAGAAGCTATGAAGATGATGAACGAAATCGAATCAGAAGTGTCTGGTAAGGTTGTTGAAATTTGTGTTGAAGACGGACAACCTGTAGAATTCGGACAAGTTCTGATGTATGTTGAATAATTAGGCGTCAAGCCAATGTGAAGTCTTGATTTGGCGGTGATAAGCCGACAAATCAAAGACCCAGCATATTCCGCCTTGGGGTAATAATTCTTGTCTTGGCGGAAAAGAGTAAATAAGGGATATTTGGAAATGTTTAGAAAAGTTTTAATTGCAAATAGAGGCGAAATTGCCGTAAGAATTATCAGAGCTTGTAGAGAACTTGGTATTCCTACAGTTGCGATTTATTCTCAGGCTGATGCTAACTCTTTGCATGTAAGATTGGCTACAGAGGCTTACTGTATCGGACCTGCAAAAAGTGCTGACAGTTATTTGAGCATACCTGCTATTATGTCTGCGGCAATGGTTTCAGGTGCTGATGCAATACATCCTGGGTATGGATTTATGTCTGAAAGAGCTGATTTTGCAGAAATTTGTGAAAAACAAGGAATTAAATTTATAGGACCTACAGCAGAAGCGATGAGAAAAATGGGAGATAAAGCTACTGCTCGTAAGACAATGATAGAAAACAATGTGCCTGTAACTCCGGGGACAGGGATTGTTAGAACTGTTGAAGAAGTTCAAGAGTTTGGTAATAAAGTAGGGTATCCGATTATCTTGAAGGCTACTGCAGGTGGTGGCGGAAAAGGTATGAGAGTTTGTAACAATGATGATGAAGTTCAATTGAATATGGAACTTTGTCAGGCTGAAGCTAAAAACTTCTTTGGAAATCCTGATGTTTATGCAGAAAAATTCTTGGTAAATCCTCGTCATATTGAGGTACAAATTATGGGAGACAGTTTTGGTAATGTTGTTCACTTGGGTGAAAGAGATTGTTCAATCCAAAGAAGACACCAAAAGTTGTTGGAAGAAGCTCCATCTCCTGCAATTGATGCAGAAACTAGAAAAGAAATGGGTGCTGCTGCAGTTCGTGCTGCAAAAGCTATCAATTACGAAGGTGCAGGCACTTGCGAATTCTTGCTTGACCATGATGGCAAATGGTACTTTATGGAAATGAACACAAGAATCCAAGTTGAGCACTGTGTTACTGAAATGATTTCACAAGTTGATTTGGTTCGTGAACAAATTCTTGTAGCTGCCGGTGAAAAATTGAGCTATACTCAAGATGATATTCACCTAAAAGGTCATGCTATTGAGTGTCGTATCAATGCGGAAAATCCTGCAAAAGGATTTATGCCAAACCCTGGTACAATTTCAGGATATTTGGCTCCAGGCGGATTTGGTGTCAGAGTTGATTCTCATGTTTACCAAGATTATACAATTCCACCGTATTATGATTCAATGATTGGTAAATTGATTTGTTGGGGCAGAGATAGAAATGAGGCTCGTCGCAGAATGTACCGTGCTTTGAAAGAGTATGTTGTGACAGGTGTTGAAACAACTATTCCGTTCCACCAAGCAATCGTTGAAGATGAAGTGTTTATGAGCGGAAACTTCAATACAGGTTTTATTGAAGATTTTTACAAACGTAAAGGCTTGGAAGATAAATAAAAATCTGCTAAATACATCAATATAAAATATAATAAAAAAGTCCCAATTGTTTGGGGCTTTTTTTATTGGTTTAGACCTTCAAAATATTTGTAGATATAAGGTATTTGATTTTCTTTAATTTTATCAATGTTTTTTACTATGATTTTTTTCATATCTTTTATTGTTATTGATGTGTCATAGTCAAAAAATGCTTTCATTTCGACATTCAAAATCTGTGAAATTTTCTCTAGAGTTACAAGGGACGGAAAACTTCGTCCGCTTTCTATGGTACTCAATGAACCTGTTTCAATTCCGATAAGCTCAGATAGTTTCTCTTGTGTAAATCCTGCATTTTTTCTTATTTGTTTAATTCTCTTTCCTAACAATTTTTTATTTTCGGTCAATGTGTCTCTCCTATATTTATTAAAAATATAAATGACTTGTGATGTATAAATAAGCGAAATAAACTCGTCATATTGACAAAAGTACATAAATATTGCATACTATTAATAAAAAAGTTAGAATTAAATTCGTAGTTTTTGAAAAAGTATGGAGTGAATATTATATTACCAAAGATAGAAATGTGTAGCAATAGTTTTTGTAATATAATAAGCTTGTAGTAAAGTAGGTCGGCATTGCATTGCTGACACTTAACTAAAGAAGGTAGATTATGACAAAAACATACAATGATGCGGTGAAATTATTAACATCTGTTGGAAAATTTCATATTTCACTTGGACTTGACAGAATTTCTAAGATATTAGACCTTATTGGTGATCCGCAAGACAAATTAGATTGTATCCATGTTGCGGGGACAAACGGCAAAGGGTCTGTTTGTGCGATTTTGGCATCAATTTTAAAATATGCAGGCAAAAAAGTCGGATTATACACAAGTCCGCATATTTTCAAGTATACTGAGCGAATCCAAATCAATAATTGTCCGATTTCTGATGATGATTTTGCAAAATATGTTTTTGAAATTTCTGATTTGGCTGACAAAAATAATATTGATTTGACCGAATTTGAAATACTTACTGCTGTTATGTTTAAGTATTTTGCCGATAATAATGTCGATGTGGTTGTGCTGGAAACCGGTTTGGGCGGAAGATTTGATGCTACAAATGTTATCAAAAAAAATCTGTGTTCAATAATTACGCATATTGATTATGACCACACCGAGCGTCTTGGCAATACTTTGGATAAAATTGCATACGAAAAGGCTGGAATTATTAAGCCAAAATGTCCTTGTATTGCGTTTGAAGGACGAGAGGTTTATAAAGATGTTGCAGATGAAAATCATTCTTTGTTGATGCTGATTGCACCATTTGAAGATACTTCAAAGCTTGCACTAAAAGGTACCTATCAGCAGGAGAATTTATCTTTGGCGCTTGCTGCAATTCAAACACTTTTTCCTGAAATTTCTCGAGAAACAATTGATATGGGACTAGAAAATGTAAAACATATTTGTAGATTTCAGTATATTCCAGAGAAAAATCTTATAATTGATGGGGCGCACAATCCAAATGGCATAAATTCGCTAAAACAAAGTCTTGATATGTATTATCCGTATGAAAAACGTAGGTTTATTTTTGGATGCTTAAAAAATAAGGATTATAAACACATGGTTCAAAGTCTTTTTGACCGTGGAGATGAAGTTTATTTTTATCATTTCAATCATCAAAATTCTTGCACTGTCGAAGAATTGACTGCTGTTTGTCCTATTGTGGCAAAAGAATTAACACCTGATACCGAAATTGACTTTGGTGATGGGCATTTGAATATTATTTGTGGTTCTTTTTATATGATAAGTGAATTAGTTGAACGCTTTGGGATAAATGTTTGGTAATTAGCTTGGTATTAATTGTAGAAAAAACAAAGTCCTTGATAGAAATATCAAGGACTTTGTTTTTGAACTTTTATAGTAATAAAACTATTTAATAGCTTCAAATACTACATCAAAAGCTTCTGGGTCTTTAACTGCTAAGTCAGCAAGCATTTTTCTGTTTACAACAATGTTTGCTTTCTTGCAAGCGTTTACGAATCTTGAATAGCTCATACCGCGAGCTCTTACAGCAGCGTTGATTCTAACAATCCATAATCTTCTCATATTACGTTTTGTAGTACGTCTATCTCTGTAAGCGTATTTCAAAGCTTTCATAACAGCGATATTAGCAACTTTGAAGATTCTGCTTCTAGCGCCGATAAAACCTTTAGCAAGTTTTAATATTTTTTTGTGTCTTTTAACACCTGCATTACCACGTTTAATTCTCATTTTCTATGCTCCTATCTTGAATACTTCTTGTATGGTAACTCTTTAGATACCAATGCTACGTGTGACTCAGAAACGCCAACCATCTTGAAAATTCTACGTTTTCTTGATGCTGACTTGTGTTGGAGCAAGTGACCGATACCTGCTTGTCTTTTCATAATTTTGCCTGTAGCGGTTACTTTGTAACGCTTTGCAGCTGACCTGTGTGTTTTTAATTTTGGCATTTTCTTCTCCTTTTTGTTTAAAGTAGTAACTAAAAAATTATAGGCATACCAAAGCCTATAACTTTCGGCTGAGTTCATTATATTATGTAAATTTTTGAAATGCAAGTTTGAATTTGAGATTGTAACCGATTGTTGCGTAGAAGGTTTTATAAATTTTCTTTGTGGTATCATGGTGCTATGTGCAGTAATGATATTAGATATTATATAAAAGAACTATCAAAAATAGCAGCCCCAATTATCATGGGTAACCTTGGTTTTATCCTGATTGGTATAGGGGATGTTTTTGTAGCAGGTAGACATTCAACAGATACATTTGCGGAAATCAGTATTGCAAATGCTATTTTAAATTGTATTTTGACGTTCGGAATCGGTTTAGTTGCAAGTATTTCGCCATTGTTGTCAAATTATCGCGGTGAAAAAAAAGCAATTAAGCGCTATTTCTATCCGTCAATAAGGTTTGCCATGATTTTGGCATTGATTACCTGTATATTAATTTTGGTTGCAATTCCTGTAATTCCAAAAATGGGATTTGAGCAAAAGTTAGTTCCCGGAATTCAACAATATATGTTTATTACGGCATTTAGTACCTTCGGTGCATATTTGCATGCTAGTTTAAAAGAATTTTTGCAAGCTTTTGAAATCGTCGTATTTCCAAACGCGGTGACTATATTTTGTGTATTTTTAAATATTGCATTAAATGTATTGTTGGTATTTGGATGGGGACCAATTCCATCTTTGGGTGTAATTGGTTTGGCGATTGCAAGTTTTACGGTACGTTACTTTATGGGTATTGCATTATTGATATATTGCTATATGAATATGAGATTTTCAAATTACCACGAACGTGGATACTACAAACACTTGTTACAAATTGGTATGCCGATTTCTCTAGCTGTATTAGTTGAATTTGTAGCATTTAATAGTATTGCAATTTTCATGGGTAGAGTTTCAGGAGTTTATGCTGCGGCTCAAAACTTGGTATGTTCGCTGACGACTGTATCATTTATGGTACCTTTTGCAATATCAAATGCTATTGCTGTTAAAGTTGGATTTGCGAATGGATCAGGTAATGTTTTAGATTTGAAAAAATATTCATTTGTCGGAACAGTTCTTTCTGTAGGTTTTATGGCTTGCAGTGCAATTATATTTTCGACCTTTCCAAAACAAATGGTTGGAATTTTCACAGTTGATGATAATTTATTTAGAATATCAATCCCTATTATGTATATTTTGTCAATTTTCCAAGTTTTTGATGGTTTGCAAGTGGCTTTGGCTGGAATTTGTAAAGGTATCAAACAGACAAACATTGTATTGTTGGCAAACTTTTTAGCTTATTGGTGTGTGTCAATTCCTGTAGGATATACTTTGGCTTTTAAGTTTAATTTCAACTTGAAAGGTTTTTGGCTAGGGTTGGTTTTTGCCGCAGTAATTTTGTGCGCAATCATGATTTTCAAATTGAAAAAATATTACGATAATACCTACAAAAACAAGAACTTTGCATAATAAAGTCCTTGTTCAAAATGGTAACTATATACTTAAAAAGTACGCAAGTAAAATGCGCATTTTTTGTATTATAAAACAAAGAATAAAAGAGTGAACATGCAGCCAAGAGATGCAGCACTGAATAGAAACCAAGTATGCATTACAGGATGTTGATAAGACCATATTTCTTTAATTGTGCCTGTGGCATTGTTAATAATTTGCATGTTGCGTTCTCTCCAAAAACTGATATTTTATATATTCTATTTTCCATATTTAAAAGAAATCGACATCACCTGTTTGGTTGATTATTAATTTGGTTTACTTTATTATTGAATTATGCGAAATGTTGAATTATTAATGCCTGCGGGCAATTTGGAAAAATTAGAGTACGCTGTTAGATACGGCGCAAATGCGGTTTACCTTGGTGTGGTAGACTTTAGTTTAAGAGCTATGAGAAAGGGTGAAATTATTACCCTTGAAAATTTGAAAAGTGCGGTTGAATTGGCGCACAAATTAGGTGCAAAAGCTTATTTAACATTAAATATTTTTGCATTCAATTCAGATATCAAACATTTGGAAGAATGCATGGATATTATCAAAGATGCAAAACCTGATGCGATTTTGGTTAGTGATTTTGGAATTTTGCGTCTTATTAAACGATATATGCCTGATGTTGACATTCATATCAGCACACAAACAAATATTTTGAATTATGAATGTGTTAAATTTTGGCAAGATATGGGCGCATCTCGTGTTGTTTTGGCAAGAGAATTGTCTATTCCGGAAATTGCTGAAATTAAAAAACAAGTTCCTAATATGGAAGTTGAATGTTTTATTCATGGTTCTCAGTGTGTATCATTCTCCGGCAGATGTTTGTTGAGTGATTATTTTACAAATGGTGAAAGAAAAGCAAATTCCGGTAACTGTTCTCAACCATGCCGTTGGAGCTACAAATTGGTTGAGGAAACTCGTCCCGGACAGTATTACGAAATTAATCAAGATGAACGAGGGTCACATATATTGAGCCCAAAAGATTTGTGTTTGGTTAAACATTTGAAAGAAATGATTGATGCCGGTGTGGATTCCTTCAAGGTTGAAGGCAGAACAAAGAGCCTTTATTATGTTTCAGCAGTTGCGAAAACTTATAGAGCAGCGATTGATGAAATTATGGCAAATCCTGATGCTGATATGGAAAAATATTTCTTAGAATTGAAAAAAGTCGGCAATCGTGGCTATACGACAGGGTTTGCATTGGGTGAAAATAAACCTGATTCATATAGTTACGATATTTCAAAAGGTTTGGCGGGTGCTGATTTCTTGTTTGAGTTTCATGACAAAAAGAAATATTGTGATGTTGATACAACTGCAAATCGCGAAGATGATTTGTTCTTAGTAAAAATTAAAAATAAAGTTCTAAAAGGTGATGAAGTTGAAATTATTACTCCGAAAGAAAAATTTGTGGCAAAAATCGTTGAAATATTGAACGATAAAGGGGATAACCTTGATGTTGCAAATACAAACGCTGATGTGTATTTAAAATTAGACAAAGAACCTATTGACTACAAAATAGCATTGGCAAGAACAATAGGAGTAAAAGAGCATGTTTCTTAAACCGGATTATAACTTGAAAAGCATATATGATATTGATTTATCTGGACTTGAATCGCAAGGTGTAAAGGCGATGCTTTTTGACTTGGATAGCACTTTGATGGCATCAAAATCAGGAATATATTCTCAAGAGATGGAAGAATGGCTAAAAGGTGTTCAGGATAAGTTTTTTATGGCTGTTGTTTCTAATAACAAAAATCCTGATTATATTGAAAGGGTCAAAAAAATTTCAAATTTTCCATTGCTATTTAATGCTTGTAAACCTCAAACAGGTTTTGTTAAAGAATTTTTGAAGAAATATGAAGTTGACTCAAAAGATTGTGTTTTGGTCGGAGATAGACCATTGACAGATATTTTGTGCGGAAAATTGCTTGGTTGTAGGACAATTTTGGTAGATTCAATCACCGCAGATAGTGAATCAAAATTGGTCAGATTTGTTAGAGCGTTAGAAAGAAGTTGTATCCGTAGATAATTTTATCTAAACCTTTAGATTGAACTTTTGTTTGATATCTATTGCCGTAACGAAATGTAAACATGTTGAAAACCTTGAAAAATCTTGTTTTTCAAGGTTTTTGTCTAGTGAATCATTACTATATATATAATTTTGACTTAATAAAAATATTATTATATGATTAAAGGAGATAGTAGTATTATTTTGGGAAAATACATTAAATAACTGATACCAAAATAAGAGAGCTTTAATATAATGTAATTGTTATATAACTTAAATCAGATGGGTGGAGATAACGTGAAAACAAATTACTATAGGAATGAGAGTTGGATAGACAGCACATTTAGCAAGCGTGGCAAATGGGTTTTGTCATTATTGGCAGTTGTTTTTGCTGTTGGTGTAATTGCAGGTGGTTGTAGTTTTATCCCTAATATGGGTGGCAATAACGCTGAAGAACCTGCTCCGGCTCCGGTTGCGGATGTAAATCCTGCACCAACCAATGAAGTAAAAGTCCCTGCAGAAAATACTGTTGATATGGATGTTGATACTGAGCAAACAAGTAAGATGGTAGAAGTTTCATCAACATCTGTTGGTAGGTCTGACCCATTCATGCCATCAGGTGAAATTCAAGCGTTTGAAAATGCTAAACGTTCAGCTATTGCAGAGGCTAATGCTCATAATGCTAGGATTGCACAAATTAAGAAAATGAAAAATGTTGTAATCAGAGAACCTGATGATATCAGTCCATACAGTTTTAATTTGCCGGTACCTCCTACATCTTTAGCGCCGGAGAATGCGGCAGCTGCAAAGATTACAAGAACCAAAGTTGTTGGTATTATGTATAACAAAACAAGTCCGTCAGCAATTATCAATGTTGATAATAAAGATTATCTTGTGCGTCAAGGTGACAAGATTATGGGACAAGAATATAAGGTTATGCAAATCAATCCATCATGGATTACGGTTGGACTTGGTTCTAACATATATTCAGCAAGTATAGGCGAACTTTTCTCAAGAGACGACTTGGATAGAACAAGAAACGATTTATATAATTTGAGAAACAGATTTGGTGGTAGAAAAGGTTAATTAAAAGAGTAATAAGCAGGAGCAAATATGAAAAATAAGATTAGAGAAAAAATTATTGCAAGTGTTTTGTTGTCAGCTTTCGCACTGACAAATTCAATGACTGCATCATTTGCAATGAGCGACTATTACGGATACGGTAATGCAGCACCGACAATCAGAACAAACGATAGTGATACATCTATCCCATTACGTTCAAGTGTTACGATTCCTAACGCTGATTCGGTTGTGAATTTGAGCTTGAGAGATGCTGATATAACTCAAGTGTTGAGAATGTTCGCAGACCAAGCAGGAATGAACATTATTTTTGCTGACGGTGTTGAAGGTTCTGTTACAATGGATTTGGTAGACATTCCGTTGAAAGAAGCTCTTGATTTAGTCGTAAAAACTCACAAATTATATTATGATATCAAAGCTAATACATTGGTTGTTTCTTCAGCAGATTCAGCTATGAATTTGGCTGATAGAAACAATAATTTAACAATTATTCCTGTTAAATATGTGTCAGCTGTAGCAATTTCAAGTTTTTTGAATAAAAGTATTTTCAGCCCAAAGGGTAAAGGTGCAGTAAATCCTGGTATGTCAAAAGGTTTCATTGCTGCAACTAACCCTGCAACAAATGAATTGATTGTAACAGGTACTGAGCAAGATATCGCTTTGGTTAAAAAGATTGTAGAGCAATTTGATAAAAAACCTGAAATTACAACATTCAAAGTAAACCACACAACTCCTGCAGAAATGGCATCATCAATTTGTACATCATTGTTCCCATCAATGACATTTGTAAAAGATAGTGATTCTTCAGGTGGTGCAGCAGGTATTCCTACAGGTTTTGCATCAGATGATAGCAGTGACTCATCTGCAGATGGCGGCGGAGGCGGCGGAATTGCCGTTGGTGGAGGTAAAGTCGCTTGTATGTTTGGTCAATATCAAAAAACAGAAGAGTCTACAGGAGATGAAGAAACATTCTCTCTAGATAGTATTCCATTGTTGGGTATGTCTGTTACATACTTCCCAACTCAAGGTACTATCCAAATTATTGGTGGTTCAGAAACTCAGTTGGATATGATTAGAGAATATATTGCATCAAATGATAAGAAAACTCCTCAAGCATATTTGGAAGTTCAAATCATTTCATTAACTGAATCAGGTAGTAAAACATTTGATAACACTTGGCAGTTTGTAAGCAAAAACTTCTCATTCAATGCTGGTGGTGGTAACGGTTTTGCAACTGACCCATTGCGTCCGATTTTCTTTGCAGGTCATGGCTTTGAAACACTTGACAAAGAGTCTTATGATTCTACCAGCAAAACTTATGAGAGCTCAGGTTTATTTAAAAAATACAGTGGT
This sequence comes from Candidatus Melainabacteria bacterium, assembly GCA_003258735.1. Taxonomy (GTDB): domain Bacteria; phylum Cyanobacteriota; class Vampirovibrionia; order Gastranaerophilales; family Gastranaerophilaceae; genus Zag111. Next base: position 225,529 of record QHME01000004.1, read on the forward strand.
TCTCCAACATTGGTTTATGCTGTAAATTACTTAGTAGAAAATGCTAAAGGTAGAGTTCTTGCTAATCCGAGAGTTTTGCTAACAAGCGGACAAAAATCAACAATTGACTTGTCAGCTGACTATGTTAAAAAGGTTACAACTCAATACTTAGATAACGGTGCATCTACTGCGGCTCAAGTTCAAAAAGATTATGAAATCGGTGATGATAATGGTATCAAAGTTGATATCACTCCGTTTATCAGTCCTGATGGATACGTAACATTAGATATCACTCCTTCATACAAGACTATTGCTAGACAATACACAACAAAAAGTGACACAGGTGAAGAAGAACCGGTTGTTACATTGCTTCAAAGAAGAGATTTGAATTTGAAAGGTGTAAGAATCAAGGATGGCGAAACTCTTGTAATCGGTGGTATGTTGCAAGAAACTGAAAATAAAACAGTTAAAAAGATACCGTTTGTTGGCGACCTTCCTGTAATTGGTATGTTCTTTAGAAGTACAGTTACAAGTAAAGCTAAGGAAGAAATGGTTATCATGTTGACTCCGCAAATCGTTGTTGATACGGAAGATGCAGTAGCTAACGACAATATGTTATAATATATAGCTCGATGCTAAATTGGAACAGAAAGTTATACTAAACAAGAGAAATAAGTAAAGTACAATAGATAAATGAACGCACTAATATTAAGACTAAAAAACAGCATAGATAAAAAGATACTGGATAGTATTGATAAAAATCTAATGGGTCAGTACCATTTCGTACCTATTAGTGTGAAGGATAACTTCCTATTTGTAGCAGTTTCTAAAAATTCAAATAAAGATGATATCAACGGTTTGTTGAAAAAATCTTTTCCTCAATCAATCAAATTTATGCTTGTAGGGGATGATGATTTAAAAGAATTGCTAGGTTCATTTATTTCTAATGATAGTATAGCTCCTGTTCCAACAGGAGCACCGGCAAGTGCAACTCCTTCTCCTAAAAAAGCATCTGCTGCTCCACAAAATAGTGTCCCAGCAGGCAAACTAGGGGAAATGCTTGTAGCTAAAGGTATTCTTTCAGAAGTAGATTTGATGAAAGCTTTGGCTGCATCAAAACGTAAAAATGAGCCAATTGGTTCAACTTTGTTTGAAATGGGATTGATTTCTCTAGATCAATTGAAATCAGTTTTGCATGACCAAACAGGTTATGACTTGGTTTCTGCTGACCAGTTGGCTGACCAAAAGAAATTTGTCAATATTTTGCCGGAAGATTTTATCAGAGCAAATTCTGTTATTCCGATTTCATCAGATGGCAAAACTTTAGTTTTGGGTGTTGTAAAGCCTATCAAAATGGATGTAATGAAAGAAATCATCTATTTGACAGGGCAAAATCCAAAACAATTATTAATGACTCACTATGAGTTCCAAAACTCATTAAATACTTTCTTCTCAGCTCAGAAAAAGCAAACCGAAGAGATTATTGAACAAATTAAAACAGAAACTCTTGATGATGCGGAAGAGGCAACACTTTGGGAACAAGTTGATGCTGAACTTCAAGACTCTACAGGTTCTGTTGCTAAATTTGTAAACCAAATTATTACAAACGGTATTGATAACAAGGTTTCCGATATTCACATAGAACCGAGATTATCAGGTTATATCGTAAGATACAGAAAAGATGGTATGTTGCAAAAAGTTTTGGATGTACCGGCTAAAGTTGAAACACAAGTTATTGCTCGTTTCAAAGTTATGGCGAGAATGAACATCGCAGAAAACAGAAGACCACAAGATGGTACTTTCTCAATTTCGTATAAAGATTGTTCTTATGACTTCCGTATCAACACACTTCCTGTTTCAGGTAAGGAGAAGGTCTGTATCCGTATCTTGGCACCTGCGGTTTCTCTTGCATCTAATGACAAAGAAATCAAACTGGTTGGTGCTGACGAAAGAGATATCCACAAGGTTAAACAAATGGTATCTTGTCCAAACGGTATCATTTTGACATCAGGTCCTACCGGTTCTGGTAAAACAACAACCTTGTATTCTGTATTGAAAAGTTTAAATGATGAATCTGTAAACATCACAACAATTGAAGACCCGATAGAAATCAAGTTGGAAGGTATCAACCAATCACAAATCAACGCGAAAGCGGGTATCACATTTGCATCTTGTATGCGTGCTATCTTGCGTCAAGACCCTGATATCATTCTGGTTGGTGAAATTCGTGACTATGAAACATTAGAAATCGCGATTTCAGCTGCATTGACTGGTCACTTAGTATTAAGTACAGTCCACACAAACTCAGCAGCAGCTACAGTTACTCGTTTGATTGAAATGGGTGCTAAGGACTACTTGGTATCTTCAACTTTGTCAGGTGTAATTGCTCAACGTCTTGTAAGAAAACTTTGTGATGATTGTAAGGAAGAATATTACCCAACAAGGGAAGAAGCATCAATGGTTACAACTGATCCTGAAGAGATTGAAAAATTGATGAAAACTCCAATTTATAGAGCTAAAGGTTGTAACAAATGTGGATTTCAAGGCTATAAAGGTCGTTTGGGTGTATATGAAATCATGCAGATTACTAAAGAAATTAAAAAACTTATTGCACAAGGTGCTCACGATTTGGAAATCGAAGAAAGCGCAGTTGCAAACGGTATGACAACATTACACAAATCTTGTTATAACCATATCCTAAAAGGACAAACTACAATTGAAGAATTTGTCAGAGTATTAGGTATGGCAGGTGAATAGGTGAAGTATGACAATTTATAACTATACAGCAATCAAAGATGGAACAAGTGAAATTGTAAAGGGGAAGGTTGAAGCTGATGATTTACGTGAAGCGCGTGCTGCTGTTCGTCAGTTAGGTTTTACCCCAACAAATATTGTTGAAGAACAAGCGGCTAAAAAAGATGAAAAGAAAAAGCCGACAGGTAAGATGCCAAAACTTGGTTTGGCGGACCAAATCGACTTTACTTCGACTTTGCAGATTTTGGCAGCTGCAGGTATTCCGATTATTGAATCGTTACTGTTCATTGAAAACGATGCTGCTAAGTTAAAAATTCGTCAGGTTGCGACTGAATTGAGACGTCAGATTATGAACGGTGGTACTTTTGCAGGTACTATTGCAAAATATCCTGAACAATTTGGTCAAGTTTATATCGGTTTGGTTAGAGCCGGTGAAGATTCCGGTGAACTTGAAAAAACCTTAGACCGTTTGTTGGAATTGTTGAATAAACAAGCATCAATCAGAAGTAAAGTTATTGGTACATTGATGTATCCGGTATTCGTAATTTTACTTGCTGTATTTATTGTAATCGTCATGTTGGTATTTGTATTTCCAGTATTTAAAGAGATGTTCGATTCTATGGGTATGCAATTGCCTTGGATTACAAGAGTATTGATGGAAATGGGTTTATTCTTGAAGAAAAATTGGTATGGTATTCCAATCGGTTTTGCTGCAATTGGTGCATTTATCAACTTCCTATTTAGATGGAAACCTAGTAAATGGAAAATTGATGATATTGTATTAAAAATCCCTGTTTTGACAGATTTGATTCAATATTCAAACTTTGCTAACTTCATTGCGGTTATGCAGGTTGCTTATGATGCCGGTGTTCCTATCTTGGAATGTTTATATTTGTCAAATATGACATTGACAAACCATACTCTTGAAACAAGGGTTGAAGAGGCTACAACAAGAGTTCAACAAGGTCAACACTTGTCTGCAGCATTAAGAGCTACAAGAACAATGCCTAAAATGATTCTGTTTATGATTGCAACCGGTGAACAATCAGGTCGTTTGGGTGATATGTTAGGTCAGGCAACGAGTTATATTGATAAACAGCTTGATACGATTATTGATATTATGACAAAGATGATTGAGCCTATCATGTTGATTGTTATCGGTTCTATCGTACTTGTATTGGCTGCAGCTCTTTACTTACCATTGTTTGCATCATATATGGGTATGTAATAATAGTAAAAATTTTCAAATCTCCTCACCCTTTTGGATGGGGAGATTTTTTAAATAAATAGAAAGGTTATTATGACAAAAACTGTAGTTATAACAGGTTCAACATCAGGAATAGGCAAGGAATTAGTAAATATATTTTCATCTGATTGCGGTTTTAAAATCTTTGCAGGGTACAGAAATCAGAATTTAATTTCACCATTGGAGAATGTCGAATATTTTTATATCGATATGAAAAATCGCACAACAATTGTTGATGCTGCAAATTTTATTAAATCAAAAACGGACAAAGTTGATATTTTGATAAATGTTGCAGGTAATGTTGTTGCAGGGCCCGTTGAAACCCTTGATACAGACAGATTGCGTGACCAATTTGAAGTAAATACTTTTTCGCATATTGAATTTATGCAGGCTCTTTTACCAATATTAGATAATGGCAGAATAATAAATATCAGTTCAATGTCTAGTTTTGGACATTTTCCGTTTATTAGTCCATATTGTGCTTCTAAAAGGGCTTTGGATATATTTTTCAATGCTTTTGCAATTGAAAATCATAGAAATATCAAGGTTGTATCAATAAAACCAGGGGTAATTGCTACTCCGATTTGGGAAAAATCTGTGAAAAGTAATCTTGATGGAATTGAAAATATTAGTGGGTATGAAAAAGAATTGGAATTTATAAAAAATAACGCATTGAAAAATTCTACAAAGGGGCTTGATGTTCATAAGGCTGCGGAATTTATTAAAACAGTTTCACTATTAAAAAATCCAAAAGCATCTTATACATTAGGTAAAGATGCGAAGATGGCGCAAATTTTGTCTTTATTACCTCAAGATTTGATAAATAAGCTTGTGAAATTCGGACTAGAAAAGAGGATGAAGAAATAGGCGGTTACCTAAAAATGTAGCATTTGAGATTCCGAAACGAGTTCGGAATGACTCTGTATAACTTTAAGAACCAGCGTCCGTAGCTCAAGATTGCTATGCCGACGGTATAAATAAAATATCCTGTAATTAGACCAATTGTCTTGACAGATTGCGAAATCAGGGTGTATACTAAACCTGTTATTATTTTATTTAAAGGAGCTTTGTATGGATTTTCTTAAGGTATTTAAAAATTTGTTTATTTTAGATGCACCAATTGCGCGAATGACGTATTTTTTTAATATTGTATTGATTATAATTGTGTGTATGCTTTGTTTAGCTAGTATAGCCCTATTAAAGTTTGTAGGTTCTGCTGAGCTTGTCAATTTTCTGATTATATTATTGAGTATTGTGTTTGGACTGCTGTCTTTTTATTTGACTTTTGTAAATATGGCAAAAAGAATTTGGGACATCACTGCAGATAAACTGAGAGGTATTTATTGGACAGTTGGTTTGTTAATAGTTGCTCCTTTTGTTCCTATCGTGGGTGGAATTGTTTCACTTGTTGGGTATTTAGCTATTCTTTTTATTCCAGGACAAGAGGCATAATGAGATATTGAACAATCATAAAAAAGAGATATTGAATTTCAATATCTCTTTTTTAGTCTTCTAATTTATCTAAAATGAACTTACCGATTTTTCCTTCTCTAAAATCTCTTAGGATATAAACTGATGTCCGTTCTCTATCGGTAGAGCCGCCAGTTAATAACCAATTGCGCTCTAGCGAGATATTATCAATATTTAGTTCTTTATCATCTGACAGTTTGTAATATTCTCGAAAAGCCTTTGCTTGTTTTTCATTCAGAACATCTAGTAGTTCTTGGGCTACAATCTCATTTGAATATGCATTTTCTGATATTGCATTAACAAACGCAAGTTTTCGAGCTTTATCTTGGTCTTCTTGTCTCATTGGAATAATTCCCGGAGTGTCAAGTAATTCAAGTTGCGGATTGATTCTAACCCATTGCTGTTGACGTGTAACACCAGCCTTGGCTCCTATTTTGGTCTTTGAGGAGCGTGTTAATTTGTTGATAATACTAGACTTTCCAACATTTGGCATGCCGACAACCATAATTCTCGCAGGGCGTCTTAATAATCCTTTTGCCATAATTGCTTGTATTCTTGGTTCTGCCATTTCAACAGCTTTATTTACAATTGATTTAAGGTCTTTAGAATTTTTTGCATCTGTCGGAATTACTGGGAAACCTGATTCATTTTCTAAATGTTTGATAAATGGTACAAGTTCTGATTTTATTGTTAAATCAGCCTTATTCAGCAATATTAAACGAGGCTTTTGACCTAAAAGCCTCGTTATATTTTCATAACAACTTGACAGCGGTAATCTCGCATCAAGAACCTCAATTACTGCATCCACCAATGAAAGCTGTTCTTTTAATTTTCTTTCAGCTTTTGCTATGTGTCCCGGATACCAGTGAATATGAGTCTTATCTTTTTTCAATTTTTTCCTTAATACGAGTTGCTTTACCTGAACGTTCTCTCAAGTAGTACAATTTAGCGCGTTTAACATCACCACGTCTTAGAACATTAATCTTATCAATTCTTGGAGAGTTGATTAAGAATACACGTTCAACGCCTACACCTTGGAATACTTTTCTAACTGTGATAGTTTTGTTCAAACCTGAACCGTGCAATTTGATGATAGTACCTTCAAATGCTTGGATTCTTTCTTTGTTACCTTCAACGATTTTAACAAAAACTTTTACAGTGTCACCAGCGTTAAGACTAGGTAAGTCTTTGCCTAAATAACTTTTTTCTAATTCATCAATGATTGGGTTATTCATTTTTGCTTTCCTTTATATTTCTAATCTGTTACTAATCTGTGTAATTCCTTAATCGGTGTTTTATAACTTTTCCACACAAAGCTCACCGACGCACGTTCGTATCATAAATATTATAATAAATAATATCATTTTGCAAGCAGTAAGGTTTGGATGTTACTAACTGTTAAGACTTAGCTAATATTGTACGGTTAGAGATTCTGAATAACTTGAAAATCATATATTCACTAGCGTTCATATATTTTTACTAGCAAATGTCTCTCTGTCAAAATAACGTTAAAGAACCTGACCTTCAGTCATCTTGCCATCTTGACCTCTAGCGCTTTCAAAATATCCCCTTTGCATGTTCATTTATCCATGCTAATATTCACTTATGGGTCAAGATTATAAAAAATTATTGAATAAAAAGAAAAAGAAATTTTGTGATATAAACACTATGGGTGTTAATATTGATAAAAACGAATATTACGAAATTATTTTGTCGAATTCAGCTCATCCTGAAAATTTTAGTAATAAAAAGAAATAGAACAATTTTGTGTTTTAACATAAAAACGGCGATTTGCTTTGCAAATCGCCGTTTCCAATTATTAAATTTAAAAAATTAGATAACAGTGTGGATTTTCATGAAGTTTGTAGATTCACCTGACATCAAGTGAGGTACAGAACCTGTGATAATTACATTGTCACCTTTTTCCATATTCAAGTTATTAACTAGAAATTCATTCAATTCGAGTAAAGATTCTTTGTCAATTTGAATATTGTTTTTGTCTAATTTTACAGAATATACACTGTTCATTAGTTGCATGAATCTGCCAACTTTGAAGTCTGCGCAGATTGAGTAAATTGGAACAGATGGTCTGCATTCAGAAATTAATGCTGTTGTGTAGCCAGTAGCTGTCAATGCAATGATACCTTTAGCTCTTGGTAAGTTTTTAAGAGCATCTGCAACAGATAATGCGATTGACATAGGAATTGGATTACCTTCAGTATTCATTTCTTTAGGGAATCTGTTGTTTTTCATCAATTCACTGTTGTTAATATCTTCTGCAATTTTCTTCATGATTGAAACTGCTTCAACAGGATATTTGCCGGCAGCAGTTTCACCTGATAACATAACAGCATCTGCACCATCCAAAATAGCGTTAGCAACGTCAGATGCTTCAGCTCTTGTTGGCATTGGGTTTTCAATCATACTTTCTAACATTTGAGTTGCAACAATAACAGGTTTTCTAGCTGCATTAACTTTTTTAATGATAGTTTTTTGTACAATTGGAAGTTGTTGAATTGGAGTTTCAATACCCAAGTCACCTCTGGCTACCATGATACCGTCAGAATTTGCGATAATATCGTCGATATTATCTAAAGCTTGAGGTTTTTCGATTTTTGAAATAATTCTCAATCTTGAATTGTGTTCGTTTAAAATGCCTCTCAACAATTGCAAATCTTCTTTATTTCTAACGAAAGATAGACCCAAGTAATCAATATCGTTATGTAGAGCAAAATCTACGAATTTTTTATCTCTTTCAGTCAAGATGTTCAAACTTGCTGTTCCGCCAGGAAGGTTCAAGCCTTTTCTTGGTTTAATTACACCTGTTGTTAAAACTTTAGCGTAAACGATTTTGTCTTCTGATTTTTCAACAGTAAGTTGAATTTTACCGTCATCAATAAGAATTTTGTCACCAGGTTTAACGTCTTCAGCAATCCCTTTGTAATCTACAGGGATGATATTGTTTTCGTATTTGTCTTGGTGTCTGAATTTCAAAGTTTCGCCTGCAGTAACAGGAATTGGTTCATCAAATTGACCAACTCTGATTTTTGGACCTTGCAAGTCTAAAAGTACAGGGATAATTGTGTGTTCTTCTTTTTCAATCTTACGGATTGTATCCAAAGTTTTTTGGTGAGTTTCCATGTCTCCGTGTGAAGAGTTCAATCTGAACATGGTAACGCCTGCGCGATACAACTTTCTAATCATTTCTTCAGAAGTTGAAGCAGGTCCAAGTGTAGATACAATCTTAGTCTGTGCTAAATTCCTCATTTTTATTTCTCCTTATTTGGGGTTCTTTTTGGGCATGCCAAAAACTATTTACATTTCTTTCCCATTATATTATAATATAAACGTAAAAGTTTTACTGTAAGAAAGAGGAAGTAGAAATGAAAAAAATTTTAGCAAGCTTATTAGTAGGGGGTTTCATTGCTTGTGCTGCTCCTGCATTTGCTTACCAAGGTATTGATGATGTTGCTCAAAATTATTGGGCACAACCTGAAATTGCAAGTGTAGTAAGCGATTCAGTTATGACATTGACCGGTAGTAACTTCAATCCTGAAGGTAAAATGTCAAGAGTAGAATTCGTTAAAGCATTATTGAAAGTTTTAGGTAATGATGATTTAGAAATTAAAACCAAATTAAAATTCTCAGATGTTAAAAAATCTTCAGAAGATTACGCTCCAATTGCAAGATCTCAACAATTGGGTCTTGTATATGGTTATCCAGATGGAACATTCAAAGCTGGTAAATCTATGTTAAGAGATGAAGCTCAATCTGTTATCAGCCACATCACTATGGATGCTACTGTTGACGCTTCAATTTTGTCAAAATATTCTGATGCTAAAGCTGTTCCAGCTTGGGCAAACGATGTTTACGCAAAAACTTTATCTTATGGTATTTACGTAAACCATCCTAACGAAAATGAATTAAGACCAACTGACGAATTAACAAGAGCTGAAGCAGCTGTATTGTTATACAGATTGAGACAAAGATTAGATCTTGTTAAATCTCAGTACAAACATGTAACTGAAACTGTTGTTGGTACTGAACACTTGAATATGGTTAAGAAAGCTCCTAGCCATGATGTTACTGTTACTAATTTGAGAAACATCATCAAAGAAGGTAACGTATTGGAAATCGCTTTCAATGAACAATTCAAATCAAAATTACATGCTGCAGGTGATTCTGTAACTTTCACTAACCCAGAAGATATTAAAACTGAAGAAGGTACAGTTTTGTTCCCAGCTGGTTCTGTCTTCTACGGTTCTGTGTTAGATATCAAAGACCCACAATGGTTCAACAAAAATGCTAGAGTATATGCTCAAATCAACAAAGTTGTTACTCCAAACGGAAAAACAGTTGATTTGAATGCTAAACCTTTCTACAAAGATTATGCTTTGAAAGAAGGACCTTGGATGACAGCTGGTAAAGTTGCATTGTACACTGTTGGTGGTGCTGCTGTAGGTACTGGTGCAGGTGTTGGTTTCTCATTCATTCCTAGCCCAGACAAAATTGGTACTGGTATTGCTATCGGTACTCCAGTTGGTGCAGGTGTTGGTTTAATCACTGGTTTGGTTACTCCAGGTTTGAACTACAGTGCTAAACAAGGCGAAGAAGTTAAAGTTATTTTGTTAGATGATGCTAGTATTGCTAAGTAGTCTTTAGCTTTTTGAAAATAGTTGAAAAATCCGATTCTGATTATTCAGAGTCGGATTTTTTGTTGCAAGGGTTGTAATTGGGTAATTGTGATGATGATTTATAAAGTTTATGTTAAAACTCACACAAAATTTCTAAGCTTTCAGAATGACAATATAAAAATAGCTAAATGTTCTTACTCCGATTAGCTAATGTTTATTCTTCGTTTGGGCATAGTTATTTTATTTAAAACTTTTAAAATAATAATGTAGTCGATAGGTGTAATCCAAGTTCTAGATAAAGGAGTTTTTATGAAAAATTTTTTAGCAATGCTTACATTATTTGCATTTTTAGCTATTCCGGCTCAAGGTGCTTTTGCATGGACTTATGAAGGTCCAAATAGTTTGAATCCGTTTACAGGTTTTAGGCAATGTAATAAATGTGTCAAAGTTCCAAAATGTAAAAAACAAAAATTGACAAAGTGTGAGAAATTACATGGTGTGAAAATAAAAAAAGGTGAACCTTGCGGATGTGCTGCACCGATTGAGATTGTACCTCAGTGTACAGAATGTCAAAGAGCATTTTAATTTTTGCATCAGAAAAAAGGAGGGCGGACAGCAAAGCTGTCCGCCCTTATTATAAATTTTTATATTTTCTAAAATTCAATAGCTTTCAAAGCTTGGAATATCTTGTCTGTAATAACTTGAATATACTCTTGGCTAACCATGCCGTTAATTACAGCATCAGAAATTTGGTAAGCCGGACGAATATATTGTTGAGCTGTTTTATTAACATCAGCGAACTGTAAATCTGCCGCTTCACCTGATTTTCCACGTTCGGCAGCTCGTCTGTACCATCTGTCTTTAATCACTTCTAGCGGAGTAAATACATAAACTTTAACATCCATGATGTCTCTCACGCCTTCATTTAGGACATACAAGCCTTCGGTCAGAATCACTTTTGCAGGTTTTTTCTCATCCCCATTTGGGTCGGATTCACAGGTTACAAAATTGTAATGAGGAGATTTTATAGTAAGTCCTTCTTTTAAGGAAACCAAATGATTTTTCATTAAGTTAAGGTCAATTGCCTCGGGAGTATCAAAGCTAAAACCTGTCTTGAACAAAGCTTCATAACTTCCTGCTTCTTTCAATTCCTTAGAAGTATCTTTGTAGTAATCATCACATCTTATTACAGTGTAGATACCTTCTGTTTTTGTTTTGATGCAGGCTTTAATTGTATTGTCTACAAAAACGGTTTTCCCGGATGCGCTTTCACCGGTAATCCCAATTAAGAAAGTACGTTTCTTTTCTTGAACAACCTTTCTTGCAATGTTCATAATTAAGTTGTCTGAAATCTTTAAAAACAGCGGCTGTTCTTGTTTGCTGTCTTCTTCTAAAATCTTTTTTAAACTGTCAACTATTGAAGAGATAATCTCCATGTCGCGACGGTTTGAGTAGTAATCATAACTTGTGAGTTGGAAATCTTTCAACATTCATACATCCTTTTTGCAAATATGGTAATATTTTACTTTAAAATAGTTTAAAGCTCTACAAAAGATTAACCTTTGTAACAAAATATTTCACTTTTTTTTAAAAGATTAAAGTTTTCAAAAAAAATGTCGAATATAAAAGTGTTGAGATTAATAGGAGTATAATTTATGTATCAAGACGAAATTTTTGAAAACGCATTACAAGAAACTAAAGCAGAAAGTTTAAAGCAATTACAAGGTGAAGTGAAAACAGTAGAAAGAGTTATTGAAAGATTATTAACTCAACTGTTTGAATCAACTACTTTTACTACAGTACGAGATTTCCCAACTTGTGGAGTTTGCTAAAAAATGTGGAGCCGCTTATTAAGCGGCTCCTTCGGATTTATTGAGTTTATAAATTTTAATTTATGCTGTGTATTTAAAATAATTTACTTGGTTTACTCCAGGAAATTGTGGAGTTTGGGTAGCTCCGCTAAAAGTTTGTTGATAGTACATATCGCTTGAGTAAGGATTTGTTAAATATGGATTGCTTGTAGCTGTTGTTCCATAATTCAATCCTCCTGCCAGTCCATAAGGTGATGGTGTTTGAATTAGCGGGATATCATTATTTGGAGCAACTGTTTCTGTTGATGTTTGGATTTGTGGAATAGATGTTGTTCCTTGATTTTGTGGCAATTGTTGTTCAATTTGTGCTTGCGTTTGTGCAGTTGTAGCTACTTGAGTGTTATCTGGTTGTGCAGTTTGTTGTGTTTGAAGTTGAGTCAAAAGTTGTTGTATATCTGCTATAGTATAACCATTTTGTTGAGCTTGTGCAATTTCTTCATCGCTCATACCTATTTGTTTCAATTGAGAAATTTCTTCTTCGGAATATTTTGTTGGTTGAACTTGTGTTTGAGCTTGCCCTCCTTGAGCTGTCTCTTGGGCTTCTTTCTGTTGTTCGGTATAAGATTTACCAACAATAAGTCCTGTCAGAAAATCCCCTGCCATATAACCGATAAATGAGCCTATCCCTGGACAAATGGCTGAACCTATAGCTGCACCGATTGCACCTCCTGCAAGTCTTGCACCTGCTTTGCCGGTTTCAGCTAATGCGGCTCCGACCCCTTTGTCTTTTCCTGCCTTTATAATATTAGGAAGTTCGAATCCTATAGTTAAAAGTGCTCCGATAAATGGCATTTTTTTGCTTGCAGCTTTAAAGACACCTTTCATTCCGCCTAGAATTGAACTTTTTCCTGCAATTCTAGCAGCTCTTGCACCGACCTTTGCTCCGTTTAATAATGATTTCGGAGTTGTTATAAGATTTTTCAACGTACGTTTAAAAAATCCTCCTGCAAGTGCCTTTTTCGCAACATCTTTTTCAAGTGCGATAGCTCCTGCTTTAGCTTTTGTAAATATAGAACCTTTAGCTGAGCGCATTGCTGAGCCAAGTTTTTCAGAACCTGTTCCTAAAATAAGTTCAGGTGCAACATTAAGTGCGCGTTTACCGTAACTGAACATTTTTGCACCAATAGACAAAATTCCCATTTTCTCTTTTTCCTTTCCCCGTAGAATTTTTATATTATCCCCTATATTTTTATAAAGTATTTTTGAGTTTTTGAATTGCTAAATTTGTAAACAAATGTAAATAAAAATAAAAGGACTTCGAATTTGACCTTCAAAGTCCTGTTTAAAAGGGGATAAATATGTATTTATTGTCTTAAAATTATTATTAGCCTACAGTATTGAATTTCATACCTTGCATCATTATGTCATTAGCATAAGGGTTTGAGTAATCTTCCATTGGATTTGTCATACCATAGTTGTATGGATTATTATTTGCAATTGGGTTAGTGTTCATACCGCCTTGGAATGGGATTTGTCCGGATTGACCTTGTACTTGAGCAGTTTGTTTAGCTTTTTCTTCAGCTTCAGCTTTTTGTACAGAGTAAGAATCACCTACGATTTTACTTGCAATCCAATCCCCTGCAATCCAACCTACAAGTGAACCGATACCAGGACAGATTGCTGAACCGATTGCTGCGCATGCTGCATCAGCACCTAATCTGGCTGTTGTTTTTCCTATTTCAGCCAAACCTTGACCGATACCTTGTTCTTTTGTAGCTTTCCAAATATTAGGAAGTTCAAATAATAAAGTTGATGCTGCCGCAAGAAATGGCATATTTTTTCCAAGTCCTTTGAACAAGCCTTTAGCACCACCTGCGATTTTACCAAAGAAACCTTTTTTGCCACCAGCTCGGATACCAGCTAATGTACAAGTTTTAATTCTACCTAAATTCTTTGTTGCTCTAGTCCAAAAAGAACCTGATTTTGACAAATCTTCAACTGCCTTAAAGCCAGCTATACCTTTTGCCCAAATAGAACCTTTTTGAGCTCTTATGGCTTTTCCTGCAATGTCTGAGCCTGTTCCAAATACGGCATCAGGAAATACTTTAGCAATTCTTACAGCATAATTACCAATGGAACTAATACCTAAACCCATAACTTTACCTACCTTAAAATGTTTTTAACCTACATGTTAATAAAAAAATTTCACATTCTGAAATTGCCAAAATGTGAATTTTTGTTAATGAAAATTAATAATATTGATAGGTTTTCTGATTATTCTAAATTATATATAGAATTTGGCAGATTCTAGGATTTCGTCTCCTGCTATGGTGTTGTCTTTATGCATTTGAACTTTATCTACTGCAGTATCCCATATATCATCAATGGCTTTTTCTATTGTTTTTGAGTTGTTATTTTTTCGCAATTCATCTGTAGCTTTTGTTGCCTTTTCAAATTCTTTGTCTCTGTATTCAAATATTGAAAGCATTTTTTTGAACTTGTGAATAATTTTATCATTGTTCATTTGCATAAGTTTTTCATACCCCTCAGACAAAATTGTTACTAATGCATCTGCATTGTTTTTTGTATTAATGGCAGCTACATCCAATCCTTCAGGACAACTTGACAATGTGAGAATATCATGTGGATATTCTTTTGTCTTTAAAGGAAGTTCTTTTGATACCTCTTTCCAACATCCCAAGTTTCTGTTTATATTATTAAATTTTAGTCTGGCTGTAAAATTTACGTTATTGTTTATACTGTTCATAAATATCCCTTTATCTTTTCCTTATTTTATAATAAAAGTTCTAAAAATATTTTTTGCTACTTCATTAAATTTAAAATATTAAATATTTTTATATAAGATTGAAAAAATCTATCTTGTCTTGTACAATTGTTCTGTAATAAAGGAGTATTTGTATGGCTGAAGTACAAAAACGTGTTTTAATTGTTGATGATGATGACGAAATTAGAGAGTTATTAGAATTTGATATAGCGAGTAGCGGATATTTTGTCGATTGTGCTAAAGATGGTTTAGAAGGGCTTAACAAGGCTTTAAATAATACTTACGATATAATTTTGCTTGATGTAATGATGCCTAAAATGAATGGCTTTGATGTATGTAAAAATATTAGACAAGCAAAACTAAACATGCCGATTTTAATGCTTACTGCAAAAGGTACGATTGAAGATAAAACTTCAGGATTTGATTGCGGTGCGGATGATTATTTGGTTAAACCTTTTGATATTCAGGAGGTTTTATTGAGAATTCGAGTATTGTTGAGACGTAATGCCGTTGACGTTGAGGAATCACCTTTATCAAATGAAGTTTTGAAATGCGGTGATATTGAAATATTTCCAGAATCTTTAGAATGTATAATAATCAATCGTAGAGTTAAATTGACTCCGACAGAGTTTGAAATTTTGTACTGCTTAATGCAGCATTTTAATAATCCTGTTACTCTAGCAACATTGTTAGATGAGGTTTGGGGGTATGATAGCAACGAAGATGTTAGAATGTTGAGGGTTCACGTTGGGGGATTGAGAAACAAAATTGAAGAAACTCCAAAATCTCCAAAATACTTACACACAGTAACTAATGTAGGCTACAAGTTGACACCGTTTGCGCAAGAGTAATTATGAAAAAATACAGTTATGGTCTGAAAAAATTAAAAATCATTGAACAAATCGCAATAGTTTTCTTTTTTGCGGTAATTATTCCGATATCAATAAGTGGATTTATTATCAACAATATTAATCAACAATCTGTCAGACACCAATTGCGGGAATCTGCAATTCTTGTTGCCAGTATGGTTTCGGATGAAGTTGACTTTTTTATGAAAACTAATGAGACGACATTGGCTCAAATTGCTGATACATTGGAGTATTTGCCATCACAAAAACTAAAAGATAAATTTATAAAAGATGTTGCTAAAAAATACCCAAATTGCGAAGATATTACTATAGCAAAAAATGAAAAAGCCTTAGAACAAATAACTTATGAGGCTAATATCAATGAAAAGCCTATACTTTCTACCCAAATGAAAGATGGCTCATTCCTTGTTATTTTGTTTAATGCAAATAATTGGGATAATCAGCTGTTTAAATCTTTGGAAAATGATAACAGACAAGTATATATTATGGATAAAAACAATCACTTGATTTCTTCTCATAATTTTACTCCAGAGGATTTTAAGGAAACTATTGATCAGTTGCCGGAAGAAAAAATTGAAGATGCTCCGGTTATGATTGGTGATGAGAAAAACCGTCCGATTGTTTATATTCACCGCACTAATCCGGAATTGACAATTGTTGTGAATACGACAGAAAACATTGCAAAGCATGCGATTCTTGATAACAGAGTAAAAATTATCATTTCTGTGTTGAGTGCAATTTTGTCAATGATGGTTGTTATCGGTTTTTATATTTATTACCTTTACATTAATATCAGGCAGTTATTTAAAGCTGTAATTGCTATTTCTAAAGGTAATTATCAACGTCAAATAAGGCTTTTGACAACATCCTTTACTCCGTATGAAATTGTATTTTTGGCAAATGAATTTAACAATATGGTGTCAGAAATCCATAAATCGTATTTAGAACTTAAACGCAAAAATATCGAGTTAAAGCAGTTAAATGAATTTCGTTCCAATCTTTTAGATACCGTAAGTCATGAATTAAGAACTCCATTAACAAGTATTCAAGGATACACATCACGTTTGATGAGACAAGATATTGTTATTGATGATGAAACCAAACAAAAATCCCTAAGAATAATAAGAGAGCAATCAGAACGCTTGAAACGTTTGATTGACGATCTTTTGACTATTCCTGATATTGAAGGAATGAGACTTCGTACGGTTAATGACAATGTTAATCTTGAAGAAGTGTTAGAACAAGCGGAATTATTGCTTAGAAAGCGTGACGGACATGAGATTATTGTAAATATGGATAATGACGTCACTCAAGTTTATGCTGATAAAGGCAGACTTGAACAGGTATTTGTGAATTTGTACGAAAATGCTATCAAATACGCATATCCTGACACTCCGATACTTGTAAATATCAAGCAACACAAAAATAAAGCAATTATCAAAATCAAAAATAAATGTGATGTTATACCTGAAAAGAAATTAAAATCTCTTTTTGAAAAATTTGTTCGTCTTGATGATGAAATGACAAGAACGACAAGAGGTTCTGGGTTGGGCTTATTTATTGTAAAAGGTTTGATAGAGGCAATGGAAGGCACAATTACACTAACCTCTAATAACGAATTTGGTTTCTGTGCAACAATTACTCTTAATTTGGCTAGTGAGCATGAGGATGAATAATGAAAGACTTTATGAAACTTGCTATAGCAGAAGGGAAAAAAGTTGAAAAAGACATTCCTGTCGGTGCTGTAATTGTCAAGGACGGAGAAGTAATTGCGACAGGTTTTAATACAAAAGAACATGATAATGATGTTACATCTCATGCCGAAATTATTGCGATTCGAAAAGCAGAGAAAATTTTAAACAATTGGCGACTTGAAGATTGTGATTTATATGTGACTTTAGAACCTTGTCCAATGTGTGGTTGGGCTATTTTGCAATCAAGAATCAGGACAGTATATTTTGGTAGTTATGATGTTAATTATGGCGCATTTTCTTCCAAAATAGATTTGCGCAAATTTTCTAATAACCAAAATTTAAAAGTATATGGTGGTATTTTAGAAGACGAGTGTAACAACTTGCTCAACGAGTTTTTTAGAGCCTTGCGAAAGTTATAGTACACTACGCTGATTGTTATCCTTAAAGACAGATAAGCATCCTGAACAACAACAATAAATTAAGCATTAGAAAATCGGAAACTTTGTCTTATCCCAATACAAATGAATGGTAAAGATAAGCAAACACAACACCAAAGATTGCGCCGACTACGACTTCAAAAGGTGTATGTCCTAAAAGCTCTTTAAGTTTTCCGCCAACAGATTGCAAATCGTGATGGTAAAAATCTTCCATCATTTTGTTTAAGCAAGCAGCTGTTTTCCCTGCTGCACGGCGCAAACCTGCTGCATCGTACATAATGATTAAAGAAAAGCCAAGTGCAGTTGCAAATAATGTAGAATCAAAACCGTTAAGTATTCCGACCATTGTAGACAAACCCATTACACCTGCTGAGTGAGAACTTGGCATGCCGCCTGTTGTTGAAAAAATCTTAAAATTGATTTTTCTGCTTTTTATTGTGAATAAAATAAATTTTATCACTTGTGCAAAAAAGGCTGATAATACTCCACAGGAAATTACTTCATAGCCGTTATTTGCAATAGTTTGTCTTATTAAATCTAAATACATTAAATACCTGCTCTCTCGCTTATTTTCTTAATCATATCTTTAATTATCTCAGAATTGATATCCTGTTTATTCATTATATCATGGCATTTTTCAAATAGGCAAGCAAGTTTACATTTAGACTCGTCAATTCCATACAATGAAACATAAGTCAATTTTCCTTCTTCTTTGTCTTTACCAAGTGTTTTGCCCATTTGTTCAAATGTAGAAATTTCATCAAGGATATCATCTGCTATTTGGAATGCTAGTCCAAATGTTTTGGCAAATTCTGTCACTGCTTGAATTTTTTCATCATCCGCATTTGCAATTATAGCACCGGTGCGCATTGCAAGCTGGAATAAGTCAGAAGTTTTGTGGATGTGCAAATAATGTAAAATTTCTGCCTTTTTCTCATCAGGAAGTTCAATATTTTCCGATTCAATATCTACAACTTGACCTGCAATAACTCCTCTTGCTCCTGCATATTGAAAATATTCATTCAAAACTCTGATAAGAGTTGAAGGAGTCAGGTCTTTTGAATATTTTGTAATAATTTGAGGAGCGTAAGTAAGTAATGCATCTCCTGCTAAAACTGCAATTGCTTCGCCAAAAACTTTGTGGTTAGTGAGTTTTCCGCGACGGTAATCATCATTGTCCATACAAGGTAAATCGTCATGTATTAGAGTTTGTGCATGTAGCATTTCAATTGCGCAGGCCGTTGGGATAGCCTTCTCAATGTCACCCCCTAACATTCTGCAAGTTTCTAAGCACAGCACCGGACGAAGTCTTTTACCGGGGAGGGTAACGGTGTATTTCATTGATTTAAAAATGTCTTCCGGATACTCAATAGGAATAAATTCGTCTAGTTTGTCATTCACTAAATCAATATAATCATTTATTTGCATTTTCAATTTCCTTATATATTTGTTGTTTTTGTGTGTTGCGTGATGCTTGGCGCTTTTTTTCGCTTATTTTTACATGAATTCTGTTATTATTAAGTTTCTGAGCGGTTTCTTTTTTGCGTCCGTTGTATTTTATGCGTTCTTTATATTCCATTGCTTCAGATACAAATTCAATGTAGCTTTCATATCTTGTTTCGTCAATTTTATCAATATGTTCCAATACTCCACAACCATCTTCGTTGATGTGTAAACAGTCTCCATATTTGCAGTAATCGCGGTATGGAATCATTTCATTAAACAGTAAATCAACATCTGAAGGTAGCATAAAGTCAAATTTAACATTACTAAACCCAGGTGTATCCACGACTGCAGTGCTTTTACAAATTGGGATAATTTCACAATGTCTTGTAGTGTGCGTTCCTCTATTTAATTTTTCACTGACTTCTTTTGTTTTAAGGTGTACGCTGGGGTTCAGTGCATTGATTAAGCTTGATTTGCCAACACCGGAGTTTCCACATAGCGCAGAAACTTTTCCTGTCAAAACTTTTTTTAATTCGTCAAGTCCTTTTTTCTCTAAAGCTGAAGTGAAAAGCGTTTTATATCCTATTGGCTCATAAATTGAACGAATTTTTTCCAGTGTGGTATTGTCAGTACCTAAATCTTCTTTGTTAAAACATAAAACAACAGGGATTTTGTAATATTTTGCAAGGGCAATATATCTGTTTAATTGATGAAAATCTAAATCAGGATGTTTTATTGCAGAAACTACAACAATTTGGTCGACATTCGCAACTGCAGGGCGCGGAATGAATGTTTGTCGTGGTAAAACTTTTGAAATTACACCGTTATCAAAATCTACAAAGTCGCCTACAACAATTTTAATCTGTTGTTTTTTTAAAACTTCTCTGATTTTACATTCAAAGGTTTTTCCTTCGTTTTGTACGTAGTAAAAATCCGAATGAATTTTGTAAATTTGCCCTTCCATACAAGGCAGTGTACTAAAAAAAGCCTGATTTTGCAAACTTTTTATTTATGTCATAAAATGATTGTATGATTACGAAAACTGAACTTGATGAACTTGTTACAAAATACGAAACTGTCGATTTTATAAAAGATGACCCTGTGCAATTTGTGCATAGATTTTTAGATAAAAAAGATGTTGAAATTGCAGGCTTTATTGCATCATTGCTTGCTTATGGCAGTAGGCAACAATTTATAAAAAAACTTAATTTATTATTTGAAATAGCGCAAAATGAACCATTGAATTTTGTTCAAAATTTTGAACCTGAAATTATTGGAGATTTTAATTATCGTTTTGGAAAACCTAATGATTTTGTAGAAATTTTTTCTATTCTAAAAGAACTTTATAACAGCTCAGATGGTTTAGAAGAGTTGTTTGCCCATGGATTTTCTCAAGGCAAGATGTTTGAAACCGTTGTAGATTATTTTTATTCAAGAGTCGGAGAAGGTGCAAAGCAAGGTTTTTACCAAATGATACCAAATCCTCATAACGGTGGCGCTATGAAAAGGATGTGCATGTTCTTGAGGTGGATGGTTAGGAAGAGTGCGGTAGATGTTGGAATTTGGAAATTTATGAAACCTGCAGATTTGTACATCCCATTAGATGTGCATGTTGGTCGAGTTTCTCGTCAAATGGGGCTATTAACTCGCAGGGCAAATGACTTTAAAGCTGTTATTGAATTGACACAGAATTTGAAAGAACTTTGCCCTGAAGACCCTATAAAATACGACTTTGCAATGTTTGGCTATGGGGTAAATAAGGGTGAGTAGTGTTTGAGCAAGAGGAATAAGACTATAAAGATTTACAATTTAGTTTTTAGTATCAAGGAGTTGTTATGGTTGATAAAATTATAATATTTTCAGGTAAACAGTATTCAGGCAAGGACACAGCAGCAAAAATTATGCTGGAAAAGTTGACTGATTTCAGGCGTTGTGCGATTGGTGATATAATCAAGCTTACTTATGGCAAGAAAAAAGGTTTAAATTATGAGGAAATCGAACAAAATAAGGCATTTTATCGTCCTGATTTAATCACTCTTGGTAACTGGGGACGTGAGCAAGACCCTGATTATTGGTTGAAAAAGATTATAGAGCAAGATGGTAATATTATTGTAACCGATGTCCGTGTACCGCATGAATATGAATTATTTAAAAATGCTGGTGCAAAAAGTATCAGAGTTGAGGCAACTCGTGAGGTGCGAAGTGCACGCGGGAAAATTGTTAATGAAGATGACATTACAGAAGTTGGGCTTGATGATGTCAAAGATTGGGATTTTGTGATTTACAATAATTCAGATTATGAGTCGTTAAAAAGGCAAGTTTTGGATATTGTTGAGCAGTTGTGCTAGAGAAGATATTTTGATGGTTTATGGACAAAGTGACTCCCAATCAGGTTCATCAGGTTCTTCTCCAGGTTCTACAATATGTTCTCCCATTTCAAGCATTACCTGAAGAGATAATTTTAATTGACGCTTGTAGTTTTCTCTTGCTCGAGCCAAAGTTTTGGCGCAAAAAGTGAAACTTGGAATTTCTTTAATCTCAATATAATAATACGGATTACCATCAAAATCCAAATCTTGCCCTTCAATGAGCGTCCAGTTCAA
This sequence comes from Candidatus Melainabacteria bacterium, assembly GCA_003258735.1. Lineage (GTDB taxonomy): Bacteria > Cyanobacteriota > Vampirovibrionia > Gastranaerophilales > Gastranaerophilaceae > Zag111. The sequence goes on from QHME01000004.1 coordinate 247,257, forward strand.
ATTCAAATAATAATCTAAATCTTTGTTTTCGTTGTCCATACTTACTAAAATTAATTATCTAAAGAGGAATTGCTCAGCGGTTGAGATAGCATTATGCCTTCTCCGCCTACGACATCTGCTCTTTGCCCATCTATATACAGATAAACAGGAACTTTTGAGTTTAGCTTAACTGTTTTAATCAATTGATAAAGTCTTTTATACAGGCTTTCTGTTCCACCACCGTTTACAAATGCTGAGTTCAAGTTTACGATAACTTTATCAGATTGTTCTGTTATGTTGATAACTTCAGAACCTGATGGAATTTCTGTGTAAACTCCGCGTTGTTTTTCTGTGTTTTGCGGTCCTCTAATCAAAGATGTTACGGCAAATCTGAGTTTGGAGCCGTCAATATCTTTGTTATACTCACGTTTTACAGCTTTATAAACTTCTTCGTTATGTTCATTTTTGCCGATAAAATAAACATTTACGTAGGTTTTAGCGTTTTGTTGAGGCTTTTTATCATCAACGACTTCTTCCTGAGTTGAACGTTCTGAAACTTGAACCTCCTCAGGTGTAATGTCAGGTTTTGGCATTAATACGTTGAATGCCACTAACCCAACAACAACTATCATACAAAAGCCTATAAATAATAAAAGAATTTTTTGATTTTTGTTCATGATAAATCACCTTCTGTTAATCTTAATCTTTCGGAATTACAACAACTCCGCTTGTTTCAATTGTATTATTCTTGATTTCGATATTTTGGACATTAACTTTTGCGTCTTTATTATCAAGAATATGTACTGAAAAATCTAGTGGGTTCAAGTAGTTCAAAATGAAATCGATTTTTTTCAAATCCATATTCATGTGACCTGAAACCAATTTTGTATTGTTGAAATCGATTTTGCCGTTTTTAACTTTTAAATCAGTTTCCAATACAATTTTGTATTCATTTCTAACAAATGGAACTTCAAATCCGATGATATAGTAGAATTTATTATTTTTGATTGCAACTTTAGTTGAAGAAATTTGTAAACCTACGCCGTAAGAGTTGCTCAATTTGTTAAAATCTTTGATAACTTTTTGGTATTTTTCGTTTTGCATTGTCTTGTTGATAGATGATTGGTTCATTTTTATATCAAAAGACATAGGCAAAGCTTCCATAAACACGATGTCATCACCAGATTTTTTGATATAGTTAAAGTTACACAATGTTTTTAATGACAATGAAGTTAAATAAATATCATTGATTACAACATTTTGGGCATTAACTGACATAGATTTGAAGATACCGTTTTTCAAATCTTTTGCACTATATGAATCTAAATCAATTTTCAAATTGTCTGCTGAACCGATTTTTAAAACTTCTTTTTTTATAATTTTTTCAACGGCAATTTCAGTAAATGTATTAACACCTGTTGCTGCGCCCACAATTGTTCTGAACTTGCTGTTCATATCATAAGGTGCAACGCATTCATAATTATCACAGCTAGCAAAAGCTGCACTGTTAGCTAACAATAATAAACCTAATAATAACGTAATCTTTTTCATAATACCTCAAATACTTTTTTGACCAAAATTTTATTTTGTTCTACCTTACCTATAGCATATATTCTACCACCATAACTCAAAATTACAATATCTGAATCAGGAAAATCTGAATTGCAGATAGACATTCCATGAGAGACTCTTTCTCGTTCATTTTCGGATAAATTATGTATAGGAATGCTGAGCATATCAAGTGGATTTATTAAATTTTCAACGATTTGTGAAACTTCTGTTAAGTCTTCTAGTTTTATTGCCGTATTTACTTGGAATTTGCCGGCTTTGGTTCTTTCAAGTGCTGTTAAATATCCGCCACACCCAAGTTTTGCTCCTAAATCATACGCAATAGAGCGGATATATGTACCTTTTGAGCAGGCTACAGTGATTTTTGCACTTTGTGATGTCTTGTCAAATTCTTTTAATTCAATTTTTGAAATCGTTACTTTGCGTGGTTTGATTTCGATATCTTGTCCTTGCCTAGCATAGTCATATAGCTTTTTACCGTTTACTTTTATTGCGGAATAAATTGGAGGAATTTGAGAAATTTCGCCTTCAAAATCTTTAAGAGCGTTTTTTACATCCTCTTCTGTAACTTTTTTGTCAAAAGTCGCGGTGATTTCCCCTTCCAAGTCGTAGGTCGCAGTGTTTTTCCCAAATTGTACGGTTGCAAGATATTCCTTGTCATCATCAAGATATTCAATTAACCTTGTAGCTTTTCCTATACAAATTGGCAAAACTCCTGTAGCAAATGGGTCAAGGGTTCCTGTATGGCCTATTTGTCTGACTTTTGTTATTTTGCGCAAACGAGCTACAACATCATGAGATGTCAGCCCTTTGGGTTTATAAATATTCAGAAAACCGAATAAAGATGCATTCTCTGTCTTAGACATACTTCCGCTACCTAAAATTATAATAAATTTCTAAATTTCGCCTCTTGAAATTTTGTTGATAAGTTCAGTTACTCTTGCGCCTTCTTCCAAACCGTTTGAATATACAAAGCGAAGTTCAGGAGTTAATCTCAAGCGAAGTCTTTTGCCAACTTCGTATCTGATTTTAGCGGTGCTTTTTTCGATAATTTCTTTTGATTTTTCGACTTGTTCAGGTGAACCTAAAACACTATATATAACTTTGGCAAATGAGTTGTCATGCGCAACTTCAACATCGATAATTGAAACTACACCTTCAAGACCTCTGATTTCTTTTCTCAAGATTTCAGAAATGTCACGCATCAATTCTTTTCTTACTCGTTCGTTACGTAATGTCATAATAATCTCCTTGTTACAAGTGATTATAACATAAAATAAATAAATTTAACGACCGAGTCGTATTTCATCAAAGTCAATATAAATTCTGTAGCCTAGAATTTTGCAAATCATTTTCATTTCAGAATAGCGCAAAGACTCGCTTTTTAATTTGTGGGATAGCAGACTTTGTGAGTAATTTTTACCGCTAAGCTCAGTCATTTTTCTTGCAAGTTCTGTAATCGTCATACATTTTGACGTCAGCATTATTTTAACTTCTTCGCGTACATTCATAGTGAAATTATACAATTCTATTGACTTGATATGAAATATATTGTATTATTATGAATAATATTCATAAATATAAAATTTATTCATTATTCATTTACAGCTGAAAGGGAAGTTTATATATGAAAAAGTCTTCAACATTTGGGTTTACACTTGCGGAGGTTTTGATAACTCTAGGTATTATTGGTGTCGTTGCAGCGATGACAATTCCGGTATTACTAACCAATATTAAAAATAAAAGGACATATAATCATCTACTAAAGGTAAGAGCAACATTTGAACAAGGAATAAAATTGATGCTAGCAGAAGATACAACTAGTAATGTATCTGGCACCGAATTTTTTATTAATAATTCATATGCTGCGAATGAAAAATATTTACCAAGATATTTTAAGGTAAAATCTTCTAATAAAACCTATGGCTTTGGTGGTAGTTATACATCAGAACAAATAAAACAAGATACCACGGGAAACAAATTATATTATAGAAATTTAAATTCAACAGGTAAGTATACTCATTATTTGTCAAGTCAATTGATGACTGGAGAAATTTTTGTATTCTATCTATTCAATAATGTTTCTAGCTTATATGGTTCAGTTATAGATAAGAACAAGAATGTTCCTCCCCTTGTTGGGAGTATAATGGTTGATTTAAATGGAACAGCATTTCCTAATACTATAGGAGAGGATATTTTTTGTTTTTATATAGCAGATGATGGACATCTAGTACCTCAAGGAAGTTTAGAGTATGCGTTAATTAATACTGCATCTGGAGATATTGAAGAAGCAAAAGCCTCAACATATTATTGGAAAAGTGCAACTAAAACATCTAATAATGGCTGTAATAGAGATTCTCGTAAATATACAGGAACAGGTAGGGGTTGTACTGGAAGAGTTTTTGAAGAAAAAGGCATAAAATATTAGCACTTAATGACAAAAATCCACCAGGTGCAGGTACATATTGGAAAGATTATATTGGTAAAAAGCTGTATAAGAAGTAATTTATTTTTAC
>QHME01000014.1 GCA_003258735.1 Candidatus Melainabacteria bacterium
CATTTTGCATAAGACTAATATGTTAAATTAGAGATGCAAAAACACCAAGTAGGAACAGAATATTACGTTTCGCTTTAGCTCAACTCATAATCTAGTCAGTTCAGCATGACTAAAATCAAATTGTAACTGTCAAAAATCTTGAAAATATTGCCAATGCACTGAACATCCCAATCCAAGAATTGTTTAATTTTGTGATTTAGCTAAACAATGAAAGCGTTGTTGGCATGGCAATGCCGCCCTATAATTTTAAATAGCCTGACTTCCTGTCTTTTTGCCCTCCTGCCTTCCAAAATTTCCTCTTGCCTTCTTAAACATTAGTCGGTGGTAACAGATTTACAATCCTTATTTTTCATATATAATCAAAATTATGAAAACTAGAGATAACGTAAGAAATTTTTGTATTATTGCCCACATTGACCACGGTAAATCAACTTTAGCAGACAGACTTCTTGAAAAAACAGGAACTGTTGCCCAGCGAGATATGCAAGAACAATTGCTTGATTCCATGGACATTGAGCGCGAACGCGGTATTACTATCAAGTTAAATGCCGCAAGAATGAACTATAAAGCCGCTGATGGCAAGGACTATGAACTTAATTTGATTGATACTCCAGGGCACGTGGATTTTTCTTACGAAGTTTCTAGATCATTGGCAGCTTGTGAAGGAGCTTTACTGATTGTTGACGCGACTCAAGGTGTTGAGGCACAAACTCTTGCCAATGTTTACCTTGCAATTGAACAAGACTTAGAAATTATTCCTGTTATTAATAAAATAGACTTGCCTTCTGCTGATGTAGAACGCGTAAGACAAGAAATTGAAGAAATACTCGGAATAGATGCATCAATGGCAATTCCTGTGAGTGCAAAGACAGGTGAAGGTATAGATGATGTCTTGGAGGCAGTTGTAAATTACATCCCTGCTCCAATAGATAATTCTGATAAACCGCTTAGAGCACTCGTTTTTGACAGTGTATATGACCAATATTTAGGAACAGTGTGCTATTTCAAGGTTGTTGACGGTTCAATTTCACTTGGCGATAATGTTCGATTTATGGCTTCAAATAAAGAATATGAAGTTGTTGAACTTGGTTACCAAACCCCTGCAAGGGTGCCTGTAAAAAAACTGACTTGTGGTGATGTAGGTTATTTCGCAGGTTCAATCAAAGAATTAACCAGATTTGTAGGCGATACAATTACAAATGTTGATGCCCCTGCGGCTGAACCACTACCTGGGTACAAAGAAGCTTTACCTATGGTATTTTCAGGTATGTATCCTGTTGATAATGAAGATTATGGCGACCTGAAAGAAGCATTGGAAAAGTTAAAACTCAACGACAGCAGTATCACGTTTGAACCTGAAACATCTAATGCATTAGGTTTTGGTTTCCGTTGCGGATTTTTGGGTATGCTCCACATGGAAATTGCGCAAGAACGTTTGGAACGTGAATATAATTTGTCACTGGTTACAACTGCACCATCTGTAGTTTATAAGGTTCACAAAACTAATGGAGAAATCGTTGAAATCGACAACCCAGCAAACCTTCCTGCAGCACAGTATAGAGACTATATTGAAGAACCTTACGTAAAAGTTCAAATCATCACTCCAAATGAGTTTGTAGGAACATTGATGGATTTGGCGCAAACCAAACGCGGTATATTTATTAACATGACATATCTTGATAAAGTTCGTGTTGATTTGGCTTACGAAATTCCATTAAGTGAGGTCATCACTGATTTTTATGACCAATTGAAATCAAGAACAAAAGGTTATGCAAGTTTAGACTATGAATTTAGCGAATACAAGCGTTCAAAACTTGTAAAACTTGATATCATGTTATCAGGTGAAGTAGTCGATGCACTTTCTGTAATATGTCACGAGGACAGCGCATTCTATATCGGACAAAAACTTACAACAAAATTAAAAGAAATAATTCCGCGCCAATTGTTTGAAGTACCTGTTCAAGCAGCCGTTGGCGGAAGAGTAATTGCAAGAACAACAATCAAAGCAATGAGAAAGAATGTACTTGCAAAATGTTACGGTGGTGATATTTCTCGTAAACGTAAACTTCTTGAAAAACAGAAAAAAGGTAAAAAACGTATGAAATCTGTTGGAAGTGTGGAAGTTCCTCAAGAGGCATTTATGGCTGTACTTAGCCTTGATGAGGACTAATAGTATTCCACTCTTGAGCCATCATAGAAGCATCAAGCCTGTTTTTTGCGCCAATTTTGCGCAAAATTGCTGCTACGTGAGCTTTTACAGTATGATGCGTAATCATTAAAATCCTTGCAATTTCCTTGTTGGTAAGCCCTTTCATTACATACCCCAAAACTTCCAACTCCCTATCTGTAAGGTTTTTATTTGCAACTCTTGCTTTTAATGAATTATTCTTTGTCATTCCAGCATTGTCCTTTCCAATTTTCTTCAATCTTACTCTTATATAGCCCAAATGACTATTAACCACATGGGTAGTTTTAATACTTCAGGCAATATATATGGAAAACAATAGACTCTACAATACAACAAAATAATAACGTGATTTTCTATCATCAAGACAACTTTCCACACCAACATTACAAAATATTAAGAAAACTTAACAAAAGAGAAAAACATGCGCAATTATTTACAAGTGAAATACTTTATATATATACGAGATGGAAAACAAAATATAGGATGATTGTTAAACAGAACTCAAATAAGAGAGTATGTGAGTAAAAAGGAGATTCGACAAATGACACTAAACGGAATTGGTAACAGTTTTTTCAATGGGATTACACACCTTCACCAATCAAGTGATGGTAAAACAGTTCAAAGACAAGCTCAAACAGAATCAACCGGTTTGATTAATTTTAAAGGTGTTGATTCAACTCAAAGAAAAGATTTAGATAAACTAAACCCTTATGCAAGTATGGGTGTAAATTTTTCTAAAACTCCAGCTACAACAGAACAAAGAATTGCAGATGTAGCTCAACAAGATTTTGGAACATTTACCGGAAACTATACATTGACAAATACTCAGGCTGCAAATTATGATTTGGCAGATTATAGGGCTAAATTAAATCCGGCAGGCTTTGCCGCAGAATATGTCGACCCAGAAGTTGTTGGGGCACATGTTCAAGATAAAACAAGTCCGTTCGCAGAACTCTTTGCATAGTTACGAATTTGCAAACTCACATACAAAATTTTCAGGGTCAGTCTCTCCGACTGACCTTTTATTTTTTGGGGGAGAGATTTTAAGGTTGAGGAATATAGTTTAACATATTAGTCTTATATGAAATTTGTAATATTTGAGCCCCTGAAACTACACAGTCGCCAAAAACGTGACTCCACATCGTTCCGCATTCCGCTCCTGTTGTTCAGAGTGACATAGACCTTTTTGTATGATTAGAATACTATTTGTGACCTGTACAATATTAACCAGCTTGCCCTCTTGACCTCCTGCCATCTGACTTCTTCTCTTCATTTTCCCAAAAAGCGCGAGATTGTAAACTTATGTAACAAAAAATCAAATTTTTTAGTCTATTGACTAAAGATTCTTAAAATACATGCCGTAACTAATTATGTGAGTAAAACATAAGGAGAACCGAAATGGCTATCAAGTTTAATGATTTTAATAACAGTTATAACAATTATAACTTAGCTATCGGTAAAGCTCTTGCAAAAGAGACTAAGAAAGCAGAAGAAACAAAAGCTACTGAGAAATCAAACGCTCAATTCAAAGGTTTGGAAAATGAAACAGATTTATTAACACAAAATACCCAATACTTGTACGGTGTAAAACTTGGCAAGTTTACAGCTGAAGACAAAGAACTTGCTGACAGCACAAACGCAATTTTGGCAAGCTTAGGATATGACTACAAAGTATCTGCAGCACAAGTTGCAAGCGTTACAAACGGTATCAAAAATGTGGTTGCCCCAGGAATGAAAGCTGCAGCTGATGGTGCTGTTGCTGCAAACATCAAAGACCCTAACGGTCCATTTGCAGAATTATTTGCATAAGACTTATAAATATACTTACTCACACATTTATTTTTAGGCTGGTTTAATAAAATCAGCCTTTTAATTTGGTTTTGAATGCACAATATTATGTCATTCAAAAAGCTTAATATCTTTATTTAAAGAACCTCAATTTTCACAGCAAAATAACTGGTCAAAAGACCAGTTGATTTGCATTTTTAGATATTAAGCCTCTTAAACAAGTCCTAGGACTTTTTTATACCAAGAGAAAGATTCTAACTCACTGCCATTGAAAGTTGTTTTTGTGCATTGAGATTTTAAATAAGTTTCAAACTCATCGGTAAATTTTGACTTAACTTTTTTTGTTTCATTTTCAGAAATTACTGTTGCCATAGACCTACTCCTTTACACATTAAAAAATCATTCAAGAACCTGCTATATTATAACATGAAATTGAAGGTTTTTCTAGCTTTAAGTCATGATAAAAATATTTTTTGCCACTATACGCGCATTTTAATTGTAAAATTTTATTAAGGAATTTTGTTTATTTAAACTTAACTGAAATAAATGTAAAAATAAGCACTTTTTTGACAAAATTTTGGGATTTTTGTGGTAGTATTTTTATATGAAACTTATCGGAGAAAATATACATATAATCTCAAAATCAATACGTGAAGCATTGGAAAATCGAGATGAAAATTTTGTTAAAAATTTGATAAAAATACAAAATAATGTTGACTGTATTGATTTGAACATTGGACCGGCTCGTGGAAAGCTTGATAAGATTTTTGATTGGCTTATCCCACTTGCACAAGACAAAAATCTTTCACTTGATTCGACAAATGTTCAAACGCTTGTCGAGGGTATGAAACTTGTCAAAAATCCGTCAGAAAGTTTTATCAACAGCACCTCAAAAGATAGCGAAAAATTAGAAGTTTTGACAGATTTAGCTGCAGAATACGGCAGTAATTTAATTGCACTTGCATTGTCAAAAGAAACAGGAATACCAAAAACCGCTGATGGAAGATTAGAAATAGTCTTTGAAATTTACGAAAAATGTATGGAAAAAGGAATTGAAAGCGACAAAATTTACTTTGACCCTCTAATTTTACCAATTTGTGCCGACCAATCTCAAGCTTTGGAATCTTTGAACACTATTCAAATGATTAAAGAAAGTTTTGAACCTAAAGTCAACACTGTTATCGGATTGTCAAACATTTCAAACGGCTGTCCCAAAAACTTGCGCCCTATGATAAACCAAGTTTACGCGACATTGGCATTTGGTGCAGGACTGGATGCAATAATTCTTGATGCTAAAGATGTGGAACTGGTGAGAATTTTAAATATGCTTGAATCTCAAACACCTGAAACTTCAGTTGACAGATTATATTTTAACCTTGCCAACATGGTTCAAAACTTTGAAGATATTAACGAAATTAAGTTTGACAAAACTAGTATTAGGGAGCAAAATATCATTAAAACTGCAGAGATTTTACTCAACAAAAAAATATACTCTGACAGCTTTACACAGGTGTAATTTTTGTGGTAATATCCAAATAAAATAAGGAATTTTTGAGGAGTTATGAAAATAAAAAAATCGCTATTAACAAGTATTTTGGTTTCAACACTATTTTTAGGTATGTCACCAGCAATTGCGCAAATGTCTCCAGAAGCAAGTACTTTATATCAAGAGGCTTGCAGTGCGGAACATCAACAAGATTTGAAAGCTGCAATCTCAAAACTTGAACAAGCTATTCAAGTTTCAGGTGGGGATTCAATGATTTATACTAAACTTGCTGGGCTATACTCAGAAATAGACGATACCGACAAGGCACTTGCAACATATAAAAAAGTTATCGAATTAAAACCGGATGATGCGTTTATTTATATCAGTATTGGCAGCATTTACGAAACTCAAGCCAAATACAAAGATGCTCTTCAAGCTTATGAAAAGGCATTGGATATTTTTCCGGAATATAAATACAACTACTACAATATTGCAAATGCGCAGTACCAATTGAAAGATTATACTAATGCAATCAAAAATTATAATGCATTTTTAGAAACATATTCTCAACACACTGAGTCAAGAGAAAATTTGGCATCAGCTTATCTCGCAACAAAAGATTATGAAAATGCCTCAAAACAATATCAAATCATTTATGACAAAAATCCTGAATCATTTAAAAACTTCTCAGAATACGGTATTGCATTGTTAAATACAAACGAATCTGAAAAAGCCGCCGAAATGTTAGAAAAAGCTATCGCACTTGATCCTGACAACAACTCTGCTCATTTAGGCTTGGCTCAAGCATATCAAGATTTAGGAAAAAACGATTTGTCTTATGAACAATATCAACTTGTTTTGGCAAAAGTTCCTAATTTGAACACTGTCAGACTTGATTATGCAAATTTGCTTTCTGACATGAACAAAAATACAGAGGCAATTGCACAATACAATATGTACATAAAAGCTTATCCAAATGACGTAAACGGGTACAAACGTATCGCAGCAATTTACAAAGAATTGAATAATATGGATAAAGCACTTGAAAATTACCTTATTGCAGCATCTAAAGATGGTAATGATATCGGTATCAAAAAAGATATCGCGTTTTGTTATCACAACAGAAAAGATTACACAAATGCAATCAAATATTATGATGAAATTTTGAAGGTTCAACCTGATGATTACAATGTTAAATTTAACAAAGCATTAGCTCTTCATGCTCTTCACAAATACCAAGATGCAATCGTTTTATATAAAGAACTTCAAACTGTAAAAAGCGATAAAACCGTCAAAGACAATTTGAATGATGCATTGGTTTCAAGAGCGCATCAACTTATTGAACTTGAAGACTACACAGAAGCTATGGATGATATAAAAACAGCATTAAAAGACGGATATGCTGATGGTTATGCCTATTACGGACTTGCAAAAATCTACCGTGCACAGGGTGACAATACAAAAGCCTCTGAAAATTACGAAAAAGCAATTTCGCTTGACCCTGATAAAACACAATATTCAGCAGAATATAGCGATTTTATTTCATCACTATATAGCCCAAAAACAACGGTAGAAAAAGTTGCACCAAATACAGGTGAAATCTCTGCAGTGAATATCACAATTGACGGTGCTGACAGTTCTACAACCACCGCAACTTCAAAAAAACAAGAAACACCTGTTGTAAAATCTTCTGCAATAATAATGAAACAAAACGAAGATTTAATTACAGAAGGTGATAAAAATTTCAAAAGCAACAATTACGATGCTGCTATAAAGAATTATCAAGACGCATTACAAATTGTTCCAAATGATGCAATTACTTTACTAAAAATCGGTAATATCTATAAACTGAAAGAAGATAACACAAAGGCTGTTAATTTCTATCAAAAATCTATCATTGTAAACCCTGATTATACCGACGGATGGTTTAATTTAGGTTTGGCTTATGCAAATGAAAACAATATCATCGAGGCTCAAAAGAGTTTTGAAAAGGTAATTTCACTTGATTCTGACTACAATTTCGGATACGCATATTATGCACTTGGCAGAGCCTTAGAATCTCAAGGCAAAAAGTCAGATGCCATCAAAAATTACAAATTGTTCATCAAACATAACAATGACAATGAAATGATTAATACTGTTCAAGCTCAAATCAAACAACTTCAATAACGATATGAAAAAAGTATTTTTATTCATAATTACAATATTTTTGGTTGTATTTACTTGCGCCTGCAATAATGAGCAATCACTTGTTTTGTTCAACAAACATCCGTTCACGATGGATACAATTAATTCACCAAGTAATACGAATGTTTTTGTGACAGGTGAAAGAATTTACTACCTTATAACACTTCCAAAACCTGTAGAGGCAAAATCTTTGTTAATCCAAATTCTAAAAGTTGGTGGAGATTCTGACGAACGACTCGGTTATGAATTAGTTTGGGGTAAACGTGTAAAATTAAGAGATGAACAAGCCCATTACTTCACAGATTATGTTGTATTTAATACAAAAGGAACTTACCTAATGAAGGTTTATTCAAGGGATAATCCGACAAAAATTTTGACAACCGCTAATTTTTATGTGAAGAATTAAAATAATAAAACGAAAGGATTTTCAATGCTAAAAGATATAGCTTTAAAATATTTCAAAAACGGATATTCGTGTTCTGAAAGTATAATTCAAGCTTGCGCAGATGAAGGAATATGCTCTCCTGACTTGTTACCTTGTGCAACAACGTTTTCTGGCGGAATGTCATCAGGTTGTATTTGCGGTGCGGTTAGCGCAGCACAAATGGTTTTAGGGTATAATTTTGGCAGAAATAACAGATTTAACAACAACGTTTTTGCACGTGAAAAAGCAGCTCAACTGGTTGAACGATTTGTAAAATTAAACAGAGTAACTTGTTGTAAAGTTTTGAGTTCAGGTTTAGAAGGCAGTGCAAGAAAAGAACACTGCTCAAAATTTGTTTCAGAAGCCTGCGACATTTTAGAAGATTTGATTAAGGTTAAAGTGTAGATGTTAAATGTTTTTTCAATATTTATCGGTGGCGGAATTGGTGCTGTTGCAAGGTATTTAGTCGGAATATTATACTTGCACATTCTAAAAACAAATTTACCTGCTGCTACATTTTGTGTGAACTTTGTAGGATGCTTAACTTTAGGCTTTTTATACATATTCTTTATTGAAAAAACTCAAATACCAACAAACCTAAAATTAGCTTTGACTGTTGGATTTTGTGGCGGATTGACAACATTTAGTACGTTTTCGCTTGAAATTTTTGAAATGATACAAAATTCTCATTACGTTCAAGCATTGGTTTATATAGCAGCAAGTCTTGTTTTGGGAATTGCGGCAGTATTTTTAGGAGGATATTTATGCAAAACTTTTATAATATAGACAAATTGAATTTTCTAACTGCCGGCATGCCACTTGTAACAGGAAAAGGTGGATACCCAAAAGCCCTTGATGTATTGACTGAAATGAACCTTGATGGTCTGGAAGTTGAGTTTGTTCATGGAGTTAGAATGTCTGATGAAACTCGTTCATTTTTGAAAACCGCAGCAAAAGAAAAAAAACTTATTTTGACAGCACATGGACCATTTTATATCAATCTTAATTCTAAGGAACAAGAAAAAGTTGATGCCAGTGTTCAACGAATTATAGATACTGCAACAGCAGCCTCTGAATTTGGCGGCTACAGTATAACTTATCATGCTGCATTTTACTTGGGTGGAGATAAGGAAACAGTTTATCAACAAGTAAAAACTCAAACTCAAAAAATCGTAGAGACTCTTGAAAAAAATAATATAAAAATGTGGATTCGTCCTGAAACAACAGGTAAAGCCTCACAATGGGGTGAGTATGAGGAAATTATCCGCTTGTCAAAAGAGTTTGAGCAAGTACTCCCTTGTATTGATTTTTCTCATATCCACGCAAGAACAGCCGGTGAATACAACACCTATGACGAATTTTGCAAGGTTCTTGACAGAATAGGCACAGAACTTGGCACATTTGCATTGGAAAACTTCCACGCACACCTTGCAGGAATTGAATATACTAAAAAGGGCGAAAAATGTCACCTGATATTGGAAGACTCAGATATGAATTACAAAGATTTACTGAAAGCTTTGAAAGAGTTTGATGTAAAAGGCGCTCTTGTTTGTGAAAGTCCAAATATTGAAACTGATACAAAGATTTTAAAAGAATATTACGAAAGCTTGTAATTAGAAGGCTAGAAGACAAGATGACAGGAAGGCGAGCTTTTTATTGTCATTTTGAATTTATTAAAGTTTTTTCAATCTTTGCCGACATGTAATACACATGGTATAAACATGAGGTTTTTATATGTTTAATTCAATAAACAATCCTTTTGGACAAAGAATTGAGTCTGCTATCTCAACAGGTCAAGAAAAGCATCAACATCAACAAGAACGTCAAGAGGAAGAGAAAAAATATTTGGAAGATGATGACAATGACGAAGTAAGTATTGGAGAACTTCCTGTTTTGACAGAGGATGAAGTTCGCTCAATGACATATAATTATATTGCCAAATTGAAATCTGAAAATGAAGGGAATGAAAAGGTTATCCAAAAGCTTGATAAATTCCTTGCAAAATTTGATGTGTTGAAATTTATGAAAAAACATCCGAATATGACTAGCGCAGATTTCCACATGCTAATGTTTAATGAAACTTGTGGGCTTGTGATGTAATTTGTTATCTTCTAATATCAATCTATCTATGCTTAAAGTTTGCAGATGCTTTTAACATTTGGTCAGTAGACATAGATGATGGAGTATGAGCCTGTCTTGCATTTGGGTCATAGCCTACTGCTTTACCTGGAAGGCAAGAAGTTGGTGGCAAAATCCCAATTTCTTTTACAAAAGTTTTACCATTTTTTTCAACAGACTCAGTTACTTTTGTTGAAAAAGTAAAAATATCTTGTCCCCATTTATTTGGACCTTTTCGCCCATTGATATCAACTGCAAACAATGTCATTGAACTGCCTGCATCATCAAAGATAATCATACTGTTATCAAGTACATAAGCATGTCCTGAATTCAGATTTTGGAAACATTCTGCATCTCCAGGACTAGGATAATTATCAGGCAAACAACCTTCACCTTTTGGATTGTTTTCACAAAAACGGGTAGCACCCAAAGAACGTACAAATGTACCCATTAGAGAGTTACAACTATCACCGTTAAGTGTTTTTTCTTCATTATCATCACCTGCAAGATTTTTTGCAGTACAACTTGGAACTGACAAACCATTTAATGTTTTTTCATCATCAGTTGGGCATTCATAGCAATTATAAATTTTTCCGGTATCAAGCGTAATGTTTTTCAAAGTCGCAGCCATTTTTGAATACGCTGCCCTAAACTCTGAAAGTCTAGCTCTTTGCTGAACTGATGAACCAACCGTTGAAAGTGTCATTGTAGCCAAAAAGCCTATCAAAGATAGTGTCAACATAACTTCTGATAGTGTAAACGCAGATTTTTTAATATTAAAATTCATATTCACCAATCCAATAAACCAAACTCTATAAGTCTATTTTAACATATTTATCAGTGGTAGTCAATTGCAGACTAAGCTCTCGGATGAGTTTCGTTATAGACTTCTTTCATGTGCTGCATAGAAATATGGGTATAAATCTGTGTGTTAGAAATACTTGCGTGCCCCAAAAGCTCTTGCACAACCCTCAAATCTGCACCATTCTCTATTAAATGGGTTGCAAAACTATGCCTAAACATGTGTGGAGTTACTTTTTTAGGAAGTTCAATTTTTTCTACAATGTCGTTTATAACATTTCTAATCATTTTTGTTTGCAGTCTAAATCCGGTTTTATTGATAAACACTGGAGTTTTGTCAGTTATCGGTTCAAGTGTATAACCTTTTGCAATTAGTGGTCTTGCACTATCTATATAACCTTGAAGATAAGATTTTGCTCTGTCTGTAATCAAAATTATACGTTCTTTTGCGCCTTTACCAAAAACTGTAATTTCATTATTTTCAAGATTAAGGTCGCCAAAATTCAATCCGCTCAATTCAGAAACACGCATTCCGCTTGCCCAAAGCAATTCCAATATCGCACGGTTTCGATAACCTGCAGGAGTATCAATATTTATGTTACTCAAAATTTGTTCGACCTCATCCATTGTGAGGAATTTTGGCAACGACTTCGGTCGTTTGGGGGAAATTAAACTTTCCGCAGGATTATTTTCGACTTTATGCTCTCTATGCAAATATTTATAAAAGGTTCGGATGGATGCAATCTTTCTTGCGATAGTTGTTTTTTTATAGTTAAAAATCTGAATAAAATGCAAATATTCTCTCACTTTTGCAAAAGTAACTTCTTCACACATCTGCTCATCAAGCCAAATCAAAAACGCTAAAATATCGGCATAGTAAGCTTTTGCTGTATGTTGCGAAAAGTTTTTTTCAACCAAAATATATGTTTTAAAATCCTCTAAATCCTTTTTCGATGTTGCGTTTAGTGCCATATATTAACCTTGTTGCTTTTTTCCTGCAACTATTATACAATATTTTTATAGATTTAGAATAGTTATTAAGTAAAAAGTAGGTGAAAACATGAATTGTAAAAAATTGTTAGTTACATCGATGATTTTAACATCTTGTATTCTTTGTGCACCTCATGCGTTTGCTGCCCCTATAAAAGTTCAAGTATCTAAAAGCTATGTTGATATTAGCAGATTGATTGAATATAACAATTATGAAGATGCTGACCAACGATTGAAAGAAATTCTTAGCAAAAACCCTAATGATTTGGATGCTAAAGCTTTACAATTGATTTCGCAAGCTAAACAATGGAAATTGGCGCCTGCACAGTCTGAATTAGACAAATTGTTAAAAAAATATCCCAACAAACCTGAGCTACACTACGCTCAAGGTTTAGTATATTTGATGCGTGAAACATCTTCTGACGTTGAATACATCAAAAATATCAACAACTTGTCAAATGCTGCAATTAAAGAATTTGTAACTGCTGTTGGTTTAGACAGCACATATTACCAAGCATATAATGCTATGGGTGTTGCAACATTGAAACTTGGTAACAAAAAAGATGCTCAAGATTTATTCAAAGTTGCATTGAAAAACAATCCTAACTTTGCACCGGCTTATGATAATTTGGGTAACGTTGCAATGTTAGATGGTGATTTGGATCAAGCTGAAAAATATTATTTGCAAGCAATCAAATGCAATTCTCACAACCCAACATCTATGTATCACATGGGTCAAGTTGAGGCAAGACGTGGTGATTATACAAAGGCATTGACTTGGTTGAACCACTCTTTACACATCAACCCTAATTCATCTCCTGCATGGAATTTGCAAGGTGAATTGTACTTGAAACAAGGTAACCAACCTGCTGCAATTAATTCATTCAAAAAAGCTATTTATGTTAAGCCTGAAAACTCTCGTCCATACATCAATTTGGCAGGGGTTTACGAAAGAAGAGCTGACCATGAATTTGCTATGGAAGAATTAAAAACAGCAATCATCTTGAACCCTAACTACAAAGAAGGTATTTATAGAGTTGCTAATATGTCATTAGAAACTAAAAAATACCAACAAGCACTTGAATACTATTCAAGATTATTGGGAGATGCAACTTATAACAACAATGCAATCATTGGTTTGGCAAACACATATTATGAAATGTCAAAAGATACTGCTGACAGTAAAGATTTCACAACAAACAAAGATGTGTATCTTGCTTATGACTATGTAAATGAAGCTATTCAAAGAACTCCAAATGATTTGAAACTTCACCTTGCAAAAATCAAATTGGGCAAAATTACCCACCAGATGGAATTGACACAAGACAACTTGAATTATATTGTACAATCAGCAAGCAATAGTTTGATGGATACAGTTATCAAAGGAGAAGCATATCTTTCACTTGGTAGAGAAAGAGATGCTGTTTACACTTTTGAAAACGCTATCAATTTTGCTAGTAGCATTGACGATGAATTGTACTTGTCAGAAATTCTTGTTCAACACAAACAATTCAGAACAGCAAGAAAAGCCCTTCAAAAAGTGTTGATGTCAGACCCTGACAACAGAATTGCCGAAAACGGTATTCACTATATTGACCTTTGCGAAATGAAATCTAACGAATTCTTTGAAATTGCACTTCGTCAATACAAAGAAGGTAACTTTGCATCAGCAATTGAATACTGCAACAGAGCAATCGACTTCTACCACAATGCTCCGTCTATTGCTA
This sequence comes from Candidatus Melainabacteria bacterium, assembly GCA_003258735.1. Classification (GTDB taxonomy): domain Bacteria; phylum Cyanobacteriota; class Vampirovibrionia; order Gastranaerophilales; family Gastranaerophilaceae; genus Zag111. Next base: position 13,710 of record QHME01000014.1, read on the forward strand.
AGTTGAAAGCTCAATCTTATGAAGCTGAAGGAAACTACCAAGGTGCTGTGAAATATTACACCCAATACTTAGCATTAGCACCTAATGCATCTGATAAAAATGCTGTTCTTCAAAGAATCCAAGTATTCCAACAAAAAATCTAGTTTTCAATATGAAGAAAAAATTTGATATCAGAAAAACATTTGAAACATTTTTGAGAGAGCCTCTTAGTATTCTAACTGAGGGGCTGTTTCAAATTGTAAATATTCAAGCAAATATTTTCAATCAAGAATCATCATTCAATATTGACTTTGTGAACAACAAAACTCAATTAACCGTAGTAAATAACGACAAAATGTGTAACTTATTCCAAACGGTTTTATATAAACAAAAATTGAAAGCCGCAAAAGAGAAAGCGACAACGAAATGAAAAACTTAAACGCAAAATTTATAATCAGTGCTGAAAAATTAAGCCAATGTCCAGATTTTAATATGCCAGAATTTCCGCTACTCGGACGCTCTAATGTTGGCAAATCATCATTTATCAATGGTTTAGCCAATAATAAAAAACTTGCAAGAACATCCAATATTCCCGGAAAAACCAGATTAATTAATTTTTTCAATTTTTCTGAAAAATTCATGATAGCTGACCTTCCAGGATATGGTTATGCTAAAGTTTCAATTGAAGCTAGGAATAAATGGCAAAAGTATTTGGAAGAATATTTACTAAAACGTGAACAAATAAAATACCTTGTACAACTTGTTGATGGCCGCCATGAAGTACAAAAAAACGACTATCAAATGCGCGAATGGGTTATGGCTTATGATTTACCAATAATCACTGTTGTAACCAAAATTGATTGCATTTCTAAAAACAAAGTACAAAGTGCATTAGCACATGTACGAAAAGAGTTTGGTGGAGAGATTTTTCCGTTTAGTGCAATCGATAACAGGTACAACGAACCAATTTTAGACTTCTTTATGCAAGAAGAATAAGGGATTATAAAATAATAACATGTTCTATTTGATATGCTGAAACAAGTTCAGCACGACAATTGTTATATTTGTACAGTTAGAAATTTTAAATAACCAGACCTCTTACCTTCTTGCCCTCCTGCCTTCTGACTCCCATCCACTTAACATACGATATTTCATCAAAATATTTTCCAAAAATCATGTTAATGCTACAATTTAAGTATGGCTGGCACGTGGGATGAATTAGTACAAAAAATTAAAGACCGCTTGGATATTGTGGAAGTCGTTTCCGAACAAGTTGTTCTAAAAAAACAAGGAAACAGATACTGGGGACTCTGTCCTTTTCACAAAGATAAAAAACCTTCCTTTTGCGTTACTCCGCACTTGGGGATGTACAAATGTTTCAGTTGCGGTGCAGCAGGCGATGCTCTAAAATTCATAATGGAAACTCGAAATATTGAGTTTAAAGACTTGATTCTTGAACTTGCCGAAAAATACGGTTTTGAAGTTCCAACATCTCACCATAACAATAATGGTACTTCTATCAAAGAAGTAAAAGAACAAATGATGACAGCTACAATGGTTGCTGCTGAATTTTATCATGATTTGTTGTTGCGTGAAAAAAGTCCTAATGCAGAAGTTGCATTAAAATATTTGACAAAACGTGGAATAGGCACAGATATTATAAAAAAATTCCATCTTGGAATTGCTCCTAAAAATTACACAACTTTATATGACGAACTTAGAAAAGATTTTTCTAATGAAATTTTAGAAAAAGCAGGACTAATCCTTAAAAGTGACAAAGGCGGTTATATTGACCGTTTCCGCAACCGTGTAATCATTCCTATTCAAAATGAAAATGGTGATTTTGTTGCATTTGGAGCAAGGGCACTTGAAGAAGGGCAAAATCCAAAATACTTAAATTCCTCTGATTCATTGATATATAATAAGAGCCGACTACTTTACGGCTTGTATACAGCAAAAGATGCAATAAAAGCTGATGATGCGGTTATTTTGATGGAAGGTTATTTTGACGTAATTTCATCCCAAGCTCACGGAATTGAAAACTGCGTGGCATCTTGCGGAACTTCTTTGACTACCGACCACGTAAAACTACTTTCTCGATATACAAAATCAAGAAGAATTTATCTGTCTTTTGACACAGATTCAGCAGGTCAAAAAGCAACTGCTCGCGGAGCACAAATTATTCGTGACGTATTCAAAGGTTTGGGAGATATTAAACAATTTGATGAAAGTTACGTATCTTCTGACAAAGATAAGTATGCTTGCGAAATTCGTGTAATCGCGCCACCGGAAGGCAAAGACCCAGATGAATTTGTACGTTCTGTTGGGGCAGACGCATATAAAATGTATATGGAAAGCGCACCACTATTCATCGATTTTCAATTGCAAAATATATTGAAAGAAAAAGAAAAATACACAACACCACAAGAAAAAGCGCAATATATAAAGCAAATTATACCAATTTTGGCAGAAATAGAAAATAGAATTATTCGTTGTGAATACATTGATATGGTTGCACAAGCACTTGGGATAGACCCACAAGCAATAAATACGGAAATCCGAGTATTTGAGAGAGCTAATATTCCACAAGCTGAAAGAATTATTAAGAATGTAACAAAAAAACGTTCTGTTATGCAAAAAGCGCAAAAAAATTTATTGAGTGTTTTTTTAGTAGCAGACAGTCCCTTAACATTTACTCAAATCAATGAAATGATAAACGGCGTCGAATTTGAAGACGAAATATTAATAAATGTAAAATCTACAATTGACAAATTGATATGTACCGTAAATAATGTGAAGGAATTAATTGAACATTTATATACTGAATTTGTTGATAAACCTGAACTTCAGGCAGTACTGCCCGAGTTGATTGCAACAGCAGAAGTTTATAAAGGTCTGAGTGAAGAAGATTTTGAAAGTGTGATAAAAGAAACGATTGGAAAAATCAATCATTGCAGACAAGTTAAAGAAACTGAACATATTAAAAGTTTATACAAAGGGATTAGCGATGACAGTCCCGAAGCCCTTAAATTTCAAATACAACTTAGAGATAAAATAAAGAAAAATAGACAAAAATCGGAGAAATTTTAGATGACAAAAAAAAGACAAGCAAGCTCCTCAGTAGTCAGCGTAATGGAAGATGAATCAATGGATTTACATGACATCAATGAGGATTCAGTTTTAGACTCTGAACATGATGCGATTAATTATATGAATGTTGACATTTCAACTGACAACATTGAAGATATTGTTACATCAAAGATGGGTGACAAAGTTAATGCAGAAGATATCTATATGATTCACAACTCTGATGAAACTGACCAAAGTGATATGGAATTGCCAAAAAGCGTTGCTATTGACGATCCTGTAAGATTATATCTACGTGAAATCGGTAGAATTAAATTGTTATCAGCAAGCGAAGAAATTGAACTTGCAAGAAAGATTTTAGAAGGCGGCACTCCTGGAGCAATTGCAAAAAGGAAATTAGTTCAAGCCAACTTACGTTTAGTTGTAAGTATCGCTAAAAAATACGTTGGTCGTGGAATGTTATTCCTAGACTTGATTCAAGAAGGTAACTTAGGTTTAATCCGTGCAGCTGAAAAATTTGACCACGAAAGAGGTTTTAAATTTTCAACTTACGCTACTTGGTGGATTAGACAAGCGATTACTCGTGCAATTGCCGACCAAGCAAGAACTATTAGAATTCCTGTTCACATGGTTGAAACTATCAATAAATTGAAAAAAGTTACAAGAAAACTTGCTCAAGACCTTTCAAGAAAACCAACCGAAGATGAATTAGCAGCTGAAATGAATGTTTCTATTCCAAAACTTCGTGAAATTATTAAAATTGCTCAAGAACCTTTGTCATTGGAAACTCCAATCGGTAAAGAAGAAGATTCTCGTTTGGGCGACTTTATTGAAGATAAAGAAGCAGATGCTCCTGTAAAAATGGTTGCATCAGAACTCTTGAAAGAAGATTTGGCAGAAGTTCTTTGTACATTATCTCCACGTGAACGTGATGTATTGAGATTACGTTTTGGTATGGACGATGGTCGCCAAAGAACATTGGAAGAAGTTGGACAATTGTTCGGTGTTACTCGTGAACGTATCAGACAAATTGAAGCAAAAGCTTTAAGAAAATTACGTCATCCTAACCGTAAAAAACGTTTAGAAGAATATGTTGAGTAATTTAACCTAACTAAATTTTAAACAAAAGCGCGCAAGGTATAAACCCTGCGCGTTGCTTTTATATACTGACAATTTATATATAAAAATAATGCATAACAAAAAACAATCAAATTCCCTTATAGAGAAAAAGAAAGTCTCATCAAATGATAAGACTTATAAATATACATTTACCCCACACACATATTAACATAGAAAAACAAGGTTGTCAAGGTGTTTCAATATATTAAAAATTTGCCATACCTGTTTCACAAAATACACGTATCAAAGATATCTTGATGAAATAATAAAAATATTGTAATATGTTGTTATGAAGAGGGTCGGCTTACTTATTATATTTTTAATTTTTGCAATTCTACCCTGCAATGCAAAATCTGCTCAAGATAAACAAGTGCAGGATAATAGTTTGCCGAAAATTTTTGTTTACCATATTCCGGAAGACAACGAAAATTCTTCTGAAATAAAAACTCAAACATTTGCAAGTAAAATTCAAAATGATGATGAGAATTTGCAAGTTATTGCACCTGAAGAAAGTGACATTGTATCAGATGATGTAACAGCAGATACTTCAGGAGAAGAAGAAGATTTGTCAGAAGATAACGAAAATGATGAAAATTATGAAATCACAGATATGTATTCTGATGTATTGCAAGGTTATGCAGAATATAACGAAGATGAAGATAACACAATAACTTTGGATAATTCAAATACTGATAGTAAAGTAAACAAAGTTAAAATAAAAAAGCCTGAAAAATTTACAAAAAATGACTACAGTAATTTAACAGTAACACCGCAAAAGGGTAATTATTTCAGCTATACTGCCCCCGAATACAGCGTTTCGCCTTGGACAAATTCAAAATACAAACAGTTTGGAAATTTCAAAGCAGGTGCTTTGTATGGTCAAGAAATTTTTTATGCAGAACTTGAACAATCTTCAGGTATCTTTTCAAGTTATGATTTTACAAAGAAATTTTCTGTCAGCACAGCTTATGTCAAAACAATCAATTCAACAAATCATGATTATAACGACAATTTCTATTTGTCACCATCACTAAAACTAAATCAATATTTTACATTGAGCGAATCATTATCAGCAGATATTTCTAAAGAACGTCAAAAAATGGCAGTTTCACTGTCAATAAATCCGTTTGGAGATAAAGATAAAGACAGATTGATTTTTGATATTGCCGCAAGTCAAACCCGCTATAGTGATGGAAGAACCCCTAAAAATAAATTCAGCGTGAGCGCAAAATTCAAATTGTAAAATTATAAATAAAAATTTGTATGATAAGAAAATTTTGTTTATAATTGTGTCGAGAGGGATATAATATTGGCGATGGAAAAATCTGAGTCAGAAAACAAAAATCGGACGAACAAAACTAAAAAAAAGAATAACAGACATAATCGAAAAACTGGATTTTATTATTCTTTTTTCACTATAGTATTGATTTTTTGTCTTATTCAAATTGGTTACGGCGCAATATTAAATGTTGGCAAAATTATCTCTTATCAAGGAAAAATGGTTACTCTTCAAAACCTTTTGAAAAAAGCTCAAATGCGTAATCAAGATTTGAAAACAGAAAGAAAAGTGGTCACCTCTGATAACAGCCTTGAAGGAATTGCCAGAAATAACCTCAAAATGGCTGGAGAAGACGAAGTTCTTGTTATAATAAATAAAAAAGTTGAAGAACCTAAACAAGAAAAGAAAAAATTTAAAATGAAAAATTTTTCTTTCAAAAAACATAAAAAAGAAGTAGAACCGGCACAGGAAAACATTTATATTCCACCGGAAGTTGTAGAAGAATAGGGCTTAATTATGGAAAATTTGCAAAGTATTGAATATATTAAACAAGCATTTGAATTGAGGGAATCAAAAAATTATAAACCGGCAATAGAAATGCTTTATAAAGCTTTGGAAATCGAAAATGACAATGTTGAGATTTTATCCCAAATTGGTGAACTTTATTTATTGTTAAACAACTATCAAAGAGCTATGCAATACTTGGAAAAAGCACTCCAAATCAACCCTTCCCACATAAACAGTTTAAAACTGACAAAAACAATCAAAGAACGTCAAGGTGATTATAATGCAGTTTTAGAACTTTCTCAAAAATTATTCAAACTTGAACATAGCAGTGAAAATTTGAAAGAATTAATCAAAGTTTTGGTTAAATTAAAATTATTTTGTGAAATTGATAACTATAAAAATTCTGAATATTTTACAGCAGATGTTAAATTAGAATGTGCAAAAGCTTTGTATTCACACGGAGAGAAAGAAAAAGCTCAAGAGTTGCTAGTTGATTGCAATTCAGAAAATGAAGAGGTTTTATTATTAAAAGGCAGAATAAAATTTGACGAAAATGATTTTGATGGAGCAAAAGAAATATTTTCAAAAATCGGAAAAAACTCAACAAATCCTGAAACTCTTAATTATTTAGGACTTTTTGATTTAGAAAATATGAATTTCATTGAGGCTATCAAGAATTTTTCAAAAGCTGCCAATTTAGATAAATCAAACTCTAAATATTATTACAATTTAGGCAACGCTTATTTTTATAACGGTTGGAGTGACGAGGCTCTAAAAGCTTATCAAAAAGCATTGTATATAAACCCTGAAAACATTGATTATCGTTACGCATTAAGCTATTTGTATTTTGATAAAAAAGATTTTCTAAAAGCTAAAAAAGAAATTGATGCAATTTTAGATATAAATCCTGAATATTCTCAAGCAAGAGTATTAAGAGCCTTATTGATGGCGCAAAATAAAGACTTTTTAGGTGCACAAAAAATATTGGAAGAAAATATTCAAAAAGGTTATGATGATGATTTTACAAAAAGTTCGTTGAGTAAAATTTACACTGAACTAAACATTTTTAATAAAGCTGAAGAACTTGTTTCCCAAATGATTGCCCAAAAACCGAAAAACCTTAATTACCTTAGCGATTTGGCTGAAATTTATATAAAAGAAAAAAATTATGACAAAGCTTTGGAACTTGCACAAAAGATTTTAGAAATTAATCCTAATTATATTTTGGGAGATATTTTGGGTGCAAAAACCGCATATCTAAAAGGTGATTACGATATCGCAAAAGCATACGCACAAGAAGCAATTTCTCTTGATATAAACTGTTCAGAAGGTTATTATTATTTGGCTTTAGTTCGCGAAAAAACAAATGATTTAGAAGAAGCTATCGAATGTATGAAACGTGCAATTTTATATGACTTGAATAATCCAAAATATTACACAAAAATGAGCGAATTTTATAAGGCTAAAAAAGATTACAAAACTGCACTGGAATATATTGCCGAAGCTGAAAGCATTGATGATTCAAATGAATATAAATATATGTATTCAGAATTGGTAAAACTTAGCAGAAAAGTAAACAATTAATAAGTTCAGTCGAAAATCTTTTGATTTTATTTAAAAGATTAATATAATACCTATTATGTTGGCATAATTGGAGAAGAGATAATGGAAGTTAAAAATTTTATAAATAAAATATTGATAATATCAGCAATAACGCTTGCACTTCCGACAAGTAGCATTGCTGCACAAGCCCCACAAGAAACAGTTCCTCATCAATACCCTGCAAAATATACAGCCGAATACGTAAGACAAATTACTCCAAAATACAAAGATGTCGGAAAAGATGAAGTTTTTTATGTTGCACTTGATATGCTAACTAATACCAAGGGTATGTTTTCGCGAAATGCAATTTTAGGGAGCAACTTATCCGGCAAACCTGTAAAAATTGAGTTTAGAGATTTGGGACAAATTAACGAAAAATATGCAAGTTTTGATGCTCTAGGTTGGAAAAAAGGTAAAAATTTATATATTTATATCAGTAACAAACATAAGACAGCACCGGCAGGAGCTATTGCAGCTTTATTATCTCATGAAGCTCTTCACCAAGATGAGTTTAATTCTTTAGCTGAAGAAACTTACGCTTGGACAATGGAGGCGGTTGTTTGGGATGATATTTTAAAAATTTATCCTGAAAGCGACCAAGATGGTTTTGCTTTGGTTAAGCGGGAAAACACATTAAAAAAACTTTTAGAAAAAGGAAATTATACAAACAGATATATCAAAAAAGCCGTAATGCAAAATTCTGGTTATAAGAATTTGCCATCATATTCCCCAGGATTTGACAATTTGTAAAATTATTTGAATAATCTATTTTATTATCAAAAAGTGTATTGATTATAAAAAATCCTTGATGTTAAATAAAACTATGAGAAAAAGGGTTAAAGCGGTAATTTTGTTTGTTGGTGCAGCGTTGACTTTGTTTGCAGCAAATGCATTTTATTTAAACAACCATAACCCTTTTTTGGAAGTTGAACAACAAAAAATAAACACTTCTCAGGTTTCTCCACAAAAGCTTTTTGATACAACTTGGCAAATTATTAAAAACGAATATTATGACCCAAGTTTTAATAAACAAGCTTGGGCTAGGTGGAAAAATCACTATCGTGGAAAAATTAAAACAGAAGAAGATGCAAAAGTTGCTATAGATACAATGTTGGCAAGTTTGGACGATCCATATTCCAGATTCTTAACAAAAGAAGATTTTGCTGAACAAAACAGCTCCATAACTTCAAAAATTTCAGGCATTGGAGTTAATATTATCAGTGATTCTGGTAAAATTAGGATTATCAGTGTAATTGACAATACTCCGGCACAATTTGCAGACCTTAAAGTCGGTGATATAATTTTGGCTATTGATGACAAAAAAGTCAGTGGACATTCACTTGCTGATGTTTCAAATATGGTTAGAGGACCTGTTAATACTTTTGTAAATATTGATGTTTTGAGAAAAAAAGAATTAATTAAGAAAAAAATTATTAGAAAAGAGTTTACTATAAAAACCGTTAAAAGCTCCATTGATAAAAATATCGGCTATATCCAAATCGCAAGTTTTATCAGCAATTCAACCCCTAATGAATTTCTTGAGGCTTTAGAAAACACCAATAATACAGATGGTTTGATTATAGATTTGCGTGGAAATACAGGCGGATTGTTGCCAAATGCCATATTCATTTCAAACTTATTTATTCAAAAAGGAAAAATTGTAAGTATTGTCGGTCGAAACGGTTACCATTACGATATTATGGCACAGGATAACAATGTAAATATAGAAAAACCGGTAATTTTGCTTGTTGATGGAGCAAGCGCAAGTGCAAGCGAAATTTTTTCAGGAGCTATGAAAGATTACCATAGAGCCAAACTTGTAGGAACAAGGACTTATGGCAAAGGTATGGTGCAAAAAATAATTTCTTTGCCAAATGAAACAGGTATAAATTTGACTATTGCAAAATACTTAACTCCTAAAGGCAATGATATCAATAAACAAGGAATTGAACCTGATGTTAAAAAAGAGCTAAAACGCACTGATATCCAAGCAAAACGCGATACACAATTAGAAACCGCTAAAAATATGATGGAGAAAATGATAAGTTCAAGATAAATTACAAATCTTGACATTGTAGTTTTTCTTGCGTATATTATATACATACGGCGACATGGCCAAGTGGTAAGGCAGAAGCCTGCAAAGCTTTTATCCCCCAGTTCGAATCTGGGTGTCGCCTTTTTTACAACATTAAAAATTTTTCATATAGACCACCGACTTTTTAAAGTCGGTTTTTTATTTTTATAATGATGAAATATAGTGTCATTCTAAACTTGTTTCTACACACCCTTTGACAAAGAGTCTTTAAAGAATATAATCATTTTATGGCTGAGATTTTAAAAGTATTAAAAGGAACAAAAGACATTTTGCCACAAGATATCAATATGTGGCATTTTGTGGAAGAAAAAGCAGAAAAAATTTTTTCTCAATATGGATTTAAAGAAATAAGGACACCAATTATTGAAGTTACAGAACTTTTTGCACGTGGTGTTGGCGATACAACAGACATTGTAAACAAAGAAATGTACACTTTTGAAAAAAGTGAACGCTCAATCACATTACGTCCTGAAAATACAGCAGGCGTTGTTCGTTCTTATATCGAAAATGGTATGTCAAGATTACCTGCACCGGTAAAACTTTGGTATCACGGTCCAATGTTCCGTTACGAAAGACCTCAAGCCGGTCGTCAAAGACAATTTCATCAAGTTGGGGTTGAAATGTTTGGTATAAAACAACCTACAGCTGATGCGGAAGTTATATTGATGGCAGTAAACTTTTTGAAAGAACTTGGGCTTAATGATTTGGATGTTGAAATCAATTCTTTGGGATGTCCAAAATGTAGAGATGAGTTCAAAAACAAGTTAAAAGCAGTTTTGAAACCTTATTTGAGTGAACTTTGCGAAGATTGTCAAAACCGCTACGAAAAAAATCCACTAAGACTTTTAGATTGCAAAGTTGAATCTTGTAAGAAAATATTTGAAAAACCTGAAGTTCAAGAAGTTATCAATTCTGATTTCATCTGCGAAGAATGTGCAGAACACTATAACGAATTGAAATTATACCTTGATAAAATGGGTGTGAAATATACCGAAAACAAACTATTAGTAAGAGGTTTGGACTATTACAACAGAACAGTTTTTGAAATAAAATCAAATAATTTAGGTTCACAAAACGCTGTAGCAGGCGGTGGTAGATATGACGGACTTGTAGGTCAATTGGGCGGTGAGCCTACTCCTGCAATAGGTTTTGCTATGGGGATGGAAAGATTGATTTCTCTAATCCCTAAAAGAGAAACAAAAAAACTTGATGGTTATGTTGTTTCAAATTTCCCTGTTGATGCATTTGTTTTGGCTGAAGAATTGAGAAGTCAAGGTTTGAATGTTGAGTTTGACTTGACCAATAAAAAATTTACAAAACAGTTGGAAAAAGCATCAAAATTAGCAAAATATGCGTTTATTTTGGGTGAAGACGAAATTTTGAAACACCAAGTTTCAATAAAGAACCTTAAAGAAGGTAAACAAATCACCGTTGACCGCGCAAGTTGTTTAAAAATGATTGAGTTATAATTCTATTTAATAAGTCCAAAAATAAAGAATAACAATTTATTAAAAGAATTTATTTTTAAATAAGGACTTCTTATATAATAGTAATAATATAATTGCTTTAGCTTATTAAATGATAAACTTTTCCAAGGTTTTTTAGCTCCAACAAAATGAATTATTACCGCATCATTCCTGTTTTTTGTTTTATCATTCCTAGTAAAGTTATAAATACTATCAATTATTTTTATTTTATTACTTAATGTTATATTAATAACATCTTGGTCTTGGTATTTTATTTTATCTTTATATATTTCGTTATTTTTAAAATATTTCTCCGCTATGTTATCTTCTCTTAATTTCTTTAAATTAAATAAAATAACACCTGCATTTATATATTCTTCATTATCACTCATGCCAATGCATTTTTTATATTTTTCTGTGTCAAAATTCAAATCCTTGACAGCAGCACAATAATAATCATTAATATTTATATTCCACAAATCTTTTAAGTCATTATTTACGATTAAATCAACATCTAAATATAAAACTTTATCTTCTTTAGGTATAACATCAGCTAAAATATATCTGTAATAAGTTTCTATTGAAATATAATCAATATTTATTTTAAAATTTTTAAAACGATTTTTATCTATATGAATATAAAATATTTCAAAATTTTTGTATTTTTTCTTTAATGTGTTAAGTATATTTTTATTTTCTTCAGATATATCACTTGACAAAACATAAAATTTAAATGTTTCTTTTCTGTTATTTAAAAGTATTGATGTTAAAACAACACCAAGATATTGAGCATATTTATCATTTATACAGAAACATATTGAAATCTTATCCATTATTTTTTAACCTCATTTTAAAAATTTGAATTTTGCCAAATAGAAAAATATATTTACTATTAATACTTTCTTTTATAGTAAATAATGTTTTTCCAAAAAGTTTGTATCTGTATATTTCAGCTTTATATAATCCATCAGGAACTTTTATATTATGTTCTTTTATAAACTGTAAGACTTGTTGTCTTACTAATATATAATGTTCATCTTGAATATAATTCCGTCTTTTATTAACAATCGATTTTGGATTTACAAAGTATCTATAATAAGTATTCGGAGTTGTTACTAATTTTTTAGAAAAATACAATGATCTTATTGTAAAATCTCTATCTTCGTAATACATTTTTGGAACAAACTTTAAATTAATAGAATGAATAAATTCTGTACGATAAATTTTATTCCAAACACAACCTTCACGATGCACTTTACATATCATGAATTTATCTTCAGGAGTAGTATATATTTTCTCTTCTTTAAGTTTTAATCTTTTTGGCTTTTTATTTGGGTGCTCTCTTATAAAATCTGCAACAGCAATATCTGCATTATTATTTTTGGCAGAATTATATAATTTTTCATAAAAATCTAAATCTACCCAATCATCAGAATCTACAAAACCAATATATTCTCCACTTGCATGCTCTAATCCTGTATTACGAGCAACAGAAAGTCCTGAATTTTCTTGATTATATATTACAATTCTTGAATCTTTTTGTGCATATTGCTCTAATATTTGAAGTGAAGAATCTTTTGAACCATCATTTATACAAATGATATCAATATCACTTAAAGTTTGATTTATTAGACTATCTAAACATCTTTTTAAATATTTTTCAACATTATAAACAGGTACAATAACACTAACCTTAGCCATTTTATCTCCATAAAATATCTAATAACTTATATAATATTATAATAAATGAAATAGGTTGTAAACTTATAAATAAACTTGATTTTTCTGTAAAAATAGAGTATAATACCTTATTGTAACCGGTATTGAAAGGGTGAAAATAAATGGCAGAAAAAATTACTATTCGTTCAGACAGAGACACAGATTACAAATTCATGTACAAAGGTGAAGAAGTTGTTTTGGGTGCAGGTAAAATTATCGGTATCGCTGATGGCCTAGAGCATGTTGTTCTTCCTACTTGCGCAATGAAAATTATGAACAATTTGATTGTAATCAAAGATGACGTTAAAAAGTAATAAAAACAAGTTTTTTACATAATAAAAGCATATTTCTAAAGACCGAAAATTTCGGTCTTTTATTTTTATCTTTTATTCAATTTGTTTGTTCAAAACTAATGTTCTTGGGCTGTACCTGTTTCATACCCAGGAACAAGCAATGCTAATGGGATAATTCTTCCCAATTTGCTACCAAATTCAGACTCTTTATTCATCATAGATGTTGCCATACACAAATCATCTACGTGAGGAGCAAAGTCACTTGTTTTTATATTTCTTTCAACTTTTTTATGATAAAGTTTCTCGTTAATTAAGTTTGAAACTTTATTACCTAAATAAATACCTGTACTCAAAAATGCAACTGTACCTAATGCATTTGGAATATTTCTCAAAACTTTATTTGCAATTTTGGCTATAGATTTTGGACTGTTAAATTGTGGCATCAAATTAGACAATCTGTTCGCATATTTTTCATAAACTCTTGAACCCAAGCCGACACAACCAACCGGAACAAGAACATTACCTAGAATTTGGTTAAGAACTTCACGTTTTTTAGCTTTGCGGTTGGATTTGTCATCAATAAAATAACCGCCAACAAAACCACCAACTACAGAACCTGTAGCTGTTGCTATAATTTCTTTTTCTTCAAATTGGATTGATTTATCTTTTGGAGAATACTTGAATATTGCCCAATTTTTTGGTGAAGTTTTAATAATTTTTGCAGGATTTAAAGAAAAACCTTTCAATTTTGCAAGCACTGCCAAAACAGGAATCATGCCTGCAGCAGACGAAGCTAAGATTGCTGCTTTTTGTTTTTTTGTCAAAGTGTTTGAACTACCATCACCATGCCCAAAACTCTGATTATATGTTTTGGCTTTATTTTGGTATAGGTTTTGATAATTTGTATTTACACTACTTGCAATAACATTATTTATCATAATTTTTATTTCCCACAACTTCTATAATTTCAAAACAAGAACATGAATTTTATTGCTATTAATATTATACCACTTTAACTTTTCGTAACATAGTATTCTAAAAAGATATAAATCTTTGTAACAAAATATTAAAATATAGAAATCATGGAGCAAAAATAAACCTTTAGAAACATTAAATAAATATTGAAATTGAAAGTGTAATTATGTCTATAAGAATCCCCATAGCAAATACAAATAATGTAATATCAAGAAATATAGTAAAACAAATGGCAAGCGATGGTTTTTTGCCGGTTATTGCACTAGAAGCTTTTGTTGAAGGCGGTAGAACTTACCAAGCCTACAAAAGAGGTGGTTTTGATGAGGCCAGAGAAAGAATTACAGAAGAATTTTCAGGTGCTGTTTTTTGGCTCGGTGGTGTAACCGCACTAAACGCCCTGTTTGAAAAACTCGGTCAAAAAATTCTTAAATTACCTAATATCAATGTTGATATTGCAAAAGATGGTTCACACAACCCATTAGCAAATTATTTGCACAGTGAGAGAACTAAAGAAGGAGCTAAAATTTTAGAAAAAACTATGGCAAGATTCAAATTTGTCAAAGTTATTTCAAGTGTATTAATTGCTAACGCTTTCATAGGTTTTGTATTACCAAAAATTAACCAAGCAATCACTCGTTCTTATCACAAAAATAAACCTCTCCAAGATAATACACCTCAAATAAATACACTCAATCCACGTCCTACAATGGATACATTTGTTCCAAAATCAGGTAATGACAAAGATGACAAAAAAGATGTATCATTCGGTTTGAATTTACTTTCTATCGCTAACAAATTTGAAAGTGACAGAAACTATAAACTATTAGCGGTTGATGCAGGTACAGCATCAGGCAGAGCTTATTCTGCAAGAAATAATGACGAAAGAGTTGAAATTCTATTCAGAGATTTGAGTTCAATTTACTTCTATATGTTCAATATGAACAACATGAACACTTGGTTGAATAAACTTGAACAAAATGGTAATGGTACAAGACTTGACCCTGTATCAAGCGAATTTGCAACCAAATATATGCAAGGCTATATGGAAGACAAAAAACAACAATCTATCAAGGTTGAAGAATTTGAAAAAGACATGTTTGGCAAAAAAGATGCTCAAATTCCTAAATCTATTCAAGATAAATTTGCAGGTGACAAGATTAAAATCATTTCTCTTGACGAATTTAAAACTGAACTTAAAAATATCGTTCCTGAAAATAAATTTAAAGAATTTGAACAAGTTGCTGACAAAATGTCTAAATTACAACCTCAAATTAAAGACATGTCTATATTAACAGAAGGTCAGGTAAAAGACATTTTAACAGGTGGTCACATTAATAATCCTGAATTTTTACAAGAGTTCTTCAAAAACAGATTTGGCAATACATTTATGGAAAAATACAAATTTGTTGCACAAAACGACCTTGACGCTCACAAAAAAGAACTTGTTGACTATGTTAAATCAATTATTGAAAAAGCTAAAAAATCAAATAGTGGTGAAATAACAGAAGAATTATTGAGAAAAGTTTCTAATCACAACTTAAAGATGAACGCTATCAACTGGGGTGCAGGTTTTGTAACATCAGCATTATTCTTGTCAACTCTTATTCCAAAAATGCAATATATGATTACAAAATGGAGAACAGGTTCTGATGCATTCCCAGGAACTGCTCAATATAGAGACGAGGCTAAAAAATCAGCCTAATTTTACGCTCGAGCAAAATTCAATAAAAATCATACAAATGCTTTATTATTATTTTAATATACTTTGGTATAATTAAGCTATGTTTGATATATCATCACCAACAACATATATTCCTGTAGTTTTCTTGACAATAGTTGCAGTATTTGTGTCTATTCTCTATAAAGATGCCAAGAAAAATACCCATGAAGATACAAAAGATTTACCTTATTTCCACGAAATAGGTATGTCTATGGGGTATATTGACAGAAACATGCTGGAAAACGGAAGATTTGAATACCGCAAAAATGTTGACCCTGAACTTGGGTATGACAATACAATATACAATTCACTCCGCCATGCAGGTGTTTTATATTCAATGTACATGTATGAAAAATACGGACTTGTAAATAAATACAAAGAAGACAGAATTAAATCATCAAAATATTTTCTAAAAAGATATATCAAAAAAACACCTGAAAACAACTATTGTGTAATATCCATACCGGAAGAAGAACAAATCAGAATACCTATAGCTAAATCAGGTGCAGCTGGTGTTGCACTATGTGCTCTGTCTAATTTAGTATCAGAAGGACATATAAAACTTGAAATTTTACAAGGTCTTGGAGATTTCTTATTGTCACTTCAAAATGAAGATGGCAATATTTATGCATACTACGACCTTAAAAAACATGAAATAAATAAAGAAGCAGAAGCTATTTTCTACCCAGGAGAAGCTGCTGCGGGACTTATTTATTTATATGAGGCTGACCCACAAGAAAAATGGCTTAATGGAGCAAAAAAAGCTCTTATGTATCTAGCAAAAACTAGAAAACCGATGGAACTTGATATACCTTTTGACCACTGGTCTGTTTTAGCTATTGAAAAGTTATTTAAAGCTAATCTTGTAACACCTGAAGAAAAAGCTACTTTCAAAGCTTACGCTGAACAAATGGCTGTTCCAACATTGAGTAAACAAATTACAAACCCAAATAATAGCTATTTTGGAGCTTTTCAAGACAATATTATGCCTTGTAGTTTAGGAACAATAATGGAAGGTTTGGCATCAATTTATTTCTGCACAGATAACGATACTTTGAAAAAAGTTTTATTCAAATCTTTAAATATCGGTTGTAGATTTTTAAGTCAAGTTCAAGTAAAAACAGGTGTACAAGCAGGTGGGCTACCAAACTCTGCAAACTGGGTTAGAGCAGGTGTCACACCTAATGCCAGTGTAATAAGAATTGATAATGTCCAGCACGTAGCAACAGGTTGGCTAAAATATCAAAATATACTAAAAATAACTAAACAATATTAACAATAAAAAAGATGCGTGAAAATACGCATCTTTTAAATATTATCGGTTTTGTAAAGCCGACTTACAACTACAATAATGTTTTAATTATAAATATTTATAACATTACCTTGTTTGTCGAATTCCATCATCATTTTATCATCTTTTGAGTATTCAAAATATTTTTCAAGATTTCCGTCTTTTGAATATACTGCATTCTTTTCAGATTTGTTTTTATTATCCATTACAACAACTTCTTTTGAGCCATCTTGGTTAAATATTGTTGTTTTATAAACATCATCATCAAGTTTTTCTTCTACTGAATAATATTTTTGACCTTCTGATGTTCTATTAAAAATTATTGTTTTATCATCTTTACCTGATTGGTTCATGATGCCTGACAAAGTTCCGTCAGGGTTGAATTTGTGCATTACTACACCATTATCAGTCATTGTGGTAATACTTTCTAATGCTCCGTTTGAATAATAAGATTTGTCACCTTGAACATCTTTTGGATCGTAACCTAAGTTTATCGGATTTGTCGGAACTAATTCAGAGTCAGTCATAGGATTTTTATTTATAGAGTTTGGTATAACTGTATTCTTTGTTTGAGAAATTTTTACAGGAACACCATTTTTGTATTGAGTAGATTGTACTGTTCCTTTGTTACTGTCTTTAACTGTAACATAATCAACATTTCCTTTTTTATCAAATGCTGTTAATCTGCTGCTATTTGTTTTGTAGCAAATTTCTGTAACATCTGATTTTCCGTCAGGATATACGCCATAAATCTTTTCGAAACCACCATCAGGTGAATATTCAAATTCTTTTACACCATCAAGTTTTCCATTACAATATATAGTTTCTTTTTTGATTTTTCCAGTATTTTGGTCAAATTCTTTAATAGAAGTTTCTTTAATTTGTGGCATTTTACCTTTTTCAATTAAATTGAAATTCTCTTGAACAAATTTCAATTTGCCTGTTGAATTGTCATAATATTCTATTTTTCTGATAGCATCATTTGGTGCTGCTGCATCCATTTTATAAACAGTTTTAGTATTATCACCTTTAGAGACAATTGAATCCAGTGTACCGGTTGATGTATAAATTCGTTCACCTTTAATAGCTTTTATAGCTTCAGGCTGTAAAACTGTAGGCAACGCAGGTTCAATATGCTTTGGAGCAGACATTTTTTGAGTTGGTTGATTATATGCAGCCAAAGCATCAAGACCGCTCATATTCGGATTTTGTACAGGCGGTTGTTGAATAGTTTGAGATTGCATTTGCGAAACATTATTAGGAATAGCTGTGTTATAAGACACAGGGAAAGTATTTACAGGATTAATCATTTTACCTACCTTCTTTTTTTCACACTTAACTATAAACATTAAAACTAAAAAAACAATATTATTGCGTTTTTTTAACAATGTATGAATAATTGTTAAGTCTAAATTTTTTATAGTATAATCAGAGTTAAGGGAGAAGGATTAAAGAAGGAGCAACAATGTTTGGAGTAATATTAGCAGGCGGTTCGGGCAGTAGATTATGGCCATTGTCAAGAGAGCTATACCCAAAACAGTTATTAAACTTGTGTGCAGAAAAAAGTTTATTACAATCAACTTTTGAAATGCTTAACAAATTTATTCCTGCATCAGAAATTATAAGTGTAACAAACTCTAAACATCAAGCAAACGTAAAAATGCAACTTGGAGATTTGTGTGAATCTCCTGTAATATTGGCTGAACCTCTATCAAAAAATACCGCACCGGCTATTGCTATTTGCGTTAAATATATTTTGGAAACTTCAGACAAAGACGAAACTATTTTGGTTGTACCATCAGATTTGTTAATTAAAGAAAATGAAAAATTCAAACAAACTGTAATAAGTGCTCAAAAATACGTTGATGAAGGCAAAATAGTAACTTTTGGTATAAAACCAACTTATCCTGAAACAGGATTCGGATATATTCATTCAGTAGATAACAAAGTTACCAAATTCACTGAAAAACCTGATAATGAAACGGTATTGACATATTTGAAAGATGAAAATTATTATTGGAATAGTGGGATTTTTATGTTCAAAGTTTCTACAATAATGAAAGAATTAGAAACTCATTGCCCTGATATTATGAATATTCTTCAAAATATAAAATGTTCAGATAACAAAATTTCATTCACTGAATTTGACAAAATGCCAAATATATCAATAGATTATGCACTGATGGAAAAAAGTGATAATATTGCAATGGTTGAACTTCAGTCTGATTGGAAAGACCTAGGCTCTTGGAAATCAATTTATGAAGTTAGTCCAAAAGATGAAAATAATAATGTATTTGTCGGTCATGTTTTAGACAAAGATTCAAAAAATTCTTTTGTTTACTCTTCATCTAAACTTGTTGCAACAATAGGACTAGAAGACACTATTGTAATTGAGACAGAAGATGCAATTTTGGCTTGTAAAAAAGATAAAACCCAAGAAGTTAAACAAATTTATGAAACATTAAAACAACAACATGACGGAACACAAAAAGTTCATAAAACTGTTTACAGACCTTGGGGATTTTACACTGTTATTGCTGAAGGTAAAGGTTTCCAAACAAAGATTATTCACGTAAATGTCGGACAAAAACTTTCTGTCCAATCACATAATCATAGAAGTGAACATTGGGTTGTATTATCAGGCATGGCAAAAGTAGTATTGGAAGGTAAAGACCATATTTTATCACCAGGACACAGTGTTGATATTCCGATAAAAGCCATCCATTCTTTGCAAAATCCTTTTGAAGAAGATTTGGAAATCATTGAAGTTCAAAAAGGTGATATATTATCAGAAGATGACATCATTCGTTATGAAGATATGTATGGCAGAGCATAAATTTTTCCAATAAAAATAGCCGTGTTCTAACGGCTTTTTCGGTAAAAGGTTTGTGTGTAGGAGAAAATAAAGAAAAAGAAAATGGTCTGTGTACATGTTATATATTCCCAAAATTTTTAAAAAAGTAACATGTATAACACATAAGTTTTACATTACTTAATGTTTTTATAAAAATAAGAATTTTTAGACGTATAGTTTTGTAAATTTTTAGCTTAACAATTAAAGTTTTAAACAAGAATTGTCGAATATATTTTTGTGATAGAAAGAGAATTTAAATCAGCATATTTATGCTAAAGTAACTTATAAGAGGAGCTTTATGGTTGAGAATTTAGAATATACAGAGTTTGATATCCCTGATACCCTGCTTGATGAAATTCAACAAAATATCGAACATATAATCCGAGATTTTGATGTTCCGGAAGAAAACAAAATGGAAGTTATCAAACAAATTAACTACATTTATACCAGAACAAAATATTTGTCTATCACAGATGAATTGACTGGTTTATCAAACAGAAGATGTTTTGATAACACTTTAGAAAAAGAGTTTCTAAGAGCTTTGCGCTACAATAACAAACTTACACTCGTAATGTTTGATATAGACCATTTTAAAACCGTTAATGACACTTATGGACACCCATGCGGAGATTATATATTAAAAGAAGTTGCAAATGCCGCATTACAAACTTTTAGAAAAACAGATACTGTATTCAGATTTGGTGGAGAAGAATTTGTAGTAATTTTAACAGAAACAGATATAAAACAATCAGAAATTCCATTGGAGAGATTTCGCAAAACTATTGAAACACTTGATTTGACCTATCAAAATCAACAAATAAATATTACAGTAAGCATTGGAGCTTGCCAGCTCGACCAATCTATCGGAAATAAAGAAGAATTTTTGCAAAAAGCAGATAATGCACTTTATGACGCAAAAAATTCAGGTAGAAACAAAGTAGTATTTCTGTAAGCTATATTATACAAAAGATTTTTAATAAGGCATATCCCAATTATTTTCTTGAATAACTGTTAAACAAGCTGTAATAAAGGTTTCAGCCTTGCATCCTGCAATAGCATCTGCCTCATTATAACCCCCACCACTCACTTGTGAATGATTCAATATTTTACCTTTTTTTGATATATAGAACCAAAAAACATCTCGACCAATCATATTTGGTTTATCTATACCATTAATATCAATTCTAAAAATCCCAATATCTCTATCATCACTATCTGATGGCAAACCTTTAGTTGCAACATTTGATAAACCATAAGAAATAATCGCACCGTTTTTCAAAATAATAGATCTGTTGTCACCTTCCAAATACCTTGTAGAAGCTGTATTACCACTTATTTTTTTATAAGATTCTGTCCAACAATCTGCAGCTTTTTCACAAGATTTTACAATAGGAAAATTCTTTTCAGATAAAAGTTTTGCAGGAGAATTAAAATCAGTTAAAGTCAAATCCTTTGTATTTTTTGCAATCATTTGATTATGAGCAATTTGTTGGATACCAGCAATTGTATTTTTTAATTGAAGAGTTAATTGTTTTTTCTGCAAACCTTCCATAAGAGAAGGAATAGCCATCCCTGCTAACGCACCCAATATAGCTAATGCTATCAACAATTCTGTCAATGTAAATGCAGAAAATAACTTTTTCAATTTCATCCAAAAATATCCTCTATAATGTATCTGATAAAAATATTATAATCTATTTTTAAGCTAAATACAACATGAATATTAAGAACAAAATATTACTAATTTTTAAAATTTTGCCTAACTCACTAATAAACTATAAAATGTTAGCATAGTATTTTAGAACTTATATTATATATAACAAATTAATTTATATAAATATATTAATAATATTCTTCATGATAGTAGTGTTTTAATATTTGTAGAAAACTCTGAAAAGCTTTGCTAAATCAAACATACATGCTGTTGATAAATTGTAGAAAACTTTTGATAAATTTTAGATAAAATGTTCAAAACTAAAAAAGTTGAATATAAAAATAATAAACATGTAGAAAACTTTTATTTTTAAACATGTTTTCTACATAGTTTTCTACATTGAAAAATATGGATTTTTGATTAGATTAAACAAGGCTCAAATGCTCTTGTACTCAAATATTCAGGGGGACAATATTTTTTGTAGGTTGGTATAGCAATGCTGACAAAAATTTATCTGTTGGATTTACTAATCCAACCTACTTTATTTTTAATCCCCCACCTCGAAATCAAAGATTTCGGTTCGCCCACTAGGGGTTAACATCACGACCTATTTATAAGTAAAAAATTTATTAATAACTTAAAATGTATGACCTCAAGCCTTCCTGCCCTCTCGCCCTCAAACTTGCATTTATTGTATTTTTTCAGTAAAATGTACCCAAGAATGTAAGGGGATAAGATGAGAATTGAGGCAAAAAATCTAATAAAAATTTATGGCGACAGAAGTGTTGTTAATGATGTTTCATTCAGTATTAATAAAGGTGAAGTTGTATGTCTACTTGGACCAAATGGTGCTGGTAAAACAACAACATTTTATATGGTTGTAGGTTTGGTTAAACCGAATAAAGGTAGTATAACTTTAGATGGAGAAGAAATTTCATCTTGGCCTATGCATATCAGAGCTAGAGCTGGTATCGGATATCTTCCGCAAGAAGCTTCAAGTTTTAGGAGTTTGTCTGTTGAGGATAACATTAAGCTTGTTCTTCAAATGAATGATAAGTTGACTGAAGATGAAAAGAAAAAGAAACTAGAAGAACTTCTTGCTGAATTTGGTGTAGCAAGATTACGTAAAGCATCTGCTATTTCTTTGTCAGGTGGTGAAAGACGTCGTGTCGAATTAGCTAGAGCACTTGCAGCTAGTCCAGATTTTATTTTGCTTGATGAACCTTTTACAGGTATTGACCCAATTGCTATTGGTGAAATTAAAGACAACATCAGAAAATTATCAGAAGACAAAGGACTTGGGGTATTGATTACTGACCACAATCCAAAGGCGACGTTATCTATCACTGATAGAGCTTATGTAATTTTTGATGGTAAAATTAAAATTCAAGGTAAAAGTACAGAGGTTGCAACAAACCCTGTTGCAAAAGAATTTTATTTAGGAAAGGATTTTACTTTATAATGAAGTTTAAATTTCCTCAAATAACAATTTATGATAGATATATGTTCAAACAAGTAACATTAGCATCGTTAGTTGCGATATTGCTATTTACTATTGTTTGGATAGCACCGGAAATTTTGTTAAACACAATTAAAGGCGCATTAGCCGGTGATTATGGTTTTAAGACAGCTATTTTATTGTTGGTTTATGAATTACCTAAAATTTTAGACAAAGCGTTTCCTGTAGGTTTGTTATTAGGTACATTATTTACTTTTGATAAAATGAGTAAAGATTCTGAAATAACTATTTTCAGAGCAGTAGGGATGTCTTTTCCGAGAATTATTGCACCGGTAATTGTGTTGAGTTGTATTTTTACTTTCTTATGTTTTCTAACAGGGAATAAAGGTACTCCACTTGCCGCAGCAAAAACTATGGCTATTCGCGGAGGTGTTCGCTCTACTCAATATATATACACTCAAAAAGATAAAACAGGACACCCTTTAACGGCGGTTATTGTTTCAAAATCTTATGATAGAAAATTGAATAATGTAATTGTACTTGATTTTTCTAATCAAGTTTATCAGGATGTTCACGAGCTTTCTAATATCTATTCTGCAAAGACAGGATATGCTTATGATGATAGATGGGAACTTTCAGATGTTTCAAATTACCAAATATCAAATGATGGGGTTTATATAAACATAAAACATCTTGATAAAATGAATATTTTGAGCGGAGAAGCTGCGAAAAATGCTTTGACTTTGATGATGTATTCAACAATGAAAGAACGTGATATCAATAATCATGATTTGAAAAATTATGTAAGTTTATTAAAAAAAGAAAATCTTTCTGAGGAATATCATGGAACTTTGAACAAATATTTGCAAAGGTTTTTCCATCCGCTTGTTTGTATATTGTTAGCTATATTGGGATGTTTGTTAGGGTTTTCAAAACCTAGAGAACAAAGATTAGTCGGTTTTACAATAGCGATAGGTTTTATTTTTCTTTATTATATAACTTTGCCATTCTTTGATCTTTTGGCAGAAAAAGAAATTTTATCTCCGTATATTACGTCAACTTTACCAATTATAGCTTTCAGTATTGCTATTTGTTGTTTCTACAAATCAAAGGATTTATAATATGAAAATTTTAAAATTATTTTTATTAATGGTTATTTTTTCAACTTTTTGTCTACCTGCAAAAGCTGTCGGTGATATAAATATAGACAATGACAACGGAATTTATCATATTGTTTTAAAGGGTGAAAAAATCAAAAAGAGGATTAAATTTGTTGTATCAGAAGATTTGATTACAAATAGAGAAGCTCACCAAAAAGGTAAAGCTGCATTGACTGTCAATGCAGGATTTTTCGACCCTAAAAATGGAAAAACAATATCTTACGTTGTGACTGATAGACTTACTGCAGCTGACCCAATGTTTAACCAAGCTTTATTAGCTAATCCGTTTTTCAGAAGAAATATGTCAAAAATTTTGAATCGTTCAGAATTTAGGGTTATGCAATGTGATAACAAATTTGAATATTCAATAGTTTCTCATAAATCAGAAGTACCTTTTGGTTGTAATGTAATTACATCTGCTCAAGGTGGACCTTTGATTTTGCCAGAATTAAGGATGGAAGAGGAAGGTTTTATTGTTAAAAATGCAGAAGGTCAAGTTATTAGAGAATCTGCATCTGTTTTGCATAAAACGTCAAGAACAATAATTGGGTTGAAAGGTAATGATGAATGTCATATTTTAATTATTACTGACGATAATCCGATGGATTTGTACGAAGTTCAAAAGTTATGTAATGATTTGAAACTTGATAGAGCAATGGCCTTCGATGGCGGTAGTTCAACTTCTATGAATTATAAAAATCAGATTGAAGTTGTTTCAACCAAAGGAGATGGTGCAGGCAGAATGTTGAAATCATTTATGCTTGTATATTAGGTAAACTATTCTGTAATTGCTTTTACTAGTTTATAAATTTCTTTAATTTTGTCAGGGTTTGAATCTATTATTTCTAATGTTAATTTTTTCAAATCTTCTTTAGGTTGTAAGTGTTCAAAATTAAACATTTCACTTGGCATTATATTAAATATTTCCATTATTTTTTCAAGATTTTCGGTAGAAGGAAAGCTATTTCCTGTTTCAATTTTTCCAAGTGAACGAATGCCAATATTTAATAATTCCGCAAGTTGTTCTTGGGTATACCCATGTTTTTTGCGTAATAATTTATTATTGTTTTGAAAGACCTATTAATAGGTTAGTTAAACAGTTGAATAACTAAAAACTAACACAATACTAATAATCCCATGTTTATAATATAATTATCGCAGAGTATTAATGTAGAGGGATTTGTATGGAAAATTTTAAAGATAATTTGTTGTCGTTATGGAATAAAATATATTCATTTTGCAATAAACATGCAGAAGTTTTTACCGTATTAGGTTTAGCTGTGCTTTTTTATTTTATATTTTTCCACGATATTGGTTCATATTCATTGATGGATGTTGATGAAACAAGATATGTCGCAATGGCAAGAGATATGTTTAATTCAAAGGATTTTATGACTTTGTTTTTAAACGGTCAGTATTTCTTTGAAAAACCTCCTTTATATTTTTGGCAGGAATGTATGTCTTTTGCTCTGTGGGGAAAAATTGATGAATGGACTGCGAGATTTCCTGTTGCATTGTTAGGTTTTATATTCTCGTTTGTTGTTTATTTTACTTGCAGAAAACGTATAAACAGAAGATTTGGTGTATTTACATCTTTGATTCTTGCAACATCTTTAGAATTTGTAATGCTTGCAAGATATGCTATTCTTGATATTGTTTTGACTTTTTATATTGGATTAGCTTTAGTTTGCTATTTTCAGGTTTATTTTTGTCAAGAAAATCATAAGAAATTCTACTGGTGGGCTTTTTATGTTTTTACCGGTCTTGCAGTAATGGCTAAAGGTATTCCTGGTATTGCTGTCCCTTTTGGTACTGTATTTTTTACATCAATTATGGCAAAAAAATTCAAAGAAGTTTTTAAACCAATATATATACTTCCGGGGATTATTCTATTTTTGTTAATAGTTTTGCCTTGGCATATAATTATGTTCAAAAAGTATGATCCATTGTTTTATAACGAGTATATTATAAAACACCATTTACATAGATTTTTGAATACTGCAAATAACGAAATTGGTAGAAAACAACCTTTCTATTATTATTTCTTAGTTGTGTTGTGGGGATTTATTCCTTGGATTTTCTCAATGATAGCAGTATTTATTGACAAAATTAAAAACTGGAAAAAGTTAAATTATGTGTCAAAAGTTGCACATTTCAACTTTAATTCCTTTGATAATTTGCATAAAGCATTAGCTCTTTGTTGGGTTACAGTTTTTTGGATAATGTTATTTTTCTCATCTTCATCAACAAAACTTGCGACATATATTTTGCCGATATATTATCCGCTTGCAATTGTTACAGGTTTGATGTGGATGGATTATGTAGATAGAAAAAAACATGAAAAACCTATAAATCTTTCTGTACAAATTTTTGGTTGGATTTGTGTAATTGCAGGTATTGCCGCAATGTTTACACCATTGTTTCTTCCAGCACAATTAAATAGTGATATAGCAGAAATCAGATGGTTTAGTTTGATTTGTTTGATTGTGTTAGGTGTAGGTACATTGTTATTTGTAAAATACAAAAAATATATTGGCGTATTTGTATTTTATGTATTATTTATGACGGTGATTTCAGCATTTGCGACTGAAGAATTTTATGAAGTTGATTACAAATTCGGTCAAGAAGATTTGGTAACTTTTGCTAAGTATGCTAAAGATTATGACTACAAAATTTCTTCATTTGGATTAGATAGAAAATATTCACTTCTTTATTACAATGATGAAAAAGTTGATTATAATTCTCATGAAAATTTAACTCCGGAAAGCGTAAAAGAAGATTTGGCAAAAGACAGATTTGTTGTTATTATCAAAAATAAACAATTGCCTGAAATTGAAGGTAAAGTTGATTATGAAATATTGAAATCAGGCAGACGTTATACTATGATTAAAGGCAAATAATGTTAAAACGATACGAAAAATTTTTAAAAGATTTTGATGAAATAGTTAAAAGTATATTTGAAGACCAAAAACGTTACATAAAATGTAAAAAAGGTTGTTCAATATGTTGTAAACAGGGCGATTACCCTTTTTCCCAAATAGAATTTGCGTATTTGACCCAAGGTTATATAAATTTGCCTGCTAATCAAAAAATTATTGTTCAACAGAATATTAGAAATTTGTTGAAAGATAAAGAAGAATATAAAGGTGAAAAACGTTTTGAACATAAATGTCCGTTTTTGATAAACGATGAATGTATTGTGTATGATTATCGTGGAATTATTTGCCGAACATTTGGACTTTGTTATTATGACGATATAAAAGGTTATGTGCGCCTTCCAGGGTGTGTACATAATGGGTTAAATTATTCAGAGTTTTATAATGAAAAAGAACATACATTAAATATTCAAAATGTTCCAAAAATAAATTTGA
The DNA here is from genome assembly GCA_003258735.1 of Candidatus Melainabacteria bacterium. Lineage (GTDB taxonomy): Bacteria > Cyanobacteriota > Vampirovibrionia > Gastranaerophilales > Gastranaerophilaceae > Zag111. Next base: position 41,340 of record QHME01000014.1, read on the forward strand.
GAATAGATAGAATTTTAAATAGCGAATTGGCAAATACTTATAATCTTGAGTGTGGTGAAATTCGTCCGATGCTTGATTGGCTTGGTAGTAAGAAGTAAGATTATGTCATAACTTCTAACTGAACAAAGAAAAACAATGTCATTCAGAACTTGTTCTTAAACGTAATATTCTACTCTGTTCAAGGTGATTTTTTTATTCATCCTTTTTGACAGGCATGATGTTGTAGACTAACAAAATAGTCAAAATCACCACAAGTCCAATCATTTTGAACTTGATAATTGCAAATGCAACAACTGTACCAAGTATTATTGCTAATAAAAAACGTTTAACAAATCCTTGAACTTTTTCTGAAACTTTTCTTTCTATACGGTATTCCTCTGCCATAATTGCAATATTTGATTGCTCTTTGGCTTTTTCTTCGGTTTCTTTATCTATGACAGATTGTTCTTTGAGTTCTTCAACCGCATCTTTATATGTTCTATTTACAAATCGCTCAACTAGTGATAATACAACAGATTCAGGAGCATCATTTTTTACGCAAGCAAACATAACTTCCCACATTGTATACCAAATTTTTTGCATTACACCTTTCCAATATCTGGCAGGAATACCTGAACGAAATAGGTCAATTTCTTTGTGGAATGACCATTCGGCAAGAACTTGGATATAGAAACATTGTTTATCAAAATCTATTTGATTAAACTCTTCATTATCAATAATTGACTCTGCCATAAGTGTTGCAGATTTGCGAATATTTGTAATTAAATAACTTTTTTGTAATTCATTTACGTCAGGTGGTAATAAAGGAGAAATTTGCACAATTAATCCTTCGATAAAATCGGTATATTTTTTATCCACAACCTGTCCGTCCATTTTATTATTATAGAAAATAAGTCTTAATAATTTGTCATATAGATAGTGTAAATTTATCTTTCCTTAATAAAAAATTCACATATCTTGATATATATTTTCATTTTCTCATATTTATTTTATAATTGGTTGTAAAAATTAACCTAAAGGAGTATGTGGATGAAATTCATCATAAGAAAAGAAGACCTGTTTAATGGTATAAAAATTGTTGAAAGAGCTACTTCTCAAAAAGCTGTTCAACCTGTTTTATATAATATTTTAATCGAAACATTAGATAATAACGCAATCAGATTAACTGCTACAGATTTGGTTTTGACAGTAATTACGACTGTTGATGCGCAAATTGAACAAGCAGGCAAAATTACTCTTCCTGCTAAAAAATTAAACGAAATTGTTTCAAAACTAGGTAACGAGTTAGTTACTTTTGAGGTTGAAGAAGGTAGCACGAATGTTAATATTTCTTGTAAGAAATCTAAATTCGATATTATTGGAATTTCAGCATCAGAATTTCCTCCAGAGGTTTATAATTACGAAATTGATGAAACAAAATGCTTTGATGTTGAATTGAAACCATTCTTAAAAGCAATTAAACAAGCAGGTTTTGCTGCTGCAAGTTATGAAGTAAGTAACCTTTTATCAGGTATTGTTTGTGATTTTTCAAACGGTATTTTGGAAATAGCATCAACTGATGGCAATAGACTTGCTCGTGTTAGGGAAAAACTTGCCAGTGATATCACAGAACAAACTCAGTTGATTATTCCATCTCGTACATTGAATGAATTTATGAAAATGGGTTCGTTTATTGATGATGAAACTATTAAAATTTGCAAAGACAAATCAACAATTGTTTTGAAAACAGAAAAAACATTGACTATTTCAAGATTGTTGGAAGGTCAGTTCCCTAAATATAACCAATTAATCCCATCAGAAAGTCCAAAACAGGCTATCGTGAATGTTTCACAACTTATTTCAGCTTTGGAAAGAGTTTCTGTAATGGTTAATGACAAAACAAGTATTGTAAAAATGCTTTTTGCCGATAATGAATTGACACTTTCTGCTGATACTCCTGATTCAGGTAAATCAGAAGATAAAATTGATATTCAATACACTGCAGAAGAACTATTAATAGCTTTCAATTACAAATATGTGCTGGACGCATTGAGAATTATTGAAAGTGATGAAGTTATCATCGGTTTGAATGCAAGTTTGTCTGCTACGGTATTAAAACCAAACAGTGATGAAGATTTCATTTGCTTGATTATGCCTGTTCAAATCAGATAATAAATAGGAAAATTTTAAAGTCAGGAAAAATTAGCCGAATGTTTGAATATTGCAACTACTTCGCTGAGTTATATTGAAACAGGACGAGGTTTTATGACATTAGCGACTTTGGAAAACATGTCTAGGATTTTACAAGTTGAACCTTACGAAATTTTTCAATTTAGTTCTGTACAAACTAATCAAGAAATGTATGACAAAATAATTGATAAATTAAATTTAATAAAAAATGATAATGAAAAATTAAGAACGGCATATATTATATTGGAAAATATTTTGTAGTTTTATGCTAGAATAAATACGGATTTAAACGTTATTGTAAAAGAGGTGCTTATGGAAACAATAGAAAAAGCAAACATTGACTGGTCTAATATCGGTTTTGGATATTACCAAACTGATAAAAGATATGTGTCAAATTTTAAGGACGGAAAATGGGATGAAGGTTGTTTGACAGAAGATGCCAATATCGTTCTTAATGAGTGTGCAGGCGTTTTGCAATATGCTCAAACTTGTTTTGAAGGTATGAAAGCATATACAACTGTAGATGGTCACGTTGTAGTCTTTAGACCTGATATGAACGCTAAAAGAATGGCTGACACTGCAAAAAGACTTGAAATGCCGGTATTTCCTGAAGATAAATTTGTTGATGCGGTTGAACAAGTTGTAAAAGCTAATTTGAAATTTGTTCCACCTTATGGAACAGGTGCATCATTGTATTTAAGACCATATATGTTTGGTTCAGGTCCTGTTATGGGTGTTAAACCATCTAGTGAATATCAATTTAGAATTTTTGCATCTCCAGTAGGGCCATACTTCAAAGGTGGTGCAAAACCTATTACATTGACAGTTAGTGATTTTGATAGAGCTGCACCAAACGGAACAGGTCATGTTAAAGCTGGTTTGAATTATGCAATGAGTCTTCACGCAATTGTTACAGCACACGCTCAAGGTTATGACGAAAACTTATACCCTGATGCTAAAACACGTACTAAAGTTGAAGAAACAGGCGGTGCAAACTTCTTCTTTGTAACTAAAGATAACAAAGTTGTAACTCCAAAATCAGACAGTATTTTGCCATCAATTACTAGAAGATCATTAATGTATGTAGCAAAAGAATACCTTGGTTTGGAAACCGAAGAAAGAGAAGTTTTGTTATCCGAACTGGGTGATTTTGCAGAATGTGGTTTGTGTGGTACAGCAGCAGTAATTTCTCCTGTTGGAAAAATTGTTGACCATGGTAAAGAAATTTGTTTACCATCAGGTATGGAAAAAATGGGACCAATTTCAGCAAAATTATACGAAACTTTAACAGGTATTCAATCAGGTAGAATTGAAGCTCCAAAAGGTTGGATTAAAGTTATTGCATAAGTTTGCATTTACTTTGACTTATTATTTAGGTCATTGTCATTCGGAAAGCTTAGAAAATTATGCGTGAAGTTTGGAACGCATAATTTTCTTGCTATTTAGAATCTATCAATGTTTATAATGTCACCCTGAACTCGTTTCAGGGTGATACAAAACATCCTCGCCCCTTGTAGGAGAAGATGTCAAAGCCTTTTAAACTATTCTTTTTCATGCACTCCGTGCAGGGGTGCTTTTGGTGGCAAAAGCACCGCAAAACCACCGACACGCCAACGTTCACATCAAACTAAAAACTTGTATAGTAGCCGAATAACTCGTCACTTCGTTCCTCAAACAAATTCGGCTTTTGTCGTTTACTCGTTTTGTTTGATTGTTCACTTTTGGCTATTGTCGGATTTGTTGACCTATGTGTCATGTAACATGTCATTCCGAACTGCCAATAATCCAAGACTGTTTCGGAATCTTTAATTGAACAAATTAGTCTTATACATAATAATTTAACACTAAAAACGACCTTGCGAATCTCGCAAGGTCGTTTTATTCGACTGTCAATCAATCTTTTTTAAAAAGTTATACAGCAACTTTCATTGTTTTTTCAATAATTTCATTAAAGCTGTCAGCTTTTAATGATGCACCACCGATTAAAGCACCGTCGATGTCTGATTTAGACATTTGTTCTTCAATTGTAGCAGGTTTTACAGAACCACCGTAAAGAATTCTGATTGAATCTGCTGCAGCAGCGCCTGCAACTTCAGCAACAACGCCACGAATCATTTTGATAACTCTGTTAGCTTCGTCTGAATCACAAGATTTTCCTGTACCGATAGCCCAAATTGGTTCATAAGCGATAACTGACTTAGCAACATCTTCTGAAGATATACCAGCCAAAGCTGCTCTGATTTGAGATGCGATGTGAGCATCAGTTGCACCAGATTCTCTTTGTTCTAAAGTTTCACCACAGCAGATGATTGGAATTAAACCACCAGCCAAAATAGCTTTTGCTTTTTTGTTAATCATTTCATCAGTTTCTGAGAAGTATTGTCTTCTTTCAGAGTGACCAATGATAACAAATGAACAACCTGCATCTTTTAACATTTCAACAGAAATTTCACCTGTGAAAGCGCCTGATTTTTCCCAGTGGCAGTTTTGACCTGCAACATACAATTTGCTGCCTTCGCAACCGCAATCACAAGGAATTTCAGCTACTTGATTTAATGATGTAAATACAGGAGCGATAACAACTGTAGGCAATTGAGATGCTTTATAATTACTTACAAATGATTTAATACCTTCGTATAGAGCTTTTGCATCACTTTGCAAAAGATTCATTTTCCAGTTTCCTGCAATAATAGGTTTTCTTGACATAATAAATATCTCCTTTTATATGTACCACTTAACGCTTGTATTTTATATTAAACAAAAGAAAAAAACAAATAGGTAATGAATGGAATTGACTTTTTCTCAAAAATCATTATAACCATGCAAAAGTCCTTCATTTGTATGATTTTTCTCAAAATCATTGAGGAATTTCTTAAAATGTTCGACAATATTAATAATATAACATGTAGAGGTAGTTCTATGAGAATAAACGGTGGTATTCAATATGATGACAGCGGTTTGACCGCATCAATAAGGGCAATGCATCTTGATAGTGAAATTGTCGGAATAACCAATGAAAATATTAGTGGTTTTGACAAAATCGGTTATCAACGTAAAGAGGTTGTTGTTTCTTCTTTTGCTGAATATTTGGGTGTGCACGCACTCTCTACAACAAGAGATGACAAAGTTGGTCGTATTGCCGTATCTGACAAACCTTTAGACCTTGCGATTGCAAATAAAGGGTATTTTCAAACACGTAACGAAAACGGTGTAAAACTTACTCGTGATGGTAGATTTCAAATTGGAAAAGATGGTACTTTATTGACGTTGACAAATTCAGAGGTATTGTCAAGTGCTGGTACTCCGATAAAATTTCCGTTTATTCCACAGGATTTGAAACAAATTAAAATTGATAACACTGGTAAAATTTCAATGTTCAACCCTGAAAATAACAAATTAACTCTAATTGGGCAGATTGGAGTTGTTGATAGTGGTGGAATGGCAGTGATGGAGCCTAATATCAAACAAGGTTATAATGAGTATTCAAATGTTGCTCTGCAACAAGAATTTCTATCACTCATGCCTGTAGTCAAGAATTTTGACGCAAACAGACAGATGTTTATGCTCCAAAATTCAGTTTTAGGTAAAACGATTTCTCAATTAAGTTCAGCTTCATAGTAAATAGAGGTTAAAAAAATGTATAACTTACAAGGTATAATTTCAAAAGGCACAAATAATGCATTGGTACAGTTTGACCGTTTTGGGCAAATTGCAAATAATCTGTCAAATTTCCAAACAACAGGTTATAAAGATGTTTCGTTTGAGCAAGTTTTAAGAGAAGACGGATATTTAACCGGTTCAGTTCGTACAAATTATACCCAAGGTTCAATAAGAATTACTAGCAATCCTTATGATGTTGCAATTGATGGTGCAGGGTATATTCCTGTTGTATCACCGTCAGGAGAGGTTCAATATACAAGGGATGGAGCTTTCCAACAGGGTAAAAACGGATATTTGACAACTAGAGATGGTTGGATTGTTGGTGAGGGTATTCAAATTCCGACAAACTGTTTTAAATTTGAAATTAAGAAAAACGGTGATGTAATGGCTTATGATTCACGCGGAGACAAAGCCAAGAAAGTCGGAACTATTCCATTGATACGTTTTGACAATCCTGCTGGCATGGAATCTGCTGATATGAATAGATTAAAACCTACAGATGATGCAGGAGAAGGTAGATTGGTTAAGAATCACGATTGTTTTAGACAAAATAATTTAGAAGCATCAAATGTTAGTATATTCCGTTCATCAACAGATTTGTTAAGATTGAATGCATCAATGCTTGCAAGTATGCAAATGATGAAACTTGCAGACACAATGTACAACAAAGCTATCAATATCAGAGAAGCTTAATAAATAAATAATTAAACGAAAGGCAATAAGATTATGTATACTTCATTAGATAGTATGGGCAAAGTCTCATTAATGATGGATTTGATTTCTCAAAGGCAACGTGCTTTGGGTTCAAATATTGCTAACGTTGATACTCCCGGATATATTAGACAGGATATAAATTTTGGTCAGTATTTAAGTACAATGAATAGTCCATTAGAAACTCAATTGTCAGAAAAACTCGGACCATCTCCTGTTGCAATGGATCATTCGGAAGAAAAAGTAAATTCGGCAGAAGAACTTTTGAAAATGCAGGAAAACTCAATTTTATACACAATGGCAACAAGAAGAATGACAAACCTTGTTACCGAAATGAAAACAGTAATTAACGTTGGTAAGTAATGAGAGCAGGTGAATAATTTATGGGTATAATGGAATCAATTGATATCGGTGCAAAAGCGCTCCAAGTACATGGCAAGCGTATTGATATCCATGCAAAAAACATTGCAAACCTTGATACACCAAATTATGTAAGAAAAATCCCAGTATTGACAGCTGTTGACGATGTTTCTTTTCATGGATTATTGAATAATATGAAAGAAGATGTTTTTGGTGTTGGAACATTGCCTTATCTACAAGGTGGAGTAAACTTTTCCGGAGTTGTTGAAGACCCAACATTGGGTGAAAAAATTTATAAACCTGGACATCCTGATGCTGATGCAGACGGCTATATAAGAGCTTCAAACGTAAATGCTATGGTTGATATCGCAGATGCACTTGTAGCACAAAGAGCTTATGAGGCAAACTTGGCACTTGTAAATATTTCAAAATCAATGGCGCAAAGAGCTTTAGAAATCGGAAAATAATTATTTAAACAATTTTTAGTTTGGTAGAAGTGTAAAACGTGGTAGGTTATATTTGTACATAGATAATTTGATAAAAAAATATAAAAGCAGTTTCCTCAAACAGTTTTCCGAGCTGATGGATGACAGACGTCAATGCTACAAAGATATTCAACTTGATGTTATTCAAAATCTTCAAGGGATAAAAGCTTGTGGTATTTATATGCTAGTTTTTTTTATCGGATTTGTACAAATGTTTTGGGAAAAAGAATATAATTGGTCTTATCACTTTACTTTAGCTTTTTCGCTTGTTGTTGTGACTGTTATTATAAATTTGTTAACCAGAATAAAAGGCTATGTTGACACTTATAAAGATAGACTTTTGCCAAACTTGCTCGGTATGTTTGGTGAGCTCGTATTTATTCCAAATCCGGGGTTATTTTTGGAAGCTAATATTAAAAAACTTCCTGAAGTTAGGAAAAGTAAATTCTTAATTCCATATTCTGTATATAACAAATCAAGTTTGTTTATGTACAATATCAATTACAACAAAAATGGTGATGGTTTGACAGGCAAATTAGAAAATTACAAATTTCAAATTTGCGAAACTAAATTTGGATGGAAAAAGAAAAACTCATTTATTCCTGCAATTTTATTCAGGGGAATTGCACTAAATATAAATTTGCCGGCAGAAGTAACTTCAAAGATACTTATTTTGCCTAAAAATTGTGATATAAATGAACCTGAAAAATATGACTTGTTAGATATAAAATACGTTGGTTTTACTGATAAACATAATATATACGTGGAAAAAGAAGTTTCAGATTGCGCATTATTAGATGTTCAAAAATTTCTTAATAGGCATTTTTTAGAAAGATTGATGAATCTATTGAATAGTTTTTATGCCAAAAGAGTTTTTTGTTCAATTTATGAAAACCAAATGGTTATTTTGTTAGAGACAAGAAATATATTGTTTGAACCGCCAAGTCTATACAAGGACATTGAAGATATCAAACAATATACCCCTTTATATAACAAAATTACATCAATAATGACATTTATTGAAATGTTTAACAAATTAGCTTTTGATTTGCCTGATAACCCTTCTTAGGAGAATTTATGCCACAGTGTATGGAAAAATATAAAAACGAATTTGCAATCAGATTTGCAACAGTTATGCAAAAAAGACTCCCTTTTTGGAAATCAGCACAGAACCAAGAACGGTGGGAGCTTGTGAGTTTAAGTTCTTTAGGAATTTATTTAGTATCCTTTCTTCTTGGATTTGTTCCGGGGAGAAGTGAACATGAATATAATTTAAATTTTCATATTTTTTGTTCAATCTGTACTCTTATTATAGGGATTATTTCTGTTATCCACTCAACAAATAAAAACTATCAAGATAAAATAAAACAAACATTGTTTCCTGATTTGTTAAAAGTTTTTGGTGATGAAATTTATTATGGTAAATATTCTATTCTTGGAATATCAGAAATGATAAAACATGGAAAAGAGTGTAAGCCATCGGATTTGAGGATTTTAAACGGTGATTTTTTATCAAGTGATTTGTTTAAAAGTAAGAAAATTACACAAAGAGAAGATGATGATTGTTTCTGGGGACGATATAATGATATTGATTTTGCGATAAATGAAACGGATTTTGGATATACTACTGGAAATAATAAATATGCACGAATGTTCAAAGGTGTAGCTATGCACTTTAAAATGAACAAAAAAATCAAATCAAGAGTATTGATTTTGTCTAAAAAAATAGGTCAATATGTTCCGCCAAATTATGAAAAAGTTAATGTTGAATATAACAAATTTAACAAAAAATATAATGTTTGGGTTGAAAAAACACAGATGGAAGCTGGTGGTCAAATTGAGGCAAGATATTTATTAACTACTGTATTTTTAGATAGATTTATGCAAATTTCAACTAGTTTTGATATTGATGAGGTTCAATGTTCAATTTTTGATGATTCAATGTTGATTTTATTATCAGCAAATAAAGACTTGTTTGAAATGAATCACTTGTTTGGCAGAATTGATGATGTTCATCAATATGACCATTTGTTTGACGAATTTGCGTCTGTTCTGTCATTTATTGATGTCTTGAATCTTGCAAGTAAGACTGGATTGTAATTAAAGAAAAGGATAATTTAAAATGTTAGAATGTATGGAAAAATATAAAAATAAATTTGCTGTAGAATTTGCCAAGATTATGGAAGTAGAACTAAAAAATTGGCAAAAAGTTCAAAATAAATACAGATTGGAGTATGTAATATATGAATGTCTTATGGGCTGTATGTTAGTGTTTTATTTGGTTTATATGCCTAAACAAGGTTTTGAGTTATTTTCTTTTATATGTGGATTTTTTATAATCTCTTCAATAATACTGTGTATTCATCATGTAAAAAATAAAGCTTACCAAACTAATATAAAACAAAAATTGTATCCTAATTTGCTAAAAATTTTTGATAATACTATTTGTTATAGTAATAAATACACAGCCTCTGCATCTGATGCAATGTCAGCGTATGAAAAAGATTGTAAAATTAAAAATTTAAAGATTTCTAATGAGACATTTTTATCAAGTGGTTTATTTAAAGGTAATAAAGATGTACAAAGAACTGATGATGATTGTTTTTATGGACGATATAACGATGTTGATTTTACTATAAATGAAACTCTTTTTAGATGTTTAGTGAAAGAAAATTCTGAACAAGTATTTTATGGTGTTGCAATGCACTTTAAAATGAAAAAGCAAATTAAATCA
>QHME01000015.1 GCA_003258735.1 Candidatus Melainabacteria bacterium
TTCAACGGTGAAAAATCTGATGTCGACGATGATGACAACATTGTTGATGCTACTCCACTTGAAATGCCGGATGACGAGCAAGGCGACTCTGATACCGATATTGATACTGACACTGATATTGACATAGATACCGACCTTGATACTGATACAGACATTGATACAGACTTGGATACCGACACTGATATTGATACCGACTTAGATACCGATATCGACACAGATTTGGACACTGATAGTGATACAGATACAGATACTGATACCGATGATGATAATGACCACATCAAATATCCTGATGGAAGTCAAACATATATTCAAAGAAAAGATATCGATAACGCAATACAAGCAATTGATAAACGTCAATATATGAGATTCAATGTAAAAGAAATTACAAAACCAATCTCAATGGAAAGAACAAATAACGGAGTAAGTCAGTTAATTGATATTTCGCGTGGCGGAATTGCAGTAAAACATAACAATGACTTAAAAGTTGGTGATATTCTACCTGTACATATTCAGTACAAAGACCTTAACATCAATGCAAATGTCAAAGTCGTATCAGCAACATCAAACAGAGCAGGTGCAGAATTTACCAACCTTGATAAATCTGTAGCAAACCAATTGTTATATTTGAATATTATGTTAGAAGCCGATAACGAAATGCTGGCAACAAAATTTACTAGCAAATAAAAGTATATACTAAAAAGTCGACGAATAAATCGTCGACTTTTTGCTTTTTATCTGAATTGTCTTCTTTGAATAGTTCTTACTTGAACTCTTTTTCTTGCTGTAGTTCCAACTGTTTGAGTATTGTTTAAAGAACCTAATTGAGAACCAGCTGATTGTAAGAATGAACCTGCAGACATACCTTTTGCTAATTTGTTTGCGAAAGTTTTTTCAGCACCTTCTGCAATTTTAGCTGAACCTTGAGCTTTGAATGCTGCAAAATCACTATCTAATTTACTAAGTTTTGCTTGAGCAGCTTTTTTAGCTTCATCTGTAGTTGCAGAATTTAATTCTTTTTGAGCTTTTGCTTTTGCAGAATCCAATTTCTTTTGAGCTTTTGCGATTTCTTTATCTGCAATTTTATCATTAGCTTTATCAACTTTACCTTGGTATTTATCAGCTTGAGCTTGGAGTTTATCTGATTTTGCTTCTAGTTTATCAGCCTTTGCTTCCAATTTATCAACTTTTGCTTGAGTTTTTGCATCCAATGCTTTTGTTTCAGTACCTTGAGTAGCACCTTCAACACCTTTTGTTCCGCCTTCAGTTAATTTAGTTGCTTTTTCTGTTGCCTTATCAGCTTTTGCTTTTAATTTTGTAGCAGCTTTGTTTGATGCATTTGCAACTTCTTGGTTTACACTCTTGAATCCGCCTGCGATTTCTTTTGTACCTTTAACTGCAGAAGCACCTGACATAACAGCTGCACCAGCTGAAGTTAAAGCACCTGCGATATTACCTTGAGCAGCATAGACTGCTGTTTTTGTGATATTCGCAGCCATTTTACCATAGTTACCAACTGTTTCAACTGTGATACCAACTTTTTCAACAGTTCCACCAGCTTTAATCAAAGCTGCACCAGCTGATGCTGTTGGAGGATAAGCTGCCATAGCAGTACCGGTAACTATCATACCTTTACCAACATATTGAGTAGCTTGACCAGCCATTGCTGTGTATCCTGCAATTTGGTCAGCTTTTTCAGCAACTTTTAAAACTTTGCTTGATTCTGTTTGGTTTTGTTGAACTGTGCTAACGTTTGCTTTTGCAGCTTTTTGATAAGCTTTTGAAGTTCTTGATAAAGTTCTTACTCTTTTGTTTGTTGCAACTTGAACTTTTTTCAATTTAACTTGAGAATTTCCGATTGAAGTTTGTGTTGCTTGCAATTTTGCAGAACTTGTTTGAATTTTTGATTGAATTGCAGTTCTTTCATCATCAGAAATAGAATCAGAAGCTAACAAAGCGTTTTGTTGTTCAATTTGAGCATTGATAGAATCAGTTTCTTCTGATTTCTTTTCCATATCAGCTGCAAGTTTTTGCATTTGTTTTTGAGACTTGTCAATAGCTTTTTGCTCAGTTTGCATTTGTTTTTTGAATTTTTTGTCGTCTTTTTTCATTTTGCTATTTAAAGACTTCATTTTAGACTGAGCTTGATTCATTTGTTGAGTACCAGCCTCAGATTGAGCTGTTGCTGCTTTTGAATCACTTGCACTGCTTTTTGAATCTGCTACAGATTCATCACTGCTTTTTTCTTTATCTTCTTGTTTTTTTACTTCATCTTTCTTTTCGCCACCGGCTACATTTGAAGCTCTTTTGCTAATTTCTTTATTAACTTTACCTAATTTAGAATCTACACTATTTTGTAAGAATCTAGGTAAATTAGAATCTTTTAATTCAGTCAATTCAGATTTCAAAGAGTTCAATTCTCCATCAGGAACTGAAACTAAATTATCGAAATCATAATTTCCAATATCTACTTTTCTATTATCAGAATTTTGAGTTTCTTGGTTAGCTTTTGCTTGTTCTGTTTTGTTTGAAGAATTGTTTTTAGAAACATCTGAAACTGATTTAGCTGTATTAGCATTCAATACATTATTTGCAGTTTGGTTATTTCTTGTAGCTGAAACACCGTTTTTATTGTTATTGATTAAGTTGATGTTGTTAGCATTTGGAGCATTAAAAATAGAACCGTTCATTGTTAAATGAGCTGGAACTTTTGAAGACAAACCAGCTTTTCCAGCTTTGCCATTTTTCATTTGCTGTAAAAGCTTTTGGATATCTAATTTATTGTTTACACCATTAATGCTCACTTTTTAAAGCTCTCCAAAATTTAACTCTCTTACATATATAAAAAATTTCGAAAAGGCTCGATTTCAGAGTTTTTTGTTTTGTTTACAATTGTTTACAATGTACAAAACCCTTGTTACAATTTGCTTTAAAATTTTATTTTTGGTAAAATTAACAAGTAGATTAATATTTAGTTTAGGGAGACTTTAATATGGATTTAATGAAAGGTAAAAAAGGGGTAATCTTTGGTGTATCTAACACTCACGGTATTGCCTACGGTATTGCTAAACAACTTCACGAAGCTGGTGCAGAAATCGCTTTCACATACGCTGGTGAATCAATGGAAAAAAGAGTTCGTCCAATCGCTGAAAGTATGGATGCTAAAATCATCATGAGTTGTGATGTAACAAAAGAAGAAGAAGTAAAAGCTGTATTTGAAGAATGCGAAAAAGTTTACGGCAAACTTGATTTCGTTGTTCACGCTGTTGCTTTTGCTAAAAAAGAAGATTTAATGGGCAGATTTGTTGAAACTTCTGCTGACGGTTGGAACACAGCATTAGGTGTAAGTGCTTATTCACTAGTTACAATTTGTCGCCATGCTGAACCTATTATGAACGAAGGTGGTTCAATTTTCGCTTTGACATATCTTGGTTCAATTCTTTCAGTTCCAAGCTACAACGTAATGGGAGTTGCTAAAGCTGCATTAGAATCAGCTATGAGATTCTTAGCTGTAGACTTGGGTGCTAAAGGCGTTAGAGTAAACTGTATTTCAGCAGGTCCTGTAAAAACTTTAGCATCAATGGGTATTAGCGGATTTTCTAAAATGTTAAAAGCTGCAGCTGCTCGTTCTCCAATGAAAAGAAATGTTGCATTAGACGAAGTTGGAAAAGCTGGCTTATATTTAGCATCTGACCTATCTGCAGGTACTACAGGTGAAGTTATCTATGTTGACTGCGGTTGCCACTCAGCATACGCATCATCAGAAGAAATGGATATCTTAGCTAACAACTTAGAAATCTAGATTTTCGGAAGAAGTTAAGATTTGAACAGAGTAAAAGCAAATGCTTTTACTCTGTTTTTTATTTGCAAAATATTTTCATTGCTTGGTGTTTTCAAATTTTCTTGCTATTCAGAATCTATCAATGTTGATTTTTAAAAAATAATGTCACCCTGAACTTGTTTCCACTACTGTCCAAAATAAAATTTATCTAAAAGAAAGCTGGATTGCTTCGCTATCGCTCGCAATGACGATATTGAAAATACGTAACGTCATTGCGAAGGAGTGCATTTGCACGACTGTGGCAATCCATTTTTGCTATTTTACTAATCAACACAAACTAAAACATTGATTGAATATCAAAATCAATTTGAGTTTTCAACTCATCAAGGCCATTAAATTTAATTTCAGGGCGAATCATCCTGTTAAAGCTTACTCGAATATCCTTGTCGTACAAATCACCATCAAAATCAATAATAAAGACTTCTAAGCTCTTAATTCCGTCATTAGAAACTGTAGGAGAAACCCCAAAATTAGCAAGCCCACGCTTTGTTGTACCGTCAGGCAATTCTACCTCAACATCGTAAACCCCATAAGGTGGTTCAACTATATCTAACGGATAAATTATATTTGCAGTCGGATAACCAATTGTCCTGCCAATTTCTTTACCCTTTACAACTGCACCTGACACAGAAAATTTACGTCCCAACATAGAAGTTGCCATATCGACAACACCTGTCTTGATAAACTGACGAATTGCTGTAGAACTGATAACATCACCAAAGATAGATAACGGTGGAGTTGCAAAATATAAATAATCAAATTTGTCCTGACAATCAGATAAGAACTTTACATCACCTGTTTTATCTACCCCAAATTTGTGATTAAATCCTGTAGATATAGCCTTCGGTTGAAAATATCTAATTAAAACATCTTCCAAATACTGTGATGGCGTCATATAGCAAACAGAAGCAAAATCAAGCTCAAAAATATAATCAAGCCCAAGTTCTTCCATATACTTATACTTATCTTCAAGTGTCAAAATATATTTTGGAGATACGCCTTTAAAAAAACAAAACGGATGTTCTTGAAAAGTTACAACTGCAGATTGATATCCGTTTTCTTTTGCAAAATCAACTGCACTGGAAATTACAGCCTGATGACCTAAATGTACACCATCAAAAAATCCAAGTGCTAATGATAAATTCGGAATGTGTCTAAGTTCTCTTACTATCTCCATACTACGATTATATCCTAAAAATACTAAATGTAAAAATTGTTAAATTTGTTAAATTTTAATTGAATAAAATTCCAACAATACAAGCTGACATATAACATGTCAAAGTACCGCAAATCAAAGCTCGAACACCTAATCTTGCTAAATTTTTTCTTTGGTTCGGAGCAAGTTCACCAATACCACCTAACAATATAGCAATTGAACCCAAATTACCAAAACTGCATAATGCAAAACTTGCAATTAAGAAAGATTTATCAGACAAATGCATTGCTGGCGAGGTCAAATCCATGTATGCAACCATTTCATTAAGGACTAACTTTGTTCCCATCAAACCACCAACAGCTGTTGCCTCATGTAATGGGACGCCCATAACAAGAGCAAATAATGCGAAAATTTTACCTAAAATCGCGTTCAACGATAATGATGAAAAAGCTGATATTAACATTGGTGAATTAATATGCATAAATTTCAAGCATTTTACAATCATCAAACCAAATCCACCTAAAAACCAGTCAATCATTGCAACTAACGCAACAAGAGCCAAAATCATAGCAACAACATTGATTGCGACTTTCATACCCTCTGACGCACCAGAAGATATTGCATCAAAGACATTTACATGCTGCCTGTGACGTTTACTTACTGAAATTTTGAAATCTTTACTTGTTTCCGGTTCACCGGTTTCGGGATATACGATTTTTGAAATAACTAATGCGCCAGGAGCTGCCATAACAGATGATGCTAATATATATTCAGCAGGTATCCCCATGCCAATATAAATTGGCATAATAGAACCTGAAATACATGCCAGAGAACCTGACATAGATGCCAACAACTCTGAACGAGTCAAATTCGGCAAATAGGGTTTAATCATAATTTGAGCAACAATCTGACCGACAAAGGTACTTGCGACATTAGAAAGTGCCTCAGCACCGCTAACATCAAGTAATTTATTCATACCTTTACCTAAAACAGCAACAACACGTTGCATAATTCCGTAATAGTAAAGGATATTAACCAAAATCATCATAAAAACGGTAGATGCAATCAATTGAAGAGCAAATACTGAACCGCCGTTACCTGAGAATAACTCGGCAAATTTTGAGTTCATCAAGCCGCCAAATACGAATTCTCCACCTTCCTTTGCAAAAACTAACAGCTTTTGGATAAATAATCCGATTGCCATAAATAACTTTTGACCGATTGGAATTTTAAAAATAAATACAGCCAATAAAACTTGTAATAAAAATCCCATACCGATTGTTTTATAATTGATTGCTTTTTTGTTATTTGATAAAGCATAAGCTAAAGCAAATATTACAACTATACCTAAAATTCCAATAAATCTACTCATGTTACCCCTTTACTGTCACATATTTATTATACTAAAAAGAAGTCCTCTACAGACTCCTTTTTACAAAAATGTGATAAAAGTTAATGTAAACTAACCTTTATTAAAAAATCCCATTATTTTGTCAATCAAACCTACAGATTCCTCAGCTTCGCTTGAGCCTAAATTATCAAGCTTATCCAATCTGTCTTTAGCCATCTTATAATCAACCGGATCTGTTACACGTTCCAAATACTTTTTATATGTATCAATAGCTAAATCTTTAGCTTTAATTCTTTCATAACCTTTAGCCAAAATTTTCAAAGCATTCAAATCTTTTGGATCAAGCTCAGAAAGTTTTTCCAAATATTCAACTTGAGAACGGTAGTCTCCAATGCTTTCTTCATAAGACGCCATTTTTCGTAAAGCTTCCTTATTATTAGGATCGATTTTTACAATTTTGGCATAATATTCAGCAGCATGGTCTAACTCTCCGGATTCAGTCAACATATCAGCTAATGTAAACAAGACATTTGTATCTTTGTCATTTAATTGAACTGCGTTTAGGAACTCATTTACTGCAATATCTTTATTGCCTCTCAACATATTGTAAATACCCCAGTTTACGTGAGAATTGTATTCGTCTCCGTTTTCATCATAAACAAGAGCTCGCATTTGATAGGTCAAAGGTGAATTTGGTTGCAATTTGTTATACTCTTCAATATGCTCCAGCGCCTCTTCAAATTTCTTTGAAGAATAACAATATTGAGCCTGCAAAGTATAATACCTTGGAGATTTTTTATATTCTTCAGGCAAAGAATTCAATTTCGCATAAGCCTCTTCAACTTTTCCAAGTTCCAGCATACATTGAATTTTCAAAAGTTCATCAGAAGTACATTCAATTGCATGCTCAGGGTCTCCACTTTTTAGATAAACTGCAGCTAGAGCCTCATTGATTTTTGGAGAATCAAAACCTTTTTGCTTTGCTCTATTCAAGACATCTATTGCACTTGAATAAGCTTCATCTTTCAAATAAATATCTGCAAGTTGTAAAAAGATATCTTCATGCAAATTATCATATTCAAGAATCAAATTATATTCATCAATAGCCTTCATTGTATGACCTGTTTGACGATACAAATTTGCAAGAGTTAATCTTGTCATAACAACTTGAGTTTCATCTTCATGCGCATGAGATAGAGCCTTTTTGAAATCGTTTATAGCAAACTCCAATTTACCTTCAAGAGAATTTTTATTACCTCTATAGACATAATATTTATATTTATCAGTATTTTCATAAATAGCCATCAATTGTTCATAAGCTAAAGAATTAGAAACATCACGTTTTAGAATTTCATAATAATAATTAGCTGCCTCATCTTTCTTTTCAAGAATCAAAGATAAGTGGCCAAGTCGTTCTAGTATACCTACATCATCAGGATTATGTTGATATTCTCTTTTATATTCCTCATAAGCTTGTTCATATTGTTCGTTTGCTTCAAATTGTTCAGCCAACTGTAAACTCATTTATAATTACTCCTTTTTGTATAAAATATTTGCTTAACCGATTATAACACTATTTCTGAGATAGTTCAATCTAGTTATATGTATTTTGAGCACTAGCCATATCATTATCAAAATAATATTCAATAGCTTCAACTGATGTTTTTAAAACAGGTTTCAAAGACTCTAACTGGTCTTTGTAGAAATTTTGCAAAACAAAAGTTTCTGATGGTACAGGCGGTTGTGGACCAATTCCAATTTTTAGTCTTGCAACAGATTGAGTACCAACACATTTGATTACTGATTTAATACCGTTGTGCCCACCATCAGAACCATTCGGACGAAATCTCATCTTTCCGAGTTCTAAAGACAAATCATCATAAACCACCAACACGTCAGATACATCAATTTTGTAATAATTCATAACCAATTGAACAGCATCTCCTGATAGGTTCATAAATGTTGTAGGTTTGATTAGCATTATATCTTCAAAACCATGCTTATATTTTCCTATAAAACATTTTAACTTTTTATCTTCTTTAAAAGAAACATCATGCACAATTGCCATACGGTCAACGACCATAAACCCTGCATTATGCCTTGTAAAACAGTATTTATCTCCGACATTACCAAGTCCGACAACTAATTTCATATTACGAAAGCCCTTCAATATTGTATAAATCTTATATTTAGTATTTTAACGCAAATAAATATTACCATAATGATATACCAACCCTAAGCTTAACAAAAAGATAAATAATAACTAAATTATATAAAAAATGAGGTATTAAATATGAAACACGAAACAAAAACATTAAAAAGTTCACAAAAAGTTGCTGATTTTTTGAATAGAAACAACTTACACAAAAAAGATTTTGCAGAAATGATTGGTGTAACACTTTCGTATGTATATAACTTGATAGATGAATCTATTCCCTTTTCGACAAGAAGTACAACATTAGAACGAATTGCTACTGTCATGAATATTGAACCTGATGAATTTGAAGAATACAAAATACCACAAGAACCAATTTTGCAAGATGACACAATAGAACTTTTGAAAAGCATAATCAAAGACAAAAAAATGAGCATAGTAACCTTTTTAAAAGCCTTTCCTCGAAAAAAACGTGTAGAAATTGTCGACATGCTAAGAGGAGCTTACCCTATTCCGATAGATTTTAAAGAATTATCCATGATTGGACAAATTTTAGATTTGGACAAAAATGACATATATAATGTCTGGGAAGAACGTATAAAGCAGGTTTTGGAAACAAATGGAATGAACTTGAACGCAAACTCTGCTTTATTAAATTCAATGTTTGAATGCGCCAGAAAACACGTTGATATCTAAATTTTAGCAAGACTCAAAAAATTTTTTGAGTCTTTTTTAATAAAAAGTGTTGACAATGAAAAATGTTCTTGTTATGATGAGTTCACGCGGTGAACGAAACCGCAAGACACTAGAAAATATGAATAGACATTTGCGCTTGTAGCTCAGCAGGTAGAGCACTCCCCTTTTAAGGGATAGGTCGCGCGTTCGAATCGCGCCAAGCGCAATTTTTAATTAAAAAAAAGGGTTTTAAACCCTTTTTATTTTTTAATAATAAAGGAACTTTTATGAATATAAGTCCGATAAACAATGTTCCATTTGGCATTAAACTAAAGACAAAAGAACATTTAACTTCACCACTCAGCAAAAGAACCATTGATGAAATTACTCTAAAAAATGGTAACAAGGTTATTATTTCAACGAACTATTTTCGAAACAAACCAACAGACAGACTTATTAAAGCTTTTAACTATGTAGGCAGATTAATAGACACCAAATTAAAGTGCTACGATGCAGAAGGAAAAGTCTGCCTGCATTTTACGACAAAAAATTAAGTTAAATTTACTTTATCGGCAAATTAAAAACCTTCGCAATTTCTTCAAGTGGAGCTTTTTGTTTTAGTAATTCACAAGCTTTTAATACCTCTTGATTAGTTTGAATAACACCTTTATCCAAACCTTCATAAAACAATTTTTGGTACTTTATATCCATTGATAATACCATATTATATGGAAAATTATACTTTGAAACTAACTTTGAAAAAAGATTATTTTTGTCTTTTACGTATTTTACAATCTCATCAGCATTCTTCATTATCATGTCTGTCTGAGCTCTATGAAATTCTAAAACACCCAAAAGTACATCTACATCTTCATTATTATAATTTTCTTTCACATGAGTAATAAAATTTTTAATATCATTATTAAAAGATTTTTTATCTTTGATAACCTCAAATAATAGATTTAACAAATGCTTACTTATAACGGTTTTTCCACCTTTAACTGTTGCTGAGCATAAAGGAATTGCCTCTGTTAAAATTCTTGAAGAGTCATCAGGGGGGAAATTTCTAATAAGCTTTTCTGCATCGTTAATACAACGCAAAGTATCATTCAAATTAGATTTGTCATAAACATGCCTTACAAAATTTAACAGAATAGCATCTTTTGAAGATATACCATCTTTTAGTTTTAATTTTTCATACTCAGATTCTACACTATTTAGTATGCGCTCTTTCTTTACCATATTACTTGTATCTGTCATAATTTCAGACTTGAAATTATTAATATTTTTTCTGTACTGAACCAATTCATCAATATTGCGAATTATAAAATCTCGGTTGATATTTTCAGTATTAAGCAAATCCTTTGCAACTTCAAAATACTCATGTTTTGGAGATTTGATATCACCTGATATAATTTTTGCTACAAATTGAGAATCTTCCGGTGTCCAATCAAAAGAGACAGTAGTTGGCGAGACATTCTTACCATCTTTTATCTTTGGTATTCGTTTCATCATACAGGCTAACTCACATGCCTCTCTATCCAGAATTTTTCCATTTTCCATATTAAAAGTACAAGCTTCAAGGACCTTGTCCGTAGTTTTTTCATCAAAACGTTTCAGCAACCTAGGATAATAATCTCTATACACTATATCTAAATACTCATCACCATTTGAATATTTTTTAACGATTGAAGCCTTTTTATTTGGATTCCTTGTTAAAAACTCAAATAGGGCCGAACTAGGAATGGTTTCACCATTAGCTTTTCTAATAACAGATTTTTCCAATAACCTGATAACTAAAGGCTCAGCTACACCATGCTCCGTCATTGCATTCACAGCAATATTTGCAAAACTTCTGGCTAACACATCATCAATTTTTATATTTTTATCCCAAGTATTTGGCACAACATCATAAAGCATGTGAATAAATTTAAGAGTTTTTACACTATTACCAGACATGTCTGTATTATGAGCATAATTTACACCAATATCTTGACCTGTATAAATCATATCAGTATATTGCGGAGGAAGAGGAACATCATCCGGCGCATATTTAGAAGGCAATATATAGAGTCTATCTTTTGACCTGTCAAAAAGCTCATTTCTTCTTTGACTATCTTCAATTTTACCCATTTCTTTTCTTAATTGAGTTTTTTCAAAAGACATTTTTTCAACAAAATCTTCTTTCGGATAAGAATACATCAAAGCACTTTTTGGTGGCTTACCAACAACATAAGAAACGATTTCTCCATCAATATCCGTAACAGGAGTTAAACTTTTTGAAAGTTTACTCGGCATTTTATTAGGTTTTACCTCTATTAAAAATTTCTTGCCTGCAATGTCTTTAACAATGTCGGCAACAGAAGAACAATATATACGCATAAAACAAGCCTTTCCTTCAGCCTATAAAAGACCTGAAAATATCAGGATTTGCTGTTAAAATTATATTGATTAACAATTATTTACAAATTAAAATTTCACCATCTGAATTTACAAATGATTCATTATCATTTTCTATTATGATAGCTGTTAAAGGAGCGTTTTTATATTTTCCGCACCCTGTATCAATACAGATTTTATCTTCTTTTACCAAAGGAGAGTCAAATTCCGTATGTCCAAATATTATTTTGTATGGAAAATCATGTTTTCTGTTAAAAAATTCACTTCTGATATAAACCATATCAACAAGACTCTGCTTTTCTAATGGGACCCCAATGCGAAAACCGGCATGGACAAACAAATAATCTCCTTGTATATAATATGGTTTCAAATTATTAAAAAAATCTCCATGTATTTTCATAATATTTTCAAAACTACCGTAACTTTTAACTGTAGCATCCCCACCATAATTCCAAAATAGATAATTGTAATAATCATCAGACTTGGCATGCAACATTGCATATTCATGCGAACCGATAAGGTAAACGCAATTACAAACATCCTGCATTTCTATAACCTTATCCACAACATCTTTTGACTTTGCCCCTCTATCAATATAATCACCCATAAACACAATAGTGTCATCCTTTTGAGGTGAGACATTTTCTAATACCGCGCAAAGCTTTTCATATTCGCCATGTATATCTGTAATACCGATTATTCTTGCCATAACAAAATTTTATAATAAATTTCTCCTAAAAACAAGAAAATCCGCACAAATTGAAATTTGTACGGATTTTAAAAAATTATTATAGATTTTATTTAACTTCAAATGTCACATTTGATACGGCAGTAATTTTCTTTTCAATAGTAGAAGTATCGTTTATTCCCATATCAGAAACATCTGTAGAATCAACCGGTGTAATTTGGAATACTCCCATTTGTACGGATTGAATTTTTCCAACATGATTATTGGTTGACTTCAACATTGCAGAGGCTCTTTGTTTAGCATCTGTTGTTGCTTTATTCAGCAATTGAACTTTCAAATCTGGCAACTTTGAGTAAGAATAACTGGTTGAACGTACATCAATATCTATACCTTTATCCATCAATGAGGCAATATCTAATGACGCATTTTTAATTTTATTAACATCAGAAGATTTAACCGTTACTGTTTGAGACAAATTATAATAATCTGTTTCATTTGTGGTTACACCGTTTGGAGCCATTTTATAAGTAACATAACCGTTTATTGATTTGATATTAACATCATTATTTACATCAAAACCTTTTGAACCTAAATAACTCAGAACTTCCGGCAATTGTTTTTTAGCTGTGGCATAAGCTAAAGCCTTTGTCGGTTTTTTAACATTCAAAGACAATTCCATATTACCTGAATCTGATTTAACAATTTCGTAAGCTGAACCTGTCACAGTAACCGAATGTTTGGCAAATGGAGAAACTCCTGATTTTACGGCAAAAATCAAGCCAAAAGCCAATAGCAAACCTAAAATTGCAATTTGTAATTTTTCTATTCTCTCTAACATCTTAAACTCCTTTACTCTGTATCAAATATATTATTATCACAATTAAAATAAAAAACAATATCCTAAATATTATTCTACTTAATACTTTACATTAATTATTTAACATTCTAAAATAATGTTATCTGCATACAAATTAGTGTTTGTAACGTTTTGTTTATATTTTATTAAATGACTAGCAAAAGTTATATTTTCAAGGTTTATAACTTTTTGAAAGGGGCAACATAGCAATGGTTTCAAAAATAACCTTTAAGGGAGAAAGTTCCACAAATTTACTGGACAAAATGAAGTCTAATCAAAAAAATACACAATCAGGAGTTAATACATATACAAGAACTGAAACTCCCTCAAAAAATACAACAAAAGATTATACGACAACAACGAAACCTGATAAAACACTGACTTATGTCTCGTCAGCGGTTGCACTAGCTGCTCTTGGCGTTACTACTTATGTTGCCGTAAAAAACGGAAAACTAAGTCGAGCATTGGGCGAAGTTTCCCATGAACTTGCCGATACAAAACAGCATTTGACAGACAGCATCCATCATGGATTAAGCGAAGCTGACAGGAAAATTCAAGAACTCGGTAGGTGGCAAGATGGACAAGTAGAGGGAGTTGCTAAAAAAGTAGAAGAAGCAGAGCAACACATAAAAGACTTAGGCAAATGGCAAGATGGACAAATTGAGGGAGCGAAACAAGAATTAAGCACCAAAATTGATTCTCTATCTGGAGCCGTTAAGGCTGCAGGAGCTCAAGAAATCTTAACTGAACCTGTAAATGTAAACGGATTAGAAATGCAGCTTGCAAAAGTTATGCATGGTTATGGCAAAAACCAAGGCAGCCTTGAAAAAGAACTCAGAAGTGAATCCACAAAACGTATCTTTGGTATCGTTGACCGTTCAAAAATTACTCCACCGGATGAAATTATGGTTAGAGTTCCAACCTCTGAATTTAAAGGCTTTTCTAGCACCGGAGGTATGTCGATAGTACCTAGAGAAGTTGTCGCAAACCTTGGAGCAATAATTAACAGTAAACAAAAAGCCAAAATTGTTGTGGATACTCCATTATACTTGGGGCAAGTTGAAGACAAAGTTTATTATTCAATCGTTAAACAAGCTGATGGCACATATAATTATGTAAGCTCTAAAATGGACAAGCCAATGGCTAAATTGGAAAAAATCGACACCATGAAATTGCCAATTTATACAGACAAAGGTAAAACTAATGAAGCCGTTGAAGTTTATATGGCAAAAGGCATGGAACAACAAGTTGATTTGAAATTACTTGTACCATGGCTTGAAAAAGATTTGGCTGACGAAATTACAAAAGCTATCGAAAAAGGTCATCCGTTTGAAATTAACACAGATATACTAAGAGTTAAATTCAAACCGGAACAGGGCATGACAAAACCTGTAGCTACAGTAAAATATGATGCTGTATTTTATAAGCATGATAAATTCAGAATGGATGGACCTGTTGTAGATGGCGCAGCGAAAAATATTTATAACAACCTGACTCATGAGGCTGGCGAAACAGAAAGATTTATCTACTTTGATAAATTCTTCTACGAACATTTACTTAGAAACGCAGAAAGTTCAGATGTTCCGCTAAGGGCAGATTTGATTATTGGCAACGATTGGCAAACTGGCGGTATCAGCGCAATGACAAGATTGCTTACCACTGCTAAAAAATATTTCGGACTAGATCCTAAAGTTGCCGAAAAAATTTATAACACTCCTATTATGACAATTATGCATAATGCAGGCTTGTCAGGAGATAGTTGGCATTCTCAGCCTAAATTATTAAATATTATGTTTGGAGAACATGCAGCTGTAATTGCGAAAAACGCTTGGATGCCAAAAAATGCAAATCTTAATGCTGATTCATTAAACGGATTATTCCACGGAACAAATCTAAATCCTCAAACAATGGCAGCAGCTTATTCAGATGTAATTACACCAGTATCAAAAGGTTATGGACATGAAATGGCATCTCACAGCGGATTTGGTGGAGGAAACCACGACATCTACAGAATGAGAGCCAGATACAACGAATTTGGCGATATTGAGCACATCAAATACTTGGCTCGCCAAAACGATTTGGATTACACAAAAGTTCCACAAGATAATATCAGCTACAAACCGATTACAAATAGTTGTGACAGAGTAAATAATACTCTAACTGAGCAATTAGCAAGAAAAATCGAATATAATTTAGGCTTAGAAAAAGGTGCTTTGAAAACTTTTGACGGAAAAACTCCTGTAATTGATGTTCATAACCACAACAAAGAGGTTTATCTAAACAAAGTTATTTCTGATATCAATTTGGCAAGAAATAAAAAAGCAAACCCTATGAATATTGAATTGCCAGAACTAACAAACCTTGAAGGTGTAAATAAAGACACTATGGTTGTATCAACTGCAGGTCGTATTGTTGACCAAAAGGGTTTAGATATCTTTGCCGAAGCAATTGACGAAATTCTAACTCGTCACCATGATGAGACGAACTTACCTGTATTCTACGCTCAAGGTGTTGGTGACAAAGTATATATTGATAAAATGCTTGAAATTAAAAACAGAATTAAAGACAAATTCGGTGAAAAAGCCGCAGAAAGAATTGTATTTGCAAAATTATTCAGTGAACCGGGAAGATATGACGGATGTAAGTTAATGTCTGACTTTACTGTAATGTCCAGTTGGTTTGAGCCATGCGGGCTTGTACACAAAGAAATCGCAGCATTTAGCGGTTCTATTCCTATTGTAAACAAAGTCGGAGGTTTAACTGACGGTTTAACTGATGGCGTTAATGCTATTTTTGCAGATTTTAAACCTAAATTTGAAAACTACAATGATGCAATTGACTTTAATAGAAAAGCCTTCGCTGATGCTATAGAAAGGGCAATGACTCTATTTAGAGATAAACCAAAATTTGCACAAGTATTAACCAATTCATTTGAACTTGACCACAGCTGGTTAAGACCTACAGGTGCGATAAAAGAAT
This sequence comes from Candidatus Melainabacteria bacterium, assembly GCA_003258735.1. Classification (GTDB taxonomy): domain Bacteria; phylum Cyanobacteriota; class Vampirovibrionia; order Gastranaerophilales; family Gastranaerophilaceae; genus Zag111. Next base: position 16,099 of record QHME01000015.1, read on the forward strand.
ATGTTAAAACTTTTGTTGATTTGAAAGTTCTAAAACCTGAAATTCTTGACTACACTCAAAAAGCTCAATAATAAATATGACAATACTAAAAAGTCGAAGATTATAAAATCTTCGACTTTTTTAATTATTTAGACTTTGAACAAATTATTCTGCTGTAACCTGTTCGCCTTCTTCAGCTTTTTCTTTTTTAGCACGTTTTTTTGCGGCTTTTTCAAAAGAAATTTTACCGTCGACCAAAGTTACTTTGATTGTATCTCCAGGACCATATTTACCTGACAAGATTTCCTCAGCCAAACTATCTTCCATCTTACGTTGGATAAGTCTTCTTAATGGTCTTGCACCATAAGCTTCAGAATATCCGTTTTCTGCCAAGTGGTCTTTAACTTCATCAGTTACTTCAATATTCAAGTCTTTTTCTGCTAAACGCTTGAACAAGTCCTTCAACATTAAATCAACAATTTGTCTGATTTCTTCTTTTGACAAGTGAGCAAATACGATAGTTTCATCGATTCTATTCAAGAATTCAGGTCTGAAAGCTTTCTTCATTTCTTCTGAAACTGTTTCTTTAAGTTTTTCGTATTTGTCTTTTGATTCATCCTCTGCAGTAGAGAAACCAAGTTTTGATGTATTTGTAATCATACTTGCACCTACATTAGAAGTCATAATAATTACAGTGTTCTTGAAACTGATATGACGACCTTTTGAATCTGTCAAACGTCCATCATCAAGGATTTGTAGCATGATGTTGAATACATCAGGGTGAGCTTTTTCAATTTCATCAAAAAGAACAACAGAATAAGGTTTCTTTCTAACTAATTCTGACAAATGTCCACCATCATCATACCCGACATATCCAGGAGGAGAACCGATAAGTTTTGCTGTAGAATGTTTTTCCATAAATTCAGACATATCTACCCTTATCATATTATCTTCTGAACCAAACATCGCCTCTGCCAAAGCTTTTGCAAGTTCTGTTTTACCTACACCAGTAGGACCACAGAAGATAAAGCTACCGATTGGTCTGTTTGGTGATTTCAATCCAACTCTTGCACGTCTGATTGCTTTAGAAATAGCTACAATCGCATCATGTTGACCGATAACTCTTTTATGTAATGTATCTTCCAATCTAAGAAGTCTTTCACTTTCGCCTTCTGTCAACTTAGTAACCGGAACACCTGTCATCATTGAAATAACTTCCGCTACATTTTCAGCAGTTACAGTTGGTTTATTAGCATCATGTTCTTCTCTCCATTTTGCTGAAACTTCACGAATTTTATCTCGCAAGTCTGCCTCATCATCACGAAGTTGAGATGCTGTTTCAAATTCTTGGTTTCTGATTGCATCTTCTTTTTCTTTAATCAAGGATTTCAATTGTTTTTCAAGCTCCTTGCCTTCAGGACACATATTAGAAGCTTTTAGTCTAACCTTTGAACTTGCCTCATCTATTACGTCAATAGCCTTGTCAGGTAAAAATCTGTCATTAACATATTTACTTGACAATTTTACAGCCGCAACAATAGCATCATCAGAAATGATTAATCTGTGGTGTTCTTCGTATTTTGGTTTTAAACCTTTAATAATTTCAATAGATTCATCAATAGAAGGTTCTTCAATCAAGACAGGTTGAAAACGTCTTTCTAATGCTGAATCTTTTTCAATATACTTACGATATTCATCAGATGTTGTAGCACCGATAACTTGAATTTCGCCACGAGACAATGCAGGTTTCAAAATATTAGCCGCATCTATTGCACCTTCTGCAGCACCTGCACCTATCAAAGTATGCATTTCATCAATTACAAGGATAATATTTCCTGCTTGACGAATTTCGTCCATAATTTTTTTCAAACGTTCTTCAAATTCACCACGATACTTAGTACCTGCAACCAAAAGCCCCATATCTAATTGTATAACTTTTTTGCCATCCAAAATATCAGGAACTTCTGCATTAACTATTCTAATTGCAAGACCTTCCGCTACAGCAGTTTTACCAACACCTGGCTCACCAAGTAGTACAGGATTGTTTTTTGTTCGTCTTGCTAGAATTTGAATAACACGTTCGATTTCTTTTTCTCTACCAACAACAGGGTCAAGTCTCAATTCTTGAGCTGCTAAAGTCAAATCTCTACCAAACTCATCAAGGCTTGGAGTCTTTGTTTTTCCACCGGTTGAAGATGATGAACTTGAAGAACTTGAACTTGAACCACCCGCAGTTGCTTGAGGTTTTGATTCACCTAACATCTTGATTACGTTAGAACGAACCTTGTTCAAATCTACACCTAAATTTTCCAAAACTCTTGCTGCAACGCCTTCTCCTTCTCTGATAAGACCTAACAACAAGTGTTCCGTACCGATATAATTATGACCTAATTGTCTTGCTTCATCCCAAGAAAGTTCCAAGACTCTTTTTGCTCTCGGAGTAAACGGAATTTCCACCGCAACAAACCCTGAACCTCTACCGATAATTTTTTCGACTTCGGTTCTTGCATCTTTAAGGTTTACCCCCATAGATTTAAGAGTTTTAGCAGCAACTCCGGTACCTTCTCCGATAAGACCTAACAAAACCTGTTCTGTACCAACAAAGTTATGTCCCAATCTTCGAGCTTCTTCCTGAGCAAGCATAATAACTTTTATTGCTTTTTCTGTAAAACGTTCGAACATTTTTTACTCCTATCTCTTCTTATACACAAATTATATACAAAAAGTGAAAAAGTTTCAAGATGTTTGATAAATCTCTAAAACGCGCCAAATAAAAAGCTTGAAATTACTTCAAACCTAAATCTTTCAAAAATCTTTCATTATCTGAAAGACTAAATAAAGCATCTTCTGAAAAAGGATCAACAACACCTTCTTTACCAAAAAGTTCATCAACAATTTGATTGTGTGAAGTATTTTCGGGGTCAGAAAGAGCTAAACGCGTAAAATTATTGACGTCTGTTTTTCTTTCATACAAATTCAGGGCATGCCTTGATAAACTTTTCAAAAAAGAATTTTTTGTTTGATCTTTCAAGGATTGAACAGGCGAACTCATTGGAAAGCAAGATGTTTCCATACGTTCGGACTTCAATTGTTTTGCTAACTTTTTAAACATCACATCTCCCTGTTTGTTAATGATATTATACATTATTTTTTAATTATTGCAAATAAACATTACACCAAAGGGGAAATTGTAACTTGATTATAAAATGTATTTCTATTAGAATTAATTTGCTAAATTAGTAAAAAGAAAAGAGGATAAAATGCTTGATATTAAACTGATTAGAGAGAATCCTGAAAAGATTAACGAATTGTTAAAAAGAAGAAACCCTGAACTTTCTATTAACGAAGTTATCGCAATTGATGAAGAAAGAAGAAAAATTCAAACAAAAGCTGACGAATTAAGAGCTAAGAGAAAATCGGAATCTCAAAAAATCGGTCTAATGAAGAAAAACGGTGAAAACACTGACGAAATTCAAGAAGATGTCAGAGTTTTAGGCGACGAAATCAAAGAACTAGAAGAAAAACAAAATGCACTTGATTTCAAACAAAGAGATATCTTATTACATATTCCGAATATTCCTGATGAAACTACACCTATAGGTGCATCAGATGCAGATAATGTTGAAGTTTACAAATGGGGTGAACCTAGAAAATTTGATTTTGAATATAAGGCTCACTGGGATTTGTGCGAAGAAAAAAATCTTGTAGATTTTGAGCGTGGTGTTAAACTTTCTCAATCAAGATTTACCTTATACAGAGGAAAAGGCTCAAGACTTGAAAGAGCTATCATAAACTTCTTCCTAGATTATCATACAGAACAACAAGGCTACGAAGAAATTTTACCTCCATTTATGGCAAACTCTGCAACAATGACCGGTACAGGGCAACTTCCAAAATTTGCAGAAGACATGTATAAATGCGAAAACGAAGACCTTTATTTGATTCCGACAGCAGAAGTTCCTGTAACAAACATTTATTCAGGCGAAATTCTTTCAGAAGAAGATTTACCTAAATATATGACAGCTTACACTCCATGTTTCAGACGAGAAGCAGGTTCAGCAGGTAAAGACACAAGAGGTCTTATCAGAGTTCACCAATTTAACAAGGTTGAACTGGTAAAACTTTGTACACCGGAAACAAGTAAAGAAGAACATGAAAAACTAACAGAAGATGCTGAGAAAATGTTACAATTACTGGAACTTCCATATAGAAGAGAAGCTTTATCTACTGGTGATATCGGATTTTCAGCCAACAAATGTTGGGATTTGGAAGTTTGGATGCCTTCTTACAATGCCTATAAAGAAATTTCAAGTTGCTCAAATTATGGCGACTACCAAGCAAGACGTGCTAATATCAGATACAAAGAAAAAGCTACAGGCAAAACCAGATTTGTTCACACAATTAACGGTTCAGGTCTTGCTGTTGGCAGAACATTTGCAGCAATTGTTGAAAATTATCAACAGGCAGACGGTACAATTATTATTCCTGAAGTATTAAGAAAATACACAGGATTTGATAAGATATAAGAGTAATATACAAGACAACTAAAAGGAATGCCACTGAATCTTCAGTGGCATTCCTTTTAAATTTATAAAATAGATTTTTCTATCTCATATTTTTATGAGCTTCTAAGAATTTCAAACGCTCCACGACATTGTTTTCCATGCGTACAGCATCTTGACATAGAGATTTAATAAAATTAATCGGAGATTTAAAATTGTAGCGATACCAACCTTCTTCTCTTTCTATAGGAGGAAATCCGATAGGTTGCCTATCATGAGACACACGCGCAAATAATTTATCTGTACCTGCAGGATAATTAAAAACATCAATATCGGTATGTTTTAGACTTTTTTGACCTTCAATCAATGTTTCAAGCTCAACCTTTTCTTCCCTTGTCAATCTATTTAACAAAGAAGCTTTTACTTTGTCTGAATTAAATTTTAGTGCGCCAAAAGCTGTTTGTTGATTTGGACTCATACTATTTACTTGCATTATTATCTCCTTAAACTACTTGCTACTCAATGAATCAATAGCATTATTTAATTTCACCTCTGCATCAATTTTTGCTGACATTTTATCAGCTTTTTGACAAAGGGACTCTATAAAATGTATTGGACTTCTAAATACCCCTAAAAGACCTTCACTCGGTTGTTTCATTAGAACTTCGGTAGTTGAGATAGATTTTGGATAAATATTTGCACCCAACCTCGTTGATTCATGACCACCTACGGTATATAGGAAAATATCAACATTCTTATTTCCTTCTTGTGAAGCAATTAATTCTTTCAACTTCGCAACATCTTTTCCTTTAAGACGTTTTTTCAAAGCCTCAGTAGCACCATCACCCATTTTAGTGAATGCCATTCCGAAACTTTGCTGTTGGTTATTTACACTATTTACCTGCATGATAATCTCCTTTTGATTGTTATGCAGTATTATAAATCCATCAAGATAAAATTTTGCCAAATATTAAAAGAATATTTAAAATAACTTTACAAATTCGCTTTTAATATATACAGCAATATGTTATAATATATATAGAATAGCTTTATAAAGGACAAAAAATGAGTGAATTTCCGTTTGAGTTGGATGATTTTCAAAAAGAGGCATGTGAAGTTATAGATAACGGAGAAAGCGTTGTTGTTTGCGCTCCAACTGGCGCAGGTAAAACAGTAATAGCACAACACGCAATACATAGAGCACTTGAACAAGGGTGCCGAATATTTTATACTACCCCTTTAAAGGCTCTTTCTAACCAAAAATTCTACGATTTTGGAGAGAAATACGGATATGATAAAGTCGGATTATTAACAGGCGACACCTCAATCAACCGAGGAGCACAAGTTGTTATTATGACGACAGAAGTCTTCCGAAATATGCTTTACGGCACAAATTTTGGTGCGGTTGCCGACAACTTAAAAGATGTTCGTTATGTTGTTCTGGATGAAGTTCACTATATGAATGACGAACAACGCGGAACAGTTTGGGAAGAAAGTATTATTTATTGTCCAACAAACATCCAAATTATTGCACTATCTGCAACCGTTGCAAATTGCGATGAATTAACAAACTGGATAAACACTGTTCACTCAAGAACCAAACTTGTTAATACAGATTTTAGACCAGTTCCTTTAAGATTTTACTATTTTGACAGCTCACAGCCGTTTAAGTTGGTACCGCTTTTAACTCCTGAAGGTAAACTAAATAAAAAAATCAGACCTGAAAGACCTCAATGGGCGAAAGGCAAAGATAAACGAAAAAAAACTTACGTTAAACAAATTATCCAAAATTTGGCAGATGCAAATATGCTTCCGGCAATATATTTCACATTTTCTCGTAAGAAATGTGATGAACAAATGGAAAAATGTGCAGGTTTAGGCTTAAATACTAAAGCCGAACAGGAAGAAATAAAAGCTTTTATCGACGAATTTATCGCAGAAAACCCACACTTATATGGCAACAAGCACATTGAATACCTCATTCAGGGAGTTGCATCTCACCATGCGGGTCTGCTTCCGGCTTGGAAAAATTTAGTAGAAAAGCTATTTCAAAAAGGCTTAATTAAAGTTGTTTTTGCAACAGAAACCCTTGCTGCAGGTATAAATATGCCTGCACGTTCAACCGTAATAAGTGCGACAAGCAAACGAACAGACTCAGGTCACAGAATGCTTACAGCAAACGAATTTTTACAAATGTCAGGTCGAGCAGGCAGACGAGGTATGGATGAAGTTGGCTATGTAACAATAGTTGGCACATCTTTCCAAACCCCGGAAGAAGTAGCAGAACTGGTACTAAGTGGTTCAAACCCTTTAGAGAGCAGATTTTCACCAAGTTATTCAATGGTACTAAATTTGTTGCAAAGATTCACCCTAGAAGAATCAAAAGAACTAATTTTGAAAAGTTTTGGCTACTATTCATCTGACTTTAGATTAAAACCGATACTTGCTCAAATTGAACAATTTGACAACGAAATAAATGAACGAAACTTTGTTTGCCCATCACATCTTTCCGATGACAAGCTTTTAGAATACGACAAACTAAGATTTTTATACGTTCAAAACAGACAAACTTACAAGAAGATTTTAAGACAAGAAAAACAAAAACACAGACCTTTGTCACCAGAAGTTATTGAGTTTGGAGAAAGAAACAAAGCCGATTTACATAAACTACAAAGTTTTGCATGTGATTTGTGTAAACATTACAAAAAACATTCTAAAAATATTGAAGTAATTAAAAGAATTGAAAGCAAAAAGAAAAAACTTCAAAAAGAAATCGAAAAACAGAAAGATATCTATTGGAACAAGTTTTTAGCTCATCGTGCAGTTTTACAAGATTATGGATATTTGCAAAATGATTATCCGACAGAAAAAGGCAAAACAACGTCTCAAATTAGAGCTGAAAACGAACTGTTCCTAGCAGAAATTATATTTTCAGGTGTATTAGAAAACTTGACACCATCGCAACTTGCAGGTGTAATTTGTGCCATTACGACAGAAGAATTGAGAATTGAAATACCTTATGTTCCGTTCTCTGAACCTGTCAGAAAAACTTTAAACAAAATAAGAAATATTAAGAAAAAACTGGCAAAAGCTCAAGCAAATTACGACATTGACTCTCCACTAAACATCAATCCTTACTTTAGTTCAATGATAGAACTTTGGGTTGAAGGAGCAGAATGGGAGACTGTGACTGAGCAAATTGACATCGGAGAAGGTGATATTGTCAGAGCATTCAAACGCGTTGTTGATGTATTAAGACAGCTTACAGTTATTGACAATGTATCGGAATCAATTGTATTTACGGCAAGAGAAGCTATTGACAAAATTCAAAGAGCACCTGTTGATGTAGATTAATATTAACCTTCTTTAACATAAATTTGACATCATAATATTTTTGCAATTTAATAAGTGTGAAATATACATTTATTATTTTAAAACTTTAGAGGATTATATTATGATGATAAGTAGAATTAGCGGAAACACTCCGCATGTTATGAATGATTGTTGTAAACCACAAACCAAAAGCGTAACAACAGATACAATTACATTTAAAGGTAAAAATTTGACTCAACTTGCTGACGATATTTTTATGAACTTTAATAAACAAAAAAGAATAAACGGACTTGGCGAAATTTTAGGAAAGACCGGTAGAACAAATTTCAGATTAAAAGAAACATTGTTTGGTAAAAAAGCAGAATTAGACATCGTTAGAGGGGATGAGTTTGCAATTTTCGAAATTACAAGAAACCCTAACGCTACAGCAAAAATAGAAGAACGAAATGACGGAAGTTCCAAAAAACTTGTTCAACTCGTACAACGATTTGTTAAAGGTTTAAAGTAAGAATATATAATATTATCATTATGAATGGATTAAAAATCTAGTTGCATAGCAACTAGATTTTATCCTATTCGTAATATACCAATCAGGTCTTAATTCCATCAAAAATTAGTGTATCTTTACCACTATTTAGAATTGTAAAACCCTTGCTATCAAAAGCATTGAAACATTTGTAAAAATATGTTACAATAATAGTAGGAACACCCTATTTGCCCTCATAGGTCTCTGATGAGTGTTATTCCCCACCCCACTCTAAAAACAAAAAGGTATCCGATTACTACCAAAAATCAGGTGATACTATGGATACACTTATTGAAAGAAAACAATTTATCATTCCGGTAAGGACTTGCGAATATCTATTGACGATTTCGCTTTTTGCAACTTTAGTTCTTACACACACAATATTTCAACCTCCAATTTTGGCTAATGATTTGCTCGCAAATAATACAGTAACCGTACCTACATTGAAAGAAGTTACAACTCAAATTAAAGAAAACTTAAACCCTGAAATTAAGAAAGAAAAATTCAATTCTCGAATAGCCGCAAAATACAAATATGCTAATGTATCCAATATTTCTGACGGAATAAAGCACATCAGAATGACAAAATACTACCAAGGTAAACCTGTCAGAATAAATATCGTAGAAATAAATCGCGAAGTGGCAACAGATTTTGAAGTTAAGCCTGCAATAGCATCTTCAACTTTACCAAACAAAAGAACAGTTCGAACAATTGCTCAAAACACCAATTCAATTGCAGCAATCAATGGTGGATTTTTCAAACCGCAAACAGGTGTTCCTTTAGGAACATTGATGATTAATCAAAAAATCTACACCGGACCGATTTATGATAGAGTAGCACTTGGAATATTTGATAACGGATATGATACAGGTAGAGTTCAACTAAACGCACACATAACAGGCAACGGCCAAAACATAAAAATAGATAATATAAATCAGCCAAGAATGTTATCCTCATATATTTTAGCTTATACAAGGGATTGGGGGAAATATGCTCCTGCTTCACCTCAGTATGGTGTTCAACTTCAAATTGTTGGAAATAAAATTACGGCTGCTTCCGCTAATCCCCTTTCCATTCCTGAAAACGGCTATGTCTTAGTTGGTCCGAAAGCTAAATTAGGAAAACTTTTTGGAGCTCAATATGTTGATATAAAAATCAATACAAACCCAAAATGGGAAAATGTTAAACACATCATTAGCGGAGGCCCTTACCTTGTTAGAAACGGCGAAGTTTACATCGACATGACAGCCCAAAAATTAGGTTCTATTGGTGGACGGAACCCAAGAACAGCTATCGGTTACACAAAAGATAATGATTTAATCTTAATAACGGCTGACGGCAGAGAAGGAAGTTCTATCGGACTCACCTTGACCGAACTTGCGAACCTGCTAAAAGGTCTTGGGTGTGTAAACGCTATCAATCTTGATGGCGGAGGGTCAACCGTAATGTATGTAAAAGGACAAATCGTAAATCGTCCGCACCAACCTGGAGGTATCGCGTTATCAAATGCTTTGGTCATTTCTAAAAAATCTGCAAACTAGAATTCTAAAAAACTTTGCTCTTTTAGGCGAGAGCTTGACACTTATTGCGTAAATAGCATTTGCTGAATTAATTGATATGAGTGTAAGTTATGTCAGCAAGGTTGAACAGGGCTTGACCTCACCTACTGCAATTGCGCTTTTTAAAATGTCATATATACTAAAAACTCCCATGGAAGAATTTTTCAAAGGGATTGATTACGAAAAATTATCATCTTGAAATTGGTAAAAACCGTTTTGCAAATATAAATGACCTATGCGATTATTAAAAAATTCTGAAAACCTCGAGTAGAATTAGAATGTAAAAAACAATTGTAAATATTACTACACAAGTTTGACATGCTCTTTCTGGATTTGAGATAATATGGAAAAGAGTATACTTGGGTAGAATTATGTACATAAAACAACTGGAAATAGATAATTTTAAATCATTTGCCAACAAATCAGAAATCCCCCTTCTGAAAGGCTTTACTACTGTTTCAGGACCTAACGGTTCCGGCAAGAGCAACATTATTGATAGTGTTATGTTTGCTTTAGGGCTAAGAACCGGTAGTGCTTTACGTATTGAAAATCTGTCAGATTTTATCACGACCTTCAATAACAAAAATGAAGCTATGGTTAAAGTTGTATTTGGGGATGTTGACGGAGACAAAGAATTAACAGTTGGAAGACGTATCAAAAAGACTAACCAAGGATTTGCAAGTACATACTACCTTAATGACAAAATCGACACTTTGACAAACATCCGCTCAATTTTGGAAAAATACAACATTACACCAAACAGCTACAACGTAATGATGCAAGGAGACGTTAACAGTATCGTAATGTGTTCTTCAAAAGTTCGTCGTGGAATTATTGACGAAATCGCAGGCGTTGCGGATTTTGACAGAAGGATAGATCAGGCAACAAACGAACTTAAAACGGTAGAACAAAGGGTTGAGGCAGCTTCACTGATTTTATCGGAAGTTGAAAAGACATTAGAGCAATTAAAATCAGAAAGAGAAGTTGCTCTGAAATACAAAAAATTGCAAGAAGAAAAATCCGGCTTGGAATCACAAGTCAGCACTGTAAAATTCTTCGATTTGAAAAAAAATCTTGAGTTAGCTCATGAAAATATTCTCCAATCTAATAAAAAACTAAAAGAAACACAGGCTAATAAAAAAGATTTGGATGAAAAAATCAAGCTTATAAATGAAAAATATGAAGAACTTGATAAAAAGTTAAAAGAACAAGGGGAAGACGAGAGAAACAAACTAAAAGATTCTCAAAGCGACTTATCTGCAAGAATTCAGACTAAGAAAAACGCAATTGACTATTCTGATACCCAAATTCAAAAAGGATTACAGTCCATCGAAAACGCTAAAAACGGTATCGCATCGTACAAAAAGAAAATTGAAGATGAACATTTGAATATCAAACTTGCACATGACAAAATTGGAATTATTGAAACTCAATTAAAAGAAAAAAAAGAAGAACTTGCTAAAAAACTTGCAGACATTTCAGGTTTGAGTTCAACTGCCGATAAGTATATCCAAGAAAGAAATGACGTTTCTCGAAATCTTGATACTTTAAAAGACAAAGATAACGAACTATTAAAAGAATCTTTGCCGAAAGAAAATGATTTAAAAAATCTAAAAAAAGAAATTGAAGACGCAAAAGCCTTCATTGCACAAGCAGAAAACGCAAAGGCAAATTTTGGAGACGACAAATCATTAAAGGAACTTCAAGTTAGCGACTTAAAAAAAGAAATGGATGAATTGAAAGAAATTCAAACAAAAACAATGCAGCAACTTGATGATGCTAAAACAGCAATTGATGACTACGACCATGATGTAAGAGCTGCATATAGAAAATTTTCTGATATGGAGGCTCAACGTAGAGCAATGTCTTCATCAGGGTCAAGTATTCCAATTACAACGGTTATGAATGCCCACCTTGAGGGGGTTCACGCACCACTTATGCAGTTAGGTTCTGTCGATGAAGAATATTCACTTGCTCTTGATATCGCATTTGGTGGAAGATTGGCACACATTGTTGTTGATGATACTCATGCCGCTTATGTTGCTATGGAATTATTAAATTCTTCTCGTGCAGGTCGTGCAACATTTATTCCGTTAAACAAAGTAAAAAAAGCTCCGACAAAATTACAATTACCAAAAAATCACGGAGTTATTGATTTTGCAATTAACCTTGTTGATTTTGACGATATTTACCTTGATGCGTTTTTCTATGCGGTTGGAGACACTTTGATTGTCGAAGATGCTGAAGCTGCAGAACAATTAATGGGAAAATACCGTATGGTTACACTTGATGGCAAATTGTACGAAAAATCTTCTGCCATCACAGGTGGTTATGTAAAAAAATCAATTTTCGGATTCGGTCAAAATGACGACAAAGAACTTGAAAACGCAAAAGCAAAACTTGATGAACTTCAACGCAAATATGATGAAGCTGTAGCCAATAAAAAGATGCTAGAAGAAAAACTTGACAAAATCAGAGTTACATATTCGTCATCTTCTACTGAATATTCAAAGGCAAAAATTGAACTTTCTAATATGACAGCTCAATTTGAAAACAGCCAAAACCTATTGGAAGCTAAGAAAACTTTTGTCAACGAAAATGAACCTAAAATCGAAAAATTAAATTCAGAACTTGATAAAATTGAAGCAAAAAGAGTAGACCTGTCTGAGAAAATTCAACAAGCGCAAGACAAATTATCCGAACTTGACAGTTTACTAAATGACAAAGACTTAAAGGATTTGAAAGAAAAAACTCAAGGAATTGAGGATGAAATCAGACACCTCAATAACAACTTGATGAATGTCAACAACGAGATTAACGGTTATAACAACACAATCAAATTCAATGAACAGCTTATCATTTCAAAAGAAGAAGATATTAAAAATACAACAAGAAATAACGAATCTTTAGAAAAAGATAAGGAAACTTATAAAGCTGAAATCATCCAATTAGAGGAACAATTAACCACCCTATCTGATAAAATTGCGGTAATTGATGCAAAAATCGGAGAACTTGTGAAAGAAAAAGAAGAAATACATAAGAGTTTGGTTGATTTGCAAACAAACAGTGCTGTTAAGTCTTCTGAAATTGATAGAATAAATGAGCAAATTGAATCTTTCAAAACAAGGAGAAAAGAACTTGAGCCTCAATTGAAAGAAGCATCTGAAATTCTTGAAAATTCAGGAGTCGAGATAGCAAAACTTGAACCTGTTCAAATTTCTATAGATGAACTTAATACAAAAATTCAACGTTTAGACAAACGAATGCAAGAACTTGGGGATGTAAATATGCGTGCAATCGTTTCTTATGAAGAAAAGGCCGCACGCAAAGAAGAATTAGACACCCAAATAAAAACACTTTCAACAGAAAGACAATCCATTTTAGATAAAATGAATGGCTTTGAACAACAGAAAAAAGAAGCGTTTATGACTACATTCACTGCTATCAATGAAAACTTCAAAGACATCTATCATCAGTTATCAGAAGGTGAAGGACGATTGATTCTTGAAAACGAGAAAGACCCATTATCTGCAGGTATGACAATTGAAGCGAAACCAAGAGATAAAACCACAAATAATAAACTCGGAGCTTTGTCAGGTGGTGAAAAAGCACTAACAGCACTAGCTCTGGTATTTTCAATCCAAAAATACTTACCTGCACCGTTCTATGCTCTAGATGAAGTTGATGCAAGTTTAGATACAATGAATGTTGAGCGTATTGCTGAAATGGTAAAAAAACAATCTTCTGATACTCAATTTCTTGTTGTAAGCCACAGAAGACCAATGATTGAAGCGGCAAACAGAACAATTGGTGTTACTCAAAAAGAAAAAGGTAAAACAAAAGTTACAGGTGTAAAACTAAGAGACGATGATGAACAATAATCTTATAAATGCAAAAGATGTAGAATCTACAATTTACGGAAATAATGCCGAATTTGACGCAAATGACGGTATCGGAATCCTTGTAGATATGGCAAAACAAGGCAAAATCGACCCTTGGAACATTGACATTCTTGATGTTACAGAAAAATATCTCCAAAGAATGATTGAATTAAAATCCCTGAATTTGCGAGTTGCAAGCAGAACATTGTTATTTGCATCAATTCTATGCAGATTACAGTCAAATGTTTTGGCAGGTTTATCCTTAGAAGAATTTCAAGACCAGCCGGAAAATGACGTAATTTACGATGATGACGGTTTTATTGTTGAATATCCTGACGAAAATCAAGAGTTTATTCCGACAAGCAATGTTGTAAGTTTTGATGAAGCCCTTCAACGTCGTACAAGTATTCGTCTTAACCGTAACCGAGTAGTCACATTGAAAGACTTGATTAAACAATTGGAGTTCTACGAAAAATTAGAAAAAAGAGCTTCAATGAAAAGTGCGCACGAAAGAGCAAAACGCCATGTCAGAAATTATTCCAGATTAACTCCTGATGAAATTGTTTCAATGGCGCACGAAGAATATATAGAAGAATCTGTGCTAAAATTGAAAGATAATTTAGAACAAATCTTTGAACATCAAGATAAGATTGAACTTAATGAACTTACTATTCTTGGGATGGATAAAATCAGTGCGTATTTGGCTTTATTATTTTTGAGCAGAGATACGGATTACGAACTTGAACAAGAAGAATTTTATTCAGATTTATATGTAGTAAAAGGTGGTAAAAAAGATGCAGCAGTTGAAGTCTAGAATTGAAGCTGTACTTTTTGTTACAGCAAAAGCCTTGTCGTTAGATGAAATTGCGACATATTTAGATAAAGAACCGGAAGAAATTGAAGAAGCCATTCTTGAATTAATTATGGACTACGCATCTCGAGATGGAGCTTTGGAAATTGATGATGAAAACGGTTACATTCTTCAAGTAAAAGAAGATTATAGCGACATTGTTGAAAAAATTTGTCCAATTGACTTGTCTCCTGCAGTTTTACGCACACTGTTGGTTATTGCATTAAAAGAGCCAATCCGTCAAACAGAATTAGTAAAACTTCGCTCTGCTGCGTATGAGCATGTAGCAGAACTTGTTGAAAAAGGTTTAGTTTCTAAACATAAAGATAAAAACGGCAGAAGTATCAACATAAAAACCACACCAAAATTTGCAGAATACTTCAAATTAAAAGGCGATACAAGGGCTTTAGCACAACAGCTAGAAAAAGATTTGGCAGAAAAGACAAATGCGTAAAATATTATTAACAATATTATTTATAGTGCTTGTTATTGCATTGTTTTACAAATCCCCATTTTCAGCAATGTATAACTACAATAAAGCGCGAGTTCTCTATAACCAAAGACAATATGAACAGTCTTTACCTTACTTTGAAAAATCATTATTTGCTGACCCTAAAGGAATTTTAGCAAGATTTTTCTATGTTCTTGCATTGTCAAAATCTGAGCCTAAATATTCAATACAAAAGAAACTTTTTGAAATGGCAAATTCAAAAATTGAAGATGAAGCATCAAAATATGCAAAATCTCAAACAATGTATTTGCGCTATAAGCTTCTTGACGGCATTGAAAACAACTACATTTTTAATGCGGCAATGGGCAGTGATATTTTAAGATGGGATATAAGATCCTTTCCGCTGAGCGTTTATATTGACTCTCCGAATTCTGTTCCGCCTTATTATATTGAAAGCATCAATAGAGCTATGAATCTGTGGTCGAGTAGAACAAACTTTGTCAAATTTAAACAGGCTCAAAACCCACTTGATGCAGATATTTTAATAAGATTTGAAAACACTCCGAATGATTTATGCAAAGGCGGAATTTGCAAATACGCAATTGCGCACACAGAACCTCAAATTGATAAAAACAAAATTCTAAAACAAATGGATTTAACATTCTATAAAACAAATCCGCGCAAGGAAAATTTCACATCAAGAGAAGTTTTTAATACAGCTCTCCACGAACTTGGACACACACTGGGGATAATGGGACACAGCGACAATCCGAATGATTTGATGTACTCAATGAAAGAGTCTGATTTTGATATATTCGCTTTTATGCGCTCAGAAGAACATTCTTTGACCGCAAGAGATTTAAAAACGCTTGTACTGTTGTATAGAATAGAACCAACAATATCTAATGTTAAAAACCTCCACAGCGAAAATTTCTATTATGCACCACTCATTTTAGGAAACGATGATGTAAGACTTCAAAAGAAATTGAATGAGTACAAAAAATACACCCAAACATATCCAAATATGGCAGCCGGCTATATAAATTTAGCGTCTGTTTATGTGGATTTAGGCGACTTTGATTCAGCGTTACGCGAAATAAACAAAGCCGAGCAATTAGCCAACACAAAAGATGAACAGTTCTTAGTCCACTATGATAGAGCAATTATCTATTATAACCAGCAAAAATACTCATCCGCACTTGAAGCTGCTCAACATGCACAAGCAATAAAGAACGAAAACAATGTGCAAGAATTGATTAAAGATATCGAAAAAATCAAGTAATCGGATGTAATTTTTGCAACAAGGCTGGTATTTACAATATCACTATGACTAATTTTCTTGATAAACTTTTGCGAATTCCGGATTAACTGCAAGCCATTTAAAGGTTTGTGATTCAACTTCAGGAATATCAATAACAAAAGTTCCACCATAACGACCTCTTGAAAATACAAGATAGCCCTCTTTTGCCAAATTATGAAAAGCTTTCCTGATTGTATTCGGACTCAAATCTAATTTGGCAGAAAGCTCCATTATTGACGGCAATTTGTCGCCAATTTCGTAATCTTGAGCTATCATTCTTTTTAAATAATTTTGAGTTTTCTCATAGTGATAAAATGCTGCATCCTGAGCCGATGCAAAAATAGATGTTTCTGGCTTTTCAAATGAATTTGAAATATCTCCGGGAATTTTTACAACAGTAGTTCCGTATCTTCCACGACGAGCTAGTAAAATTCCTCGGTCTATCAAGATTTTTAATCCATCATGAACAGTTTTAAGACTTGCCTTTAGAGCTTTAGATAAAGCCATGTGAGCCGGCATTCTATCTCCAACATGCAAATTATTTTTTATATAATTTTCTAAATCTTTTACAACCAAATCAACAAGGGTCTCGGTTGTCTGCTGACCGTTTGATTGAATATCAAAATCTAAATTCATCAGAATCCATCCACTCTCGCGTGAAGTTTTAAATTTATGACAAATAATATTTTGAGCAACCAAAGATTCTAAAGCTTGTCTTGTTGTGTTCGCAGAATAGCCGACAATTGTTGAAATTGTACGAGAAGACGGTAAATGAGAACCGACTTTAAAACCACCTGTTTTTAAATATCGCTTTACTGCCTCAATTGCCAATTCTCGTTTGGAAGTATGTTTTCTAAGCATTGAAACTTGCTTGGTGTAATCTCTAACTAAAGTTCCGATACATTGTTTTGATTCAACATACCCTAAATCTTCAATATATCTTAACGCATTTTGAATAGTGCCAACACTTACACCCAGACGATATGCAAAATCAGCTTTTGAAGGAATTATGTCATTTATTTTAATTTTTCCTGATTGCAAATCAGTTTTTATCCAATCTGCAATCCACTTGCCAATGGCTACAGATTTTGATTCTTCTATATCTTTCAAATTTGGAAGTTCCATTGATATATCTGAAATTTCAATCTTTCTTAGTTCAGATTTTTGAGGGAACATAAAACCTTCTTTATTTGTCATGAAATTACCTACTTTCGTTTTAATAATATACTATGTGTAAAAAAACATCAAGATATTTTTTGCCATATTTTAAAGGAATGTTAAGAAGTTAAGATAAACAACATAATCAAAGACTATTTCAACAGCTCAAATCATACAATTTTATTTTCTTTAAATTTGACGAAATGCTTTATTAACGCAATACTATAAATATGGTTAAACAAAAGGTCATAGCATTAGTTGATTGTGATTCGTTTTTTGTTTCCTGTGAACAAAAACGAAATCCTAAATTAAAAGGCAAACCTGTTTGTGTGTTGTCAAACAATGAAGGCTGCGTAATTTCGCGCTCAAAAGAAGCTAAGAAAATGGGTGTAAGGATGGGTGAACCTTATTTTATGGCAAAAAAAGAACACCCTAAAGCAATATATGTGATAGCAGACCATGACTATTATGCATTTGTTTCAAACCTTGTAATGTCAACATTAAAAGACTTTAGTCCTTATGTACAAATTTACTCGGTTGATGAAGCTTTTGTTGATTTTACCGGACTCACAAAACTTTACAAAAGGAATTACAAAAAACTTGCAAGTTTTTTGCGACAAAAAATTCTTGAATATGTTGATATACCTGTATCTATCGGAGTCAGCTCTACTAAGACATTAGCAAAACTTGCATCAGATAAAGCAAAAAATATTGAAGGCGGAGTTTATTTAATCGGCAAATGTAAAATTAAAAAAGTTCTAAAGACAACTGCTATTGAAGAAATTTGGGGAATAGGAAGACGACTTACAAAAAATTTAAAACGATTTGGAATACTAACAGCCGAAGAACTTGTCTCTAAAAGTGACAAATGGTTAGATTCTAAAATTGGAATTCATGGTATTGAAATGCGCCATGAACTTTTAGGCGAAATGGTTTCTCAGGTGACAAATGAAATAAAAGTTCCTAAATCTATTCAAAATACACGAGCTTTTGGGATTTTCACATCTGATTTTAATTTTATTAAAAATGAACTAAATAGACATATCCATACATCGTGCAGAAAACTTAGGGCTTATAACACAAAATGTCTACAAATTGGTGTAATGTTAAGAACTAAAGATTTTCGAGTTTTTTATACAAAAAAAGATTTGTTAAGTCCGGTAGATTTTGAACTCGAAATTTCTAAAATTGCAATAAAATTGTTAGAAGAAATTTTTGACCCAAATATTTTATATAGGAGCACAGGAATATTTTTAGAACGAATAGGAGAACAAGGAGCAGAACAACTTTGCCTATATACAGATGAAATTCAAAATCAAAAGCAAGAAAAACTCGCAAAATGTTTTGACAATTTGGAAAAAAGATTTGGCAAAAATATCGTCAAAACTGGATTTTCGCATAAAGATTTAAACGAAATCAAAAAATCGAAAGAACAATAAAATTTACAATTGATAATATACTAGCAAAAATTTTTATCTTTCCTTTTATAATACATATTAGAATTAAAAGGAGTTTTTATGGCTTTGAATATAGATTTTCATCCTGACCCATATAGGGAAATAAGAAATAGAGCATTATCAGCAAGAATATCACTAGATACACCAGCCAGACCGGACCTTAGACATTCGGATAAACTTGCTGACCATATATCAGATTGCCTAATTAATCCGACAAGAGGTCTGATAGCCTCTCGAGACTACCTTAATGCGGAAAATGTTAATTATCCAAAATACTATGGTCGAAATCTTCATTTAATGAAAAAGCTTGACGTGATTAAATATCTTATAGCTAAGTTAGATGAACGTATTAATGAATTTTATCCGAAAACGAAAAAATACAGAGATTTTGTTATTAATACTGACAGGATAAAATTTGATTTTACAGAACCTGTAAAACACGATTTTAGACGTACAATTTTTAAAATTTTTGGAAGATAGGGGGAAATATAGATGGAAGTTTCAAAAATAACCTCTTTTACATCAGTAGAAAATCCTAACCTAGCAAATAACAAAAAAGTAAAAAAAGATTTTTTAGAACAATTTCATGAAAAAACAAAAAATTCCGCAGATATGACGGATACTATCGTTGTTCCAAGAACTATTTTCAAAGGTTATCTGGGAATTATGGCAGGAACAACACTGCTATCTCTTGGCAGTTTTTTGAAAAAGCCAGCATTTTTTTCTAAGTTTTTGAGCGTTTCAGGCTTATTGACCTCAATGTATGGAACTTATGCTTTTGTAAGACCATTTATAATTAAAGACGCCAAAGGTGTAGAAAAAGGTAACTAATTGTTAAGCATATTTTTGAAATTTTGGCAATTTTAAATATTCACGAGCATTAATATCACCACAAATGTAGAAAATTGGAAAGAAGGTAAATATGTGTTTTGTTTACACTGTTCAAAATATGAACCCAAGATTAGGTGCAAGAAAAGGCGATAGACAAGCTATCAGCGTATATGACAGAAATATTGGCAACAGAAGAGATATCATTACAACACCTGATGCTGCAGAGGAATTCATTTCTGACAGAAACAAAGCATTGAAAAGTGCAAACAATATTTGTAATGGGCTTTTTGCCGGTGGAATTGCAATAGGTGCTGCAATTGGAGCTGCAATTATGGCTAAAAAAGCATCAAAATTAGGTAAATTAATCGAAGAAAAATTAAACCCAAGATATGCTCAAAAGTATGAAGAAGCTCTAAAAGAACACATACAAAAAGGATTCGACAAAGATTCCTTTAGTGGATACATGGAAAGAGAAGATGTCCTAAGGGAAGATGCCTTCAAAAATTTAAGCTTTAAGTTAAGAGATTTGTTCTCAGAAGATAAAAATGCATTTGTAAAACCAAATATGACAAAAGAATGTTTAGAAGGTGCAGGAGTCGGAGCTCTAGGTGGAACACTTGTCGGTATAATGCCTAGTTTTGTAATTCCTGAAAATGCAGACAAAAAGGTTACTGCCGAATTTATTGAGAATAACAAATAGGAACACGCGCAAAAGAGCCGTGTGGCTTTTGTTGTGGGAACACTTCGTGTTCTCATAAATGTCACCCTAAACTCGTTTCAGGGTCTTTGGTTTTACAAATTTTGTATAAGATTAATATGTTTTATTTGAGATGCTGAAACAAGTTCATGGTGACATAGTTTTGATTTGTTCAATTAGGGATTCTGAATAGCAAGAAAAATATGCGTTCATTCTTCACGCAAATTTTCTAAGCTTTCAGAATGACATAGACCGATACTTTTTCGTAGGTCGGCATTGCTATGCCGACATCAAAAATTTTGTGACAAAACGTCTTTTAAACCTAAACCTTAAATATTTTATTCTCTACTACTGAATTTTTAAATACAGAAAAACCATACTTTTTAAACAAATAATCTATCGTATTTTCTGAAGCTACAACATGCGCCTCATGCAAATTCAAAATATTTGTCAAAATGGTTCTACCATTCAAATTTTCAATAGCCCAAGTTCCAAAGAGACCACTATCCAGAGGTTTTCTCACACCTAGCCCAATTTTGCCAAGTCTATTTTTTGCTAACACAAGTTCCGTATCAGGATTGCCCCAATGGGAAATATTTACAAGCTGGGATTGTACAATAGTTCTAGTTTTCGCAACAGAACCTGAAACCTTTAATTGAGAATTAATTTTTCTCATTACAGGTTCTGATATTCGAGCTTTAAATGCAATTTGTTTTGACGATGAAACTTCCATAGTTATACAAAAGTTCGTAAAAAATATTTTTGCTAGAAACAAAAAGCTACAATCTACATACCTTCAAAGTAATTAATTTTCATCGCAGTACGTACATTATGCATTGTTTTTGCAGCAACCTCACGAGCTTCGGCAGTTCCTTTTTTCAAGATTTCATAAACATCCGGAACTCGTTGTTCCCACATTTTGCGACGAGTTCTGATTGGTTCTAATTCTTTTTGAATAACATTATTTAAAAATTTCTTAACTTTAACATCACCTAAGCCACCACGTTGATAATGAGCTTTTAGCTCATCAAGATTTTTGTACTCAGGTAAAAATTCTGTAAAATACTCATCCTTACAAAAAGCATCCAAATAAATAAATACCGGATTATTTTCAGTTTCACCAGGGTCTTCTATTCTTAAATGGTTAGGGTCAGTAAACATCGACATTATTTTCTTTTTAATATCCTCAGGTTCATCTGACAAATAGATACAATTGCCTAATGATTTACTCATTTTAGCCTTACCATCAGTTCCAGGAAGACGTAAACATGCACTATTTTGAGGCAATAAGATGTTAGGTTCAACAAGAGTTTCACCATACAAGGTATTGAACTTGTGGACGATTTCTCGACATTGTTCAATCATTGGTTTTTGGTCTTCTCCTGCCGGAACCGTATTTGCTCCAAATGCAGTAATATCAGCAGCTTGACTAATCGGATAAGCTAAGAACCCCATCGGAATATTGGCCTCAAAATTTCTCATTTTGATTTCAGATTTTACGGTAGGATTTCTTTGGGCGCGAGAAACAGTTACCAAATTCATATAATAAAAAGTCAGCTCAGTTAATTCAGGAATCATTGATTGAATTAGAATTGTAGATTTTTCTGGGTCAATACCACAAGCCAAGTAATCAAGCGCAACTTCAATAATATTATCACGCACTTTTTGCGGATTTTCAGCGTTATCGGTCAAAGCTTGAGCATCAGCAATCATAATAAAGATTTTGTCATAATCGCCAAAATTTTGAATTGCAACACGTTCACGCAAAGAGCCCACATAATGTCCAATATGAAGCCTGCCTGTTGGTCTATCGCCCGTTAATATAACTTTTCCCATAATCTTTCCTACCTAACCTTTCATAAATTCTATTATCTAATAGATGGAAAGTCTTTGTCAAGAATGATTGCAGTTAATTAAAAACTATTTCGAAGAACAGTATACAAATCTTTTATTTCATAAAAATGATTTCTTAACCTTGATAGAAGAGAATCTCTATCATAAGTTTTGTTGAACCTGCTCCACTGGCGCACATCAATTTTCATGTTATGCATTTCATCTAAACGATTCATTTTTTTGAAAGGTTCTTCTGCAATATGACTTTTTTTAGATGGCTGTAACCTTGAAAGAACAGATGTAATCATTCTAAAAGATTCCTCTTTAATCCTTGTTTTACGTTCATTTGCAGGAATATTGATAAAAGATGAGCCCATCAAATGTTTTTCATCTACGCCACAAAAATGTTTTATATCATCAATCATGTAATCTAACCTTGCTTCATGTACGGTTATAGTATCACCTGATTGCAAAAGCTTTGTTTTATATTGTCGAGTGCCTATACAAACAACATCATTATCGCCAAGTTTGCTAACTAACTTTTTAATCTCTCGTCTTTGTGAACGAGAAAACAACCTCGCCTTGTCTGACAAATCATAATGAGCACCAAATGTAATATTATTTTCCATAGTAAATATTATAATACTTGTAAAAATAAAATTTGCTATGGAAAATATTACATTTTAACTTATTTCTTATACCTGAAATTTAGGAATAACCACAACTGCATCTTGATACAAGAATTCATTTCCTCTATATTTTGCATTAGAGCCTTTGTAAGTTTGAACTGCACCTTTATTCGCAGCTTTAAATTGTTTGCTTGCTTTTTCTATATTTTCAGGAGTCGGATCAATGCCTTGTGCGGTTAAGGCTTCAGCTAACAATGTTCTATAACCTTTTCCTGCCGGAACTTTAAAAGATTGTCCTGCAACAGGGGCACTGTTTCCACTAACAGATGATGCACCATTACCACCGTTGTTTCCTGCACCATTTCCGCTAACGGCAGGGGTAGAACCGCCATTGCCACCGACACCTGCAGTATTACCCGAAGTTCCTGAATTTAAAGGAGTAAGAGTAACACTAGTTGCCGCTTTTTTCACTTCATCCCTTGTCATAACAATTTCTTTTGTAGGATCCCAAGGATTGCGAAGATAAACTTTGTCACCCTCAACTTTAGAAATTGAAAATGCATGCCCGCCACCTTGTATAACCTTGCCATTTACAGTTTGCTGACTAACATTAAAACCAACTGTCGCTGAGTAATTGTCTAGTTTGCCATCTTTACAATCCTGCTCAACTTTATCAAACATTGAATCCATTTGTTGACTTTGTTTTTTATCAACCTTAAATCCTCCAACAACAGACATGTTTAAGTTAGAATCAATACTGCAAACAGCATTATCTGTAGAATTACTATTTGGAGTTCTCTGATACTCCTGAGTTTCACGACCGGTCAGCATAAATACAGCATCGCCAGCTTTACCACCGCTTAAATTATCCTTATTAACGCCTCTAACATGTAATGCTACTTCAAGATCTCTATCTGACATATTTGGTTTTGCTTTTTTCAAATCTGCTTTGTCATTTTTTGCATCTGTACGATATTGCTCATAAGAAACTTCTAGCAACAATACATCCTTGTCACCTGTTGAATATTTTGGACCTGCTAATTTTGCCTTTTCATGAAGTTGAGATTCTGTATAAGTATAAGATTCTTTGATATTGATATCTTTTTCAGGAACACCTGCTGCTAAAAGTTTTTCGCGAACTTTCTTTGCTCCAGGGAAGGTAACTGTATACGTAGTTTCTCCAGTTTTTGGGTCTTTCCCTGTTGTGATAATCTTTTTCAAATCTTCGCGCCCTTGACTGGATTCTCTCAAAGAATTTAATCCTGCCAATAGATAACAGTCCCCACGTCCTTTTTGATATGAGGTATCAAAATTACCATCAACCGCTGTAAAGTCATGAGTCGCAATAGTTTTACCATTTTTATCTTGAATTTCAGAACCGATTAAAACGCCATCCTTATCAAATTTATTTATGGTAATTTCTTTTACTGAACCATCTTTATTATATGCAATTTGTTTTGATGGAACTAAACCTTTTCTATTTTCTAAATTTGCACCTTCATAATGCTCTTCAACTTTTGCACCTCGTTTATAATAAGAAGTATCAATACTTTTCAACTTTCCTTTTTCATCAAAATTGCTAACTCGGCTATATGGTTTATTTTCTTTAGTACCGATTTCAGTTTGCTTTTTAGGAGTTTTTCCATCGGCAGCATATTCAAATTTTGCTGTTATATCAGAAAGAACATCTCCTGTTTTTGCTTTCTGAATATTATGCTGAGTTGCTATTTTTCCATTCTTATTAAAAGTCTGTTCTGTGTGAGCAGATGAACCATCTTTATTCTTAGTATCATTGACTACAGAGATTGGTGTTTTTCCATCCGCAGCATAAGTCTTTGAGGTTACAGATGAGCTAGTAGTGGTACTTGATGAAACTTTAGCTGATGCTAGTTTTCCATTTTTATACTGTCTTGTTTCAACTTTTTTTGCCATAACTTTACCGTCAGCATTAGTAGTTGTACCTGTAATTTTAACAGGATTACCTGCAGCATCATTTTCGAACCTGATAGTAGTAGATGTCGCTAATTTTCCATTTGTGGCATAAACATTTCTCTTTGTACCAATTTTATGACCATATTCATCATAAGAAATAGACTCTTTTGTACGCTGAGTAACCTGAGATTTTTCATCTTTTTTGACCTGCTCAGTACCAATCAAATTACCGGCTTTATCATAATTATAAGCAGTACTTACTGAACTAGAAGAAGTCTTAATATTTTGAGAAACTACGCGTCCGTTAGCATCGTAATTACTTGCAACAGTAATTCCTTTCTTTGAATTATGCGTAACTCTACTAAAAGAACCATCATCATTTTTAGTTACAGTTGTTGTAACATCACCATTTTGTATAGTTGTTTTACCTGACTTTGTATCCGCAGAAGTTTTTAATTTTTCAAATTCTGATTTGTTACCAAATCCAGCCTTTTCAAATTCTCTTGCAGACAAAGTATTATTACCTGCAGCTTTTTTCAAATCGGCAAGCAACACCTCTGCTTCTTCATTAGTAATAACACCATCTCCGTTTTTATCATATTTTTTCATAAAAATTGGAGTATCTTTTGTTATCAGAGTACCATTAAGATTTTTGGTATTAAGTTTCGCCTTTGAACCTTTAATACTAAGATTTACATTCTGCTTTCCAACTGAATCAACCATAATTATACCTCTTCTTATTACGTATATATATAAAAAAGATATAATTAGCTGTATTTCAGGAATTATACTATTTGTTACAAATCTTTATAATAAAAAACTAACAGACAAAATTTAAAATTCAGGGATTTTAAAATAAATGTTAAAATCAAATAATAGGAGAATAATATGAATCCACTAGCAGCATACGCAAACCCAAGTATCAAAAACTACGCAGTAAAAACAGGACAAATGGTTACAAAAATTCCTCTAAAAGATAATACTGATGCATATCTAATGACAAACGATAAATCTTGTGAAGTATTCTTATTAAAAGGAAAAGAAATTGTAGGCGGTAAGGGATTTCGCAGCACAAATGGCTTGGAACATGCCAAATTTTTCAAAGAAACAATCTTAGAACTTCAAGAACACGCCAAAAAGGGAGTTTCTGTATTTGGCGAATTTATCAAATCATGTGACTTGGTTACCCCACAAATTATGGACGATTTCCTCAAATCCTTAGAGAAAATGATAAAATAAAATTTCAACAACCCCAAAGAGCCTTTAAAAAGGCTCTTTTTTAATGTATTAATCTCAATAAATGCAATATTTAAAATTGGGAAAATTTATTAAACAAAAAAGACAACAAAAAGGATTGTCCCTAAATAAGTTTGCAACAGAAGCAGAAATAGACCCAGCCATATTGTGCCGAATCGAAAATTTGCGTCAAGGGATAAAACTTGAGGTACTTGAAAAAATTTCATTAGCACTAAATATGAAAGTTTCTCAATTTTTATCTGAGTATGAAAAGCTTTATAAAATTTAGAAATTTAACTTCGTAGCATTATAACTTTAAAATATTACTTGACGACAAAATTTTCTAATAAACAGTATCCTTATAACTAAAATTAATATCAAGCCTAATATTGTCAAAATACTTCTTATAAAATGCAATTTGCTGCTTATATAATTCCACATTGTCAACACACTCATACCATTTTCTTTGAATTATTTGTTTCTTTTTTACATTAGGATAAAAAATATAACTATTTTGTGCAGTTTTTATTTCCAGCGAAAAATTTTCAACATAAGTAGAACTTTCACCCCCCTTTTGAGAGTGTAAAGTATTGACATTTCCGCGTAATAAAACACTCACGACATCAGATTTATTAATTGAAAAATCATATTCTGAACAGGTATTTTTAAAAAAGATACTATCATCATTAAAGCATACATATTCAATATTCGGAGTTGAATAGAACTCTCTTTTATTTTTTAGATATCTGAATATACCTCTAATGAAATTTATAAAAAAATAAATAGGACAACAAACAAAAATAAAAAACATAGCTAAAGTTACCAACCAACCGGAAGAAACAACAATAGCAATAAGTTCTTTTAGCTCGTTAAAATAATTTCCTTCCGTACAATAGTATATAAAAATCATAAGAAATACTACATACATAAAAATGCCAATAAAATGAGAAATTGGGCAAAGTGGACTTATTTTTTCTGGAATATTGTAATTTATTGAGAAATCTATTTTCATTTGTTGTATTATATCATATTTATTAAATTCTTCAAATTTCAAAATCGTAAATTTAATTCTATATTTTCAAACAAAAAAAGAACCTTTAACAGGTTCTTTTAAAAATGGTGCCGCAACTCGGAATTGAACCAAGGACACAGGGATTTTCAGTCCCTTGCTCTACCAACTGAGCTATTGCGGCTTATTCAGTTTTCATAACCAATATCGGCTACGTTTTTTATTATATGTGCTGAATATTCAAAGTCAATAGTAAGTTTTAAAATTTTAGAGAAATTACAAATAAATATTACCAGTACAAATAAGCAGAGCGAACACTAATGTGTTCGCTCTGCTTATTTCATATATATATTTAAGTCGTCACTAACTCTTATGATTGTGGCCCTAGATACAATGTAACATTTCTACCTTCCATTTGAGGTTTCTTTTCCACCTGCAATGGGTCATTCGCTAAATCAGCAAGGAATCTGTTAGCTAGTTCAAATGCAAGATTTGAGTGTTGCATTTCACGACCTCTTAACATTACAACGATTTTAACTTTGTTACCTTGTGAAATAAATTTTCTAACACTTTTTAATCTTACTTCGTAGTCATGAACATCAATTTTATAACGAACTTTTACCTCTTTTACTTCTACTACGTGTTGTTTCTTTTTAGCTTCTTTTGCTTTTTTAGCTAATTCATATTTATATTTACCATAATCCAAAATTTTTGCTACAGGCGGAGCTTGATTAGGACTGATTAACACCAAATCTAAATCTGCGTCTTCTGCCATTTGCAAAGCTTTTGAAGTTGGAACAATACCATGATTTGTTCCTTTATCATCAATTAATCTTACTTCTTTAGAACGAATACGTTCATTCATTATTGTTTTATCTCTGTCTCGGGATGACCTATTATCGTTAGCTATGGTTTTATCTCCTATATTTAAGTAATACTACGAGTTTATAATACCATGAACAAGAAAAACATGCTATATATTAAGCTTTCTTTGATATATCCATTTACGTTAAGATTTGTAACATCAGAAATTTTCACAATTCTAAAGGGTTTTAACCTAATTCAAAAATTTTCAAATAAACATATTCTAAAGTTTATTCAAAAACTAACCGATAAATAACTTGTTAAAAGACAAAACAGATTAAGGATATTTACCCGAAGAAAAGTTAAATAAGGAGCATTTAAGTATGGAAAACACACAGGCTGAATCAATTATCGCATCTATGGAAATTTCAAGAGTTGAGACTAAACAAGTTGATATCTCAGAACCAATCCAAAAATTATTCGACGAGTGTTTAAATTTTATTTCAGTGAACGATTTTAACATTTAAACAAAGCCTGAAACCAAAAATGTACCCACGGATATAATCCGTGGGTTTCTAGCATCAATTAAAAAGAGTAAGAAAGCCTACTTTCTTACTCTTTTTGTTTTACTATACAGAAATTAACAATTAACCGCTTGTGTATATACAGAACAAATAACTTGTAATAAAATAGAGCCTGTGAAGGGAGCAAACATGAAAAAATCATTAGTAACTCTTAGCAGACTAGCTCTAATTGTTTGTATGCTAAATGGAATTGCATTTGCAGACTTTAAAGAACACTATGACCTTGGACAAAGTTATCTGTTACAGTACCAATATTCTGGTGCTATCACTGAATTTAAAAGCGCACTGAGAATAAATTACCTTGATAATTCTGCAAGAATCGGACTTATCAACTCTTATATTTCAAGAGGAGTTGAATATGCAAACAAAGATAAAAACTACGCCAAAGCTGCCGATGATTTCAGGAGTGCTCTTTTCTACCTTACATACTATCCCGGACAAGGAGCTGTACAGAACTCCGCTTCAAACATTGCTCAAGTGCAAAGCAACTTGGATAACTGTCTTGCAGCAATCAAATTTGATACATCTGCACAAAACAGATACGCTACAGCTAAAAAACTACGAGCTGAAGGGAATTTCCCTGCTGCAGCATTTGAATTTATACAATCACTTGGCAACAGAAGTCTGCAAAAAGACAGCTTTGAACAAGTTGGCGATATTATGAAAATCTTAGGTAACGACCCTAAATCTGCCGAATACTACAAAAAAGCGATTTCTGTTGCTCCATCAGATTTAGACTTGCGACTGGCTTATGCAAAAATTTTAGACAACATGGGTGCAACAGATGATGCACTAACTCAATACAGCACAGTTTTATCAAAAACTACAGCTGATGATAAAGAACTTTTATACACATTAGAACGAACTTTTAGCAAAAAGTTACAAGACTCACCAACAAATGCGAACCTCAACGCAAATATGGGAGCTATTTTGCAAAAAGAAAATAAACTTGATGAAGCTTTAACGTACTATAAAGAGGCTGAAAGACTTGACCCTTCCAATATTAATACTCGAATTAACACTGGGACTTTGTATCAACAAAAAGAAGATTACAGAACTGCGATAAAGGCTTATGAATCTGTATTAATCCTTTATCCTGACAATGTTAATGCAAATTTATACAGAGCACAATGTTATGACAAATTAGGCGAAACAAAAATCGCACAAGAGGGATTCAAAAAAGTTAAAGCACTTGACCCTAATAACGAATACTTAAAAGTTCAAATGGTTTCAAATGCCAAAAAGACAATGACACCTGAAGAATTTGTATCGTACGTAAATACAGAAATGACGGATATGAACCCTGCAGGAATCATTTATGACTACGCATTAGAACTCCACAAAAACGGAAAAATTGACAACGCTATTTATATGTACAATGCCGCAATAAAAGCGGATAACAAAAATCCTGAAATTTATGTAAACTTAGCACTAGCGCAAGCTCAAGCCAAAAATTATGATGGAGCTTTAAACACATTATATTCAGCACAAACTAAATTTCCGAAAAATACAACTATTGCTGACACATCTAAAAACATCTCAGCTATGAAAACAGATGAGACCCTAAATAAAGCAGCAGATGCTTATAACAACAAAGATTATCAAACTGCAATAAACAATTATCTTGCAATTTCACCTGCAACAACAGACTCTATGCGCGGTGTGGCATCTGCGTATTACGAAATGGGCAATTTAGATAAGGCGATTGAATACTATCAAAAAGCATTAGAACTAAAACCGATAGATTCTGATTTAGCTTACTATATTGCTCGTTTGTACGGAGAAAAAGAAGATTACACAAATGCTAAACCATATTTGCAAAAGGCTATTGCATTTAACAAAAACAACACCGATGCGATTGAATACCTAAAATCAATTGAGGAATCCGAACAAGCCAACAAGTTAAACGATGCGATTGCACTGTACGATGATAGTAAATTTGATGAAAGTTTAGCCAAATTTAACGAAATATTAGCAAAAGATACACAAAATTCATACGCACTTTATTATCGTGGTATGATTTATGATACAAAAGAAAAACGTAATGAAGCCATTGCTGATTTAAAAAAAGCGTACAGTTTGAACAAAGATTTTACTATCTGTAACTACCTTATCGCAACAGATTACGATGCGTTGGGAAAATATAAAGATGCTTATACATACTACACAACTTACGCAAATTCAAATGTTCAAGATGACGAATATAAGCAATATGCAAAAGCTAGAGCCGAAGAACTGAAACAATATGCAACAAACACAACAGCAACAAAAAAATAGAGTCCAAGAACTCATAAAAAGTAAAGTTTCCCTTGCCCCAATGGCAGGGATTACTGACTATGTGTTGCGCTCTTTGGTGCGTAAATATTCACCTGATGCGCTATTAACTACAGAAATGATTAGTTCGGAATTTCTGGCTCAAAATATTGAAACTGAAATTACTAAACTTGATGAAAACCACCATCCGATTGTTTATCAAATCTGCGGACACAAGCCACATTTAATGAAGTATTCTGCCCAATATTTGACCCAATTTGCAGATATGATTGATATAAATATGGGTTGTCCTGTAAATAAAGTCGTAAAAGGACAAGACGGTTCGGCTTTAATGAGAAATCCGCACTTGGCAATGGATTTAGTACAAGCAGTAAAAGAAGGAACTAACAAACCTGTCAGTGTAAAATTCCGCCTTGGATATACTCAAGATGAAATGAATTTTGTAGAATTTGGACAACAAATGCAAGAAGCTGGAGCTGAATTTATTACAATACACGGACGCACGCGTTCTCAATTTTATGCAGGTCATGCTGATTGGGCAAAAATTCGCGAATTAAAAGAAAATGTTGATATACCCGTATTTGCAAACGGAGATATTACCTCTATTGAAACTGCCGTTGAATGTCTTGAACAAAGTAAAGCTGATGGTGTAGCGATAGGTAGAGGAGTTCTGGGAGATCCGACTTTAATAAATAGAGTTTCAAAATATTTAACAACAGGGGAATACATAAACCCTCCAACGTTGGATGAAAAACTGGATATGATGAGAATTCACTTGGATGAAGAAATCAAATTACGCGGAGAAAATGTTGCAATAAAATTCTTTAGAAAATTTTATCCATATTATATTGCAGGCATCAGGAACGCATCTAAAATTCGCGGAGTTCTTGTCTTAGAAGAAAATTATAATAAAATTTTGGAATACATTGACTACATAAAAAATGAAAATTATATTCAAAATTAAAAAGACCCTGTGAAAATATTCACCAAGGTCTTTTTAAATAATTATTTGAAATAAATTACTACATCAATATGTTCTACCTATTGTAATAACATATACTCACGAGTAACAAATCCTATTAACCTTCAGGATTTTTGTAC
Source organism: Candidatus Melainabacteria bacterium (assembly GCA_003258735.1). Lineage (GTDB taxonomy): Bacteria > Cyanobacteriota > Vampirovibrionia > Gastranaerophilales > Gastranaerophilaceae > Zag111. The sequence continues at coordinate 48,025 of QHME01000015.1, forward strand.
ATTTTTTCAAGCAAACTTGATGAACGATTCCATATTGCTGTAATAAAATCTTTTGAATTTGTAGCATGTGTTTTTACTACAACAATATCTGCAGGTTCACCCAAAGAAAGTTTTGACAAAACTTTAGCCTTCAAGCTCTTTGGAACAATTGCATCAATATTTAAAGACAATTGTTCTCTGCCTTCTTTTTTAGAACTGAAAAAAGTTCCCATTGAGACATAAGCATCATAATCTTTTCCGAAATTTTTAAGAGCAGGTGCATCTTTAATACCTGCAAAAACATAGTCTGGAATACAACCTTTTTTTAGTGAAGTAAAAGAGGTATTCTGAACTGGGGTTGAATTAATTTTCTGTATATTCATATTTATATCCTTTCAGATATATATTATAAACGGAAAAATTATATTGTCCAGATATTTTAAGAATATTAACTTGAAATCCTTAAAAAAACTGTTATAATATCTTCTATGAGAGCATTTATCTTAGTTTTAGCATTACTGACAATTGCGCCAATGGCGTTATCTGAAACTGTACCGGAAATAAAAAATGTCCAATTAGAAATGAGAGGTTATGACGAAATCACTCTACCTCAGGGAACTTTTATACCAGTTATTACAACACAAGAAATTTCCACTGAAACTTGCCCTGTAGGGTTCAAAGTAAAATTTATCGCAACAAGTGATTTATTCATGTACGAAACAAATATAATTCCAAGAAATACAGAATTTTACGGATATATAGAAAAAATTAACGAACCAGTAATTGGGACAAATGCCTCTATGAAAATTAAAATTACTAAAATTTTAATACCGGACGGTTTTGAAATCCCTGTAAAAGGTTATCTCTACACCTCAAACGACAATTTAATAGGCGGAGAACTTACTCCACCTGCAGAATGGGTAAAAATGCCACATTACCAAAGCAAATATCAAGGAATTTCTTGGAATCATAGGGCTGCGACATTACAAATCCGTCCTGGAGGAAGGCGTTGTATGGGCACTCATACAAAAATACCTGCAGGAGACCAACAAATAATAATTTTAACTGCACCGACCCCAATAACTCACACATTGACCGACTAAGTTAGATTTATTAATAAATTGACAAAATGAATGTATAATGTACAATATATTAATAAAAATGTTTTAGGGAGGGGATAGAAATGAAAAAAGCTCTAATTTTAACCGCATTATTGTTAAGTGCAGGAAGTGTTTATGCTGCACAAAATTTCAGCTATGAACAACAAAACACAACTCCTTCTTATAGGAATAACGTACAGGAAAACTTTAAGCTTAATAATACAACCTTAAAAGGCAGTGTTGTAACAGTTCCGGCAGGTCAAACGTTCCGTGCGGTAGTAACATCACCTGTTAGCTCAGAAACCGCTACAACAGGACAAACGGTTACTATGGTTCTAGGTTCAGGTTTTTATTATAACCAAAAACTTGTAGCTCCTGCAGGCAGCACTGTTACAGGTACAGTAATAGCTGTTTCAAAAGCCAAACATGGAAGTCTTAACGGCAAACTTACGGTAAGATTTACCCAAATAATTACACCAACAGGACAGAATGTGCCAATTTCAGCTGTTATCAAAACTGACGATAATACAGGAACACTTGTTGGCGGAACAAGCTTAGACGTGACGAAAGAGTACGCAAAAGATTTAACTATCGGTGCAGGTGCAGGTGCTTTAACCGGTGTAATTGTATCTCCACTAGCCGGAGGCAGTATCGGAAGAGGAACTGCATTAGCTACAGCTGTTGGAGCAGGTGGAGGACTTGTAAAATCTATTTGGGATAAAGGTGAAGATGTTTCAATTCCTGCAAATGCAGCTATTGAGTTAATCTTAACTCAACCGATTACAGTCAATCCGACTAGCCTTGAGAATAACTCTTTTGGGCAATAATATTATTTATAATTTAAAATAAAATCATTAACAAATAAGAAAATATTTGTTGTTAGGGAAAAAAATGTCAATACTAGGGAAATATACAGAAAACTCAAATAACACAGCGGAATATCAAAAACCGTCAAAAAATTTAGACTATCGCATGCCTGCGGTAACCAGAGAAGATACCGATTCCATTTCACTAAAGAAAGGGATTACTATCTCTGCAATAATTCACCCTGTGACTATTTTTATCTTTTGGGTAGTTCTTGCAATTTTAGCAATTTTCGGTATACATTTGGCTCTATTTGAAAAGCCAAAACCAAAAGTTAATGATATTGAATTTGTTCTTGTAGATAAAGAACAGACTCCAAAGAATAAAAATACGAAGTTTAGGGCAGACAGAAATTCAAGAACTGGTGGTATAAATGACCCTAAGAAACCGATTTCAATGCCATCATCTAAACCTGCAGCAAAACCTTCCAAACCTGCATCTTCATCTCCTGCACCTGCTCAAACGCCTAAGAAACAATCAATTTTAGATAAAATAACACATAGTGTTGCACCTTCTACACCGAAGAAGAGCCCATCAAAGGCAACTACAACACAGAAACATGTTACACCATCACCAACGGTTCAGCAAGCTGTTCCAAAACCACAAGCAGCTAAACCTCAACCACCGACAGCAAGACCGTCTGTCAGACCACCTATGACACCGAAAGCAGTACAAAGACCTTCAAATTCACCATTCAAAGTTCCTGTACCGGCAGGTGGGACAAAAGCAG
>QHME01000016.1 GCA_003258735.1 Candidatus Melainabacteria bacterium
GATTTTTCACCGTTGAAAGTTCCATCCCCATCACCTTCGTGGTAGTAGTAATTTCTTTCGTGTTCATCACGTCCAATGTCAGTAACATCATCAGGTCTAACCGCATGTCCTGTCGGAATACCATCAGAACCAATAACTTTGTTAGTCGAATCATCTTTTTCTTTAGTAAATCCGTTTTGTCCAAAGTCAACGTGAATACCGTTAGCATAGATTTGGTCAGCCGTAATATCTAATTTACCGTTATCTAAAACCGCATTGTTTACCCTAACCGTAGAATCAGCATACGCATAATAACCATCAACATCCACACCATCCGGACGAATGTTTTTGTTAATATCTAAAGCTTTAAGTGTTACATTGTTAGGTAAAACTTCGTGCATATAATCTTCTTTGTCATAACCTTTATCTGCAGCCCAACCGTCAGGTCTTTCACCAAAGTAGTCAGCCGGAGTAACAGAAGGGTCTTCAATATGACCAAGATTGTTGATTGTTAAGTTTTTACCACGAGTGATAGCAGTGATATCACCTTCCGCTGTAATATTATTTATGTAAGTGTTGCCAGAAAATTCAACATCAATATCGCCTTCTCGAGCAATCATGTTACAAACTTTGTTTTCAGTGTATTTGTCGTCTAATCCTTTCATATAGATATTTTGGTTAGCCAAAACATCCATAGAATACCCATCCGCAGCTTTAGTTTGGTTGAAAGTAAGTTTGTTGTCTTTAGCTCCTATATCTCCGTTAGAGATAAGAGAAATTCCCCATCCTTCAACATTAGCTTTTGTAGGGTCAGAAGAAGTGTTAATCATGTTGTAACGTTTACCAGTATTGGTGTCACCGTAATCATCATCAACCGTAAGGATAACTCTGCCATCAGCTTTGATGTTGTCAATGTTCATATCAGAATCAATAGCCGCATAGTTGATGACTAAATCTTCCGGTTTAATAGCATCTTTAGTACTAGCTGTGGTTGTAGCATTAACTTTTCCTTTGATATTAGCGTTGATAGATTTTGTAAAATCACGAGAACCGTCAGCTTTAGGTCCGATACCTGTACAACCAGAACCATTGCAAGCATTTTGTTGAACACCAAGCCCAATAGTTCCGTCAGTAACATTCATGTTAAGGTCGTTGTCAGCTTTTAATAAAACTTTTTCAACCCCATAGTTAAGAATGCTACCGTTGTTTACAGTGATGTCGATGTTGTTACCAGCGGTTATGTAGTTGTTGTTTTCAGTTTTGTCACCTATTGTAACGTTACTGTTTTTGTTGTCAATTTTAACATTTTTGCCTGCATTAACAAGCCCTTGAACATTCACCCCACCTTTGCCTGTGTTGGTGATGTTGATGTTGTCTGTAGAATTTACCCTGCCTGTGCTGTTTAAGTTAATTCCACCGTTTGTATTAATTAAATTAACATTGTTTTCAGTACCTGAAATTTTTCCGTTGATATCAAAATTTGTACCGTTGTTTGTCATTGTTAATTCAGAATTTTTAGTATCAACAGTGCCATTAACTTTCAATGTACCAGCTTTGTTGGTAATTGTTGTTTCTCCGTTAATCAAATAGAATGGTACAACGGTGTCTGGATCAACCATTTGATTAGCAACATATTTTGTATTGTCGTTAGTAACAGAGCCATCAATATTTAAGCCGCCATTACCTTCGTTTGTGATATTTAATTTTCCAGAAGTATTAACAGAACCTGTTTGGGAAATATTTAAAGCATCACCCTTATTCAATATATTAGTCGTAGCATCAACATCTTTTGCGTTTACAGTTCCGTTAATGTTCAAGTTCCCATTATTATTAATGATGTTGGTTGTACCTGCAACAGGGTGAGCAAATTCATCATCATCTTGCATTGTGCCGTTTTGTTTAACTGTACCATTGATGTTAAATTCTGTACCGTTGTTCGTTAAAGTTACATCTCCGCCATCATTTAAAACTTTTCCATTTTCGTTGATGTCGAAGTTACCTTTGTTGTTTGTCATAACAAGTTGAGGTGAATTTGTTTTGGCATTAGTTGATGAAACAGTGCCGTTTACAATCAAGCCCCCTTCACCATTATTGGTAAATTTAGCATCTTCGTAGTTATAAGTACCATTTACTGTTAATGCCCCAGCTTCGTTTGTGACAGTAGATTTTTCAGAATTTACAATTCCGTTTACTGTTAAACCACCTTTACCTGTGTTCAACATAGCCAAGTTTCCGAGACTGTCAACAGAACCATCTGCAGCAACATTCAAACCGCCAGCTGCATAGTTTGTAATATTTGCCGTTCCATCGTTTGAAACTTTGCCTGAAATATTCAAGGCTGCCATTCTGTCGTTTCTAGCGTTTGCAGAATCAGTTTTCCCTGCAATTCCGTTTTGAATAGACAAATCACCTTGATTATTAACTGTCCCAGAAATATTTAAGCCATTATCACCTGTATTGGTAATAGTAGTTTTACCTTTAGTGTCTATATTACCTGTGATATTTAAACCTGATTTTGTGTCAACTTTATAAGTGTATTTGATTCCGTTGTCATCAAATGTAACTTCTTGACCTTCAGCAGGAACATTAAAAATTTGAGTAGTGCCATTGTTTCTAACATTACCAGAGATATTCAAATCACCGTTGTTGTTATTAAGTTTAACAAGACCATTTGCGTTTGAAATGTTACCTGCGATATTGATACCATCAGTACCAATGTTTCTAACTTCAATGTTACCAGTACCAAAATTTTTAACTTCACCTGAGATATTAACACCTGCATTTTCGGAAGTTTGATTTGTTGTGATATAAATGTTTCCGTTGCTACTAGCAAATCCGTTTGCAGCATTAAGGTTATCAGTGTTTACAAGTTGATTAAATAACGCGTTGGCTTGGGCATTTTCACCTTTGCCAAATGTTGTCATTTTGCTTTCATTCACTCCGGCGATAATTCCGCCACCTTTTCCAACGGTAACTTTGCCACCGCTAAGTGTTACATCATTTGCTGCAATAACTTTACCATTTATTGTAATTGGTTTACCGTTATTAGATTCTGTTAAAGCTGTCATATTAGCTGTTGGATTCTTCTTGTAGTTGTCATAGATTTGAGAACTTGGAGTGTATACCCCTAATGACCCAACGTTAAGCACACCAGATGCGCCAACAACCATTCCGTTAGGAGAAACAAATATAGCTTTTCCATTGTAGAAGTTGCCATCTCTGACTGTGTTTACTAAACCATTAATGTTGATTTTGTTATCAACTAAGTTTACAAATGTAGAAATATCAGTTGCACCATATTTATAGATAAGGTTTGCAACATCACCTTTATCAAGGTTGAAATCTTTGTATTTTCTGTAACCTATGTCGCTACCATTAATTAATGCACCAGGGGTAATGTTATATACACCGTTACTTCCGTTTACACCGGAAATTTCAGTTGCAACAACAGATAACAACATTGTTTGATGTGATAAGAATAATGTGGTTAGGGCTGCCGCAATTATTCTTTTTGGTTTTCTGCTGCAATTGCTCATTTTGAATCCTTTCATATAACGTTATTAAAAATTATCGATAATTAACTTCCAGAATATTTCTATTCTAGCAAGAGCACACAAGAAAATATCATTTTGTTACGATATTTTAAAGGCATGACTATTCTGTCATACTTGATTAATAACGTCTGTAATTTTTCAAAATTGCTATTAATACATATAATATTAAGTATTGTTACTCAGGAATATTTATAAGTTTGCTACTGCCAAAATTGTATATAACATAGAAAATAACCAATAATGTGCACATTTGGATTACTCCTGAAATACTTGAGCAGTATGTTTTAAATATATACAAAAGTATTCCTGTTGGTATAAAAGTAAACACAATTCTCAAGACTACATTTCTTGGGAAATAGATGTTTAAATTTGGAATTACAAAAATTATACTTTGTAAAAAGTATAAGAAATTAGCTGCAAGTGTTGCTAATCCAGCCCCAACTAATCCCATTTTTGGAATAAGTACAATATTTAATACAACTCCAATAATGCCTGAAATTAATTTGATAATAAATTCAATATGAGTTTTGTTTGCAAGGTGATATTGCAATGTCGTATAATCTGTCATAGCTAGGAAAAATACCCCAAAAGAAAAATATGGAACAAGTGTGCTAGCCTCATACATTTTTGCATTTTGGATAAATAGATGAGTATAGTCTGCGCTATAGCATGAAATTATTGTAACAACAGGCAAAGCGACCAAGATGTAGTAACCTAAAAATCTCGTAATAATAGGTCTGACATCAATTTTCCCTTCATATAAGTTAATAATTCTAGGTATTGCAGCGACTGTAATCATTGCAAATAGTGTCATTAGGATAGGTAAGGTCAATCCATAACCAGCACCAACCAATGCCGCTTTTGAAAAGCCACTGATACCGTTCATAATAAATTTGTTACTTTGGGTTATAATCCAAGCGCTAAGTGAAGTTGCGGCTATAGGAATACCATATTTCATAATTGGTAAAATAAATTTCCACTCAATCTTTTGAAATTTAAAAACCTTTAAAATTTCACTCTGATAGAGCAATAATATATCTATTAGTGATATTGAAACTCCCATACCTAACAGTATAGAGGCAGCTCCAAGATGGAAGAATTTTGCGAAAAATACTGTCAAGAATATCGTTGCAAATTGGTTTAAAATCGTTGTTATTGTGTAGGATATTGGTTTTAATTGTGCTCTTAGTAATTGAGACAATAAAGCTCTGATTGCAACAGGGATAATCAATACCAAAACTGAAAGAAAATATTTAAATGGAACATGGAAAAAACTGTATAAGTTGTCTTTGAAGATAAAAGATATTCCAAACATCAACACCATGTTGATTGAAAGAATAGCAACAAGGGTTGTTAGATATTTAGGTAAGTCGTCAACAAGTTGGTGGTGTCTGAAAAATCTCAAACCTGATAATCCTACCCAATCTGAAAAAATGATACAAAGGAATGATAACATTGCAATTGAAATTGTGTATAAGCCGTACTGTTCTTGTGAAAACAAGCTTGTATAAATCGGTACGGTTATCATATTGCCAAACATTCCGCAAAGTTTAGACGGAAAGTATTTTATCATATCTGTAAAAATGCCTTTTATCTCTTTTTCTTCAAGTTCTTTATTTTCTATATATTCCATAATTCCTCTTTATTTTATACAATTTCACCAAATAAATCGTATTCATCTGCGCGCGTAATTTTGACCTCTTCTATATCACCAGGAACGACCGGTTCATTTGATTTTGCATAAACAACTCCATCAATTTCCGGTGCATCATGTTCTGATCTTAATATGACAATTTCGTCATCAGTGTATCCCTCAACGATACATTTTATGGTTGAACCTATATATTTTTCGTTGTTTTCAAGAGAGATTTGTTGTTGTAATTTCATCAACCTATCTCTTCTTTCTCTTTTTACTTTTTCGCTCAAATGCCCTTTTAGCTTGTCAGAGTATGTTCCTTTTTCTCTTGAATATTCAAAAGCTCCCATTCTGTCAAATTTGACATCCTTTACAAATTGATACAAATCCTCAAATTCTTCTTCAGTTTCTCCAGGATAACCTACAATTAGCGAGGTTCTGACAGATACATTAGGGATTCTTTCTCTAATTTTTGCAACGAGTTTTCTATAATCCATAACAGGACGTCTCATGGATTCTAGCACTCTAGGATGAGAGTGCTGCAAAGGTATATCTACGTATTTAACCACTTTATCCAGTTTGGCTATTGCATCAATCAGTTCATCCGTCATTTGAGTTGGATATGCGTACATAATTCTTATCCAAGACAAGTTTTCGATTTTATTAAGTTCTTCTAATAATTCAGGTAGAGCCTGCTTCCCATATAAATCAATACCATAAGAAGATGTGTCTTGCGCAATCAATATGATTTCAGTTACACCCTTATTAACAAGTTCATTTGCTTCTTTTACAATGTTTTCAATAGGTCTAGAATTATATTTACCTCTAAGTTTCGGAATTATACAGTATCCGCATTGGTAATTACATCCTTCACCGATTTTTAGGTATGAACTCGCTCCAACAGTAATTTGTTGTCTTTCAATGTCTTCTGGGTATATATATTTAGGGTCTTTGTCAATGATACTTTCATATTCTTTCCCTTTAGCGATATCATCAACGATTTTTACAACGTCTTTTAGATTAGATGTTCCAATCATTCCAGCAAGTTCAGGAATCGCGTCTTTTAAGTCTTTATCGTGTTTTTGAGAAAGGCAACCTGTAACGATTACTTTCTTTCCTTCGTCAATCATTTGTAAAATACTTTGTACAGATTCTTTTTCTGCATCGTGAATAAACGAACAAGTGTTTACTATTACAATATCTGCGTCTGTTTCGTCAAGAGTTATCGTATAACCTTTTTTTGCTAACATGCCTAGCATAAGCTCTGCATCTACCAAGTTTTTAGCGCATCCATGATTTATTAGTGATATTTTCATAATTTCCCTTTTTAACAATAGTATCATTAATTGTAAAATTTGTTCTATATATTACAAATTCTTGATTATTTTGTTATAAAATATACCTATGAAAAGTGTTGAATTATTAGCTCCTGCAAAAAATTTAGAAATTGCGATTGCTGCAATCAATAGTGGTGCAGATGCAATTTATATCGGAGCGCAAAGTTTTGGAGCAAGAAAAAATGCCCCAAATCCATTATCAGATATAGAAAAACTTGTGAATTATGCGCATAAATTTTATGTGAAAATACACGTTGTTATTAATACAATTCTTAATGATTCTGAGTTGTCAGAAGCGGTTACTTTAATTAATAAATTATACGACATAGGTGTAGATGCTATTATAGTCCAAGATATGGGGCTAATAGAAATGGCTGCGGAAGGCAAGCTTCCTCCTATTCAGCTCCATGCAAGCACCCAATGTAATAACAGAACCTTGGAAAAAGCAAAATTTTTTGAAGAAGTTGGAGTCTCTCGTGTAATTTTGGCGCGTGAGTTATCTGTTGATAAAATTTCAGAAATTTGTAACAGTGTTTCTTGTGAAGTTGAGACTTTTATTCATGGTGCGCTATGCGTATCATACAGTGGTCAGTGCTATTTTTCTTATGCTAACGGTGGGCGTTCAGCTAATCGTGGAGAATGTGCGCAACCTTGTAGAAAAAAATATTCTTTAATAGATGCTAATGGAAAAGTTATATTAAAGGATAAGTATTTGTTATCATTGAAAGATTTTAATGCCTCTAAAAGTATCGCTAAACTTATTAATTGCGGTGTAAAATCATTTAAAATAGAAGGTCGTTTGAAGGATATTAATTACGTTAAAAATGTTGTAGCTTATTATAACATTTTGATAAACGAGTATGCTAATCGAGTATCTTCAGGTAAAGTATTTTTGGATTTTGAACCAAATGTAGATAAAACATTTAATAGAGGTTACACTGATTATTTTCTAAATGGACGTGGACAATGTTTCAACTTTTTGTCTCCAAAGTCACGAGGAGAAAAGCTTGGCAAGATTAAGCGAATTTTTCATAACTATTTTGAAATTGATGCAAAACTAAATCCTCAAGATGGAGTTTGCTATATTTCGGATGGTGAGATGAAGGGTTTTTTAGTGAATAAAGTTGAAGGTAATAAGGTCTATCCAAATAAAATGGAAGGTTTAAAAAGCGGACTGTTATTGTATCGCAATTTTGATTCATCTTTTGAAAAAGCTTTGAGTATATCTAAAACGGTTAGAAAAATTAAAGTTGATTTCACTCTGCGCGATAGAAAATTGACTGCAAAAGATGAAGATAACAATGTTGTATTTTTAGATATTCCAAAGGGTGAGACTCCAAATAATTTGGAAAAACTTAAAAGTAACATAACTACACAATTGTCTAAAACCGGTGATAGTGACTTTTATACTGGTAATATTTCGATAAGGGATGAAAGTATCCCATTTTTGCCTGTTTCAAAAATTAATGAATTACGCAGACAAATATTAAGTTTGTTAATGGATGAACGCTTAAAAAATTATAAACGAATAGCCCAAAAACATATAAAATATGCGAAATTTCCTGAAGAAAAAATGGATTATAGAGCAAATGTTTATAATAAAATGGCGATGGAATTTTATCAAAAATGTCAATGTGAAGTAAGTGAAATGGCACTGGAATCTCAGGTTAAAATCCCATCAAATATTGAACTAATGCGTACAAAACATTGTTTGAAATTTGCCTCAGGTATGTGTGGAAAGCCTTGTGGTAAGTTATATTTACAAGATGTTAAAGGTAAAAAATATCCGTTAGGTTTTGATTGTAAAAATTGTGAAATGGTTGTATATAGTCCATAATAAGAAAAGCTCCTAAATTTAGGAGCTTTCTAGTTGTTTTATATCAAAGATTATTTGATAAGTGTTTGCACCTCTTTGAAATTAGGATGTTTTGAAGTCTTTAGCCATTCAAACAGGACGATTTCAGTACAAGAGATTTTTGCTCCATATTGTTTTAATAATTCTAAACCTGTTTTGTATTCGCTTTTGTTACGGCTTGCACAAGCATCTTTTACTACATAAACTTCATATCCTTCATTTATTAGTGCTGCAGCTGTTTGTAATACACAAATGTGTGTCTCAATTCCACCGATAACAATTTGTTTTTTGCCTAAAGCTCGAATTTTTTCAGCAAAAGCTGGCTCGAGCATTGCTGAAAAAGATGCCTTTTCAGTAATAAATGCCTCTTCAGCTAGTGCTTCTTTTAGCTGAGGTACGGTATTTCCAAGTCCTTTTGGATATTGTTCTGTTACAATTGTTGGAATATTTAAGATATTTGCAGCTTTTGCAATTTTTGTCATGTTTTTGGCTGTATCTTCACCATATTTACTAGCTAGAACTAATCTATCTTGTATATCAATGATTACCAGTGCGCTGTCTTCAATATTTAGCATTAATTTTTCCTTTCTTGTTGGCTACTTTGTTTATATTCATCCTTTAATTGTTTTAACAAACTATTGAGTAATTTTTCAGTCATTTTGCTTAGTGGAATTTCAAATTTTGAATTTTCTGCACTATCCAGTCCGCTATGTATTATTTCAATTTTGAATTTAGCAAAACCGTTATAATGGATAATCAATTCACTTTGAATATCTTCATTCTGTAGGCAAAAAACACATTCAACATTGTTTGTATATTGGCTTACTGTTGTATTAGTCAATTTTGTTTCAAATTCTTTTTGAGTTCTGAAAAATACAGGGGTAATAACACTGTTCATTTTGTTAGTAAATGCCATTTTGAATAGTTTAAAATCTTTTTTATTAGAGTTGTTGTCATCATCTTCTAACCAAGAGTTTTGAATATCATGATTATTTTCTAAGCATATACTCATTGTATTATTTTGAGTTGCTGAAATTAATCCGTCTTGTGCGTTTTTATCAAGTGTTTCAAATGATTGAATCCCAATTTTTGATAGTCCTGCTCTAATTTTAAAATCATCTCCCATTTTGTCTTGCATTTTGTTTAACAAGGCGTTTGTGCCGTCTAAATCAATGTTAGGTAGTATTATATAGAATTTGCCACCTCTTGCCACTGCGACAATGTCGTCTGCTCTTACACTAGATTTTATGGCATTAGCAAGTCTGTTTGTTGAAATCTTAGTTTTTGTTTTTTCATCAAGTGTCAGGATTGCAAATACACCGTTTTGAATTCTTAAATTATCAGATAAGTCAACAAAAATTTCTTTCAAATATTTATATTGGTACAAATTTGTTTTGCTATCAATTACTCCTTGTTGGTATAAAAATTTTTCGTTGCGTTCTGCTCTTTCTTTTACTGAACGTAATTTGAAACAATTTATGGTTTTGATAAGCATTTCATAGTCTTCAGAATCTGTTAGAATGTAATCATAAATTCCATTATCATAAGCTTTTAAAATCAGCTCAGGGTTTATATCGTTTAATAATAACAATACCTCAGAATCCGGTTTTATTTCTTTTATATTCTTAATCGCTTTAATTGTTGTGTTTTCGTCTTCGGTTTCATGCAAGATAACAACACAATATAAAGAGTTTTCAAGTGTTTTTTTTAAATTTTTAATATTAGTAACTGATATATTGTCATTTTTACGTAACAACACCAATTTTTTTAGAATTGATGTTGCTACTTCTTCATAATCTGTTATTAATAATATATTATTACTGTCAATCATTGATGATTATACCTGTAGGTGTTTTTTGATACACCAAAAACTACCAACTGCACCAAATAGAATACTCATTGAAAACATTACAATTAGTACAATATTTTGAGCATTAGCCGGTGATGGAATCATAAAGAATTTATGCACATTAACAAGTCCGTTTTGGATATAATTCAAAGGAAACATTGCTAATAATGAACCTGTGAAACCATAAAATGCACCTTGCATAATGAATGGAAATCTTATGTACCAGTTACTTACGCCCATTAGTCTCATGATTTCGATTTCTTCTTTTCTTGATTGAATAACCAATTGAATTGTGTTGTTGATAATAGTTATTGTTAATAGTGCCATTATTGCTATTACAATAAGTGTAATCGTTTTTAGAACATGGTTTACCAGTTCGATTTTTGCGGCTAAGTCTTTGGCATAACTCATATCTTCAACCGCTCTGATTTTCTTAATGTTGTCAAACACCGGTTGTAGACTTTCAGGTGAATCTACTTTTACATGAAGTGTATCAGGCAGAGGATTTTCAATATTTGGCAAACTCATTTCTGTTTTTAATTTGGACCAAGATTCAGTTTTTGGAATTACTGTAATTGTTTCGACATGTTCAATTTGTTGAATTTCTTTTTTTACTTCACTTACTTCCGCATGATTTTTTAAGTATACAGAGATTTCTAGTGCACTTCCTAATTCTTTAGAAAAAGCAGAAATAGATAATGCCGTTCTAAAACAAGCTCCAAATATCATCAAAATTGCAGCCATTGTGGTTATTATAACCACGTTAACCCAACCTGTTCTAATGATGTCGCCTAAGGTTTCTTTCCCAAGTCTATATAATATCCTTAACTCACATAGCCAATCTTTAGGTATGTGTTTTTTTACATTTGATTTTAAATTTTTATTCATAAGTACCTGCTTGTATGTCTCTTACTATTTCACCTTGGTCCAAGGTGATAACTCTTTTTCTAAAATAATCAACCATTGCGTTATCGTGTGTTGATACAATAACCGTAATACCTCTTTGGTTAATTTGGTCAAGAATTTGCATAATTTCCATTGAGTTTTTCGGATCAAGGTTTCCTGTAGGCTCATCGGCAATTAATAATGGTGGTCCATTTACGATGGCTCTTGCAATACCTACCCTTTGTTGTTCGCCTCCTGATAATTCAGAAGGTTTTGCGCGCATTTTTTCGTGCAAACCAACAATTTTTAATGCTCCGTTTACTCTGGCATCAATTTCTTTGCTACTAATTCCCATTGTTCGGATAACATAAGCTACATTATCGTACACACTTTGGTTTTGTAGTAGTTTGTAATCTTGAAATACAATTCCCATGCATCTTCTTAGGTTGGGAATCTTGTTATTTGCAATATTTGCAATATTTAATCCACCAATAGAAATAACACCACTAGTTGGTTTTTCTTCACTGTAAAGTAATTTCATCAATGTAGATTTACCTGCACCAGATGCCCCTACAATGAATACAAATTCACCTGAATGGATTTCCAAGCTTACATTTTTTAATGCATAATGGTCATTTTTGTATCTTTTTGTGACATTTTGAAATGTTATCATTATTAATTTCCTTGTTTATTTATTTTCTTTATAAAAACTTTTAATTCTTTCAGCCAAACTTTCTGAGTCTAATTTATAATATTTCATTAGTTCATCTGCAGTTCCGCTTTGTCCAAATTCATCGTTAACACCAATTCTTTTGATTTTCGTTGGTACGTTTTCACAACAAGCTTCACAAATTGCAGAACCAAGTCCGCCAATTATTGAATGATTTTCTACTGTTACGGCTAGAGCTGTCTTAGAAACGCTTTCTATAACGGTTTTTGTATCAAGTGGCTTAACTACAGGAATATTGATGACTTCAGCTGAAATTCCTTCTTTCTCAAGTTCATCTGCAGCAAGCAGACATTCCGCAAGAGTTTCACCGTTTGTGAATATCGAGATATCTTTTCCCTCTTTGGTAATAACCGCATGGAGTGGATTAAATTTGTATGTATTATCAAAAACATCAGGTACGCTACTTCTTGCAACCCTTATATAAACAGGTCCGTCATGCTCTGCTGCAAATTTTACAGCTTCCTCGCATTCTTTGCTGTCAGCAGGAACAATTACTGTCATGTTTGGAAGGTTGCGCATCAATGCAACATCTTCAAGAGCTTGGTGGGTTGCACCATCTTCACCGACAGTGATACCTCCATGAGTACCGATTATTTTGACATTAAATTTGGGATAGCAGATGGCATTTCTTATTTGGTCATAAGTTCTGCCTGTTGCAAATACTGCGAAACTTGCAGCAAAAGGTATCTTGCCTTGTGATGCTAAGCCTGCTGCAGTTGCTACCATGTCTTGTTCTGCAATACCACAGTCAAAAAATCTGTTCGGAAATTTTTCTGCAAAAATCTTAGTTTGTGTTGAGCATGCCAAATCAGCATCCATGACAACAATTTTTTCATTAACTTCCCCAATTTGCGCTAAAGTTTTTCCGAAAGCTTTGCGCATAGGATTTTTTTTATTTCTATCTATCTTCATCTATATCCTCAAAGTATATATAGTGTTTCGACCACTTTTTATATCCTAACAATACAATTTTAGCATAAAAATTTGTTGGTTTCCAATAAAATAACGTGTAAAAAAATGTAATATTTAAAATCCAGTAATAGTGGGCTTTTTAACTTTTAATGTAAAGTTTTATTAAAATATAAGGCAATTTTAGCAATATTTTTCCTTCATAGGTATTTAAACGGTAGAATGGTAATAGACTCAATTTTATGTAGGAAAGGAAAAACTTATGAATCAAATTCCAAGTGTACCAATCACAAATCCATACATGGTACAACAACAGACAACATATATGCCTGTACCCCAACAACAACCGAAATTAAATGCAGTAAACATTGAAATTAACAATCCAACAGTAGGGGCTCCTGCTAATAATGCACAATATGCACAAACTACAATGCCATATTATACATATCCACAAGCTCCTGTATATAATTATCCACAAGCTCCTGTTCAACCATATTATCCGCCGGTAGCTCCTGTTATGCAAGCTCCTGTAGCGACAGTACAAGCTCCGCAACCGACTCAAGTAGAAGCACCTGTGGCACAAGCTCCGGCTCCTGCAGTTGTAACAGAAGTTCCACAAGCTCAAACTACAACTCCTGTAGTTCCAGCTCCGGCAGTTTCAGCTCCTGAAGCTCCAAAAGCAGAGACAACTCCTGCTGAAGCTCCAAAGGCTGCGGAAGCTCCTAAAACAGAAGCAAAACCAGAAGTAGTTCCTGCAGAAACAGTTACTCCACAGGTTGATTTGAATTCATTTATTGCAAAATTGTCAAATCCTGATTTTGATGTTCAAGCATCAGCTATGGAAGAAATTGCTAATATGGTAAAAGAATCACCTGAAAAAGCTACTGAATTAGTAGATACAAAAGTTTTTGATGCTTTAACAAATATCATCAACTTTGACTCTAGCAAATTAGAAGGTCCTACACCAGAACAAACTGCAGCAAGAGAAAAAGTTATGAGTGGTAAAGATGTAACAGACGCTGATAAACAATTAGCTAACAAAATTACTCCACAAGAACAAGCTGAAAGAAATAAAAGCTATGCATTGTTCACATCTGCAATAATGCAAAAATTATACGGTGATGAAGTTGCAAAATTGTCAAATACAACAGTTCCTTTGACTGAATTGCCAGGAGCAGTTACAATAGTAGACAATTTGAAAGACAACCCAAACCCAATGGTAAGAGCATCAGCAATTGAAGCTTTGAGCTATATCCAAAACCCTGCATACAAAAAAGACTTGACAACAGTCTTCACAATTGCTCAAAATGACTCAGATCCAGGAGTAGCTGAAACAGCTAAAACAGCACTTGAAAAATTAAATCAAGTATAATGATTTATAAGTAAAATTCCTTTCTTTAGATAAAATAAAGCCCCTTGCAAAAGGGGCTTTATTTAGTTTCTTAATAAGATATGAATATTCTAAACTGTCTGTACTTCTTTTTTGTTTAAAGATTCAGGTATTGGTGCACAATTCTCGTAATCTGCCATTTCAGAAATTTGCTTACACCATTCGTAGGTGATTTCTTCTGTACTTAGAGTGTACGAAATTGGTTTACCTACTCTGATTGCAACGTTACGTCTAGTGAAAGGTTTTAGTTTCGGATATCCGTCCCACTTTGCAATCGCAACAGGTACAATATCAGCTTTTGCATTTTTTGCAATTACTACAAAACCTTTTCGGATGTCTTCAAGTTTTCCATACGGTCTTGTGCCACCCTGAGGAAAAATTCCTAAAGACCAACTTGTGCTGACAATGTCTCTAACAGTTTTGAATGTCGCAATTTCTGGCTTTAGTCGGTCAACAGCGAATGCGCCAAGTCTTTTTACAAGCCAACTGAGTTTTTCGTTTGGTTCAAATAATTCTTTCTTTGCCATAAATGCAATAGGACAATTTGCAGCCATTGCAACCATTGGAGGGTCAAATATAGATACATGATTTGCTGCATAAATATATTTACCTGATTTAGCTTTGTGTGCAGGGATGTTCTTGCGACCTTCTATTTTAAAATTATAGAATATCAGGAAAAATCCATATACAACGATATATAAAAAACTCATGTAAAAAATTGTTCTAAATATATTGTATTCTTTTGCATATCTTCGGTTGAAATTTCGTACTTCCTTGCTCATTTCTATTCTGCACCTCCGTTTTGCGTTTCAACTGAGTTGTCGTCTTCTACGTATTTAAACCCTGTAAGTTCTTGAATTTGTTCAATCCATTTGTCTTTTACGAGTTCTGTATTTTTATCGTAAGGAATGATTTTACCTATTTTAACAATAATTTTTCCTGTAAATGGCCATCTTTTGACTTCGTTTGTACCGATGATACCTACAGGTAAAATGTCACATTTGGTAAGTTTTGCCAGTCCTGCAAAACCCTTGGTAACCCCTTTGATTTCTCCGGGAACTCCTCTTGTTCCTTGAGGAAACATTCCTAATACCCAATTACTGTCTTTGATTTCTTGCACTGTTTTAACTGTAGATGGTCCAAGACTTTCTCTATTTACGGCAAAAGCTCCAAGCCAGTCAATCCACCATCTCAAAAAAGGAATATCAAATAATTCTTTTTTTGCCATAAAAGAAACACTTCTTGGCATTACTGCAACCATCAACGGTGGATCAAGTGTTGATAGGTGGTTTGGACAAACGATATATTTATTATCTTTTGGTACGTTTTCAAGACCGTGAACTTCCAGTCTGTATACCAATTTTAGTCTAATCATATAGCCGATTTTACATACAAGAAATTGGAATAATGACCTCCAAATATTGAATTGGGAGGCTTTTCTTGTAGAATATTGCTTTTTTTGTTTTGCCATATTTTCTCTCTCCATAATCTGTACCTGTATTATACACAAAAATCCTTTAGTTAGCTACTTATTAATGTATTTTTATTGTATTATTTAGAAAAATTGAAAAGGAGAGAGTTATGGTTGAGTTAAAAACATCAGATAATGTTTTAGAAAATGAGTTATTTAAAAGTGTATATGATAAAACCCCAGATTATGTAAAAAATCTTAAATTGATGGATTTTTCGCAAGATGGGGAATTTTCTTTTGTTTTAAAAAAAGAACACTTGGCACCTTATGATAAAGATACAAATCCTGAAGGATTAAATTTAGAAGACTGGTTTGCCAATTATGCAAAAGAAGCAAAAGTTTCAACAGCAGGTATTCGCGGACCGCAAAATATTTTATTTCCGCAGGATACAAGATTCCCTATAAATTTGGTAGGTATTGTCCTTGCAACTTTAGCAAAAGCACTTGTTGCAAAAGAAAAATATGCAGATAAAAGAATTATCAAAGTTGCTGGGTGTGAAGTTCGATATAATTCTCAATTATTTTTAGATGCTATTGCGCGTATTCAAGCTGCAAACGGTATTGAAACTCTTGTACCTGTAGGTAAAAAAACTATTCCAATATGGTTAGCATCATTTTTAGCATTTAAATTGGATTTGTTGGGCGGAGAATATATCACATCTAGTCATGGAATTTCAGTTAAGAATGCTACAAAGGATTTGAATTCTCAAGGTAGTCAATATTTGCCTGAAGAATCAATGGAATTTGTTGATAAAATTCAGAAAATATTTGATGAAGTGAACAAAAATGGTTCTTATGAAATTAAAATTTCAGCAAAAGATAATCCATTAATTAATGAATCAGTTATGAAATCTATTGATGATGGTGTTGATTTATATGTAGAATACTTAAAATCAGGTGTAGCAAAAGATGTGAATTTGAGCTTGATAAAAAACTTTAAATCAAAAATTGTGATTGAAAATGTTGGAGGTTCAGCTTATCGTACTCTATCAAGGGTGTTGAAAAAGCTTGATATTGAAGATAAGTTTGTATGGTTTAACACCGAAGAAGACCCATTTTTCCATTCAATTGGTAAATATGACGTTACTCCAAAAGGAGAAAAAGCCTTCTATGACTATTCTGTCGATGCTACTGTTTTGGCTAAAAAGGCTGATGGTACAAAATTCTTCCCGGTAATAGATACTTTACATTATGATGAAAAATTAAAGCAATATCCTATCGGTACAGTAGTTCTAATTACAGATCCAGATCATGACAGATTAACGATTACACAAACTGAAAGTTCAGACAGAATCTCTGAATTAAAATCTTTGGGTATTGATTATATTGATTTTTGTGATGGTAGGGTACTTACCGTATTTACTGCAAATCAGGCATTTTTGATGTTGATGGATTTTTGGGCAAAGCAATTGAAAGTTCAAGGTTTATGGGAAAATCACCCAAGATTTATGATTAAGACAACTGCATCAGCTCTATCTTGGGATGAATGGGCTAAAAACAATGGAGTCAAGGTTGTTAATGTTCCTGTTGGGTTTAAAGAAATTGCTAATATTATGAAAAAAGTTGAATTGAAATTGAAAAACAATCCAAAGGATAACATCGTTGTTGATGATGTTTTTGGTAATTCAATTGATTTAGGGATAAATCCAAGACTTTTATTTGGCGGTGAAGAATCTGGCGGAATGATTATGGGCACTGAAGAGTTGATTAAATCTCAACATGGCAGATGTGCTGTTGCAATGAGAGAAAAAAGTGCAACAGAGGCTATAGTTGTCGCATCAGCTCTTGTTTCAAAATTGGCAGAATCAGGGATTTATTTGTCTCAATATTTGAAAGAAGTATTTTCTGATAATAATATTATCGGCAAATTTGATACTCGTGTAGATATTGCATACTATAATGAATCCGAACCGGATATAAATAAGTTGAAAGAGGCTAAAATTACAGGTGAAGCATTGAGAACAAAAAATGATATGTTCTACTTGTCAATGGCGATTGCAAAACGTCAAGAGCTTATCTCTCTGAACGATATAAAAGCGGTCTTAAATGATAATTTTAATAAGGATGGTTTAAGTTTTGATAGTTTAAAATCAATCAAGTTTGTAGGTGATGGTACATATTTGGAATTTGATGATAAATACATTGAAATCAGACCATCAGGAACAGATGCCAAGACAAAAGCTTATGGTGGCGGACTTGATAAATCTGAGATTGAAAAATATGCAACAGTTTTAGGAAATTATTCAGGTGATAGAACTAAGAAACACATTGAATTGATTCCGGAAAAAGCCTACGAAAATTGTAAACAAGATGCAATGGATTATTATTTGGCGTTTGTAGATAAAGATGCTAATAATGAGCCGTTTGTAGTTCCTGAATATGATTTTTAACTTAACATTTTGATAAAATTGACCTTGAACTTGTTTCAGGGTCTTTTTTATTATACAATTTACCTACGAAGATATTAAAAAGAGGTTGATATGTTAAAAGATTATTTTTTGAATAAGATTGAAAGTGCAATTGAAAAAGCTGTAGTAGCAGGCAAATTAGGTCAAATGAACGAATACACAAAAGGTTCATTGACAGTTGAAAAACCAAAAAATCCGGATTTTGGGGATTTAGCGGTAAATGTTTCTTGCCTTGCGCGCTCAGCTCGTATTGCTCCTCCTATGATTGCTAATGCGATTGTTGAATTTATTGACAAAGAAGATTCTGAATACTCCGTTATCGGAGGTTTTATCAATTTTAAAGCAGGGGATTCGTTGCTGGTAGATTTGATTGGAGAAATTTATTCAAAAAAAGAAAACTTTGGTCGACCTGAAAATATTGAAAAAGAAAAAATTATCTTAGAATATATTTCTGCAAACCCAACAGGACCTTTCCATATTGGTCACGGTAGATGGGCTGCAATGGGTAGTGCTTTGGCAAATCTTTTGAAATTTTATGGGCATGAAGTCTATCAGGAATTTTATATAAATGATGCAGGTTCTCAAATTCAAAAATTAGGACGTTCTCTTGTTATTCGTGTGAAACAGGAATTGGGTATAAAAATTGATTTTCCTGAAGATGAAATTGAACGTAAGAATTACTATCCTGGAGATTATTTGATTCCTGTAGCAAAACAATTTTTGGTTGATAAAAAAGATGAACTTGCTGCTGCGAATAATGATGCTGATAAAATAGATTTATCTGTTTATTGTGATTATGCAAAGGCTTATGAGGAAAAAGTTCAGCGCGATTTGCTGGACAATTTCAGAGTAAAATTTGATAATTTTTATTCAGAATTGACTTTGCATAAATCAGGCAAAGTTGATGAATGTGTTGAAAAGCTTCGTAAAAGCGGTAAAATTTACGAAAAAGAAGGTGCTGTTTGGTTTAAATCCTCTGATTACGGTGATGACCAAGATAGAGTTATAAAAAAAGCTGATGGTTCAAATACTTATTTGACAGCTGATATTGCTTATCACGTTGATAAATTGGAACGTGGTTTTGACAGAATGATTAACATTTGGGGAGCAGACCACCATGGTTATGTGGCTAGAGTTAAGGCATCAATTGAGGCTTTAGGCTATGACCCAAATAAATTGGAAGTATTACTAGGTCAATTGGTAAATCTTGTGATTAACGGTAATGAAGTTCGTATGGGTAAACGTAAAAATATGGTTACTCTTGAAGATTTGATTGACGAGGTTGGAGTTGATGCTACCAGATTTTGGATGGCAATGAGAAATATTGATACAACTTTGGATTTCGATATTGAACTTGCTAAAACAAATTCAGATGAAAACCCTGTGTTCTATGTACAATACGCTCACGCAAGGGCTTGTTCTATTATCAGAAATGCTACAAATGATAAAGTTGATACAGAAACCGGCAAAACAATTCCTGCTGTTATTTCAGAAACTGAATTTGAAAAACTTGTTTCAGAATTCGATAAAAACATTGCAGGTTTAGCAGTCAAAGATGCAAGAAAATTGGTATTAAAACTCGAAGAATTTAAACCGTTAATTGTGGCATCTGCTCAAACAAGACAAGTTTATACAATTTGTCGTTATGTTCAAGAATTGGCTGCCGAGTTCCATTCATTCTATAATTCAACTCGTGTAATTACTGATGATGTGGCTGTAACAAAATCAAGATTAGCTTTGGTTTGGGCATTCAAGACTGTATTGTCAAATGCTTTGGCTATCCTTGCTGTTAATGCACCTGAACGTATGTAATGTGGAATGAAGGTTCAAATATGGCAATAAATACAGAATATTTACAACGTTGTCTTTTAACTTGTTGATATAAATATGTTTGACTCACTTCCGGAGTCATTTAAGCAGGAAGTGTTGGAAAACTACATTGTTTTTTATAAAAAATAAACCAAATAAAAAACCGTACCACTGTCTATCGAAATTTATAAACAAGTTGTCCTTTGATAGTTTCTCCTTCAACATCTAAAACACCCACAAGGTCAATCTTAATGCTGCTGAGTTTCCCCCCTGACATGGTTCGAAAGTTTGTGCCATCTTAGCTATTGCTATCTACGATTCTATCAAATTTCAAAGTGCTTATAAACCCCTCACAACAGGCTCTGCACCCCGCATAAGCTTCGGGTCAAGAGATTGCAAATCCCCGTGGAGTACGGCTTATTCTTACTATATCACAAATATTTGATTTATGGCAATTTTTTGAAATAAGTATTATCTTTCATTGCGTAATACGCACATCCTATGCCGTTTCGTCTGTCGTTACTATTTTTATTGCAGTAGGTTTCAGCAGAATATGTTGTTCCAGCTGCTCCCATTGGAACAAGTTCATATCCTCCTTCTTTTTCAGATTCTTTTAACTCAAATGTGAATAAGTCATGACCCCATGCATTTGGTTTTTGACTTTTTCCGTTGATATCTATACTGACTTTTTTAGTTCCTGTAATATCAAAAGTTATAAGCATTCCGTTTTGAAGATAGAATTGTCCATCATCCAGTGGAACTGTGTTAATTGAGTCTGTTGTTTTTGAATAGTTGGTATATTTATCGTCTTGATTAAATTTTGAACTGTCACTAGTTCTTCTGGTTATGCAATATTGAGTGTCTACGGCAACATTATTTGCATCCCCGCAGTCTGTTACCGAATTAAAATATTTTATGAAACTCTTATATAAGGATTGGTCATTGTTAAGATTTCCGCGTTCATCATCGGCATTGTATTCTTTTACCATTCTTGCAAGTATTGAATATCCTTCCTTAAATTGCGACTGCAATTTTATATGGTTTAGATTTGTTAATAATGCAGGGATTGTGAGTGCTGCAACAACTCCGATAATCCCCAGTGTTATCAATACTTCTGCCAATGTAAATGCGTTTGATTTTAATTGTTTCATACTTACTCCTTTATGAATAAAAATTATTTATATGTAATTTAATCTACTTATATATAGTCTAATATAACTAATTTTACAATTAAAGTCAAACTAATTTATAATTCTAGGATGGTAATAAATGATATGACAGATTATCAGTTGGTTAAATTTTTGTTAAATAAGGAGTATATGCTCCAAAAAGATTTATCCGACAAATTGAATGAATGTACAGGCAAAAATACTAAGCCTGCGAATTTTTCTGCCAAATTAAAACGTGAGTACCTAACATTTAAAGACTTGAAAAATATTTGCGAAATTCTTGGTTATGATTTGCTTATTGAAAAGCGTACTCAAAGATAATTGATTTTTAAGGTATATAAATTTACCTCTTTCAAATAACCGTATTTACTAATGAATTAATTCTTTCAAGATTTATCTTTTATTTTGAAAGGAGTATTTTTATGACAGAGCGTTTAGAATTATATAAATGTGAAACTTGCGGAAACCTTGTAGAGGTGATTTTGCCATCGGTTGGTGAACTTGTATGTTGTGGACATCCGATGACACGCTTGATTCCTGAGATTTCTGATGATGATATGAGTGAAAAACATGTTCCTGTGTTTGTAGAAACTTCTAAAAACGGTTATGAGGTCAGAGTAGGACGAGCACTGCATCCTATGGTGCCAGAACATTATATTCAATTTGTTGAAACTATTTCTAAAGATAAAAATAATGTGGAATTACAATATTTTACACCTCAAGATATTCCGATTATGGTTTTGAAAGATAAATTGGGTGTCGAAAAAGCTCGAGCTTTTTGTAATATTCATGGTCTGTGGGAAGGCTATAGTGCTTGATTTTAGGAGGAAAAATGATTAGTGATAAAATTAGAGATATTCTTAATGAACAAATTAATAAGGAATTTTATTCCGCGTATTTATATCTTTCAATGTCGGCTTATTTTTCTGAAATTGGTCTATATGGCTTTTCAAACTGGACTAAAATCCAGTCTAAAGAAGAAATTGACCATGGAATGATATTATTTGAGTATGTTTTAGGCAGAAATTCTCAAATTCATCTTGCGCAGATTTCAATGCCTGTTTTTGATATGAATAGTCCGTTAGATGTTTTTGAGCAAATTTATAAGCATGAGCGCTCAATAACAACAGCTATTGACGCTGTTGTTGCAATGACGGAAGGCGAATGTGATTTATCGACGCGCAATTTTATAGATTGGTATTTGAAAGAACAAATAGAAGAAGAAACTGCTGTTTCTCGCATAATTGCTAAACTAAAGGCTTTTGGCGCAGAAAAATCTGCACTTTATTTGATAGATAGAGAATTATCCAATAGAGAATATTCTTCTCCGAATTACTAAAGGTGTAGAATATTGCGGTTTTGTAAACAATTTGTCTAATCAAAAAAAATATTTTATTATATGAATATGAATTTAGGGAAAATATTATACGTTGATGATGATAAATTGTTGACTTCAACTTTTACTACGCTTATGAAAGTTGAAGGCTTTAAGGATGTTGTTGTGTTTAACAATCCTATTGAGGCTGTAGAATATTTAAAAACAGAAACTCCTGATTTGATTATTTCGGACTTTTTGATGCCTGAAATGAACGGTTTGGAGTTTTTGCGCGAAGCAAAAAAATTGTATCCTGAAACAAGTATGATTCTTTTGACAGCTTATGCTGATAAGGAAAATGCCATAAAAACGATTAATGAAATCGGAGTTTACAAGTATATTGAAAAACCTTGGGATAACGACGATTTGATTATGAATATTAAAAACGGTATTGAGCGTAGTCATTTGCTTGCTGATTTAAGAGATAAAATTGCGCAATTGGAAGATGCAAAAGCTCAACTTACTAAGTATTCTGAAAAGCTGGAAGAACTTGTTGCAGAGCGTACTAAAGCATTGACACTTGCTAATATGAAGTTGTCAGGTATTATTAATTATTGTGCAGATGGCATTATTATTATTGATTCACAAGGTAATATCGAACAGGTAAATCCTGCTAGTGAAAATATGGTTGGTCTATCAGCTGATGCTATTTGCAAAAAGAAAATTCAAGAAATTGCATATACCGATAATCCTAAATTCAATAAAGCTCCGAAATCTTCTGTTAAATCTTCAATTTTAGGGTTGTCTTGTGAAAATTCTGAATTTTTGTTGAGAGATTTGTATATCAGAAATGTCTTGAATAATGAGGCTATTCCTGTTGAGATTAATTTTGCATCATTATCAAATGAATATTCTGATGATGAAAAATTTGTCGGTGTTATCAGAAACTTTAGTGTTCAAAAAGAAACTGAACGCTTGAGAGATGATTTCATTGCGACATTGACACATGATTTGAGAACTCCGCTTTTGGCAGCTATTCAGACTTTGAAATTCTTTTTGGATGGCTCATTGGGAGAGCTTAAAGATCAGCAAAAAGTTTTGCTTTCAACTATGCTCCAAAGTAATGAAGATTTGTTGGGGCTTGTTAATGCATTGCTTGAAGTTTACAGATTTGAGAGTGGAAAGTTATCACTTTGTAAAACAGTATTCAATATTAAAGATTTAGTTACTCAATGCTATGAAGAACTTGAGCCACTATCAAAGAAAAAAGATATATCTTTCAATCTTCACTGTGAAGTTGATGATGAGTTGTTAATTGATGCCGACCGTGCTGAAATTAAACGTGTAATTACAAATTTGTGCGGAAATGCTCTAAATTACACGAATAAAGGTGGAACAATTGATATTCATGTCAAGGCACAGTCAGGAGATTTGATTTTTTCAGTGATTGATAATGGGAACGGTATTCCAAAAGAGGATTTACCTCATTTGTTTATGAGATTTTCTCAAGGAACAAGTAAGAAACGTTCAACAGGAACAGGTTTGGGGCTATATTTGTCTCGTCAAATTATAGAGGCTCATGGTGGCAAAATTTGGGTTGAAAGTAAAGTTAATAAAGGTAGTGAATTTTCGTTTTTGCTTACTAATGTAGTTGCAAAATCAAGAGTATAAAAGGCGGTTTGTATGTCGAAAAGTATTAAAGTTACAATAATAGAAGACCATGACATGACAAGAATGGGGTTATCTTTTGCTTTGTCAAATAATGAGTCCATAGAAGTTTTGGGTACGGCTTCTGATGGAATGGAAGGTGTTGAGCAAGCTTTAGATTTGAAACCAGACCTTGTTATTATGGATATTGGGTTGCCAACAATTGATGGTATTGAAGCAACAAGAAAAATTAAAAATTCCATGCCTGAAATTAAGGTTTTAATGAATACTTCGCGTGATAACGAAGATGATATTTTGGATTCATTTGCCGCAGGCGCTGATGGATATATTACCAAAGGTGCGACATCAGAGCAAACAATCTCTGCAATTAAAGCTGTTAGCGAAGGTGTAGGTTGGCTTGATCCTGCAATTGCTCGTGTTGTATTGTCAAATATTAGAAAAAATAATCCGGTGGAATCTAAAACTGGTGTTATTAATTATCAAAAAGGTAAAAATTTGTATGGCTTAACAGAGCGTGAAATGGAAGTTTTGGCTTTGCTTGTTGAAGGTTTGAAAAATCCGCAAATTTCTAAAAAATTGGTTATTACAATTGCTACAACAAAAACCCATGTGCATAATATTTTGCAAAAATTGTATGTAAAAACTCGTTCAAAGGCTGTTGCAACGGCTATGAAAGATGGACTTGTTTAAGTAAAGGTGTTTTTTGATGGATAAAAGGCTTTTGGTTTTATCGTTAATATTGTGTTGTTGCTTTAAACCTTTAGTTTCTTGTGCAAAAAATCCGTTTGAAAAAGACACTCGAGCAAGAGAATTAAAATATCAATATCAAGTATTAAAAGATGATGAAAAATACAAAATGGAAGGTAAAATTCTTAACCTAACACCATCTGGGTATATGACGGTTGAAGAGTATGAAAATTTATCTGAATATAAAGATAAAAATAATTTACAGTTAGATATTCCTAAAATTCAGACTCCATCAGATTTTAAATACATTCCTCATCCGACCTATCGAATTGTAAAATATAATGACCCTCCCGGTGCTGCTGAATTAAGGCTGGGCAAGCGTTTATACCTAAATAGGTTAGTTAACGCGCAGGGGATAGTTTCTCCTGATTATACAAAGTTGGTATATCCTGCGGTGTATTATTATTCTGATAGTGCATCTGTTGCTTGTGATTTATTTGAAATTCCACTGGATACTGCTGATACAAACTTAAATAGAATTTTAAAAGCAAATGTTGCAAAGCGACTTCCTGATCCGATTTTATCTACAGATAAATCGATTGATAATTATGCTGCCTTTAGAACCTTGACCCCTGTGGATTTTTCATCTGATGGAACAAAATTGCTGATAAAGGAAAAAATTGGAAGTCGTGAAGATGGAATTTGGCAAACTTCACTA
The DNA here is from genome assembly GCA_003258735.1 of Candidatus Melainabacteria bacterium. GTDB lineage: Bacteria > Cyanobacteriota > Vampirovibrionia > Gastranaerophilales > Gastranaerophilaceae > Zag111. The sequence continues at coordinate 25,370 of QHME01000016.1, forward strand.
TTTGTTTATGATTTTAACAATAAAGTTGATTATGATGTAGATGAAATTCGAGATGCGATTGTTTATTTTTGGAAAGAATATATGGATGTAAATCTTGATGACAACCGTTGGGACATATATCCGCTAGGTTTTGAAAAAGATGACCCTGAACGTATTATAGTTCAAGCTTTTGCATACACAGGAGAAAAACCGATATTTTTGGGTACTTGGAGTGTTGATTATCAGGGAAATCAATCTCGCTTGATTTCTTTTGACAAAAATGTAGAACCCTCTGTTAGTATAAATGGTTATAAAGTTATAAAAGATGGAGTTGAAAGTTTTGATGCTGTTGAAAAGTTAGAAGAGCTTGAAAAACGTGAAACAAAGCAAATGCGAAAAGATTACAAACAGGCTAGAAAAGAGGCTGTCAATCAAATTAAAGATGAATATAGTTTTGCTGTCAAAGGGTTAAATCAAGATTACAAGGATGAGTATCGTGATTATCGAAAATTGCGTGCTCTATCTGGGGCAACCGAAAATGTTGAACTACAAGAAGCATATAAAAAATATTTGATAGATCAATTAAATAAAGATATTAATAAATCTGAAAAACAGATGATAAAACTACAAAAAGAGATAGAAAAAACTGATTCTAAGTTAGAAAAATTGTATGAAGAAAATGGGCAATCTTCAAAATCTAAAACTTTGCCGAATGTTCAAAATGAAGATACGGCTAAGGGCTAGAGTTGTTAATTAAATCAAGCTTTTGCTTTCTTGAGAGTTTATGTTTAATTCGATATTCTTCTTTTAATGCTTCGGATTTTGTTTCAAACTCTTTTTGCCAAACGATTTTTAACGGTTTATTTGCTTTTGTATACTTTGCGCCTTTTCCTTCAATGTGGTTTTTGAATCGCTTTTCAACATTATCAGTGTAACCGCAATACAGTGTGTTTCTTTCCGTTAAAAGAATATAAACAAAGTGCTTTTCGCTCATAAATCTATTATATTACATTTTATTTCTCGCAATTAATCTTTTTGCCTAATTTCATATATTTGGTATAAACTAAACGTATGACAAAACGTTATGCAATATGTTACAATCCTAAGATGCCAAACTCAGAAGAAGTTATGGAAAAACTGAAATCTGTTTTGGATAAGTCTTGTGCAAATTATACTGTTCTTGATACAGATAATTGTCAAAAAGGTTTTGATTTTGTATTTGTTATAGGAGGGGATGGTACAATTTTAAAAACTGCAAGATTTTATTCTGAATTTGATACTCCAATATTTGGTATAAATTTGGGTCGTTTGGGCTTTTTGTCACAGGCTTCAATGGCAGATATTGAGGTTTCTGTTGATAAAATTTTGAAATCTGATTACAAAGTTGAAGATAGAATGATGTTGTGTGCAAATTCTTATGTTGCGTTGAACGATTTTGTTGTGAAAGGTGGAATGTCCGGTAGAACCTCTCGATTTGCTCTTGCAATTAATGGAAAATTGGTTTGTGAATATTTGGCAGATGGTTTGATTGTTTCAACTCCAACAGGTTCTACTGCTTATGGAATGGCAGCAGGTGGTCCTGTTTTAGCTCCTGATGTTGATGCTATTGTAATTGTTCCGATTTGTCCGCACACTTTTTCAGCACGTCCTATTGTTGTTTCTGCTGATGATGAAATTAAAATTTTGCCTTGTCCGAATAATGAATATGTTGTGTCTGCAGATGGACAGGTCGTATTTTCTATAACGGAAGATTTTGTGATTAGAAAGTCTTTAAATAGAGCAAAATTAGCACTTTTGAATGATAATGATTTTTACAAAGTTTTGAGAAATAAATTGCACTGGGGAATATCTCCTGCCAAGATTTAATCCGTTTCTTTATTAACTTTTGTTCATAATTTGTCCAAAATTATTGTACTTTTTTTCTATTTAAAATACTATATTGTTATAATTACATATTTAGTAGTTAAATGTTTTAGGACAAAGTTAATAGTTTTAAGAGGTAAATAACGTGGAAAATATCGTTTCAGATATCTTTGCAAGAAAAGATGACCCATCAAAAGATTCAACTTCAAGGTTAGGTGCAAACCCTACTAATATCAAGGTTATTGGTGTTGGTGGCGGTGGCGGTAACGCTGTAAACCGAATGATTCAATCAGGCTTGTCAGGTGTTGAATTTTGGTTGATGAATACTGATTTGCAAGTTTTGTATAATGGAAAAACAAATAATAGAATCCAATTGGGTTCATCTTCAACACAAGGTCTTGGTGCAGGTGGAGATCCTTCAGTAGGTGAAAAAGCTGCTGAAGAAGCCCAACAAGAAATCACACAAGCTCTTGAAGGTGCTGATATGGTATTCATCACAGCCGGTATGGGCGGAGGAACAGGTACAGGTGCTGCTCCTGTTGTTGCTAAATTAGCTAAACAGCTTGGAATTTTGACAATCGCAGTTGTTACAAAACCTTTCTCTTGGGAAGGTAAGAAAAGACAAAATCAAGCAAATGCAGGTTTAGACAAATTGAAAGAATCTGTAGATGCAGTAATTGTTGTTCCTAACGATAAGTTACTTCAAGTTGTTGATAGACAAGTTTCATTGAATGAATCCTTCATTATTGTTGATGAAGTATTGCTAAGAGGTGTTCAAGGTATCTCTGATATTATTACTGTTCCTGGTATCATTAACGTTGACTTTGCTGACGTTAAAACTGTAATGCAAGCTTCAGGTTCAGCATTAATGGGTATCGGTAGAGCTCAAGGTGAAGGTCGTGCGGTTAAAGCTGCTCAACAAGCTATCAATTCTCAATTGCTTGAATCTTCAATCAACGGAGCTTCTGGTGTTATCGTTAATATTACAGGTGGTCCTGATATGGGTATTCACGAAGTTAGTGATGCTGCTTCAATTATCCATGATGCAGTTCTTGATGATGCAACAGTTATTATCGGTACAGCTGTAAACGAAGCTATTCAAGGTGAAATTCAAATTACAGTTATTGCAACAGGTTTTGAATTAAAAAATAATGCTCAACCTTCTATGTTTGGTGCATCATCTTCTAATTCTTCAACAGATGCAAAAACTCAAATGAATGCTGCAGACTTCTTCTCAGGTGCATTCAATACTCAAACAAAGTCTGTACTTTCAAATAACAATTTCACAAATATTGAAATTCCTGATTTCTTGAAAAAGTAGATATTTGGGTAAATACAAAGAATTGAAGGGACAATCATTGATTGTCCCTTTTTTCGCATATTATTATTCACTTAGAATAGAAAGGTTCATTATTTCGATGTCGTCGTAGTCTATATGGTCACTTGGCATGAGATTTTGACCTGTTTTTATTGTAATTTGGTTTTTAGAGTTTGCATTGATTAATGAATTGGGAATTTTAATTCTTTGTCCGTCTCCATTTACTTGGAGTTGTCCTATCATTTTGCCGTTGAAATAAATCTCAGCAGGACTTGAATAGGCTGTTCTTATTCTGTTTTGCCCCATAGTCTTGGCTAGTTTTGTGTCAAGTCCGACAATTGAACCAATAACAAGGTAATTTGTGCTATGTTTAGCATTTTCTGTCATGATAAAATCTTTTGAGTAGTATGGACCAATGGATTTTAATTTGAAGTCAGATGCATTAGCAGAATCTTTTGAAAAACTGTCGTCTCCGAGATGAAGGATTTCTGAATCAAGAGAAATATCCATCGCCTCGCTTTTTGCGATTTCTATTTTCATTGGATTATTAAGACTTTCATTATTATTAATTGTTAAAGAAAAGGGTCTATAGCCTTCTTTTTCGATATTCATGATTGTTGGCTGGGTTATTTGGACTTTTTTAATTTCAAAGTTTCCGTTTGCATCGGTGTAGGTTCTAAAGTTTTTTTGTGGTATTGTAATCCTTGCAAATTCGACTCCTGCTCCTGTTTGACTGTCTATAACCTGATTGCTTTCTTGTTCGCCTACTTTTGTTACTCCACCTGTGAAAAGTGTTGCAAATGCTGGTGTTGCGGTAGATAAAATTGTAATAAATCCTAAAATGTAAATAAAATGTTTCATACAAATTTTATCCGATATTTTATGATATTTTATATTCGCTGACAGATTAGATAAATTAGTATAATATTATTGAAAAAAGTTCTTGAAATATATTTTTTTTTTGTTATCATTAATTTGTGAAAACTGAATAAGCCGATGTGATGGAATTGGTAGACGTGCTAGACTCAAAATCTTGTGAGGTTCAACCCTCGTGCCGGTTCGACCCCGGCCATCGGCACCATAAAAAAGACCTTATTCAAGGTCTTTTTTATTTAAGGTTGATAATTTTTATTTCTTTATTTCATCTTTAAAAACTACTGTACAGTAGATACTAAAGCACCCTAGGTCATTGACTTAGGGTGCTTTTTATTAAATGTTTTTCAAAAATAATTATGGTCTTCTTGGTTTAATCTTTTTTGCTACTTCTACAAATGCTTTGACATTAATTTCTTTTTCAAAAAAATGACCGTAAACTAGACTATCTAGTTTAAATTGTTTTAATTTTAGCATGTTTTTATAGTCATTCTCGGTACTAACTTCAATTATTCCATGTTTAAGCTCTTTTAAGCTTTTTAATTCTTTTTCAAAGTTTTGATAATCTTTTAGTGTTATTCCTTCTTGTAGTAATTTGGCATCAAGTTCTTTTAAAGCTGTTTTATCTCTATCAGATTCTAGTTTTGTACTTGCAGCGATTTTGTTAAATTCTGCAACTTTGGCAGAATCTTTTGCGGCTTGTGTTGATTCAAAAAGTCTTGTGTATGCAACTGAATCCAATGAATGTTGAGCATCGGCAATGCCGCCAATACCTTCTCGCCATCCGTTTTTTATTGCGATATATTCTTTAGCCGGTCTGTTTGCCATATAATTATTCAATGTTGTTCTTGGCTGTTGAGGTTGCTCGCAACCGGTCAATGCGCTTGCTGAAATCATTACACTTGGAATGATTTTACTAAGATAATTACTCATATTTTTCCCCCCTAAATCTATTCAAAGAGTATCAAGTAAGTACAATTTAAAGAGGTAAACATTTTTAATGCAATATTATCCATGCGTTTATATCCTCTAATCTTTTACATTTATTTTAAATCAAAACAAAAACTTTTTTGCTACTTAGATTGAGGAGTTGTAACTTTAGTTAATTTATCAACTGCTAAATTTGCTTTTTGTTCTTTTTTTGCTTCTACTTGCGGTTGTTGGGTGTTTTCAGTTTTTGCAACATTTTTGCTGCCTTTTTTATCTTTCTTGAAAATTAAATCCATTACAGGGTGTAAAATGATTTGAGATAAAATTGGTGCACATAATGCCAAAATAAATACCGTAGAAATAATTGAGCTAAATTCATGAACGCCTTTACCTAATTTGTAACGTTTATCTGTATGAACTAAATCCATTAATTGTTCATGGAGAGCTTTTTTATTCTCTTTTGTTTTAGCTTCATCAATTTGTTTTTGGAAAGTATCAAATAAATCCAACTTTTCGATATCTTCCTTTGCTTTAAAGAAGTGATTTTTGACAAATCCGTAAACTGGTTTTTTGACTTTGTTAATAAATCCAAGATACAAACCTAAACAAAATGATTGATATAATAATTCTTTTGTTGCTGCATATTTTTTAGAATTGCCGTTGGCATTTTTATCATAATAGATAAATGTAGGTCTTCCAATAGCTTTTAATGTTGTTTCTACTGCAATTGCGTTGATTGTATTTTGTGCAAATTCCGCAGCTTTTGGATTTGTTAATATGCTTTTTACTGGTGAAACTTTCATAATCTAAACCCTCATTCCTATATTGTGATATAGGTTGCTTGTACCTACCGGTGTGTAGTAGTTCATTTTATGCGTCCCTGATGGCTTTTTAACAGTTGTTCCGCCTGTACTTTCCAGTTGCGGTTTTAGTGTTGCAGGTTTGTCAGAACTTGCATTTGGGTCATAGTCAGGCATAAGTTTCTTCATTATTGGGGGCATGCCCATATTACAGAATTTAGGAACAAAGTAACCTGCAGCTGCACATATTCCTAAAAATGAAAGAACAGCATTTGCATGTTTAAATTCTACTGTTCCTTTTTTCGCAACAAGACCTGTAAGGCTTTCTGCAATTAACCCCATGCTAAGGGTTGTAGGAACTCCGATAAACTCGGTTAAAAGTTCTCTTAATGCTGCATATTTTCTTGCGTCCGGTGATTCCTTTTTGTCTGTAATACTTAGAATAGGTCTTACTGTTCCTTTACCGCAGGCAATAGCCATTACGGTGTAAATTGGCTTATTGTTTTCGCCAAGCTTTTCACATATTTTGTGGATAAATGACATTTTTCATACGCTATCTTTTATTTATTGTATTATTTACACTTATATTCTAGAACTGGAAAATCAAAGTGCAATAGTAAATTGTCAAATATTAAGAAATATTAAGTAGAAATTTTTAATAAAGGCTAAGAGTTTTGTCGGATTAAATGTTTTCTTTATTTTTTATCATATAAATATGAAAAAACGTTATTTAATAATTTTTATTTCAATAATATTACTCATCGCTTATTGTGATTTGATGGACAGTTTAAGACATTTTGATAATATTTTATCAGAGATGGTAAAACTTAATTCTGCAATAAAAACGGATTTTAATTCATCGTTGAGATTTTCTCAAATTTTAAAAATCGAAAATTAAATCATCTGCAGAATCGTTGGTATTTGCGCTGCCTTCTTCAATTTCTTTTATCATTTGAGGTTTAATCAGGTGGTCAAGAGCCCCTGGTACAAACTTTGGAGAGGTCGTTTCTTCGTTATTTTGTTTTTTTACATTAAAAGTTCTTACATCTTTTGGAAAAAATCTCAAATGTACATTTTGAGCTATGTTTTGAGCTACGTTATTTCTGTAGTATTGTTTTATTTTTTCAAGATGAGAGGCTGCTTGAGCTTGATTTAAAGCCAAAAAATAACCGTTGGAGTCGGAAACAGTTTTGTTATATTTGCTACTCCACATTACAACACCATTGACAGTGTCTGTTAAAACTGCTGTAGTTGTTAAATTAAAGGGGTAGGTTATTTTAAATGCGCTTGAAATTTCTAACACTTCCCATAATCCGCGTCTTGTTGCGGAACGGTCAGTAATTGCATAACTTGATATAATAATAATAGATTTTACTCCGAATTTTTGAGAAAGAGCTTTCAGTGTTTCAAAATCTATTTTTTCAGTTTGTTCAAAATCAGTTAGTAGTTTTTGAGTTTCATCTTTTAATTGAGGGTCATTTGAAAGTTTATCTCTAACTGTTGATAAATCTACGACATTGATTGTCCTGTAGTTTTCAAGATTTTGAGAAACATAGTTTGCAGCAATTTCAGAAGGTTCAGGAAAACAAAAATAATTGTCACAAATATTAAAAATATCTGTTGGTAGAACCATAACATCAAATTGTACCGCATTAGCTACTCCTGTTGCTGTTAGCAGTATACTAATTGTAAACAAAATCTTAAAAACAATCTTTTTCATATTCAAATTATAGCATAATTCTGCTCAATGTGATATAATATACTTATGGATAGAGACTTGGTTAAAATATTAGGGTATGGAGTTGACAGTTTTACTTTCGATGAGGCTGTAGAATATGCATATTCTCATCATGGACAAATTGTTACAATCAACCCTGAAATGATTTCAGAGGCTAGAAAAAATAAAGATTTTTCTGAAATAGTTGAACATGCTGATCTTGTTGTCCCTGATGGTATTGGGGTTGAAATAGGTTTAAAGATTTTAGGACATAAGGTTAGACGTATCCCTGGTATTGAACTTGGGCGAGCTTTGATTGTAAAATTTTCTGATGAAAATAAAACGGTAGCTTTTGTCGGAGCTAAGCCTGAAGTTGTTGAATCTGCTGTAAAAATGCTCAGAACTGATATTCAAAATTTGAATGTCGTATATTTTCATGATGGGTATTTTAAAGATGCCAATATTATCATGGATAGCTTATATCAGGCAAAACCTGATTTGGTTTTGGTTGCGTTAGGTTCTCCAAAACAAGAATTTTTTATTGCTGAAATGAAAACACGACTTCCAAATTCTACATTTATAGGACTTGGTGGTAGTTTTGATGTTTGGGCCGGTCATGTAGAGCGAGCTCCTGAAATATATCAAAATTTAGGTTTAGAGTGGTTATATAGAACGATTAAGGAGCCGAAACGTTTTAAACGTATATTTCCGACTTTGCCATTGTTCATATTAAGTGTATTAAAAGAAAGGCTGTTTAGAAGATAAATGTTAAACGAATCAGATGTTAATAAATTAAAAGAATTGAGTTTAGAAAATCGTAAAAATGTGATTGAAATGGTGTATAACGCATCATCTGGTCATATTGGCGGTTCTTTGTCTGCTTGTGATATTTTGACTGTTTTGTTTCATCAATGTATGAATATTTCAGCAACAGAGCCAAAAAGTGAATCTCGTGATCGTTTTGTCTTATCAAAAGGGCATGTTTCACCTGTTTATTATTCTATACTTTCTCAATTAGGTTTTATTGAAAAATCTGATTTAATGACATTTAGAAAATTAGGTTCAAAGCTTCAGGGACATCCTTGTTTGAAATGTTCCGGAGTTGAAGTCGCAACAGGTTCTCTAGGGCAAGGCTTGTCTATGGCTTGTGGTATTGCAATATCTTTAAAACTTGATAAAAATCCTGCAAATGTGTTTGTTTTGCTTGGTGATGGTGAAATGCAGGAAGGCAGTTGTTGGGAAGCTTTGATGCAAGCAGCTCATAGAAATTTAGACAACTTAGTTGCAATTATTGATAGAAACCGTCTTCAAATTGATGGTTCAACAGAAGATGTAAAGGCTTTGGATAATTTGTCTGATAAAATCAGGGCATTCAATTGGAATGTAATTGAGATAGATGGACATGACATAAATGCAATTTATGATGCTATTGAATCTGCAAAAAAATCAGATATGCCGACTGCAATTGTTGCTAATACCATAAAAGGAAAAGGTGTAAGTTTTATGGAAAACAATGCCGGATGGCATGGAAAAGCTCCTAGTAAAGAAGAATTTGAGAAAGCAATATTAGAATTAAATAAATAATGGAGGCATGATGATATTTAAAAGTCCTTTTAAACGAATTGGATTTACAATGATGGAAGTGCTGTTGGCAGTTTTCATCGTAGGCATTTTAGCGGCTGTGACAATTCCTATTATAAGTCGACAGTTAGAAAAATCTGATGAATATTCATATTATTTGGCGTATCGAACTGTAGAAAAAATGGCAGGTCAAATTGTAGCTCAAGGCGACCCTGCTGAGGATACAACAGCTATAAATATTAAAGATGGTACCGATAAACGAACAATGTTAGCTTACCTGAAAGATAAAATGAACGAGTCTGGCAAACCTTTTAGAACATTTATAGCTTTTGTTGAGCGTAGAATTGTATTAACAGAGTCTTATATGTTTAGCAAATTATTCCCTAGGGTATATGCGGAATGGGTGACTTCAAAACCTAAAAATTTTGTGAGTATAAGAAGTGAAGACTATGATACTGCGTGGTTAGGGGCGCAAGTATGTTTAAATAATCGTACAGATATTTTAAAGACCATTACTTCAGAAGAAAAAACCCGAACAAAAGAAGATGGTACTACTGAGACGTATACAGAAGAAACTAAAGTTTACTATAATAAGGATGAAGGAAAGTCAGAAAACCCTGTATTTAATTGTGATGATTATGGTGTAACTTCATTTAATGCTGATAATGATATTAGAGCACTATTCTCTCCAAATTCAGATTTTGCGTTAACTGATTCTAATTTATCATCTATTACTGACTACTTGAAGGGTCAATCCACTCCAAGTGCTAAGAGTTTTTGTGAGAATAGATTTAAATCATTTTATGGTTCATCCAAAACTGTTGGTACAAAAACCTATACGCTTACTTCCGGATATGAAGAAGAAGGTGATTTTGGAGATGATGGGTCTAGTGAAGATGGCGAAGGAGATGCAGAGACACCAGAAGGTTTTCAAGAGGCTCCATCTAGTAACCCTGCTGGCTCTTGTAACTTAACAGGTACGTATACTTATTATGTAGCGCCTGATGATGTAGGACAGTCAAATTCTAAAAAACCTACTTTTAGTGCTGATTGGTGTGAAAGACATAATTATGTCAATATGGTAAATGCAAGTACGGAAACTGTAGATTGTCAATGTGACCCTTCATCATACATAGTTTCAGCAAACAATGAAAAAGCTTGCTTTGCTGCTCCGGTGAAATCAAATGAACAAGTTTATGATTTTAATGGTCGCGCAGTGTATTGTTCTACTGATTTTAACTCAAAAAATGGAACTTGCTGTCCAAAAAATTCAACATTTGACGGTTCGGCTTGTCAATGTATTGCAGGATATAAAAAGGAAGGTAGCAGTTGTGTATTAGACTACTGTCCAAGAGGTTCTCATAAATCTGCTGACGGTGTATGTATCACAAATCCGCCGATTGTTAAAGCTGACAGATTTTGTGAATTGATTAGAGATAATTGGAATTTGTCTAATTCTAGTTGTAATACTTTCTCAGGTGGTTCAAATGCAAATGTGTATAATGCTGCGCTAGGAGCTGATGGTGGAAATTATCTGTCAATAAAATCTAAAGTCGGAGCATTTAAAGATTTAACTCCAAATATTGTGTTTGCAAATGGGTTAAGAATGTGGATACTTGGTGATAAGGCTGCATCTATGCCTGGTTTATCAGCAACTCCAACTGGTGCTAAGAGTACGCAAAATATGTGTCAAAAAGTTTCTCTTACTAACAATAATGCAGCAGCTTGTGTAAATGCTGGAGGCTATTTCTGTAAAGATAGTAATAACTGTTTCGCATTAGCAGATAAAGCAAATGCTACAGTCGATGATGCGCGTGGATGTTGTGCATCTGTTGATTTGACAGATTATATTACCGCAGCACATAGTGCAGGTGAACCTGATAAATATAAACAAGCCTCTGTTGCTTATGCCATAAGTGGTTTTACTGTATTTGTTGATATAAATGGCGACAAAGGTAATGGAACTTTGTGGGATGATGTTTATCCATTCTATATTGCTGCAAATGGCACTGTATATCCAGGGTATCCTCTTGATGCCGCAAAAAGTGAAGCTGCTACATCAAATTCTCTATACTTAGGTGGAAATAGTGAAAAACAACTACCTGTTGATGTCTACTATTATACAGATAGTTCGGATACTCGTAAAAAGATAACAGCATTTTCTAATGTATCTTATGCTAGAGCAGCATGTTCAGCTAGAAAAGTTAGCCAATACACTCCATATTGTATGAACTTGGGAGAAAAGTTCACGACTAGTGGAATAGGTGGTGCTGAGTTGAAAGGTATGGAATATCTGAAAAACGATAATAAAGCAACATCAAAGAATCCTTGTGATACATATAACTGTTTTGTCACAGTTAGGAGGAGATTAAGATCATTTTAATAATCAAAAAAGAGTCGGATGATTCCGACTCTTTTTTATCTTAACGAAAGGGAGAAATATATGATTATCGACACTTTAGATAATATTGATAAATATAGTGAAATTCCAGTTTATGCTGTCGAATTTGTCAAAAAGCTGACAGCTGATATTGAACTTGGCAAATATAAATTAAATGACAAGGAATTTGTTAATATAGAAGAATATCAGCCAAAATCAATTGCTGATGCGAAATTTGAGTACCATAAAAAATATGTAGATATTCAAATTTTGTTGTCAGGGACAGAGCGTATATACATAAGACCAGTTAACAGTTTAACTGAAGCTGTTAAATATAGTGAAGAAAAAGATATTGCGTTTATGTCTGAGTCGGTTGAAAATGCGGACTTTGTGACTTTAAACGGTACAAATTTTGTTATGATATACCCTCATGAAGCACATGCGCCACAAGTAGAAGTATCAAATTTCAAAGACAAAGTTAAAAAAGTTGTTGTAAAATTATTGGTAAAGTAGTTACTTTTTTAATTTTTCCGGAAAGATATCCCATTTTATTTCGTTGTTACGTCTAAACCAAGTCAGTTGTCGTTTGGCATAGTTTCGAGTGTTCTTTTTTAACAGTTCAATAGCTGTATCTAACGAGTATAAATTATCTAAGTAGCCAATTATTTCGCGATATCCGATAGTATTAACAAGGTTAGGTATTCTGCCATGTTTTTCAAGCAATGATGTAGTTTCTTCTAGTAATCCATTTTTTACCATTATATCGACACGTTTATCTATTCTCTCATAAAGGATTTTTCTGTCAAAATTTTTACCAATCCACTCAATTTCATAAATTGATTCATTTTTGCCTCTGCTCATAGCTAGGCTTTTCCCTGTTGTTGATATAATTTCAATGGCTCTGATTATTTTTTTACTGTCATTTGGATCAATTGTTTGAGCTGCATTTTCATCCAGTTTTTTAAGCTTTTCAAAAAGTTCAGATTTTGAGAATTTCTTTAGCTCTGCTCGAAGAGTTTGATTGGCTTCAATCTCAGGTAAATCAAAGTTTTTTAGCAAAATGTCAATATATAAACCCGTACCTCCGACAACTATTGGTGTTTTCCCTTTTTTTAAAATCTTTTCAATTATGGCAGTTCCTTCTTTTTTATACAGCCCTGCAGAATAGTCAAATTCCGGCTCAACAATATCTATCATATAATGTGGAATACCTTCCCTTTCTTCAATTGTTGGTTTGGCTGTTCCTATATTGAACCCCTTATAAACAAGACGAGAATCAGCAGAGATAATTTCTCCATCAAGTTTTTTTGCTAATTCTATTGAATAAGCTGTTTTTCCACTGGCTGTTGCCCCTACAATGGCGATAACTTTTGGTTTATTTGATAAAAGTTTGCTCATAATATGAAAATAATAACACAACTATGTACACTAAGAAATAATAAAATAGTAGAAGTACAATAAAGTATAAAATAGGATTAAACATCAAAAATGTGTTTAATATCGAAATTAAAACAACTAAAAAAGCAATATACAAGTACAGGATTATTGAATTTTTTAGGTGGGTAAAGATTTTTATTATTGAATAATATAGTGCTTCAAATGAAACTTTTTCTGTATATACAATTTCCGGAATCCAAAGCATTGTGATAAATGAAACAACTGCAATGCTGACAAGTGCTAAAATATACCAACATTGAAGAACTAATAATTCATTTTGTGATAATTCACTGATTTTGTTTGCAAATTCTTGCCCAAATAAAAATATTGATTGATAATCTAATTCACTAAAATCAATAGTGCCGATAAATTTGCCCACAATATAACCAATACCTGAAAAAATAAGTGTATAAATAAGTATGTAAATTGAAATTACGCCAATTGAAGGTAAAAATAATCTTCCGATACCTTTTGGTAGAGATAATACAAGTGCCCATAAAGCTTTTGCTCTATCTTTATCAAATACAAAAATTTTTCGAGATAATGAAATCGTTTTTTTTGCCATATAAAGCCATGCAGCCATAAATCCGCTTAGCATTACAAATATTGTAATGCTTGCAAGGATTAATTTTGGTGTTGTATCAATCGCCACAACCGCATATTTGTAGTACCAACTGAGTATTGATAAGAAGATAATAAGCGGTGTTGCTAAAATTATGCAATCATTTGTAGTTTTAAAGCTATTTTTGAATAATTGCAACATGACATTTCCTCATTTTATTGAGCAACTGAAATTTCAGTTTTTTGTTGTTTTTCTGATTCTATTTTACGTCTTCTTTTGCGTCTTCTCATTAAATCAACAAAAGCCTCAATTCTTGTGATATATCCGGCACGCCCTGTTTGTTCATCCATAATCAATGGAAGTATAGGAATATCACAGTTTTCTCTCATTGCAGGAAAGATATTTTGAGACATAATTTCAGGCATACAAGTAAATGGGCTGATGTGGATAATTCCGTCAATTCCGCGCTCATTTGCGTACGCAACATCAGAAACACATTCTAACGCATCCCCTCCAATATCTCTCATTAGATAAGGCTTGGCAAGTCTGTCTGCTCTTTGTAGGTGAGTTTCGCCTTTTCTAAAAACTTTAGGAATGATTGCATCTTTTAGGAAACTGCTTACTGTCAAACTTCTACGTACTTGAACTCCCATTCTGCCAAGTTCTTTTTCAATGTTTTGGTTTGAAAATTCGTCATTTACTACGTAAATTTCACCTGTAATATCAACATAAAGAACTTCTCTTTTAGAATCTATTTCTACTTTTGCCATTTCTGCTTTTATCTGTTTTTCAGCTTTTCTTAAACCTAAAACAGTGTCGTTTTCATCAATGATTTTTAAACATTTCAAATAGTGCTTTTCAGCCTCTCCGGATTTTATTTCTCTTGCTCTATAGTATGAATGCATTGTTTCAAGTTTGTCCAAGATGAACACTTTCAAAATTGCAATAATAATTGCTCTTGTAAATAATACAGGATTATTCTTTCCGCTTGCAGATTTTAAAAAGTTGTACAAACCTTTGATTCCATCATACAACTGTAATTCTAAATATTTAGTTTCATATCCTAAATCCGTAAGAGCATTTTCTATACATTTGCCATATTCGCCTAATCTGCAACATCCAGGAGATGTAATCATTGCAACGTAGTCTGTTCCTCCTTCAATTGCTTCAATAAAGTTGCCCAGAATAAGTTTATATGGCAGACAAATTGCTTCAGGCGCGTGTTTTGTACCCAATGAAAGTGCTTTTTTGCTTGTATATGGTTCAATGTAAGGCTCGCATCCGATAATTCTAAGGGCTGCAGCCCATGCGTAACTGATTGTTCCCATGTGTGGGAAAGATATTTTTCTTTTCTTTTGTTCTGTTTTATTTGTCATATTTATATTTCCTTAATGTATTTTAAATCAGGGTGTCTTGCTGCCGTAACTTCATCAATTTTTTTGACATGAGTTGTATGCGGAGCAGACAAAATCTTTTCAGGATTCGTTTTTGATTCCTGTGCAATTAGAATCATAGTGTCCACAAATTCATCTAATATTTCTTTATTCTCAGATTCTGTCGGTTCAATCATTATAGCCTCATGAACGATAAGTGGGAAGTAGACTGTTGGAGGATGAGTATTTCCATCCATCAAAGCCTTAGCTATATTTAGAGTAGACACTCCGCTTTCATGTTTTTGACGTTCTCCGGACAATACAAATTCATGCATGCAAGGCTCATCATAAGGTAAGTCGTAATATTTTTTTAGTTTTTCTTTCAAATAATTTGCATTTAGTACAGCATTTTCTGATGCGTGTTTCAAGTTTTTGCCCATCATAAGTATATAAGCATAAGCTTTTACAAGAACTGAAAAATTCCCACAAAAATCTTTAACGCTGCCAATAGAATGCTTTACATTATAATTTCTGAAATATTTCTTACCATCAAAATCTATAACAGGTGTAGGTAAAAAGTCTTTTAGCTTTTCTACAACTGCAACAGGCCCAGCTCCCGGACCTCCACCACCATGTGGTGTTGAAAAAGTCTTATGTAAGTTCAAGTGCACAACATCAAATCCCATAAGTTTTGGGTTTGTATATCCCATAATTGCATTGAAATTTGCGCCATCATAATACAACAATGAGCCATTTTCGTGCATGATTTTAGAAATTTCTTCAACTTGTTCTTCAAAAATTCCCAATGTATTTGGGTTTGTCATCATAATTGCTGCAACATCTTTATCTAAAACGGCTTTTAATGCATCAATATCAACTTGTCCTTTTGCGTTTGATTTGATTTCAATAATATCAAATCCGCTCATTCTAGCGCTTGCAGGGTTTGTACCATGAGCAGAATCCGGAATTATAACTTTTGTTCTTTTTTCACCGATAGTATCAAAATACTTTTTGATAATCATCATGCCGGTCATTTCACCATGTGCACCTGCTGATGGTTGAAGTGTAATTGCATCCATTCCTGTAACTTTTAACAACGCATTTTGCAAGTTATACATAAGTTTTAGTGAGCCTTGTGCCATTTCATCAGGAGAATTTGGGTGAATGTTGAAACCATCAAGAGATGATAAAAATTCATTGATTTTTGGATTATATTTCATAGTACAAGACCCTAACGGATAAAATCCTTTTTCAATACAAAAATTAAGGTCTGACAATTCTTTATAATGTCTCATTACGTCAAGTTCGCTTAATTGAGGTAAACCTACCTCGTTCTTGCGCAAACAATCAGACGGAATAAAGTTGACATCAATGTTTTCGTCTGTTAAATTTATGCCGTCTATTCCATTTGTTTTTTCAAAAATTGTTTTCATTTTTTAAATTATCCCCTGTTTTGCCAAGTCTTTTTTTATTCTGTCTAATCCTGTTTGGATGATTCTTGAAATTCTCGATTGTGAAATATTAAATTCCTCTGCAATTTCTCTTAATTTCTTCTCCTTGAAAAATTTGTACTCAATGAGTTCTCTTTCTCTTGGTGGAAGTTTTTTCATTGATTCTAAAATTCCTTCTTTTAGTTCCGAAAACTCTATGCGTTCTTCAGGAGTTTTGTCGTTGGCTTTAATTTGGGTTGGTATCTCCGCATCTTGCAATTCATCGATTGAAAGAATGTTTTTATAAACATCTGCTCTCATTTCAGCATCGTTTGTTTCGGTGTCTTCATCAATTGCAGATGGTTTGTTTTTTAAAGTATACCATTTGTATCTTCTTCTTACTTCGTTTCTAATAGCCCATTTGATTGCTGTTGAAAGATACGTGCTGTTATATGTTTCAGGACTGTGATTTTTAAATAAAATATAAAGGGCATGAGTTCCAATGTTAATCAATTCAGGCAATTCAATAAGATGCGAGCGTGAAAACTTTTGATACTCAACTTTTGCTATGATTTCGATTAACTCTTTATATTCTTTTAGTTTAATATTTTCTTCAGCTGACATTACTATAACTAATCCTAATAAAATAAAAAAATTATAATCTTTTACATCCCCATCATATCAGAAAAATTTGTATATGGCTAGCTAATGTAATTTTCCTTAACATATCTTATTTTCAATAAAAAGGAGGGTATATGAAAGTTCTATTTTGTACAGATGGGTCAAAAATAAGTTTTTCAGCGATTAGAAATTTTTCAAAATGGATGAGAGATATTACGGTAGATATTTTTTGTGCGGTGGATTGGACTTTTTTGCCTGATTCTGTTTCTGTTGAAGATAGTGAATTCGCTAATCAATGTTCAAACTCTGCTAATACAATTTTGGATTACTCTCAACGAATGTTGGAAGAATATGGTATCAGTGTTGGTCAAAAAATCAAGATTTGCGGTTCAACTGTTGATTCAATTTTGGAAATTTGTGATAGAGATATGTATGATTGTATAGTCTTGGGTTCACATGGCAAAAAAGGTATAGAAAAATGGCTAGGTTCTGTATCACAAGAAATTGCGGCTGTAGCAAAGATTCCTGTTTATATTTCAAAAGATAAACAGGATAATAGTAAAGTTTTGTTTACGGTTGACTCTTCTGATATAAGCGAAGATATTGTTGCCAAAAGTTTTGATATGTTTGATTTTTCGGATAAACAAGTTTATTTGGCGACAGTTTACGAAATCCCTGATTACTTATTTTTAGAAGGTAATCTTGATTCAAATTGGATGTTAGAGGTTGGCAAAAAACAAGAAATTGCAGCAATGCTCTTGTTAAATAAATTTGAAAAAATGTTTGAAGACAAAGGTATAAAAGTCTTTCATAAAGAGATTTTAAACGGAGTTCCGGCAAAAGAACTTATCGACTATATCTCAAAAGAGGAAATTGACCTTACCGTTTGCGGTATCCGAGACAGAAAATATTTTGCAAGATTTTTGCTAAATTCTGTAAGTAAACGAATTTTAGAACACGCCAAATCTGATGTTTTAATTATCAGATAGATAAGGTGAAATTTTTATTCTGTCATCTTCTATTTTAGCCATAGCACCATAAGGTATTGTTGCCTTTGTGTCGCTATGGCTGATTGGATATCCGCCATAAATCGGTATATTATATTCATTTGCGATTGAATAAATTAAATCATCAAAATATTTTTCATTGTCTAAGTCTAAAAAATCGCCAAGGATGATTCCTTTGATGTGTTTTTTTAATTTTTCAATGTTTAATAATTGAGTAAAATATCTGTCTATTTTATAGGCAGGTTCGTTTAAATCTTCAGCAAACAGTACAAAATCTTCATCCGGTATAAAATCAATACCGCAAAGAGATGTAAGAGTTGAAAGATTTCCGCCGATTAGTAATCCTTTTGCATTGCCTGATTTATAAATTTTGGGATTGGTAGGTTTTATTTCCGAGATATTTTGGGTTAAAGTTTGGAAAAATTTGTTTTCTGTAAATGTGTTTGTTTTTTTAGATGAAAAATCACTTTGCGCCATTGGTGCTGAAAAGGTAATAAGTCCTGTTTTTTTGAAAATCATTGCACTTAGTGCTGTGATATCAGAGTATCCGCAAAATATTTTAGGGTTATTTTTGATTAAGTTGTAATCAAGTTTATTTATCAATCTTATTGTACCATAGCCCCCACGAGCACAAACTATCGCATTGATATTTTTATCCTTAAATGCGTTTTCAAGGTCATTCAGTCGTTCAGAATCTTCTCCTGCCAAATAGTTCTTTTGTTTTGTAATATTAGAACCTAATTTGACATTAAATCCTTTATTTTCAAAATATTGCTTAGCTTTTGATATCTTGGGTTCGTCAACTTCACCTGCTGGTGCGATTATACAAATTGTGTCACCTTGGTTTAATTTTTTTGGTTTAATTAAGTTCATAAATCACCCTATTTTATCTCTTCTTTGTTATAATTACTTTATCATGAATAAAAATTATATACCTTTGTACAGAAAGTACAGACCGCAAACTATAGAGCAGATTGTAGGGCAAGAGCATATTAAAAAAGCTTTAGCCAACGCTATTCAAATGGATAGAATTTCTCATGCTTACCTTTTTACCGGACCTCGAGGTACAGGTAAAACTTCTACTGCCAGAATTTTTGCAAAGTCGTTGAATTGTGAAAAAGGACCGACAATTTCACCTTGTAATGAGTGCGAAAATTGCAAAAATATCACAAATTCTATTCCTATTGACGTTATAGAAATCGACGCGGCAAGTAATCGTTCTGTTAATGATGCGGATGAAATTATTCAAAAAGTTGCGTTAGCTCCTGTGCAAAGTCGTTATAAAATTTATATAATAGACGAAGTTCATATGTTGACCAATCAGGCTTTTAATGCCTTATTGAAAACATTGGAAGAACCTCCGAAAAATGTTATTTTTATCTTGGCAACAACAGAAGTTCACAAAGTTTTGGATACAATCAAGAGTCGTTGTCAAAGATTTGATTTTAAACGTATTACAACTGATGATATAGCTAAACATTTAAGATATATTTCCGATAAGGAAGGGATAAATATCACTGACGAAGCTCTTTCTTATATTGCGCAAAATTCAGCAGGTGGTATGAGAGATAGTATTGCGCTTTTAGATCAATTAAGTGTTTTGAATTCCGCTGATACAGCTATCTCTGTGGATGATATAAATAATTTACTTGGCAGATTGTCATTTAATTCGTTGTCTAATTTATTTGGTGCAATCGTTGATTCTGACCAAAACAAAGCTTTGGATGTTTTGAATGAAATTTATAATCAAGGAAATGAACCTGTTCAAATTTTATCTAATATGCTTGAATATTTTAGAAATGCTTTAATCTTAAAATCTGTTGGAGATAATGTTTCAAATTCTGTTGTTCAGTTAAATGCCGAGCAAGTTAAATCTTTATCTGCGAAATTGCAAAATGTAGAAATACATCAACTTGTTTCGCTGATAGATAAGTGTGCATCATATATCAAAGAATTGAAATTGACTGCAAATCCAAAGTTATGGCTTGATGTTTCAATTTTAGATATGGCAAATTTGACAGAAAATACAAAATTGGAAGATTTGCAAAAACGTATATCAATGCTTGAATCCGGTGGTGGTTCTCGTGTGGTAAATTCTTCTCCATACAATACCCCTCCATCTCCTGTTAAAAAAGCGGAAGTTATGCGTCCATCTATTAAACCAATAGAGCAAAATTCTGAGTCTATTCACCCTCAAAAAGAAGTATCACAGCCACAAAAGGTTGCACATACTGAGGATGAAGTTTTATCTGAACCTGTACCTATGTCAAAATCTGCACCTTCTGATTCTTTAAAGGGTTTGTGGGCAAAATTACTTGAAAATATTTCAAGTTTCCCTTCTCGTGCAATTTTGAAACAACAGGCTATTCCTGTAAAAATTACATCGGATGAAGTTATTATTTCAATAAAAAACCAAAGTTGGTTAAAACAATTTGGTCCGGAAGGCTCAAAACATGGCTTTATTGTAGATGCATCAAATGCTGTGTTTGGTAAAACTGTTTCAAAAGTTATTGTCCGAGCTCCGGAATCAGGTGATGAGGCAATCCGAAAAGAACAACAAGGTAGTACATCTGCAGATGATGACAAGCCTGCCCCTGCACAAACTCCTGTAAAAAAGTTTGTGCCAAAACCTCAACCCAAAAACGAGGAAATCCAAGAGGCGGTTGATACCTTAAATGTTCAGCAAGCTGCTCCATCGAAAAAGAAACATGCAACAGATTCTTATCACTCAGATGGAGTGAATATGGTTATGGATTTGTTTGAAGGTAAATTTATTGAGTAATTTTTATTAAAATATTTTCTAAATAGAAAACCCTGAGCGAAGAACTCAGGGTTTTTCATATTTATTTAGTGTTATTAGTTATAGATTTTTCTTGTTAAGTCTGCTTTACGCAATCTAAAGTTTTCAGGAGTAATTTCAAGCAACTCATCGTCTCCCAAGTATTCAAGAGCTTCTTCAAGAGATAAAATTTTAGGGGCTTGAAGTGTTACCATAACATCAGCTGTTGAACTTCTCATGTTTGTAAGCTTTTTAGTTTTGCAGATGTTTACTTGGATGTCTTGTGGTCTGTTGCATTCTCCGATAATCATTCCTCTATATACTTTAGTTTTTGGAGTGATAAAGAATACACCTCTATCTTCAAATTGAGCTAAAGCGTAAGGAATTGCTTCCCCTTGTTCAAATGCGATAATTGACCCACTTCTTTGACGAGGAATATCGCCTGCATAAGGTCTGTAGTGAAGGAATGTGTGGTACATAATACCTTCACCTCTTGTCATTCTGATAAATTCACTTCTGAAACCGATAAGTCCTCTTGCAGGAATGTGGAATGTAAGATTAGTTCTTCCTTTTGAAGTTTGCATATCCTTCATTTCAGCTTTTCTTGCTGATAATCTTTCAATTGCGCTACCGGCATATTCTTCAGGAACATCAATAATTAAGTTTTCATAAGGTTCGCAATGTTCTCCGTTGATAGTTTTATAGATTACTTCAGGTTTTGATACCGCAAATTCGTAACCTTCACGTCTCATTGTTTCTATAAGAATACTCAAATGAAGTTCGCCACGACCTGAAACCTTAAAGCAGTCTGTAGAATCAGTGTCTTCAACTCTTAAACTTACGTTCTTTTCAAGTTCGCTGTATAAACGTTTTCTGATTTGTCTTGATGTTACAAATTTACCCTCAGTACCTGCAAATGGGCTGTCATTTACTGAGAAATTCATTTGTAATGTAGGTTCGTCAACTTTTATAAGCGGAAGTGCTTTTGGATTGACAGGGTCACAGATTGTTTCTCCGATTTGAATATCTGCAAAACCGGCAATACCAACAATATCACCTGCGGATGCACTTTCAATTTCAACTCTGCCTAAGTCTTTAAATCCGAAAAGCTTAACCACTTTTCCTCTTTCTTGACTGCCATCAGCGTGAATTACACAAACTTGGTCTTGTGAATTGATTTTACCATGTGCAATTCTACCGATTACGATTCTTCCAACATATTCATTGTAGTCAAGTGTTGTCGCTCTGAATTGGAACGGTTCGTTTTCATCCCCCTCAGGTGCTTTAATATTTTCGATAATGCTATCTAATAGAGGTACCATATCTTTTCTTTCATCTTCAAGGTCTTTGATTGCAAAACCGTTTAAACTGCTGGCAAAAATGAAAGGAAAGTCAATTAAATCTTCCCTGTCTGTTAATTCTGTAAATAAATCAAAAACTTTGTCCAATGCAGTTAGTGGTTCGGCTGCAGGTTTATCAATTTTGTTAATTACAACAATAATTTTTAAACCAAGTTCAAGAGCTTTAGATAATACAAATCTCGTTTGTGGCATTGGACCTTCTGCAGCATCAACAATTAATAACGCACCATCAACCATGCCTAAAACACGTTCAACTTCACCACCAAAGTCCGCGTGGCCAGGAGTATCTACTACGTTGATTTTTGTACCCTTATAATCAATTGAAATGTTTTTAGAAAGAATCGTGATTCCACGTTCTCTTTCCAAATCGTTACTGTCTAATACACGTTCTTCTACGTGTTGATTTTCACGAAAAACGCCGGCTTGCTTTAGCAAACAGTCAACCAATGTAGTTTTACCGTGGTCAACGTGGGCAATAATCGCGATATTTCTTATATTTTCGTTACAAGTCATACATTCCCTACCATTCATATATTTATTTTAGTGTACTTTTTACACTTTTATAATAAATCAGAAAAATTATAATTTCAATATTATTTACATTATATTAATTTGTTCGCTTATTTAGTAATATCTTCCATTACGCTGTTAATAATTTTTAACAGTTTTTCGGATTTTAGTTCGTTTGCAATTTCTTTGGCTGTCTCAAGCTCATAAATTGCTTGATTTGGATTTGTTCTTTTTTCAGCTCTTGCAATTCTGATTTTTACATGACAAAGCAATCGTTGATAAGTTCCTAGCGGTTTCATTTTTCGAGTGATTGACATAAATCTTTCTTGCGCTTTGTCATAATTTTTGCAAATTGTACTTAATGCTCTTTTTTCATCATACAAAAGTCGTAAACGCTTTTGTCCTTGAGGTTCTATTATTGAATATATTTTATTCAAATCTTCACATCTTGCCATAATATGGACAGGGTCATTGAATCTTTTCGCAATCGCAAGTCCGTTATATGCCAACTGCTCTACT
This sequence comes from Candidatus Melainabacteria bacterium, assembly GCA_003258735.1. Classification (GTDB taxonomy): domain Bacteria; phylum Cyanobacteriota; class Vampirovibrionia; order Gastranaerophilales; family Gastranaerophilaceae; genus Zag111. The sequence continues at coordinate 48,410 of QHME01000016.1, forward strand.
TGGGATGGTTTGTTGTGATTAAGTTTTATTAAAAAGCTGTAAATAACTCCTGCAAGTTTTCCGTTTCCTAAACTTACTAAAGTTTCCGCAAGTCTTTTGGAATTTTTATTCATGACTTCGCGTTGAGAACATTCTTCAAATCTATCACCAAGTCCTGCAAGCTGTGCGTAAAATGATTTTACGTCGACTTCTTCTTTCCTTTTAGAGATGGAAATTACTTTATTTTGAAAAATGTTAAAAGCCTTGTTAGGGTCATTCATTTCCTTTGGTGTGAATCTTAGTTTTATCATGTTTTTGTCCTTTTTTAGGATATAAAACATCTGAAAATATATTTTGCTATGATTTTTCTGGGGTGTATGCAATAGCAGAACAAATTAAACAAGTTAGACCAAAAGCTATACCAAAGCACATTGTCCAGTGGTATGAAGTTAAAAATGCTGTTTGATATTTTGTTCCTTCTTCTATTAAAAGGTTTCTAAAGCTGTCGAATAATGTAATTGTAACAGCTACTCCTAAAATATTTCCGAGATTTCTTGAAAGGGATAGTATTCCACTAGCAATACCAAGTTCATCTTTGTTTACACATGTGATGATTGCGTTATTTGAAGGTGATTGAAAACATCCGTTACCGATTCCCATTATTACTGATGCTAAAACTATTTCCCACATAGGTGTAGACGGATTAAATGTTGTAAATATCACAAGGGCTAAAATATAAATACATGGTCCTGCTATTGTCAAACCTCGACTTCCGTTTTTACCTGCATAACTTCCAGCAAAAGGTGCTACAGCAGATGATGCGATTGAATAAGGTAAAATTAGCAAACCTGTTAAAAATGCATTGTATTTTACGATTTCTTGCAAAAATAACGGTAATAGAATGCCATTTGTGAACATGCACATGTAAGATGTCATTACAGCAATATTTCCAAATGTAAATGTCTTGATTTTAAACATTTTAAAATTGATTAGCGGATAATTGATTTTGCTGTCTCTAAAGTAGAACAGACCGCCAAATATCAATGTCATGATACCTAGTGTTATTATTTTTAGAGATTTCCAACCCCACGTGTGTCCTTCTGAGATTGCAAGTAGTAGCGCAAATAGTGCGATTGAAAAATATATAAAACCTCTGTAATCAAATTTGAATTGTTTTTTCTTAGTGAATTTTGGGAGTAGTTTATAAGATAAATAAGCTCCTATTAGGGCGATTGGAACTGATGGTAGAAATATCGCATGCCAGTCAA
>QHME01000002.1 GCA_003258735.1 Candidatus Melainabacteria bacterium
CCATTGGTGGACGCATTGATGGTGAATGATGACCCATTGGCGGATGTCCCATAGAAACTCCACCATGCATAGGCGCTCCATGCCCACCTCCTGGTGGCATTGGTGCGGCAAAACCTGCTTGAGTGGTGAAAGTCAAAGATATAATAGCAATAAGAGTAAATAAAACCTTTTTCATGCCAAGTCTCCTATTTGTTACACACATCCATATAACGATTATGATAAATAAAAAGTTCAAAATTTATTCTAAATATAAAGAATTATTTCAATTCTTCAAGATGAAAATATAAACCATCAGGAGAAAAAATAACTTGATATTTTTGAGATTTAAAATAGTTAGTGATAAATTCTACCAATTCATCAGAAGCTTTGTTATCAAAGGAAAATGATTGCATATAACAAGCATCATGTACGTGTAATTTTACTCCAAAATTTTCTTGAATTTGCTTTTTTAGTTCAACTATTTCAAACATATTGATAACAACCATGCCCACTCCTTTTTTCTAAAGTTATAGCATGAAAAATTTATTTCTTTAAATAATCCATGTTGCCAAAATTCACAACGTAATACGCACATCCCATACCTGATTGTTTCGTGTTTAAGCAATTTGCTTTATATGAATTTTCGGTATTTGTTGCACCTTCTAAAAGCAACCCTTTATTTTCATAATACCTAAGGAAGAACAAATCTCTGCCTGCAATATTCGGTTTTTGAGCTCCATTTGTGTCAATTTTTAAAGACATAATCATGCCACTTCTAGCCCTAGCTGACTCTGTTTCATCAATAAAACGAAACCAAAATGATGTTCCATTCAATAATTTCATTTTGTATTCGTGCGTACCTTTTGCAAAATTCCAATGCTCTGAACCATTTAGATTGTAATAGTCCCCATTATACAGGCAACTTCCTGTTGTATCTGTGGTGCCACAATCTGTAGCAACTTTGATATATTTTTTTAAAATCGCAGCTCCTTTTTCAGCAGATTCCTTATCAGCTTTATTGCAATCCCATTCTTCCGGCAAGCCTTCTTCTTGACTTGCGGATTTTAAAGCTTGAGAAAGTATTGAATATGTTTCTTTTAATTTTGCAACAGTTTGTTTTTCGTAATATTTTTGCATAAGAGTAGGGATTGTCATTGCTGCAACAACACCAATTATGCCAAGGGTGATTAAAACTTCTGCAAGAGTAAATGCGAATTTTATTTTGGATGGTGGTATTTTAAAACTTTTCATACAATCTCCTTTTAAATTATTAGTTTAATATTAAATTAATAATTTAAAATTGTCAATCTTACTTTAAAATAATGTATTCTGAATAAATGAGCATAAGTAATGATATTAAGAAACTTTTAATAGACAAGGATATGACACTGACTCAACTCGCCAAAATTATATCTGAGCGAAAAGGCAAAAATTTTTCTATCCAAAACCTTTCTCAAAAACTAAAAAAAGATACTCTGAACCTGAAAGAACTGGAAATTATCATGGAAACTCTCGGTTATAAAATTTGTTATCTGCCCCAAAAAACTTTTAAAAATTAAAAAATTAAAAAAAAAGACTTTCAATCAACTAAAACCAACATCCGATAAAAATTTTACATTATTTGAAAAATTTTGAATTTTGTTTATAATTTATTGTGTTGTCGAAGACAACATCCGCCACAAATAAACTGGCGGAAGAAATACAAATTAAACAGAAAATTGATGTCGAAGTGGCACTCTGCCGAACAAAACAATCCTGTGAATTGTTTTGTGAGAGGGTTGTCGAAGACAACGTCCGCCACAAACTAATCGGCGGAAGAAATACAAATTGAACAAAAAGTTGATGTCGAAGTGGCGGAATTGGTAGACGCGCACGATTCAGGTTCGTGTGGTTCACGCCTTGAGGGTTCGAGTCCCTTCTTCGACATTTTTATTAATTTGATGAACTAAAGTCTTGGAACTCTCACATTAGTTTTGCCTGTAGGGCAAAACTAATCGGTTCAGCCGACGTCTCGGCATACCTTCATTATACGGCTCGAATTTCATATTCTCGCCTACATTCAGGCAGAGTCCCTTCTTCGACATTTTTTTATTGTCACCCTGAACTTGATTCAGGGTCTATCCATTTGATTTTAGTCATGCTGAACTGCGGATTTTGGCAAGTGCGCCGTGTGAACGAAGTGAACCCAGCACGTCTTGGCGAGAGCTGCGTTGAGCCGGTCGAGCCGCCAATAATCCAAGACTGTTTCAGCATCTCTAATAAAACATATTAGTCTTATACAAAATTTGTAATATTAGAGACCCTGAAATAAATTCAGGGTGACAGGTATGCTTTTTAAAATAAGCATTGATAGATTCTGAATTGCAAGAAAATTTTGTGTTCGCACAGCTCACACAAATTTTCTAAATTTTCAGAATGACATTATTTTGATTGTTTGGGAGGTCGGGATTGCTATGCCGACAAATTTTCCTGTTTAGCAATTATAATTATTGATAAATTTTAAATTTTATTTGTAAAAATTTTGCCTATTACCAAGTTGGGCATGCTTGATTTTTTAATATTTATGCTAGAATACTTGTGTGAAAAATTTTTTAAAAATATTTTTTATAGTTGTATGTTTTTTAGTAACTCTTGGGGTTTGCAAATCAGGCGTCAATGTAGGTTCGTTTGATATTAACAATAAATCAATAGTTTCAGAGTCAATCAGTGTACCACATCAGGTTTTGGTATCTCCTGATGATAATGAATCTCAAATTGCTGCATCAAATTCTCACAATACGGAATTAACATCCGCTAATTTAAAAAAGAATTCTCACAATATTACTAATATAGACAAAGTTGCGACAGAACGAAAAATTGTCGCACAAATTTTTGCATTAAATTATAACAAAATTTTATATAGTGCATCCCATAGAATTTCGCTATATTTGCGAAATGAGGTCTGTACAAGAGCACCATAGTCTCATTTTAATCAATAATATTAGCACACAATTATTCATCTGTTGTGCTGCTCAATTTGTAAAATTTTACAATTAAATAGGAGACTAATATGAATATCGAATTATGGAAAGAAGGTATCCTTCTTATGATTATCGGTATGGGTGTTGTGTACTTCTTTATTTCAATAATGATTGTTGTAATGAATTTGAATTCTAAAATTCTCGGATTCATTGGCAAATATTTTCCTGAAAAAAATGAAGAAGATAAACCTTTACCGAAAAAATCTAATAATAACTGTGATATGGAAACAGCACTTGCAATTGCTTGTGCAATAGCTGAAAGAGGAAAATCTTATGTTAAGTAGTTTTGTAGCTGCTCACAGTGTAATGTTATCTGCGGGATTATTGATTGTTGCGTATATATTTATCGCACTTGAAAAAATCCCAAAAGTTACAATAGCACTTTTGGGCGCAGCAATCACCATTGTGTTGGGATTGGTTAGTCAGACAAAAGTCGTAAATGGCTTAATAAATCCACATTATTTTATTAATTTTATTGATTTTAATGTAATATTTTTACTTGTTTCAATGATGGTAATTGTTTCAATTACAACACGTAGCGGTGTTTTTAATTGGATAGCCAATGAATTATTAAAATTCACAAAAGGCCATCCGATTAAAATTTTATTTGCACTGGGAGCTTTTACTGCGGTGACAAGTGCTTTTTTAGATAACGTAACCACTGTTATTTTGGTTATGCCAATAACATTTGCAATTGCTAAAAAATTAGATGTAGACCCAATTCCATACTTATTGACGGAAATTTTCGCATCTAATATTGGTGGAACTGCTACACTGATTGGCGACCCTCCAAATATAATTATCGGTAGTGCAGGTGGATTATCTTTTATGGACTTTTTAAAAGAACTAACCCCTGTTGTATTGGTGATAATAGTAGTGGTTTTAAGTTTACTTTCATTTATTTTTCGCAAGAAACTTGTTGCAAGTGAAGATAAGATGAATGCAATTGCGCAAATAGATAACAGCCATTCAATCGTTGATAAGAATTTGATGATTCGCTCAACTATCATTTTGGCTTTAGTAATCTTGGGATTTATGCTACATGATGCTATTCATATTGAAACTTGTGTAGTCGCAATGCTTGGTGCTTCATTTTTGCTAATCTTTGAAAAACCTTCTGATATATTAAAAGACGTTGAGTGGAATACAATATTCTTCTTTATCGGCTTGTTTATAATTATCGGTGGCTTGGAAGCTTCTGGCGGAATCAGATTGATGGCAGAATGGATACTAAAAGTAACCCAAGGAAGTCAGGCTGCAACTTCAATGATTATATTGTGGGCATCCGGTGTAATTTCAGGGATTATTGATAATATTCCATACACAGCAACTATGGCTCCAATGATTGTAGAAATAGAAAAAACAATGGGACAGGCTTATGCATTTCCTTTGTGGTGGGCATTATCCTTAGGAGCTTGTCTTGGTGGAAACATGACAATTATCGGTGCTGCTGCTAACGTTATCGTTTCTGAAAACGCTAACAAGGAAGGTCATCCTATTTCATTTATGAGATTTTTGAAATATGGTGTTGCGATTGTCGCAATATCCCTTGTTATTAGTACTGTATACATATATTTAAGATTTTTAAAATAGGAGAAATAATAAAATGTCAAATGAAATAAAAGAAACAAATCACGCGCCAAAAACAGGTTACTCGGAAACAAAAGGAACAGGTGTTTTAAGTACCTTGATTTTTGCGGTTGCGGTAGTTGTGTTAATGATTGTATTAGCGCATTTTAAAGGATAAATAATAAAGGCAGGCTATTTTATATAGTCTGCCTTAAATTTTGGAATAGGAAAATAAAATGGAAAAATTTGATATATTTTGTATATTACAGTTGTTGGGCGGATTAGCATTTTTCCTGTATGGGATTTATATAATGTCATCAGGCTTAGAAAAAATTGCTGGCGGAAAGCTTGAAAAAATCCTAAAAACAATGACTTCAAGTCCGACAAAAGGACTTATACTTGGGGCTGGGATTACGGCAATTGTCCAAAGTTCTTCAGCTGTTACTGTTATGCTTGTGGGTTTAGTTAATTCAGGCATAATGAAATTATCTCAAGCTATTGGAGTTATTATGGGTTCTAATATTGGAACTACAATAACTGCGTGGATTTTGAGTTTATCTGGGATTCAGAGTGATAATATATTTGTAAGGTTGTTTAAACCAGAATCTTTTACTCCGGTCTTGGCATTGATTGGTGTGATTATGATTTTTGCAGCACGTAGTAACAAAAACAAAAATATCGGAAGTGTATTTTTAGGGTTTTCAATATTGATGACAGGTATGATTTTTATGAGTACATCAATGGAACCGCTTTCACATTCTCAAAAGTTTATAGACTTATTGACACTATTTAATAATCCACTGTTTGGGGTTATTGTTGGTGCTGTTATAACTGCCATTATTCAAAGTTCGGCAGCATCTGTCGGAATGTTGCAAGCCCTTGTGATGAAAGTCGATATGACATATTCTATGGCATTACCGATAATTATGGGACAAAATATCGGAACTTGTATCACAGCAATAATTTCAAGTATCGGAGTAAACTCCAATGCTCGAAAAGTTGCAGTTGTGCATGTTACATTTAATATAATCGGTACTGCAGTATTTTTATCTGCATATCAGTTAGTTAAACTTATTTTCAACCTGCCGTTTATGAGTGAAAATATTAATCCTGCAGGAATTGCAATACTCCACTCAACATTTAATATTTGTACAACAATTTTGTTGTTCCCATTTATTAAACAGTTGGAAGATATTGCAAATGTTGTAATAAAAGATTCTAAAAATGAAAAAGATGAAGTTTTTTTGGACGAACGACTTTTGCGTTCTCCTGAACTTGCTGTTATTGAAGTTAATCAAAAAGTTATAAAAATGGCAAAAATCGTCAAAAATAATGTTCTATATGCAACAAAGCAATTGAAAAACTATCAATATCGCAAAGCAGATGTTATAAATAAAAACGAAGAACGTATTGACAGATATGAAGATAAATTGGAATCTTACTTAATTAAAGCTTCCAACAAAGAGTTGTCTGAAGATACAAGTAATGCAATTGCCAGATTACTTTTGATAATTGGTGATTATGAAAGAATTGGCGATCACGCAATAAATATCCTAAATATTGCAGAACAAAAGAAAAACAAAAATCTTGAATTTCCACCTGAATTGGTTGAAGACCTGAGGATAATTGTTGGTGCAATTTTAGAAGTTTTATTCTTAACAACAGAAGCTTATTCGCATAACAGTTCAACTGTTGCATTGAAGGTAGAACCTTTGGAGCAGGTAATTGACAGACTTGTTGTAAAAGCAAAAAACCGCCATATCAAAAGGATTCAATACGGTGAATGTCCGATTGAATTGGATTTTATAATTTCTGAATTATTTAACGATTTTGAAAGAATTTCGGACCATTGTTCAAATATTGCAGCATCAGTTTTAAAAGCTCATAATGCAGGTTTGGATAAACATGAATTCTTAAAACAGTTAAAATCATACGACAATAAAGAATTTAGCCAAACTTATGATGATTTTAAACAAAAGTATGCACTTGTTTAAAGTGCGTAGCATCCTAAATATTTATTATACCAAATAATCGCACAGCGCCGAGATTCGACGCTTTTCTTTATTATTAGAAGTTGAAAAGCTAATATTGGTATTCCGAAAATTTTATCAGGGTTATTTTATTTTTCAATATACTACTAACTTTTATGTTTAATCCATAAATCATGAATTAAAGTAAACAACCCTGCGATTCCTGCAATTATGCCGTTAGTCATAATTGAATTTTTTGTTGGAGATTTTGATAATGGAAATTTTCGAGATATCAAATCTAATCCTACACCAAAACCAAACCAAGCACCTGCAGATTTCAAGGCATTACTTGTTGCACTAGAATAAGTCATTTCTTGTGATTTATTAGGATGTTTACGCATTTTAGCATTATTTTTAGAGTATTTTTGAGTATAAGTTATACTACTATCAATTTGGGGTACATTCATTTCTTTTTCCTAACAAAATTTACAATTCATTCAGCAGATAATTCTCTTTACATCCTGATTATACTGCTATATCAACACATTGTCAATAACAAGTGTAAATTTTACACCATATTATATAAACTATTGTTAAGCAAAATCTATAAAATATGACAAAAAATTTTCTTCACGAACTTCATATAACTGTGTACAATTAGATAAAAAATAAAGAAGGACAAAAAATGATTAATCAAGTAGCATTTACCGGAAAAAACACTTTAATAAATTCATTTAAAGAATTTTCAACAGAAAAAGCACATGAATACCTAAATGGTGGTGCTGTTATGCCAAAAGTAAAAAAAGAAGTTTCAAATGTAAGTTACGCAAGCCCATTTCAATCAATTGGCGATGCTGCAAAAGTTGTTAGGGATACTATTGCAACAGAAGCTGATGCAGCTAACTATGCATTATCACATGGTACTCCTAAATCAGCCCTTTCTGCTGATGCATTGAAACATGTTAATTACTTAGCATAAGTAAGTTCAAATATTTTACTTAAACGGATTTTGGTTCTTTGTACCAAAATCCGTTTTTTATTACTAAAAATTTTCAACAACTACAACCAACTATCATCAATTACTTCTGCCACACGATTATACCAGCGTTCTTGATTCGGTTTTAGAGGTTTTGAGAGAAAGTCAACAAATTTAGGATAATCAAATCTGTCAAGGGCAATGAAATTAATAACTTTTTGTTGAGATTTATCTTGCTTAGAAAGTGGTGAAAATCCCATTTTCTTGTAAAACCCACAAGCATTTTTTTCACCTGTCAAAAATACATCAGTGAAACTTGAATTTTTAGAATTTGCATCTAATGTTTTTTGCAACATTTTTTTACCTAAGCTAAAACCTCTGTAAGGTCTATTTACACAAATTGAATCTATATATAAAGTATAGTCTTTTGAGTTTGGAACTAAATCATATCCGTAAGACAAACACGCACCTTGAATTCTTTTTTGTTTATCTCGCGCAACAAGCAGGGTTAAATTTCCATCATTATTTTTAAAAAGAGCTTTTAAATTTTTAGCAAAATTTTCTATAACCATATTTAATTCTGATTTTTTAGTCGGGTCCTTAAAAATTTGCCAATCAGGAGAATTAAAATTTTTACCAAAAAATGCTGCTAAATTTTCAAAAAATCCCTTTTGTATGATATCAATCGGTTTAACTTCTTCAAGTGTCAATTTGCCCCATTTTGTATTAACAACACTTGGTTTTATAGGGCAAACTCTTGAAGTGAATTTTGGAGACTGAAAATTTTGACGATGGATTTCCATATTTACAACAAAACCGCTAAATAATATGATTTGCGTATTTTGTATAAAAAAGTTTATTTTTTGTTATAATTATTAAATAAAATTTGGAGAGATATATGAAAGAAGAATTATTATCTATCATTGAAAAAAATAGCAGAATTGATTTCAATGAACTTGCAATCCTACTAGGGGTAACAGAAGAAACAGTCTTAGCAGAACTTGAAAAATTAGAAAAAGATGGCGTAATTTGCGGTTATCATACATTGATAAACTGGGAGAAAACATCTATTGAAAAAGTTACCGCACTAATAGAAGTCAAGGTAACACCTCAACGAGGACGGGGGTTTGACAATATCGCAGAAAGAATTTATAACTACCCAGAAGTAAAGGCAGTATACCTGATTTCAGGAGGGTATGACCTGCTTGTAATTTTGGAAGAAAAAACTCTTAAAGAAATTGCTAATTTTGTATCAGACAAATTATCAACTCTTGATAGTGTTCTGAGCACAGCAACTCATTTTATTCTAAAAAAATACAAAGACCACGGAACAATTTTAAACAAAGCTCAAAAAGATGAAAGAGAGGTTGTTACTCCATGAGGAATTTCCTTTCTGACAAAGTAATAAATATTAAACCTTCAGGTATCAGAAAGTTTTTTGATATCGTAAGCGAAATGAAAGATGCGATTTCTCTAGGGGTTGGCGAACCTGATTTTGATACCCCTTGGCATATCAGAGACGAGGGCATCTACGCATTTGAGCGTGGAAAAACTTTTTACACCTCAAATGCAGGACTAAAAGACTTACGTACAGAAATTTCCAATTATATTAATAGAACTCAAGGAGTTAAATATGACCCAAATGGTGAAATAATTGTTACTGTTGGAGGGTCTGAAGCTATTGATATCGGACTTCGTGCAATAATAAATGCCAATGATGAGGTTATTATTCCTCAACCGTCTTATGTTTCGTATGAACCTTGTGCAATTTTAGCCGATGCCAAACCGGTAATAATAAATTTAAAAGCTGAAAACGAGTTTAGATTAACACCGGAAGAATTGCTAGGCGCAATCACTGACAAAACAAAAGTTTTAATTTTGCCTTATCCGAATAATCCGACAGGTGCAATTATGGAAAAGGAAGATTTAGAAAAAATCGCCAAAATTATTATTGAAAAAGACCTTTTAGTTATGTCAGATGAAATTTATTCAGCCTTGACATACAAAGATAAGCATATCTCAATAGCATCAATTGATGGAATGAAAGAACGCACAATCTTGATTAACGGTTTTTCTAAAGCTTATGCAATGACAGGTTGGCGACTTGGTTATGCTTGCGGTCCAAAAGATATAATTAAGCAAATGACTAAAATTCACCAGTTTGCAATTATGTGTGCCCCAACAACAAGTCAATATGCCGCAATTGAAGCCCTTAGACATGGGGATGAAGATGTTGAAAACATGCGTAGATCATACAATCAGCGTCGCAGATACCTTATGCACGAATTTAAAGAAATGGGGCTGGAGTGTTTTGAACCGTTTGGAGCATTTTATGTCTTTCCTTGCATAAAAGAGTTTGGAATGACAAGCGAAGAATTTGCAACAAGATTTTTAAAAGAAGAAAAGGTTGCGGTTGTGCCAGGAACGGCATTTGGTGATTGTGGAGAAGGTTATTTGAGGATTTCTTATGCATATTCTATTGATAATCTAAAAATTGCAATCGAAAGACTAAAGCATTTTATAACTAAACTCAGAAATAAATAATTAAACAACAAATATATCCCCTATCCTAACTACCAAGGTGGGGGATATTTCTAATGTAATTTCAGGGTTAAATAATGAATATCATGAAAAAATATTTACTTAATTATTTAATTTTATTTGTTTGTTGTTTTATTTTATTGCAAAGCGTGAATGCCGAAAATATTCATTTTAATAACGATATTTATGATTTGCAATATTCAAACACAACCACTAAAACAAAGGTAACTGAAAATGAATATTTCAAGCCGAAAGAAAATAAAGATTATTGGACAAGCTTGATTGGAATTTATTATTATCCTGAAGTTTCTAATCCTTTGAAATTTGCCTCAGATACTGATAAACGAATTGAATCAAAAGAAAATTTTCTACTATTAAAATTTGTCCAAAACAAAAAGCAAGATATTGCAGTAATCAGTTATTTAGAAAATATTGCACAAAATGATAAAACGTATTTTATTTATAACATCTATAAATATGAAAAACATCCGAAAAAAGGAATGATGGTTTTGCGCTTTGCAAAAAAATATGTATTTAACACAAAAGATGAAATTACTAAAATCGGACACGAAGTGAAAGCTATAAACGATGAATATATGGAGAAAATTATAGTTTCTCCGATTCCACCTGTGGTTAAGTAATAGAAAAAGACAGTTGCAATATGTTCATAAAAAATAAGAAGTTAGGAATACAATAAGACAAGTTATTAAATAACTTTATCTCACTGCACTAGTTTGAAAACATTGCAAAAGTCTTTTCAATACTCTTTGAAATTAAACTTTTTACGGTGTCGTATTCTGTTGATAATGATGAAATCTCAGCATCCAGTTGTTTTGTTTTTAAGTCAATTGAATCTTCTTTGTATGTCAATTCAGCTTTCTTAGAAGTAAATTCAGCTTCTGCTCTTGCAATTGCATCTTTATCAGAAACTTCAACAACATAACCTGTTTCATTATACCTTGTTTGATAATAATAACCATCATTATTCAATGAACTCATTGAATAGTTACCATTTTTGATTGCATTTTCAAGATATTTAGAATCATCTATTGATGCATCCTCTCTCCAGCCGTGTTCTAGGATGTTGTTATAAACTTCATCAAAGAAATCTGCAGATTTTTTATCAGCTTCAGTTACAGAATCTTCATCATCTTGTCCAATGTATGTGTAACCTGAGTTGTCTGTAACATATTGAGATGTTTCAACGCTCTTACCGACAACATAAGGTGAATCTGCACCGGTAAGTGAATTTTCATAATATGTTAAGAATGAATTTAACATATTAGTAAGACTGACTGCACAATATGTACCTTTACCGTCATTTTCGTTGTCAGAACCAATTCGGTTATAATCAACAGCGTTTTGATAAGCTGAGTTATCTACAGTTGATTTATCGCTTGTTCTATTACCTGTACGCTCAACAGCTTTTGTATTCAAATATGTTGCAATAACCATATCATAAGCGAATTTTAAAGCCTTTGCTGATGCTTCATCAACATTCAACCCTTGACCAGTCAAATCTTCGCTCTTTGAATAACCAAATACGCCAACAATTGAATTTAACAATTCAACTACTTGTTGTTTAAATGCTGTAAGGTCGGTGTTATTAGACATCAATACAACTTGATTAGATAAAATATCACCAATAGAAATTGAAGAAATTTCATCAGCATAGTGATTGATTACGCCATTTTCAACAACGCTGAATGTTTTACCGCCATTCTTATCTGAGGCTAATGAGTTTGCAGAAGTGTTGAATGTATCTTTGAAATCAACACCACCAGCAGTATGAGCCTCTTCATAAGTATCTAAATCTGATTGAAGTTGAGTTTTGATATTGTTTAATGCTGTAGTTTTATTGAAACTTGCTGTTTGTTCTTTTCCATCAGCATCCTTATATGTATAAGTGATATTACCCTTATCATCTGCTTTTGTAGTTTGAATATATGATGCTTGAGTAATCAATTCATCAAACTTTTTAATGTCCGCATCATACTTGGCACGTTTTTCTGTATCAGTAGAGTCAGGTGCCGGATTTGCACTCATATAATTTGCTTTATCACGTTTCAATTGATTAACAATATCATCAGTGATATTACCTGTTTGAGCCTTTGATACCAGTTTTTGCAATCTGCTTGTTTCTTCTGTATATTCTTTTTTAGTTGTTTTACCATTTGCAGAAACTTTTGCCCAGTCAATTGTTTTTTGACCAATTGCACTACTATTGATAATATCAGACAAAGTCATCGCTGCAACTGAGTTTTTGTTCTTCGGAATAGCACCCATGCCAGCTGCAGGGTTCCAATCAACACCAGAAGTTGCAGTAGTTGGATTTGTCTTAAATGTAATTTTGTTATTTGCAGCAGTTTTATCTGTATCAACCTCATAATCAGTTCTTGTAATAGCTTTTGAAGTTGTATCAGTGATTAAACCTTGGTAAGATAAAGCCGCAATAAATTTGTCTCTTGAATCTTGAGAACCGATACCACCTGCTTTAGAAATACCTGCAGCTTTTGCAGCAGCAGCATATTCTGAGTTCAATACAATTGCACCTGATGCTGTTGTAACCATATATGGATTGTAATCGTTTGCCACAGATGGAGTCATCAATAATCCGTAAGACATACTAAAATCACCATCAACAGCATCATTTGACCACATCAATTTTGTTGCATTCATCGCATTTGAATACTCAGTTGAGATGTCAGACAACTGATTTGTTATCTCAAGCTTTTGCTGAGCTAACTCAGTTGATTTGTATTCACAATCAGCCTTTCTAGCAGTTATACATAAAAATCTAGCTTGTGAAGCTGCCAATCCCATTTTTCGTAATCCTTTCGACATGTAGTCATTCGTTTGCTTAACCATGTTTACGGCATTTTGAAGCGAAACTTTAAGGATTTAGAGGACTCTTGTAATAATTCGTTACAATTAATGTTTTTTAGAAAAGCTACTTCAAATCAATAATTGTGTAAGCATTAAAATCCATTGAACCAAATATAACCTTAATTTTATTTTCACCTTCAGGAATCCATTTGGCAAAAGTTATTGTATCTTCATCAAAATCGTCTGTTGTTTCTATTGCAGGGAATTGCGCCATCAAATATTGAGCTTGATAAAATTTTAAAACAATTGACCCATCGTCATTTTTTTCGCCTTTAACCTGATAATGCCCAACAGGTAGCACACCATCACCAACCGCAAGCTCTACAGGGATACACACAACAGGCAAGCTATCTTTGTTTGATTGCTCATTTATAACTTCTGTCTCATTGCTTTGACTAAATTCTTCACCTTTTGGAACAGTTCTTTTTTTGAACAACCCACCTTTATTTTGCTTTTCTTTCAGTTTATCAATTGTTTTGTTAAATTCTTCATCAGAGACACCTTTTTTATTCTGCCCATAAAAATCTTGGCTATTATTCCAATTGTCCCACAAATCACCTGTCGATGGCATATCAACATCATCTGCCATCACACAAGTACCCAATAGGGATAGACAAATTATTGCTAAAAAGGTAAAAAACTTTTTCATACTTATATAATAATAAATTTACTCAAAAAGTAAACCGAATATTTAGATGAATTGAATGGGGCGCGTTATGTCATTCTGGAAGCTTAGAAAATTGGAGTGAGCTTTGCGAACACATAAGTTTCTTGCTGTTCAGAATCTCTAACCGACCACTTTTGTCTTAGGAATAGTCTAATGGAAACCTACTTCGTATACTTTCTGCCGACAAGTTCATCTGGCAAAAATTGCTGCTCAGCATCAGGCGCAGCATGAGTATACACATATCCAACTCCAAATCCGTATTTGGATGCATCTTTATAATGAGAATCTCTCAAATGCATTGGTGGCGCAAAATCTTTTCCATTTGTAATATCAGAAATTGCATCATCTATAGCACAAATTGCCTCATTTGATTTTGGAGCTTTGGCAACATAAATTACAGCTTGCGCAAGTGGTATCCGTCCTTCCGGCAAGCCCAAAAGTTCTACCGCGCGATATGCATTCACCGCAATATTAAACGCATTTGGATCTGCATTACCGATATCTTCTGATGCGCATACAATAAGTCTTCTAGCAATAAACCTTGGATCTTCACCAGCTACAATCATTTTGGCAAGATAATAAATTGCCGCATCAGGGTCACTTCCCCTAAGACTTTTTTGAAAAGCTGATGCACAGTCGTAATGCTCTTGTCTTGAATATCTTGTATTCCGTTGTTGACAAATCTCTTCAATAGTTTTTACGGTTAAAATTCTTTTATTATCTCTTAAATCACTTGCAAAATAAGCATTCTCCGTAATATTAAGAGCATAACGAGCATCCCCTCGTGCAAGATTTATGATAAAATCCAAAACGCCACTTTCACATTCCATCAGGGTGTAATTAGTCGCAAGGTAAGAAAATCCACGTTTGATAATTTTTGCCATACTCTCATCATCAATTGAGTTAAGCCTAATCACTTGTAATCTTGATAGCAATGCAGGAACAACTTGGAACGACGGATTTTCAGTTGTTGAACCAATCAAAAACAGTGTACCATTTTCTAGATGCGGTAACAGAGCATCTTGTTGAGTCTTTGAATATCTGTGAATTTCATCAATAAACAAAATTGTTTTTACACCTGAGCGTAAATTCTCTTTTGCCTTATCTACAGCATCTTTGATATCCTTTACCCCTGATGTCACTGCAGAAATTTCAATAAATGCAGCATTTGTTTTTGTAGCAATTAGTCTTGCCAAAGTTGTTTTGCCACACCCTGGAGTTCCCCATAAAATCAAAGAAAACAACCTATTTGTTTTTAACAAATTTAATAGCGGACTGCGAGAAGAAATAACATTACTTTGTCCTAAAAAATCTTCCAATGTCTTTGGTCGCAAAATTTCTGCAAGCGGTATCTGTTTATTTTGATTTTCAAGTTCCGTAAATAAATTATTCATAGTATAATTATAACAGGGGTAAAGTTATTTTACAAAGGATTATTAATTTGAATAAAAATTTTTGGATAGTTATAATTTCAACATTTATAATTTTGACAGGGATATTTTTTGTATTTAATAAAAAACAAGAAAATAACGAAGTTGTCTTTTGGACTTTACAAATGGCTGATTTCGCGCCATATATAAACGGTGTAATTTCGGATTTTGAAACTGAAAACCCTGAAATAAAAATTAAATGGGTTGATGTTCCGTTTTCAGAAGGCGAAAAACGAACACTGGCATCAGTTTTGAGTGATAATCCACCTGATTTAGTGAATCTTAACCCAGATTTTTCTGCAACATTAGCACATAAAGGTGCACTTTATGAAATTCCATCAGAGAAGGTTTCTCAATATAATAACGAAATTATGGAATCTTTAAAAACAGATGGTAAATATTATTCTGTTCCATGGTACGCTACAAGTGCCATCACAATTTACAACAAAGATTTAATAAGCAAATCAGGAATTTCTGTACCAAAAACTTATTCTCAAGTTGCTCAAACAGCACAAGTTGTAAAATCAAAAACAGGAGCATACATTATGCTCCCAAATATCACAGAAAACGACACCATTTTGAAAATTTTGAACAAATATGGCACTTCAACTTTTGACAAAATCAATTCAGAAAAAGCCGTTGAAGTCTTAGATATGTTCAAATATTTGTATTCAAAAGATTTGATTCCAAAAGAAACCGTAACAATGACATTACAAGAATCTTTAGAAAAATATATGTCGGGAAATATTGCACTTATCAATGCCGGTGCAAATTTTTTAAATATGATTAAAGAAAATGCGCCATCAACTTATGCAAAAACAGATGTATCACATCAAATTGTCGGAGAACTGGGACAAAATGATTTTTCATTAATGAATTTTGTCATCCCTTTGCGCGCAAAACATAAAGATGAGGCTCTAAAATTTGCACTGTTTTTAACAAATGATAAAAATCAACTTGAACTTGCAAAAATGACAAATGTCCTTGCTGTGAACGACAAAACTTTAAAAAACGATTTTTATACAAAATATGACAACAATGATTTGATGGCGAAAGCGCGCGTAATTAGTGCAAAACAGCTTAATAAAATCACTCCGACATACAGAACTCAAAAAAATCAAAAAGATATAAATAACATAATGAATGGTGCTGTTCAAGAAATTTTACTCGACAAAGATTCTACACAAAATATTTTGAACAATGCTAACAAATCATGGAAAAATTTAATTGACTAGATAAGGAGAAAATAAATGAAAGCAGTAGTTTTTACAAAAAATAACGAACTAAAATTAGTTAATGATTATGAAAAACCAATTCCTAAAAAAGGAGAGGCACTTGTTAGAGTTACCCTTGCCGGAATTTGTAACACCGATTACGAAATTACAAAAGGTTATATGGGATATGAAGGAATACTTGGACACGAGGCAGTTGGTGTAGTAGAAGAAGTGAATGGGGAAGACCAATCATTAGTTGGCAAACGCGTTGTTCCTGAAATTAGCTATGGTTGTAAAGACCCTGAATGTCCTTGGTGTGCAGAAAAACTATATCGTCATTGCCCTGATAGACACACTCTTGGTATCTTTAGAAAAGACGGAGTTTTTGCACAATATTTTACAATGCCTACCGAAGTTTTATTTGAAGTCCCTGCAAATGTTCCTGATACACAAGCTGTATTTGTAGAACCATTAGCTGCAGCACTTGAAATTAACGAACAACACCACATCAGACCGTTTGAAAAAGTTGTTGTGTTAGGAGATGGCAAACTAGGTTTAATTACAGCATTAGCATTAAATGCTCAAAACCTTGATGTGATTTTGGTTGGCAAACACCAAAATAAACTTGATATTGCAAAAGCTCAAGGGGTTGAAACCGCATTATTAAATGATTTTCCAATCGAGAAGAAATATGATGTAGTAGTTGAAGCTACAGGTTCAATTTCAGGTTTTGAAACCGCTTTGGCTCTAACAAAACCTCGCGGAGTTTTGGTTTTGAAAAGTACGGTTGCCGCATCAAAAGAATTTAATCTTGCACCAATAGTAATTGACGAAATCACAGTTTTGGGTTCTCGTTGCGGTCAATTCCCTGCAGCATTAAGAATGTTGAAATCAGAAAGAATTGATTTTTCTCCATTGATTTCTGCAACATATTCAATTGATGATGCAATTGAAGGATTTGAAAAGAACAAAGAAAAAGACACATTGAAAGTCCTTTTAAAATTTTAAGACAGATAAAAGTAAATCAATCGGATAAATCTATCCGATTGATTTTACTTTAAAAACACGATAAAATTCCACTATGACAGAGAGTTTAGTTAAAATTAAAGACTTAGAAGTTGTTTATACCACCAAGAAAAATATTTTTGGAGGAGTGAAAACTATCCACGCAGTAAACGGTGTTTCTCTTGATATTAAAAAAGGGGAAATCCTAGCAATTGCAGGGGAATCCGGTTGCGGTAAATCAACTCTTGCCAAAGCAGTAATGCGCCTTGTAAATGTAAAATCAGGTGAAATAAAACTCGAAGATGAAAATATTTTAAACTTCAAAAATCGTGAAGATTTAAAACATTTTTACCAAAGAGTACAAATGATTTTCCAAAATCCATATTCCAGCTTAAATCCGAAAATGAAAATCGGACAAATTCTGCGCGAACCTTTAGAAATCAACACAAAACTAAATCGTACAGAAATAGACAAAATTGTTGAAGATAAACTTGCTAAAGTCGGACTTGATAAAAGCACATTGGAACTTTATCCACATGAATTTTCTGGCGGACAAAGACAAAGAATTGCAATCACCCGCGCTCTTGTTTTATCTCCCAAATTTATTATTGCAGATGAACCGGTGAGTGCGTTAGATGTAAGTATTCAGGCTCAAATTATCAATCTGCTGAAACAATTAAAAGATGATTTTAATTTAACTTTTCTGTTTATTTCACATGACTTGAGCGTAATAAAATACCTGTCAGATAGAATCGCAATTATGTATTTGGGTGAAATTGTCGAACTTGGAAAAACAGAAGAAATTTTTTCAGACCCAAAACATCCATATACAAAAGCTCTGCTTAGCGCAGTTCCTGAATTAAACTCTAATAGTCAAAAGGAACAAATAAAGTTACAAGGTGAGCTTCCTTCAGTCGAGAACCTGCCCCTAGGCTGTAAATTCCACACAAGATGTCCTTTTGCAACAGAAAAATGCAAAAAACAAACTCCACAAATAACATATTTTTCAGAGTCTCATTATTGTAAATGTTTTTTATATGAGTAGCAAATTTATTTTTGTTCCGATTTCATATAAGTATTATGAAATTTAGTATAGATTATAACAAAACATTTTTACCTCATTCTGTTATTAGAGGTTCACAAACTGAAAGATTTGCAAAAGCAAGAGAAATGAATGAAAAACTCCGTATCAAATTAAACAAAGTATTTGATGAAGGAAAAACTGAAATTACAATTCCAAGATTTAAACAAGAAATATCTCGACTAACAGGCAAAAAAGGTGGTCAGATGCCGATTGATGTTTTCGTTATGGATGATGGCGAATCTTTGTTAAGTCACAGTTTCCAGGGTAAACCGGTAGCACAAGGTTACACATTTGTACTTTCAGGAAATCCTATCGAAAAAACTTTGAGCAAGGGATTTTTCAACACAATGTTACGTAGAACTCAAAATTTCTTCGACGAGTTATTTAATCCGAAATTTTATAAAAGAGCACTTTCTCTTGTGAACAAAAATAAAGCCAACCACAATGAAAAAGAGTTTATCCAAAATGTTTTACTTGCAAAAACTGAATTAAAAGAAAAAGATTTGAATAAAATTTTGCAAGGAAGAACTCCGGCTACAAAAATCAATGTTCTACAATATTTTAGATATAATTTGCTTGGCAAAGCTAATGAGAACAAATATATGCAAGAAATGCGTAAAAAATTAAGAATGAATGAAGCAGATTTTTCAGCCTACCATCTAGATGAAAAAATAAAAATTGTAAGCGACAAATTACGTGATGTTATTGGCAAAGAACGTGCAAGAATTCAAGCTAAAAATGCGCAAGGCTAAGTTGTTTTCCTATAGTGCAAATAAAAAACTCTGTGCTATAATTTGACTATGGACAAAAAAGTTATCACAACCAATAGAAAAGCCTTTCACGACTACACAATATCTGAAAAATATATAGCAGGAATTGTGTTGACAGGCACTGAAATAAAATCTATCAGGAAAAACGCAATTAACCTGAAAGATAGTTTTTGCAAAATTGAAGATAACGAAATATTTTTATATAATTGTCACATTTCCCCTTACGAACAGGGTAACAGGTATAACCACAAAGCAGAACGCACACGCAAACTTCTTTTAACAAAAAAAGAAATTTTAAAAATGCACTCAAAAATCAAAAAAGATGGTTATACTATTGTACCATTAGAAGTTTTTATTCAAAAAGGATTTGCCAAAGTCGAAATTGGCTTGGCAAAAGGTAAAAAACTGTATGACAAACGCGATTCTTTAGCTAAAAAAGATCAGCAACGCGAAATCGACCGCAAAATGAAATATTAGCGCAAGCAACTTACATATATCATTGCGCGAAATCCCAACCCAACAGGGAGCGTCACATAGTCATAGACACATTTAATGTGACTACTCATTGATTCACCTATGGCTCTGGAGGAACAAAATCTTTACCTATTTTTATGTGGCCAGATTAGGTGGCTGAAGCTAATCCTAATTCCCAATATTGTAAACACTGCATCTTGTTGTGTTTTATTTATATAAAGATTTATCAATTCTTTACGGAATTTTGGATGAGCTTGTCTATATTCAATAATACTATTGACAAATTTATTAGAACGAGCCATTGAATACATAAGATTATCTGTATCAACTTTTTTTCTGAACAAATAATGAAAAGCGTCAAAAACACTCAACTTTGGAGCAAATTCATCAGATTCTTTTCCGTATGTTTTATGAAGAACGCTACCTAACAAATTCGCAGTATTCCTATCTATTGATTTAAAACAAAATGTAATATAGTGTTCTAATATTGTTTGAGTTGACTGCTCACTTATAAAGGCTTTATTAATTTCTTTTGCATAATTTAATATACCTTCTTCATAATTAGAAAATTGCCAATTTTCAAAATTCTTTAAATCTGTTTCTTCTAATATTGGAACATACTTTTCATCTATTTTTTCATACCCTAAAGTTTGCCCATGTGGCGCACGCGTTAATAATTCAATTGCAGCTCCAAGTAAAGGTCTTTTAAAAATGAAATAACTATAAAAATTCGTATTCAGAGGATTAAAACCTGCAAGAGTTAGTGCATAATAAAAAGTCACAATATCACTATTATAAAAAGTTTTTATTAGCGCAGCTAGACAATTTTGTGTAAAACCAGAACCATCCAAATCGACAAATGCAAAGTTATTGTCAGAAAAATCGATTTCTTGTTTTAAATAAGATATCGCATTTCCTCTCTTGTTTTCATTTATCTTGATAAGTCTTTCACGCAAATACAAATTTTCAAATAAAAAAGTTTCTATCTCTTTTTTATGTTTTGTACTTTTATAATTTGACAACACTCTAGGTTCAATATTTATAAAGTTTTTTTCATCTAAACCATAAAGCTCAGGTAATTTCTTTGGTGCCCACATTGCAGTTCTAACGAATTGCTTATATAATTCATTATTATCCTGCGTTACAGCAGTTGTTCGCCAAGCCTTGCGCGAACCGTATATATATTTAGTTTTTATAGGCAAATTATTTTCTTTTATTATCAAATCAGCAATAAGTTTCAGGATATACCCATCACGTGCGATGAAATATAATCGCTCAATTCCTCTTTTTTGAGCTTGGTCTAACAACCAATAAATATACGGAAACAAAATCGGACCGGCTAAAGATGCTCCAAGCTGAGCTTTTTCATCATTTGGGAATTTATTTAGTCTGATATTTTTTGCGCAACCTAAACTTATTTGAACAAATGAATTCTGCGAATTTGCCACAAGCAAACTTTTTTCATATTCTTTGAATTTCACATAAGGGTAGAGAACTGCTTTTATGCCAAGTTTGCGAGCACAGAAAAAGTCTGCGAACTTGTTGTCCCCCATGTGTGTCCATTCCCTAAATTCAACATTTTCCTGTTCTTTTACATAGTGAAATAGCGCTTGTTTTGTTTTCATAAATCCAAGTGTTGAAGATAAATATAATTTCACCTGACATAGCACAGGGTCGCATTTTAACAGCATTTCTTTGATAATATATTCCGGCAAATACATATCAGAAATTAGGACAACGCGTTTACCTTTTTCTAATAGCACTTTCAACTTTTCAATATTTTCTTTTATCGGAATAATATTATCAAGTTCTAATTGGATTTCAAGCTCTTTGATGGCTTGAGTTTGCTCATTTGTCAAAAAATATGTATGCTGAATATGATTGTAAATCATATCAAGCGAGATATCTTTGCCATCATTCCATTGGTTATTAATTTGGCGAAGATAAAACTCTGAATTAGTTCTATAATTGAAGAAATTTGTTTTGACATCATTAGGCAAATCGGCAAATTGGGGGGATTGATTTATTATATCTTTCATCAAAACAAATATACCCTTTGGAGTTGCGACTTTGCGTGTTATTAGGGTGTCAAAAATATCAAAAGAGTATAATTTATATTCTTTATTTACTTTTTTCATTCATCTTCTCCAATATAAAATCAACTATTCTTACACATGAATTTTCATCATCTTGATGTCCTTTATCTATTAAGAATTGTTCGGCTTTTTGTTTAAATAATTTTTCATCAAAGTTTAAAACATTATTTATCAATTCATAATTGTCTGTAGCAAGAGGACTCGGCAAATCTGTCAACGGATAATAAAAACCGTTTTCGTATTTTTCAATATCTGTGGCATATAAAAATGAAGGTTTCTTTAATATTGTGTATTCAGGAACACATGAACTATAGTCAGAAATCAAGACATCAGCAGCAACCAAAAGTTCTTGCATATCAATATAAGCTGATGCATTGATAACTTCATTTTCATCATACAGAGCATTGAAAATATTCTTTTTCATATGAATATGTGCTCTTATTAAAATACTCCACTCTCCGCCAAATCTCTTTTTTAGAGCTTTTTTCAATGCTTTGATATCGATGTTATAGCAATTACATCTTTTGTCACTTCTCCAAGTCGGAGCATAAAGTAAAATTTTATTTTCTTTTGGAATATTATAAAATTCTTTTACTTTCTCGATATAAGGTGTTGGGTCTTTGTAAAAAATACTATCTCTTGCTTTACCAAGTTTAAGGATTTCACCATTACCCCAGAATGCAGTTTTAAATATATTTTTTTCACATTCACTATCTGTAAAAATATAATTTACACTTTGAGCACAAATTTTCTGCCATTTTGCCCAACCCATATCTTCAAAAGTTTTAGCATCTGCATCAATCTTCTTTATGCCCATTGAGCCGTGATAAGTTTGTATAAATATAGTTTCTTTCGGTTTTATTACTCCTCGTTTTGAGTGCCAAAACATGTGAGCATTAGCAATCCACACTTTACTTGTTAATAATTCATATATTGCTTTAAGAGTATTGCATTGCACAAATCTTATGCCTTTAGGAAATTTAGAAGTATCAGTATGTCCTAATTTTATCCAAACAATATCAAGTTTGTTGGCATCATCTCTTTTTAACAATTCTTCTAATATATATTTTGGATTACAAGCATATTGCCAATTCATCATATTAATAATCACTATTTTATTTGAATTTACTTTGCAAAATTTATTCACAAATTTACAAAAAATATGTTCTAGTTGGTATTTTTCACTTTTGTTAAATGTAAAAGTTATACCTAATATTCTCAAAATTTTTTTGTTATCTTTATTTGTAATTAAAAATATATTTTGCAACAAATTTTTTAGTTTCATTTAAACTCCTTGTTTTTGTCCATAGTAGGCATTTTTGCCATGTTTTCTGTTGTAGTGTTTGTTCAATGTATATTGAGGAAGCTTATTTTCACCAGCATTCAATTGAATTGTTTGATAATTCATTTTTGCCAATTCTTCCATAACAATGGCATTATGTACTGCATTATAAGCAGTATTACCCCAAGTAAAGACCCCATGTTGTTTTACAAGAACACCGGGAATAGCCATATAATCAAGATTTGAAAATGTTTGAGCAATAACTTTACCTGTATTTTTCTCATAATCATTTTCGGTTTCTTCTTGAGTAAGACATCTTGTACATGGGATATTTCCATAAAAATAATCAGCTTGAGTTGTCCCAAAAGCATCAATAGTTTTGCCTGCTTGCGCAAAAGATGTTGCATAATTTGAATGAGTATGACAAATTCCTTTTACCTTGGGAAAAGCTCTATACAATTCTATATGGGTCGGAGTATCAGAAGAAGGATTCAGATTCCCTTCTACAATGTTTCCCTCCGTATCTAATATTACAATATCTTGCGGTTTTAATATTTCATAAGCAACGCCTGATGGTTTTATAGCAATATATTTGCCATCATCAGATTTGCCTGAAACATTTCCCCAAGTGAAAATAACCAAGTTATGTTTATATAAGAGCATATTTGCTTCATAAACTTTTTGTTTTAAATCCTCAAGCATTTTACACCCCCATCTCTTTTATTTTTAGAGTATGCTCAAGTCCTGATTTGATATCGTACTGTGGAATCCAACCAAGTTGAGATAATTTTTGAGCATCCAAAATTGAATCAGCACTTTTTGAATATCCTCTTTTTTCTAACTCATTCGGAACTTCAAATTTCAAATTTGTCCCAGCTAAATTAGCAAGCGTTTGTGCATATTCTTTAATTGATACGATAGAATTTTTATTGGCAATATTATAAACTTCTGTAGAAGGTGCTTTTGTTAGAATTGTAAGTATAGCACTAACCACATCTGCTACATAGCAATAGGTTCGTTTCTGTAGTCCTTCACTTTTCAAAACAATATCTTTTTTATCAAGTGCATTTCTCAAAAACTGTGCATCTGCTCTTGAATTATCTTGAGTAATTGTCGGTCCATATACATAACATAATCTAGCAACATTTGTATGTATTCCATATTGTTGAGAATATGCCATACACAAAGTTTCAGCTGCTCTTTTTGATTCAGGATAACAAGAACGTGCAAGCTTACTGTCTACTGTTCCACAATCTTTTTCAGTAAACGCTTTATCAACATTATTTCCATATATTTCGCCTGTTGATATGTATAAAAATTTTGTATTTTGATTATCTTTTATAGACTCCAAAAGTTTCATTGTACCCAAAAGATTCGTTTTCATTGTCCCCACAGGATCTTTAGAAAACGCTAACGGATGAGCATTACTTGCTGCATGAATGATAAAATCAAAAGTATTATTTAAAAATAATGGCTTATTTAAATCTTGTTCTATATAAAATAAATTAGGATGTTTCGCAAATCTTTTCTCCATTTTTTCTAAAGAACGAGACATTGCAAAAATCTTAATGTTATACATTTTTTGACTATTCAAATATGTTAAATAGTCAATTACGTACGAACCTATTAAACCATTTGCACCTGTAATTAATATTGATTTATCTTTTAAACCTTCAAAGTTAAAATTTTTATCAATCTCTTTGAATTCACACATTTGAATATTATTTATCACTTGTATCACCTTTTAATAAAGCTTTGAAGATTTCAACATCTTCAGGAGTTGTGAGTTTAATATTCTTTTCTGAACCTGTTGAGAAATATACTTTACTACCTGTTTCAATCATCAATGTACAACTTGCTACAGAATTTGTAATACCCATTTCTGCTGCTTTTTTATGGGCATTCATAATAACGTCAAGCCTAAATCCTTGCGGAGTTTGTGTACGTTTTAAATTGTCACGGGGATAAGACGAATCAGAAGAAATTTTATCTTGAGTTTCAAGCATTGCCTCCTGACAAGGAATACATACAATAGCATTGCCATGTTGTTTTGTAACAGCAATACAATCTGAAATCACATCTCTTGATACCATTGGTCTGATTGCATCATGGATTAGTACAACAGAGTCTTCACTATAATGTTTTGATAATTCTACAATACCATTTTTTATAGATTCTTGCCCAACTTTGCCGGCAGGAATAATGTGTTTTAATTTACTAATTCCATATTGTTTTGCATAACTTGCTAAAATATTATCCCAGCCATCCAAACAAACAACTGCAATAACATCTATTGACGGATGTTTTTCAAAAGCCTCCAGCGTATACATTATTACCGGTTTATCAAAAACTGTCATAAACTGTTTAGGTATAGCCTGTTGCATTCTTGCACCAACCCCACCTGCGATAATTAACCCAATATTTGTCATATTGTTTCTCCCTATGTTCTTCTTAATTCCTAAAAATGCAATAATAAATTATAAAAAATTCTTAATTCCAATGCTGTTCGAGATTGAACAAGTTGATGGTAACATGGATATTTTTTAAATACTAGCCACATGGCTAATATGTTTCTAAATATTTACAAGACTCAAAATAAATTTTGCAAAATTTTTACAAACCCAAAAGGCTGCCACAAACTTTTATTTTTCACATATAATACTTATATGCAAGGAATTGAGAAGGAACTGATTGAATTTTTCAAAAGTGTTGGGTTAGAGGTTCACACCTCGACAAAAGCTCGCGGACACCAAGGATTTTATATGCGCAAGCGTATTGATATCTCTAAAAATATTCCACAAAATCGAATTGTTCCGACCCTTTTGCACGAATTTGCTCATTATGTTCATTCTCAAATTGAACCTTTTATGGAAAAAACAGGCGGTTCATTAGAAAAACTCTTTGATTCTGATGAAGTTGCCATCTACGAAAATGAATTGTTAGAAGTAACACATTTTGTAGACCCACAGTCAAAATTCGAGCGCTTGGAAGAACACAAGCAAAAAATCAAAGAAAAAATTTATAGCTATGAAGAAATTATCAAAAATCGCTATCCGAAATTTTTACGCTCTAAAAAATTTAAAGAATTTGACAGATATATAAAAGGTTCAAATGCAAAATATTTATTGAAGTTCGACAGGGTTAAACTTGTTAGCGGAATGTTTTTTAAAAAAACTGAAATTTTATCTATTGATAATATTGAAAAAGATTTTACCGATATGCCAAAAGAATTTGCTGCATATATTCGCCTAAAATCCTGTCAAAGACGTCAGTCTAGGGTTTCTTCAAGAATTAACCGATACAAAAAATATTATGCAAAACCAACAGAACTTTTTGCTAGATTTATAGAAGGGCTATACCTAAACCCCTATCAGGTAAAAAGCATAGCCCCTCAAACATATAAAAGATTTTTAGAACTTTTGCATGCCGAATATTATCCGAATTTGCAAAAAGTTATATGTATAATTTACAGCCCAACAATGTGAGAAAACAACTTATGAAGAAAAGTTCTCTTGCTTGGGTCAATTTGAGCATAACGTCTGTCTTGTTCTGCTAATTCGACACCAACTTCCTTATAAACATATCTCAAAATATCTTCATCACGTTCATCATTATTTTGGTATTCTTGCCTGATTTTTTGTAATTCAGAGTTATCCAAAAATTTTCCGCCACAAGAATAGCAATCATCAACCTCTATTGCTTGATTTATGCTTGAATGATTTTTTACCATCTTAGCACCGCAATTTGGACAAACTCTTGTCATTTCTTCATTCACTTTTGCAAATTTTTTACCTTGAACTTTTTCAAGAATTTTTGAAATGTCTTCATTGCTTTCATCAAACATACCAAACTCTCTATTATCAAAATAAATTCCACCGCAACCATCTGTGCAAATATCTAGATTAATTCCGGCAGACGGAATAAAAACTTTTTCCATCGTATTTCCGCAAGCGGGACATTTTATCGGTTTTAATGTATCTGCCATTTTTCCACCTTTCATATATTATTCCACATTCCGAGTGTACCATTTTATCTGATATTTGCATCATTCAGTCATATTATTTATTTTGCAATTGTAATTCTAAAAAAAATATTGTACAATGTATCCAAAGGTACGTTTATGGTAGAAAGAGTTGTGAAAACAGAAAAAATTGAAAATTTAATTCATCTTGTACTTAATTTTATTGATGAAAAAGATTTTCACAAAGCAAAAGAACAGGCTGAAAAGGCATACAAAGTCGCACAAAAGAACAAATCAAACGAAGATATTTCAATCTGCATGAGTTTGATTGCTTTTTTGGATTACTCCGAAAATAAAGACTGCTGTCCTAAAGCGTTAGCTTTGCTAGAAGACAGTCGTTATATGGCACAGCGTTCAAACAGCGACACAGCCCTTTTGATAAACGAATTAGCACTCGGCAATATACATTTTGCACAAGATAGCAAAGATATCGCACTTATCCACTACAACAATGCCCTTAAACTTTCGACAGAAGAGGACAGATATTCTTTAGCAAACACTATCAACACAAGAATTAGACAGCTACAGAATAATATGGATTATTCACTGCCGACAAAAAGTGATCCTTTGGTTTCACTTGTTAAAATCAGCCGTTCAATCACAGCATTAACTGATATTGACGAACTATTAAGAGTAATTGCAGAAGAAACCAAAAACGCAATTCAGGCTGACAGATGTACAGTGTTTCTTTGGGATAAAGATACGGATGAATTATGGTCAAAAGTTGCATTGGGTTTAGATTCCAGTCAAGAAATAAGGTTTCCTGCAGATAAAGGACTTGCAGGTTATGTTGTTAAAAAAGGCGAAACCGTTAATATTGTTGATGCTTACAACGACCCAAGATTTAATCCTGAAGTTGACAAAAAAACAGGCTACAGAACAAAAACAATTCTTTGTATGCCGATAATGAATAACAACAAAGAAATTATCGGAGCATTTCAGGTAATTAACAAAATTGACGGTGTGTTTACTAAAAATGATGAGGATTTACTTATCGCAATTGGCGGAAGTGCAAGTATTGCATTAGAAAACGCTCAATTGTTCGATAAACAGCTCCAAATGTATCATGAGCAAAAACTTCTATTTGAAAGTTTTATTGATACTCTTGCTATGTCTATTGATGCCAGAGACAAAATTACAGCAGGTCATTCAACTCGTGTCAGATTATATTCAACCCTTTTGGCTCAAGCTATCGGTATGCCGTCTAAAGAAATAAGCCTTCTTGAAAAAGCCGCTATATTGCACGATATCGGCAAAATCGGTATCCGAGATTCTGTTTTGCAAAAAGATGGCAAATTGACAGATGAAGAATACAAACATATTCAAGAACATGTGCGAATTACCCACAATATCTTGAATAGAATTTATATGTCACAAGACTTTAGAGCTATTACTGAAATGGCAAGTTCTCACCACGAGAAATGGGACGGAACAGGTTATTACAGGCACTTAAAAGGAGAAGAAATCACACTTGGCGGTCGAATTTTAGCCGTTGCAGATGTGTTTGATGCAATTACTTCCAAACGTCACTATCGTGACAAAATGCCTATTGTAAATGTTATTGATATTTTGCTGAAAGGCAAAGACTCTCACTTTGAAGGACGTTTGGTTGACGAGTTCTTGGCAATTTCTGTACCAAAGATTATTAAAGTATTTTTATCAGAATCTCATGGCAAAATGAAAATTGAAGATGAAAAGTTGCTAAGACAATACAATTTGCTTGATATATACAGAATTGGAACATCTGAAAATCAAACAGATAATGAAAAATATGTATATGACTTGTTCAACAGATACTATACAGGCGAAATCACAAAACAGGAGCAAGCCAATGAATAAAAAGCTGGTTATATCACTATTTTTAATAACATTGTATTCAAATCCCGTTCTTGCAATAGATATGAATGGAATCAGACCTGTCAATCCGCTTGATAACAACCCTACAACATATCAAGAAGTTATAAGCCAGCCTGCTTATGATTTAAAACGCGGTTCATTGACAAAAAATTCTATCAAAAATCAATATACGATTGCAATGGATAAATTTATGCAGAGTAATGTGCGCTCTTCTTATCAAGATTTTAAAGTGTTAATAGATAACATCGTTCCAAATGATTATGTTTATATGCGATTGACTCAAGAAATGGCTGCAATCGGATTTTTCTCATTGGCAGAACTTTCAATGTCCAAAATTCAAGATAATCAAATTTCGTCCCTCATAGAAGAAGATGTAAAAAACTATTATTTTCCAAATTATCAACTTACGCATAAAGACCAAATGTATTTGGCTGAAATATTTTCAAACATTATGTACAACGACCAAAGTCAAGAAGCCACAAGTGAGTTGATGAAACAGACATCATTGTTGACAGATTCAGATTATGCAAATTATCTTGTAGCATTTGGAAGCATGAAAAATGGAGATATTAATCAAGCAGAAAAATCAATTGATACAGCAATAAATAAAAACCCTAAAAACCTAAACTACAAAAGGCTTAAAGCAGAAATTTATTCCCAATCAAACAAACCGCAAGATGGCGTTAAATATTTGAACGATTTGAACCAAAAAGACATCAATACAATCGTTTTTGATAAGGAATTACATTCATCTCAACAATATATTTTGTATAAAGCCGCAAAAAATGATTATTGGAAAAAATATCACCTTGCGTATTATTATTATGACAAAGATGAATTAACCAAAGCAATACGTGTTTTGCAGACTTCAATTTCAGGGAAAAAGAACATAAATAAAGAAGTTTTCACACTAACTGCCAAAGTTTATTTTGATATGAAAGAATTTGAAAAAGCTCAAGATTATGCGCTTAAAGCTGTAGATATTGAACAAAACCATCCTGAAGCTTTGATTATCTTGGGCAATATTGCAATGCGCAACGGAGACTTAAAATCAGCTGAAAACTATTTCAAAAAAGCAACCGCCAAAGATAATTCTCATGAGGCAGAAATAAAATTGGCACAAATTTATGAAAAACAAAATAATATAAAAAAAGCAAAAGATCTTTATTCAAAAGTGCTAAAAGTCAGTGATAAAGCCTATGAAGCATATTATCAAATGGCACTACTTGAAAAAGACAGGGAAGAAACTTATCTCAAAAAATCCATCGCTATTAATCCAAACTTTAAAGATGGATGGATTGATTTAGCAAGATTAGAGATAAACAAAGATTCCTATGACAAAGCAAAATATTATTTAAATATCTCAAAATACATTGATGACAACGATTGCAGATATTATTACTACTTAGGATTAATTTTGAAAAACAAAGGTTTAACAGCAGAGGCAAACAAAAATTTTGAAAAGAGTTTGAATCTGAATCCAAATTACCAACCTGTGAAAGAGGAATTGCAAATATGAAAAAAAACATACTAATTGTAGAAGACCACGAATTAACCAGATTCGGACTAAAAACGACATTTGAAGATGTTGATTTTATCGGAGTTATTTATGAGGCAGCCTCTGCAGAAGATGCATTAGAAATTTTTAAAAATAATCAAATCGATATCGTAATTATGGATTTGGGCTTGCCAAATATGAACGGCATTGATGCAGCAAAAGCAATCCATGATATGAATAAAGATACCAAAATCATCATTTTGACTTCGCACAATGATGAAAAAGAGGTTCTAAACAGCTTGAAAGCAGGCGCAAATGCTTATTGTTCAAAAGAAATAAATCTTCAAAGACTTGTTGAAGTTGTTCAATCCGTTGGAGATGGAGCTGCTTGGTTTGACCCAAGTATCGCACATATTGTTTTGCAAGCAAGCGCAAATTCTGAAATCGGTGAACCCAATGTTAATTACAAAGATTACGAATTGACAGCAAGAGAAGCGCAAATTTTAAAACTTATGACAGAAGGTTATAGCAATATGGAAATTGCACAACATCTTGTAATTAGTGTAAATACCACAAAAGCCCATGTTGCAAGTATTTTACAAAAATTAGAAGTTGATGATCGTTTACAAGCTGCACTAAAAGCTTTGAAATACAAAATTGTATAGGTATTACTTATGGCAGAATTAACTAAAATTTTATTAGTTGATGATAATCCCAAATTTTTGGAAGATGTTTTACCATTTTATGGCTATGAGGTAAAATGCGCTCATAACGGTGTTGAATGTTTAGATATTCTAAACTCCGATGAGCTTTTTGACTTGGTACTGCTTGATATTATGATGCCCAAAATGGATGGGTGGGAAACATTAAAAAACATCCGCAAAACACCTATATGCAAAGATATTCCTGTTATTATGCTGACAGCAGTGAATGAAGACCAAAAGATGGTGACAGGATTAAAAATTGGGGCAGATGATTATATCGTCAAACCTTTTGTTTTGCCAAACCTGCTTGCAAGGATTGAAGCGGTTTTGAGGCGTTCAAGAACCATCCAAAACAAAAGCCAAAAGTCTAATGTTACAATAAATCAAATAAATCAATTTAATTCCTTGACTAGACGGGAAAAAGATGTTTTATTATTAGTTACGCAGGGTGAAAACAACAAGTCTATTGCAGAAAAACTTGTTGTGAGCGAAATAACCGTAAAAAGTCACCTAAATAATATTTTCAAGAAATTGAACGTAAGTAATAGAACGCAGGCAGTTTTGCTTGCGATGCAAATGAATTTAGTAGAAAAATAAATATATTTTAAGGAGATAAGAATGTTAGATTACACAAAAGAAGAATTATTGTCCTTGATTGAAAATACCCCAGAGCAATTCAATGAATGGAAAAAAGATAAAGAAGATGTTGATTTAAGTGAAGTTGATTTCTCAAACATGATATTGAAAGACGTTGACTTTTCAGATGTAGATTTGAATTCAAGTTCTTTTTCTGATGGTAATCTATCATTAGTAAATTTTAGCGGAGCAGATTTAACCGCAGTAGATTTTACAAGAGCAGTTGTAACTGAGTGTGATTTTTCTGAATCTATTTTGACCGGTGCAGATTGCAGTTATGCAGAAATGACATATTGTAATTTTACCGATTGTGATATGGCAGGTACAGTTTTGTCAGAAACAGTCTTGACTAGTTCAGATTTATCTGCTGCCGAAAATTTAAATTCTGCAAGGTATGATAGTGACACCGTTTGGCCAGATGATGATATGTTGCCGGAAGGTTTTGATGGCGCATATAAAGATGATTTATCTTCTTTAAAAGATGATGAAGATTCTACAATTGGTGATTACTAATCAGAAAAAAGGAGTAGGAAAATGATAAAAGTTGCAGTATGCGGCGCATTAGGCAGAATGGGTACTGAAGTATGTAATGCAGTTAAAGAGTCTGATGGGATGACTTTGAGCGCACAAATTGATATAGCAGGTGATTGCTACAAAACAATTGAAGATGCTCACAAAGCTTGTGATATTGATGTTTTAGTAGATTTTACACAACCAAAATCTATATATGAAAATGCAAAATATTGCTTAAATAATGGTATAAAAATTGTAATTGGAACAACAGGTTTGAAAGATGAAGAAATTGAACACTTGAAAAAACTTTCAACAGAAAACAAAACAGGTTGCCTGATTGCTCCTAATTTTTCAACTGGTGCGGTTTTGATGATGATGTTTGCTCAAATGGCTGCAAAATACTTTGACAATGCTGAAATTATTGAACTTCACCACAATCAAAAGAAAGATGCCCCATCAGGTACCGCAATAAAAACGGCTCAAATGATGTCAGAAGCAAAGGCTTCATTTAAAAAAGGAAATTGTGCCGAAACTGAAACTATAGAAGGTTCTCGTGGTGGAACTTCTTATTCGGATATTCAAATTCATTCGGTTAGAATGCCTGGATTTATGGCATCACAAGAAGTTATTTTTGGCTCTTCAGGTCAAACACTAAAAATTCGTCACGATTCAACTGACAGAAAATGTTATATGGACGGAGTAATTATGGCTGTGAGACATGTTTTTGACAAAAATGACTTTATCTATGGATTAGATAATTTGATGAAATAATTTGAAAAGTTTAAGACCTCCTTCTTTAGGAGTTTAACAGCTAGAATAAGTAAAAAAAAGCCCCACTTTTTAGTGGGGTTTAAAATTTGTCTAGGAATTAGGAATAGGAATAATTGTCTCTCTTTATTTAAACGGGATTTTGTAAACTCTCTTAATATCTCTCGTGTCTATTTAATGTTTACATATATAATAAGTATATACAAAATATACAATTTCAAGACTTGTTATTTTTGTTACAAAAGTTAATATATTCTTGTCCTTCTGACAAATCAATATTGTCATTCTGAAAGGATTAACAATCAAGGAGTGTAGCGACGTAGATTACTACCCTCTTCCATAGAGAGGGTAGTCACCCTAAACACGTTTCAGGGTCTCAAATATAACACTTTTCACATAAGCCTAATATTGTTTAATTTGAGATTCCGAAACAGTCTTGGATTATTGGCAGTTCGGACGGCTCAACGCAGTCCTCACTGGGACATGCTGGGTTCACTCCGTTCACACGGCGCACTTACCAAAATCCGCAGTTCGGAATGACAATGCTTACTTTGTTTAACTTGAGATTCTCACAAAAACAACAGGCGGCTTACTTCGTGAGCCGCCTGTATGCAATTTTCTATACTTCAATCTTAATGAGTACGTTCAACCACTTTATCAATAAGTCCGTATTGACAAGCTTCTGCAGCTGATAAATAGTGGTCTCTTTCGCAATCTTCTTTTACTTTGTCATAAGGCTGTCCGGAATTTTCTGCCATAATTCCGATTAACATTTCTTTCATTCTTAAAATTTCTTTTGCCTCTAGTTCAATATCTGTTGCTTGACCTTGAGCACCGCCTAAAGGTTGGTGAATCATAATTCTTGCACTAGGTAGAGCCATTCTCTTACCTTTTGTACCTGCTGAAAGCAAAAACGCACCCATTGATGCTGCCTCACCAAGACAAATAGTTGAAACATCTGATTTAATAAGATTCATGGTGTCATAGATAGCCATACCAGCTGTAATTACACCACCAGGGCTGTTGATATATAGCATAATATCTTTTTCTGAGTTTTCGCTATCTAACAATAAAAGCTGTGCTACAACAGAGTTTGCAACATCATCGTCAATTTCTGTTCCTAAGAAAATAATTCTTTCTCTTAATAATCTTGAAAAAATATCAAATGAGCGTTCTCCGCGTGAAGATGCCTCAATTACTGTCGGAACATAACCCATTATTTTCATATATGTTTCTTGATCCATTTTTGCTCTCCTTTTCTGATGAGATTATACTACAAAAATCCTTATCTGAATACACTGAGCGAATTATTTATTTTTTAGCAAGTGATTGCTTTAGTAATTTTATAGATATCTTTGATTTTTTCAGGATTTTTGTTTAACATCTCCACAATCTCGTTCAACAATTTATCTGAACTTTGCAAATGCGCAAAAGTCATCAGTTCTTGCGGTTCAATTTCCAGCGCATTTATTAATTTTTCTAAGGTGTCTGAAGAGAAAAAGTTTTCACCAGTTTCTATATAACTAAGCGCATTTTGACTGATATCTAGCATTTCTGCGAGCTGTTCTTGCGAGAAATGTCTTGATTTTCGGAGTTCTTTAATCCTGTGACCGATTAGTTTTTTAATATTCATACTCAAATTTACCCTTTTATTAATATTAAGGTTTAAATTTTTATATATTAACAAATTGTAAATTATAAAAGTTTGATTAATATAACTAACCATGATAAAATAGAATTAATAATGATAATTTACAGAATTTTATCACGATATAATTGAAAGGTTGTTATATGTTTAAGAAAGAATTTGGTTTCACATTGGCTGAGGGTGCTACGCACGTAAATTCGCCACAAACTAAAGCAAAGTTTGGATTTACGTTGGCGGAAGTCTTAATCACGCTTGGCATTATTGGTGTCGTTGCTGCGATAACAATTCCAAACTTAATTGCGAATCAACAAAAAAAGGCGATTGTTTCACAACTTATGGAGGCTCAATCAATCTTAAATCAAGCTGTAAAAAGTTATGCGGCAGACACTGATGAGGAAGGTAGTTCTGAATTTGATACAACATTGTCCCCACAGGAATTTGCAGAAAAATATTTTAAACCTTATTTAAAAATTGCACGAATTTGTACAAGAATTGAAGATGGTTGTTGGAAAACAGGTGATTTTTATGGGTATTATGATTTAGCTGGTCACAAGATGACAAATGTCCCATATAGTATCGTTCTAAATAATGGCATGGTCTTGGGATTTTCAAAAATAGACGGAACTAATCTAGTTTCAATTTTTGTAGATGTTAATGGTCAAGGTAAAAGAAATGTACTAGGAAAAGATGTATTTTCTTTTTATCCATATAATAGTGCAAATCTTTGTAATACAGGTACGGAAAAATATAAAAACATTAAAAATGGTGTATATCCAGGTGGGTTCGATAACTGTGGAACCCCACATGTTGCATATTCAAGAGAAGAATTACTAACTGCAACCTATATTTTGAGAAATTGCAACAAAGTAGGGGCAGTAGGCTACAGCGGCAATCGTCCTGGCTTAGGTGCAGGATGTGCTGCCGTTATATTCAAAGACGGTTGGAAAATTTCAAATGATTATCCTTGGAATTAGGTATAACAATCCTATGTCATTCTGAAAGCTTAGAAAATTGGTGTAAGTTTAACGAACACTAAATTTTCTTGCTGTTCAGAATCTCTAACTAAACACCCCTCACCCTACCCCTCTCCCTCAAGGGGCGAGGGAACATCATTCCGAACTTGTTTTGGAATGACCTAGACAATACTTAGAATAACGTTAAATAGCTTGACATCCTGCCTTCTTGCCTTCTGAACTTCCTTAAATATCCAAGCCTGTAAACATTTCAAGCGAAGTTACATTTTTCAACAGAGGAAAGTCTTCAATATTGTATTCTTTCACAAAATCAATTGCTTCATTGCGTGCAAGTTCAAGGATTTTGGCATCTCTAACAATATCTGAAATAATCAAATCCGGCAAACCAGATTGGCGTGTCCCTAAAAATTCCCCAGGCCCACGCAATTGCAAATCTTTCTCGGCAATAACAAAACCATCATTGGTTTCTGTCATTATTTTCAAACGCTCTCTAGTTTCTTGCGACCTTGAGGCTGTAATAAGCACACAATACGATTGGAGCGAATTACGACCAACACGCCCCCTCAACTGATGAAGTTGCGACAAGCCGAAACGCTCGGCATTTTCAATAACCATAACCGTTGCATTTGGCACATCAACTCCGACCTCAACAACTGTTGTAGATACCAAAATGTCATATTTGCCGTCTTTAAAATCTTTCATTACTTCGTCTTTTTCATCGTTTTTCAATTTGCCATGAAGTAAGCCTATTTTAAATTGTGGAAAGACCTCCTTTTGTAGCTTTTCAGCCTCAATTGTAGCAGCTTTTGCAGATAAAGTTTCACTCTCATCTATCAGCGGATAAACAATGTAAGCTTGTCTACCATCATTTACTTCACGCTCAATCAAATCCCACACTGCTTTGTGTGAACCTGTCAAGCTTGTTTTTATAGGTTTTCTACCTTTTGGAAGTTCATTTATTACAGTCAAATCCAAATCGCCATGAACAGTCAATGCTAAAGTTCTTGGAATCGGAGTTGCTGTCATTGTAAGGATTTGCGGATTTTGTGATTTTTTCTTCAAAACATTTCGTTGTTTTACCCCAAACCTATGTTGTTCATCCACAACAATTGCCCCAAGATTACTGAACTGCACATTTTCTTGAATCAACGCGTGTGTGCCAACCGCAATATTTGTCTGACCATTTTTGAGGTCAGTTTCAAATTTTTGTCGAACCTTTTTGCCGTGACTGCCCAAGAATAGACCAACACTTAATCCCATTGGAGTGAGCCATTGAATAAGGTTATTATAATGTTGTTGCGCAAGAATTTCTGTCGGTGCCATAAGTGCACCTTGATAACCGTTTTCAATTGCAGCAAGCAGCATAATCGTTGCAACGACAGTTTTTCCGCTACCTACATCACCTTGCAAAAGTCTTTGCATTGGGGTGTCCGAATCCATATCCTGCAAAATTTCGTTTACGGCTTGTTTTTGTCCGGAAGTTAATTCAAACGGCAGATTTTTAATAAACTGTTGAACAAGTCCGTCTTTGTGCACTTTTAAGGCATAGGATGAGGTGTTTTTAGCGGTATTTTCTCGCAACCTGATTAACTTCAATTGCACCAAGAATAATTCTTCAAAAATCAAAGAAAATCTTGCGTGCTCCAAACTGTCCATAGATTCAGGAAAATGAATTTGAGCAACAGCAACTTTTTTATCAACAAGCCCTAAACGATTTCTAATATGGTCAGGAACAATATTTACAATATCATTTTTGTATAGTTCAATCGCGTTATAGATTGCTTTGCGCAAGGTTTTGATACTAAGCCCCTCACACACAGTATAAATCGGCACAATACGCGCTACATTCAAATTTTTTGTCCCTGAATCTTCCATAAACTCACCGCTCATAATTGAATATGTCGGTTTATCCATCGTTAATTGATTGTTGTAACTATTGCGTTTCACAACTCCGGAAACCATTATCCCCGCATTTATTGGGAATTGTGCTTTGGTGCGCTCAAGTAAATATTTGTTACCTTTAGCATTGAAAAAACTCAACTCAAATCGACCGCTTTCGTCACCGATAACAACTTTTATAACTGACAAATTGTTGCGAGTATTAAATGCCGAAACTGATTTTATATAGCCAAAAACAGTTGTAGTCTGCCCTTCTTCAAGATTTTTAATAAGAGTACGTGAAGAATAGTCAATATGTTTTTTAGGGAAATACATCATCAAGTCTTGGGCAGTGAAAATGCCAAGTTTGTTTAACTTATATGCAACTTTTGGTCCAACGCCTTTGATATACATAACATCTACTTCTGACGGATGCTTTTGTCGCTGGAGCTGCATTGTTTTTTCTTCTTCTTGAGATTGTTTTTCCTGCTGAATATCGGCTTTTATTGTCCTGACAAGCTGTTCAATCGCCTTGCGCCTTTCCGGAACGGATGCGTAAGGATAAACCTCAAAAGCCTCTTCTACAACTGCCCAACGAGGGTTCTTTCCTGACTTTTTGTAATTTTTGCGCGCCTCACCTTTGATAAAACTCGAAAATTTTTGAGTTTTACCATGTATATCGATATAGCGATATTTAACCTCAATATCTATAGCTGCTTTTATTTTGTCAAGATTTTCAACCATAGTTATGATTTTACATCAAGGAAATGTTTTTTGCTAACGCTTAATATTGAATTTTTCGAGGGTAATCAGCAGGAATTTTCCAACCGTTCAACTTGATAATTGTTGAACAATAATTTCCATTTGTTGAGGCATCTCCCTTACAGCTATAAGTTTTTCCTTCATACAAAGACTCTTTCTTGCCATCCCAATTATGCATAAAAGGTTCTAAACCTTGTTGATAGTGATATTTGAAGGATTGAGTTGTATTTGTAGGTTCCCATAAAAACTCAAACGCGCAAATGCCTAAATTTGGATTTTTATTAAGACATTTTTCGGGATTTTTTGGAAAGAAAGTAATATTTCTTGTATCTAGGGAACGATAGGTAAACGCACTACCATCTGCTAAAACATAAAGCGTTACCGTAATATTTTTCTGAGCATTTTTCAGTCTCTTTTTTGTCATAACTTTCATATAAGGAGCTAGATATTTTTCAAAAGCAGCATCAACAACATCCGAGTTTTCTTTTACATTTCCATCTTCATCATAAATATTTTTAGCCGCGTCCCAATAGCTGTCCCAACCTTCGACTTCGCCATTTTCAGCGACCGAAAGTTTGATTGCTTGGTTGAATAAAGAATAGAATTTTTTCAATCGAGTTTCTGTTATATGCTTGTTGTAACTGCTTATCATAACAGGTATTGTCATCGCAGCAACTACCCCAATAATACCTAGTGTTATTAGGACCTCTGCTAAAGTAAACCCGAATCTATTTTTATAAAACATTCTATCCTCCTAAATATCCTATTTCCGTTTTAAATGTATCATAAAAATGCAGAAACTATCCTTTTATCTACGAATATTAATATATTTCTTAACGATACTCACTGTATATTTAAACTGGATAATTTTTTACAATTATCCAAAAGGAGGGTATTGTGGCAAAAAATAGTTTCGGACAAAAACTCAAGCAAGTAAGAAAAGCAAAACATCTGACTCAAGAAGCATTAGCTGAACTTGCCGGAATAAATGAAAAACACATTTCAAAAATCGAAACAGGGGTGTATTTTCCGACCTACAATACTCTTAACAAAATTTTGACTGCCCTCGATTTGAATATCGAAGATGTAGGGCTTGAGTTAAATTCACTCAAAA
Organism: Candidatus Melainabacteria bacterium; assembly: GCA_003258735.1. GTDB lineage: Bacteria > Cyanobacteriota > Vampirovibrionia > Gastranaerophilales > Gastranaerophilaceae > Zag111. The sequence continues at coordinate 39,337 of QHME01000002.1, forward strand.
CCAACGACAGCCCTTTTTATATAAAAGCATTGCAAATTCTAAATGATGCAAAATCTGAGCAAGAACTTGAATACTATTATGGAATTTTGCGTCAAGCACAAAAAGGTATTGATATTCTAAAAATCAACTAAAACAAATTTTGTTGGATTGAATCACTATGTTTGGTTTTATACCCCAAATGCCTGTATGTTTCAGGAGAAACTTTACGTCCGCGCGGTGTTCTTTGCAATAATCCTGCTTGCAACAAAAACGGTTCACAAACATCCTCAATTGTTCTTGCATCTTCCCCAATGGCAGCAGCAATGGTCTCAATACCGACAGGCCCACCATCATACTTTTCAATGATTAATTTTAAAAGATTTCTATCTGTAGTATCTAGTCCAAATTCATCAATTTTCAAAATATCAAGAGCTTCATTTGCAATATCTTTTGTAATTTTGCCATTATATTTTACAAGTGCGTAATCACTGACCCTTTTTATAAGCCTGTTTGCAATACGTGGAGTACCTCTTGAACGCTTAGCAATTGCAAAAGCACCATCTTCATCAATTTCAATATCCAAAATTCCTGCAGTGCGCTTGATTACCTGCGCCAACTCTTTATTTGTGTAAAATTCCAATCTGTGAATTATCCCAAATCTATCTCTAAGTGGTCCGGATAATTCTCCAGCTTTTGTTGTTGCACCAATCAGAGTAAATTTTGGCAACGGAACGCGTAGAGTCTTTACTGTTTGGCTTTTTCCTGTTGTCATATCAAGATAAAAATCTTCCATTGCAGGGTACAAAATTTCTTCTGCGACCTTGTTCAATCGGTGAATTTCATCAATAAACAGAATCTCTCCACCTTGTAAAGACATCAAAATCCCAATAATATCACGCGGACGCTCCAATGCAGGAGCTGATGTAATTTTTATATCGACACCCATTTCTTGCGCTATCACACCTGCAAGCGTAGTTTTGCCAAGACCAGGAGGGCCATAAAACAGTAGGTGATCAAGTGGTAGTTCGCGTTTTTTTGCAGCTTGGATAGTAATTTTTAGAGTTTCTTTTAAATTAGATTGCCCAATATATGTATCAAAAGATTTTGGACGAATACAATTTTCAAAATTTTTGTCAAGGTCAATTGCCTCCGGCTTTACAACAGGATTCTTTTTGACTGTTTTTAATTCGCTATCATTTTCAAAATCGTTATCGTCTGCAATAATACTCATATTCTTTTCGTCCTTATAAAATATTAGCACGAAAATCCTTGATAGTGAATAAGAGTTTTTAACTAAATATCATCTTTTTGAACTAGTTTAAACTACACGCGCTATGGTATAATTTGGGTATGGAATGTCCAAAATGCGGAGCAGAAATAGATAAAAATGCAATGGTGTGCCCTAATTGTAAGAAGGTGCTCAAAATCGTTTGCCCTGTTTGTCGGACAGTGAATACAAAAAATGTTTGCCGAAAATGCGGTGAAATTCTTGTTACCAAATGTTCAAAATGTGGCAAGATAAACCTTATGAAAAACCCCAAATGTGTAAAATGCGGTTATTCTAACGAAATTAGCGCAGTTCAAGGTGAGTCAAACTCTGACAGTTTCGCAGTCGTAAGAATTGACTTTCCAAATAGTGATGTTGTAAAAGCAAAACTTGGTTCAAATCAACTATACCAAAAGTTTAGAACCAATTTTGATGCAATGATTGCATCTTATGTCAGCACCCTAAGAGTAAGACGTCAAATTATCAAAAACGACATCTATATTATAAGATTCAACAGAGATTACACATTCACATCTTCAGCTAACTCTGCTATTCTTGCAACAATTGAACTTTTAAATATGATAACCAAGCTGAATGTCAAACTTTTGAAGAAAAAAGGAGTTGCACTAAGATGCAATTTCTCAATAATGAAAAGAGATGCTGACAAAAACCCTTACGATATTGATTCAAAATTCCATGCAAATATGGTTTATCAAAGCTCATCAAAGGATATGAAAGCTTTGGATGCTTTTCAGGTGATAACTGATGAAGATTTTTATGACTCATACAAAGATAAATACAAAATGGAGTCCTTAAATTCTACTCTTGTAGATGGAGCGATGAAAAGATTCTACGAAATCGACCTCAAAGAATTTGTAAATATTGGAGAATTTTTGCGCAACGAAGCCCAACAAGAACAAGAGTCTCACGAAGATCTTGAGATTCCAAATTTTGTACAATCTGCGCTTATTGACCAAGAAAAAATCACCCAACAGGCACTAAAAGAAGAAAATCAGCTTTCTGATGATGAAATTTATGACATCGAAATGATTAATTTTGAAGAAATAAATTGCGCTTTTATTAAAACAGAGAGCATAAATGTGCTTGATTGCGTTGTACAAACTCTACAACAAGTTCCAAAAGGTGTTTTGGCAATAAAAGCCTCTCCAATGTATCAACCATATTCTTTAAAATTATTATCAGCAGTTGAAGAAATCGGCATCTATGACAACGTAATCCCAATAACATGTCATGATGATATGAAGTATTCTCCATACGCATTTTTCAGAGATTTGGTTTCTTCAATTTTTGATTACACAGTTTCTCAAAAATTATTTGATACAAATGATTTTTCAATGTTTGCAAATATTGATAAATCAAAATTAATTGAAGATTTGGTCAGACTAAATCAACGACCTATGCAAAATATGGAACAAACAAGGGAAGATTATTGCAACGTATTTTTGTCTTTGTTAAAAGCTATTCCAAACACTCTGATATTTATTGAAAATTATGAGAAAATGGACTCAAGTTCTATGTTTGTCCTAGAAAAATTATTTGATTATTTTGACGAGACAAATATAAGCTACTTAATATCTTATGACAAAGAATTTTCACTCCACAAAAACGCTCATTTTCTATTGGCTAGACCATATTACACAGAAGTAACCCTCACTCCGACTCCATTTGAAATCATCATTGGGTCAGATTTAGATTTTTACAAAAATATAATGACTGATTTCTATTTTCAAAGAATTGCAAAATATGCCTGCGGAAGCACGTTATTTTTGGATTTTGCAATACAATACCTGATAGAATCAGGAGTTTATGAATATACAGAAGATTCAATTGTGATGGTTAATCCAAAAACAATTATTATTCCATCAGGTTTGGACAAATTGATTAAACGTCGTATTAATCTGATGAAAGACGACGAAGAAATGATTAAATTCTTGACTATGCTTGTACTTTTGGGCACAAGAGTCGATGAAAAAACTATCAATTCTTTAGGATTTAACAATTGGCAAAAAATGGTGGAAAAACTGAGCGGTATGGGTTATATGTACACATACAACAATTGTTTGTATTTCCCTAATTACAACATTTTACGAAAATGTCTTTTAGAAGTTATCAAACCTGAATATTTACAATCTGTTGCCAGTGAATTATTTGAAAATGTGTTTATCGAATCTATGCCGGCACCTGTAAAAACTTTCTTATTTGATAAACTTCAAATGGGAGAACAAGTTATATTTGAATGGGAAAAACTTGCAAATACAAACCTTTCTATGGGTGATTTTGCATCGTATTTGAATTGTTCCCATGAGATTTTAACAGCACTTGACAAATATGCCCAAAACTGGTCAGAAGAAGATTTGATGAAATTCAAATTTTCACTATATGAAAATGTTTCAAATAATTTGTTTGATTATGACCCTGAAAAAACAAGAGAGCTTGCAGAAAAGACATTACTAAGTATACAAAGAAGTGGTAATTCTGAACAATATGTATCACTTTGCACAAGGATGATTCAAGGTTCTATTGAGCATGGTGATTATATGTACGCGATGAATCTTACACATGGGGTCTTATCATCTTTGGACAAATCTTCAATTGACCCATCATCACCTGATTTCAACTTGTATTTCTTGTTGATGTCAATAATTTATGTCAAAATTTTATTTAATATCGGTGCTTATGAAGATTGTCTTGATATCGGTTATAATGTCTTGAATGTTTTGGATTCTGAGAAAATCGACTCAATACCATACACAATTGTATCAAAAGAAGAATTTAAGTATTTGGTATCTGAATGTGTCGGATATATCGCTCTTGTTGATGTTATTACACTGAAAGAAGATGTTGGCGAATTTTTAGACATCTCAAAAAAATTGTTAAACTTCTTGCCTGATTCTTACTCTATATTTGTACAACTTCAAAACCTGATAAAAGGGCAATCTGTCAATCTGGACAAAAGTATGGATGGAGAAGATGTATTTTCACCTATTCTTTATCATATAATCAATGCATTTATATCTTTCAAGAACAATCCTGAAAAATTTGCGCAAGAAATCTATAAATCAAAACTTATTGCCAAAAATGCAATGATGTTTCAATTTGAATTATTTAGTGACCTAATGATTGGCTATGCCTATATTGGTTTAAATTCATTCAAAAAAGCATCTGCAATAATTTATAAGATTATAAAAGATGCAAAATTTAAAGGAATGAATGCCATTGTTCACTCGGCTTGGTATGTAATGAGTATTCTAAATATCAAAGAAGGAAAGTACGATATTGCTTATGGCGTACTGAACAACTCTGATATTCAAATGGAGAAAAATGGGGTTGTCAGTGATTATTTGACAATGTTAAACAAAGTAAACATGTATAAAATCCTAATGTGTACCGACGCAAAAGACCAAGCTCAAATTTGTATGAATCAAGCTTCAACGATTGTTCAAAAATATGGTTTAAATTTCAACTTAAATATTGACATTCAAAAAATTATGATGGAAAATTCTGTTAGCACAGCAGAGCAAAACAAGGCTCAAAACACTGTTAAAAAGCAAGATGAGAGTATCTCTGTCGAAGAAAATTTATCAGAATTTAGCGAGAATGATGGTGATGTCGTCAATCCTTCTGAATTTTTCTCCGATTAGAATTAAATGAATTTATCCGTATTCAGAAAGAGAGGAAAAATGAAAATATTATTTGCAGCAGCTGAAGTAGCACCATTTTCAAAAGCAGGCGGTTTGGCTGATGTAGTCGGCAGTTTACCAAAAGAACTTGAAAAAGATGCTGAAATCGCAATTTTTACCCCTCTACATGGATGCATCGACAAAGATAAATATAAAATTAAAGAGGTTGAAAACTCTGAGATGTGGTTGACTTTTGGTAATCAACCACACAAATTTAATCTTTATATGACAAAACTTCCTAATACAAAGATAAATGTCTTTTTTATTAAAAATGATTGGTATTTTTCTTGTTTTAAAGAAGTTTATCCAAAATATCTTGACCCTAGATATGAACACGAAAGATATATTTCATTTTCTCTTGCCGTTATGGAATATGCCAAAGCACTAAACTTCCGTGCTGATGTAATCCATGCAAATGATTGGCATACCGCAATGATTCCGTTGTATTTACATTCAAATTATAAATTTGATGAATTTTGGGCTAATACAAAATGCGTATTTGAAATACACAATTTGGCATATCAAGGTATTTGGTTTGAAGATGTTTTAGATTTTGCCAATATGAGAAAAGATATTGTATATAACCAATGGGGATGCGAACACTACAACCGCGTAAACTGGATGAAAGGTGCAATAAATTATTCAGATAGAGTTGTTGCGGTTTCACCAACTTACGCTAGAGAAATATTAACTCCTGAATATGGCGAAAACATGGATTACACTTTACGTGGAGTTCAATATAAGTTGCGCGGAATATTAAATGGAATAGATTATGATGTGTTTAATCCGAAAAAAGATAAAGCACTTGTTAAAAACTATGATGTGAAATCTTTTGATAAAAAAGAACAAAATAAAAAAGCCGTTTACGACCATTTCGGACTAAAATATAATCCTGATAGACCGCTAATTGCATTGATTTCTCGTTTGGTTGATCAAAAAGGAATTGACTTAATCCGTGATATGCAAGACGAATTGCAAAATCTAAATGCTGATTTCATATTTATGGGCAGCGGAAATAACGATTATGAAAACCTATTCATTTGGCTTTCAAATAATACAAAAAATATCCGAACTTATGTCGGATATGATGCAAAACTTGCTAATCTTGTTTACGCAGCCAGTGATTTCTTCTTAATGCCTTCAAAATTTGAACCTTGCGGACTAAGTCAACTTATCGCAATGAGATATGGAAGCTTGCCTATTGTCAGGGCAACAGGAGGATTGGAAGATACTGTAACCGGTTACCCTCTTGATAATTCAAACGGTTTCAAATTCTGGCAATATAACGGCTGGGATATGCTCAATGCAATCAAATGCGCATTATATGTTTATACAGACAAATATGTTTTCAATGCAATGAGAAAATCTGCAATGGAATCTGATTTTTCTTGGAAACGTAGCGCAAAACAATATCTTGACATGTATAGAGAAATCTCAAACAAAAAATAAAAATTTTCTCCTAAATATAAATCATGTACCATTTGTAACAACTTTTACACCTTTATAAAATATATGTTATACTGTAGGTACTAGAGATTTACGGATTAGGGGATAATATGAAAAAAATTCTTATTGTAGATGATGAACAAGATATTGTTGAAAGTTTAAAATTTGTATTAGAAAACTGCAATTATACTTGTTATTGCGCATATAACGGAGAAGACGGTTTAAAATTAGCAAGAGAAATTGTGCCAGATTTAATCATCCTTGATGTTATGATGCCAAGAATCAATGGATTCAAAATCAGCAGATTATTAAAATTCGATGCAAAATACAAAAACATTCCTATTCTTATGGTAACAGCACGTTCTCAAGAAGAGGATAAGCTTATCGGAGAAGAAACAGGGGCAGATGAATATATAACAAAACCTTTTGACCTTGATGACGTAGTTAAAACAGTTCAAAAATATTTAGCATCGGAAAAATAAAATGAATATTATTACCAACAAAACACTTGAAACCTTAAAATACGATTTAGTTAGAGAAGGACTTGTTCAATATGAAGTTGTTGAACAAGCAGAAGAGATTGCAAATGCTCAAAATATAAATATTGGTCAAGCCTTAATAAATTCAGGCTTTTTGACGGAGGAGCAACTTATCAAATTTTTGGAGTCTAAACTTCACACCCCTTATGTAAATCTTGAAGATTACGACTTGGATAGAAAGTGTCTAAAATATATAAATTATTCTGATGCAAGACGCTATAAAATTATTCCGTTATTCAAAATTGAAAATACTCTTACAGTTGCAATGGCTGACCCTAGAGACCTTTTTGCAATAGATAAAATTATGGAAACCGCAGAATGTGAAATTGACCCTGTTCTGTCTTCAGAAGAAAGTATCCTCAAAAAAATTGATGAATACTACAAACTGGATGTAACTGTCGGCAACATTTCAACAGAAGAAAATGCAGGCTACGATTGGCAGGACGAACTTCACAAAGAAGACCTTAGCGATAACCATATTCAAAAAATCATTCGTGCAATACTAAAACAGGCAATTCTTGAAGGAATTCATGAAGTGACTTTTCAAGGAGAAGAAGATGGACTTGGTGTAAACTTTAAAAAACATGGAGAGCTTTCTAACAAAGGTGTTATTCCAACAGCCTTAGTGTCTTCTTTTGCCGCTAAATTGAAATCTTTATCAGAACTTGACCCATCAGTATCAGAAGTTCCACAACTTGGCAAACTTTGTTTCAAAGTTGACAACATCATAGTTTTGGCGAGTGTTTCAACATTCCCAACAATTATGGGTGAGAGAATTTTCTTAAAAATTTATAAACCGCCAAAAGCTTTAGATAAAATCATAACATCAAAAAATGAACTTTCTGAAATTAAACAATCCTTAGACAAACCAGGAATTATACTTGTTTGCGGTTCATCTTTGAGCGGAAAAACTCATGTTATTTATTCACTATTACTTGAGGCTGCAAAAACAAAGAGTAAAAATATTATGACCCTTGAAAGTATTTCAAAATACGAACTAAAGGGAGTAAATCAGTGCGAATTTAATGAAAATGTCGGTTTTAATATGGATAAAGCCGCAAGATTCATTGAATTTCAAAACCCTGATATCATTTACCTTGAAGGGATTAAGTCAAAAGAATCATTTGATTATTTTTCAAGCCTTGTATTTGAAGATAAAACAATCATTATGGAATTTTTGGCAAACAATATGGATGATTTACGCAACAAAATGGATTTTTCCGATTTTGACACCCTAAAATCACTAATTACAAGTATGGTATTTATTCATTCGCAAAACAGCGTTGAAGTCTTTAACAAAGAAACATTACAGAAGTATTTGGGGTAAACCAGAAGGAAAGAAGGCTGAAAGTCAGGATGGCAGACTGAAATAGGGTTCCCTGTCATACACAATTGAGTAGGTCGACCATTACCATACAGGTCTATGTCACCTGAACTGCGGATTTTGGCAAGTGCGCCGTGTGAACGGAGTGAACCCAGCACGTCTTGGCGAGAGCTGCGTTGAGCCGGTCGAGCCGCCAATAATCCAAGACCATTTCAGGGTCTCTAATATTGCAAATTTTGCACTTTACTAATTTGTTTGGTTAGATATTCTGAATAGGATAAAATTTATGCCAAACAAGTTTGCTCAATTTTTAATCCTTTCAGAATGACACTCACCTTGTCAGCACTATCCTGCCGACAAATTTTACATGTCTGGCTAGTGAGCTACCGACAAAGGGGTTCGGCACTGTCAATTTTACCGTTAAAATTGTTATCAATCCCATCTGAACAAGAACCCAACGAATCCTTACTTTCAGCTTTAGCATTATATTTCAGGTATTTATTCGGAATTTTTGTCCATAAATATAAGAAAAATGCCTTATTATTCTTTGCAATTTTTGAACTCTTTATGATAATCGTATTTTCATCATTTTTATTTGCCCCACTATTTGAAAAGTTCATAGAACCTGTAATCAAATATTCATCATCAATTATCATAGTTTTTGAGTGTAATTTCCCTGCATAGTTTTCAGTCTTTAACAAAATTCCATTTTGTCTTAAATATTTATATTTAGAATTTTTAGTATCGGTGCTATTGGCATCAATTATCACCCTGACATCCACTCCGCGATGCTTTGCATTAATAAGCTCCTCTGCAATATTTGCGTGCGTAATTAAAAATGCAGGAACATAAATATACTGCTTTGCCCCTTTTATAATTTGCACAATTCGGCGCGATGTGTTATCTTGCGGAGAAAAATATATTTCAACTTCAGTATCACCAAGTTTTATTCTCTCATTAGTACTCAACTTAGTTTTTCTCGTATGGAATTTACCATTTAACATTTGCTCAAATTCTTTTTCATAAATATCCGCAACCACTTTCGAATTGACAATTACTATATCATTCACATCATATCCAGATAATCCAGTGCTTGAAAAATTCATTGAACCTGTCCAAACTTTTGCATTGTCAAAAATTACAAACTTGTTATGCATCAAAAAATTGCTTTGCGTTTTCAATTCTGTTCTATCCGAAACACTTTTCTGCGCCAGCTTTGAAATTATTTCATTATTTTTGTAATAAGTTTGATTTATATCATATTTTTCATCATAAACAAACCGTATTTGCACTCCACGAGAATGGGCGCGCTTTAGTGCTTCTGTCAGTGCAGGAACTTCATCATACCCATAAATTGCAATATCAATAGAATTTTTAGAATTATCGACCAAATTTACAAAAGCCTTACAAACCTGACTTGAGCAATCTTTTGTTGGACGGAGTTTTTTAGTAAAATCAGTATACATAACCTGAATACTACCATCTGTCACAACTAGCGGAGGTTGAGGAATATTTGAGTCATTAAAGTTTTCGCGATAATTAAATTTCTTTTTAAATTTAGAAAATTTACGATTTTTGAATTTAGTTTTGTGACAATAGTGACAAGGTTTTGCACTTTTGGGCACCTGATTTTGCGGCAGTATCACCGTATCGTGAGCAATTTTCCCATAAGGGCAAACTAGTGTATGATATTTATTTGAATGGTGATTCAATATAACAAGATTTAATTTTCTTGCTTTTGCCAAATTTGCCTTAAATTTTTCAATATTACCAATCTCACCATCTTTTATACCAAAACCATTACCTAGCAAAAGTTCAGAATAATCAACTCCATTTAATTTGACTTTGGCAAAATTACAGCCACTTTCATAATTCTTAGAAGGTTTTAAGATAACTTTTTCATTTGTCAAAATTGATTGTGCATAATCTTGTGCCAAATAACCAAGACTTATTATATCAGATTTTGAAATATTATATTTTTTAGAATATTTTGAAACAAAATCCTCAGATGGTTCAAGTGAAAATACCTCAACACCTTCAACACAAATTACCTCATCTGCACCGACTGTTTTCGTTTTTCCTGCCTCAACACTAAATTTGACAGGAGAAAGGACCAAGATAACATTTTTATATCTGCTATTTAAAACTACAAAAGTAGAAAAACCACCAAGCAAAGCTAACAACAATAAGGTCACAAGGAAATTTTTCATGATTCCATATTCTTATAATTTGCCAAATCAAAACCCAATCGCAAAACGGTATCTTTGAGCTTCATATCCTGAGTAATCCCAAATTCTGTGGTATGCGAATTTTTGATAGATGGTCTTGAATATTTGCATGGGTGAATTAAAGCCTCTACAACAGCATTTCCATCAATAGCTTTTAATCCATATTCTATTGCATCAGAATCCATCATGCCTGTATATCCGACACCCAAAATATAATCATTTGTATTCAATCCATATCTTTTGGCAGTTTTTCGATTTATTTTTGTAAAGTGTTGCAAAAGAATAATTTTCAAAATATTTATCGGATACGCAATTGTCAAATGTTTTGCAATTTTTGGAATCATATAAAATTCTTCAAATTGAGTTCTTATTGATTTAATTCCATACTCATTTGCCAATTTGCAGGTAATTTCAAAAATTTCAGGAATAGCGTGAGTATGCACATGAGAATCCAAATGATCAATTTCCACATCTGCTTGGATTTTTTCTATTTGTGACCTAAATTCTTTTTCAATTTGAGCAAGCATAGTTTTGTTTTTGCGATTCATCAACAAAACTCCATAACCTGCACCAAATGTGCCATTTGTATTAGTCAAAAAATTGCAATCTGTGAGAGATTTACCTTCCATAATGTTCAAGTGAGCTGCAATTCCTAAATTCGGACAATCAGGTAATATATCGTGCACTGCGTTTTCATAAGCATTACCATTTGCACATAAACTTGCACTTGTCAAAAAACCAGTATTATAACCTTCCAACACTGCTTGGTTATGATATTTTGTCAATCCGAAATCATCTGCGTTCAATATAAATTTTCTTTTGCCCATTCTAAATCCTTGCAATCATTCTTTCGTATAATATAATCATGATAGTAGAAAGAGAGACACAATGCAAACACCAAAATTAGCGATTACAATACCTTGTTTTAATGAAGAATTATGTATTGAAACGACAGCAAAAAGGCTTTTGGAAGTTTTGGATATGCTCATTGAAAAAGGGAAAATAACAAGTGATAGTTATTTGTACCTTGTAGATGACGGTTCAAAAGACAAAACTTGGGAAATCATAGAACATTTACATTCAGAAAACCCTGATAGGATTAAAGGACTCAAGTTCATCCGCAACTACGGAAACCAAAAAGCATTAATAGCGGGTTTGGAAGGTGTGAGAGAACTTGGATGCGATTGTGTTGTTTCAATTGATGCAGATTTACAACAAGACGAATTGGCAATTGAAAAATTTATCGACGAATATGAAAAGGGATATGAAATTGTTTTGGGTATCAGAAATAACCGAAAAACAGACAGCTTTTTCAAAAAATACACCGCTCTTATGTTTTACAAAGTGATGAATTTAATGGGAGCAAAAATTCCTGCTAACCACTCTGATTACAGATTAGTAAGCAAAAAAGCCCTTGATATGATGGCTCTATACCCAGAAAAAGCATTATTTTTGCGTGGATTTTTCTATGAACTTGGTTTAAAAACTGCAATTGTAAATTTTGACGTAAAACCACGTATGGCAGGTGAATCAAAATTTAACTTTATGTCACTTATGGGTTTGGCTCTTAATGGTATAACTTCATTTAGTATTTTCCCATTACGAATAGTTGCCTGCTTAGGCTTTTTGATGGCAGTATTTGCATTTTTGATAGGAGTAGAAACAGTTTGTGAAAAGATATTCTTCAACAACTCTCCAAACGGTTTTGCTACAATGATTATTTTGTTGTGTTTCTTTGGTGGTTTGCAAATCTTTTGTCTTGGAGTAATCGGAGAATATGTAGGACAAGTTTATCGTGAAGCAAAAGCTCGCCCTCGCTACATTCCGGAAAAAGAATTGAAGTAGAGAGCGCTGCTATAACACTTCGGTCTATGTCATTCCGAATTTAGTTCGGAATCTCTAGTTGAACACTATTATCATAGAATAAATTTGTTATATTAAAGACCCTGAAACTCCGCAGTCGCATTAAATGTGACTCCACTACGTTTCGCACTCCGCTCCTGCTGTTCAGGGTAACACTTATTGCCGACCTCATTTAAAAATAAATAACCTACACTAAACCTTTTACAACATTATAAACAATCTGCATCTTTTCAGCGTCAGCCTTTAACAAATCAAGCTTTTTCAAAATATAAGTATACCTATCTTCCTCTGAAATTGAATTTGGAAAGGTAAACATTTCTTGCGGAGTCACACCAAAAATTTTAATAATTTTTTCCAAAGTTTGAGCTGTCATAAATGCATTTCCGCGTTCAATACTACTAAGAGTATTTGTCGCAATTCCAATTTCTTCCGCCAACTGCTCCTGACTTAACCCCTTTAATTTTCGGTATTTTCTTATTTTGTTTCCTAATTGTTGCTGAATATAACTATCCATAAGATTTCCTTAAATCTAATTATATCAGTAGCGTGGGTAAATCTAACAATGTTAAACATGTTGATTAATAACGTTAAACATGGTATTAATTTATCAAAACATAGGAGGATTTATGTCAGGAAAAAGATTATTAGCGTTTGAAGAAGATCTGTCACAGATAAAGAAAATTTTTGGGTTTACACTTGCTGAAGTTTTGATAACTCTTGGGATTATTGGAGTTGTAGCAGCACTCACTATTCCCAACCTTATGACCGCTCACAAAAAGCACAAAATTGAGGCAAAATTAACAAAAGCAGTTTCTACAATCAACCAAATAATCAAGCAATCCGAAACAGAAAATGGCGAAATGGAAACTTGGGATAATTCACTCACTCCTGTTGAATACTTAAACAAGTACATCACTCCTTATGCAAAAGTCTCTCAATTATGTGAAGGTCAAGGCTCTTGCGGATATCCTGACGTTGATAAAGTTTATAAATATATTAATGGTACTTATGGTTATTACTATAATATTTTTACTTTTGGTAGGACACCTTTTATTTTGCAAGATGGAACTCTATTTGCGTGGGGAACAAAAAACTCTAGTGGAGACCTAGATAACAAAAGTATAATTATCATTGATATCAATGGGTCGGAAAAACCAAATCAATTTGGACAAGACACATTTTTCTTACAACGCAAAGAGGAAGAAGATGCCATTATACCTTACGGTGCAGGAAAATCTCAAAATGAACTCCGCGCGGATTGCAAAAAAGGCGGTGCAGGATTTTATTGCGCAGAATTGATTCGTGAAAACGGTTGGAAAATTCCTTCCGGCTATCCTCTGTTGTAAGTATATAAAATGACGATTGGTGTCTATACTTTTACATGACTTGCGAAAATTTTATTTGTATTATATTATTAGAATATATTTAAAAAGTGAGGTTATATTATAATGGATCAAATTATTAAAGTAGCGTGGGATTTGAACGAAAACACCGATAACAGATATAAATTGGTTTACGAAATTGCTGAACTTGCTAAAAAAATCGTTGATGAAAACCAAGCAAGAAAAGCTCGTGAAGATTTCGGTTTTGAAGAAGTTCACGAAACTACTTATACTAAAGAAAATCCTGTTGAACACGCTTTGATGGTTAAAGCATCAGAAGCTGATGACAACAGATTAGTAGGTTAATAATTTTTTAGAAAATGCACAGAAGTCGTGGGGCTTTTGTGCATTTTAGTGTGAAGTTTTGTGCAAGAGTTGGGGTAACTATTATGATGAAAGAAACTTTAGATTATATTCAAACTTATACAGATGATTTCAAGCCTGAAATCGGTATTGTTCTTGGTTCAGGGCTTGGAGATTTGGCAGATACCTATTGTGAATTTGCCATTCCTTACGACAAAATTCCAGGGTTTGCAAAATCTACAGTAGAAGGTCATAAAGGTCAACTTGTTTTTGCACAAATAAACAAAAGAAATGTTGTAATGATGCAAGGTAGAAACCATTTCTACGAAGGGCATTCTATGCAAGATGTTACATACCCTATCAAGGTTATGAAAAAGTTGGGAGTAAAAACCGTAATCATTACAAATGCGGCAGGTGCGATTAACAAAAGTTTCCGACCTGGGGATTTGATGGTCATCACAGATCATATCAATTTAATGGGTACAAATCCGCTTATCGGACCAAATGACCCAGATTTAGGTGTTCGTTTCCCTGATATGTCAGAAGTTTATAACAAAAATCTTATCAAAATCGTAGATGCAGCAGGCAGATTGCTAAAAATAGATTTAAAACATGGTGTTTATGTTGCAACAACAGGTCCAAGTTATGAAACTCCTGCTGAAATTAAAATGGCAAGATTTATGGGTGGAGATGCTGCAGGCATGTCTACTGTTCCAGAGGCAATTGTTGCAAATTACTGTGGAATGAAAGTTATCGGTATCAGCTGTATTTCAAATTTTGCAACAGGTATTTCATCCAAAAAACTTTCTCATGAAGAAGTTATAGAGACAACAGAGAAAGTTAAAGCTAAATTTAAAGAATTGGTTTTATTGCTATTGAAGAATATTTAGGATGAGATTTCTTCAAACTGGCAGAACGATGTGAGTGGATTTGGCAGTATTATAGTCATGCTGAACTGCGGATTTTGGCAAGTGCGCCGTGTGAACGAAGTGAACGCAGCACGTCTTGGCGAGAGCTGCGTTGAGCTTTGTGAGCAGAGGCGTTGCAGTTGGGGCGTTCAGACCCAACTGCAACGCCGTTTAATGCGAACAAAATAGGTCGAGCCGCCAATAATCCAAGACTGTTTCAGCATCTCAATTTGAACAAATTAGTCTTATTTGAAATTTGTAATATTAGAGACCCTGAAACTCCGCAGTCGCATTAAACGTGACTCCACTACGTTTCGCACTCCGCTCCTGCTGTTCAGGGTGACATTAACTAACAAGCATTCCCTCTTGTCATCCTGCCTTTTTACCTTTCACCAACCTACTTGAGTTTGTGCAAAATGCGTGGATTTCTTTTATCTCTCACATATAAAGGCTTTTGGTATTTGGCACTTAAAGATGATTGTGAAGATGCTCTTGTCTGCTCTTTATAATATTTTTTCGGTGGTTCTGAAGATAGCGTATCACTTGGGGTAATTTCACCACTTTCAATCGCCTCAATATACCTATATGTGGCATCAATTCTTTGTTGCGGAATAGATTGAATTTTGTTCAACTCTCTCATAAAACTAGGCTGAAATTGTGATGTCATAATATAACCGATTAAACTAAACGCAGTAGATATGACTAAAATTATCCAAATATGTTTCACAAAATCATGCATAACAACAGGATAGCAAATCAAAAATAATAAGTAAATATTTAGCAAAAATAATATTAAAAATTTGTGTAAAAATCTTATGTTTATTATAATATTAATATTAAAGTAAGTGAACTAACTTTTTGAAAAAGGAGAGTAAAAAATGATTAAAAAGTTTAATTCACCAATGGCATTATTGGCGATGTTTGCCGTAATGTTTCTTGGTATTTCACCTGCGTTAGCAAGTGAAGCCGATTTGGTTGTTCCAAGTATTCGCCAAATTTCACCAAGCAGTTACACATTGCTTGTAATTGGTATTTGTATCTCCGTAATCGGCTTAATTTTCGGTCTTATCGAATTTTTGAAGATTCGAAAATTAGACGTTCATAAAGCTATGGACGACGTCGGCAATACTATTTTTGAAACTTGTAAAACTTATCTAGTACAACAAGGTAAATTCCTTCTTGTGTTGGAAATTTTAATCGGTTTATGTATTGCATTTTATTTCGGTTACTTGCAACACATGGGATTTAAAGGTGTTTTGACAATCCTTGCGTGGTCAGTAATCGGTATTTTGGGTTCTTATTCTGTAGCTTGGTTTGGTATCAGAATGAACACTTTAGCAAACTCAAGAACTGCATTTGCAGCATTAAAAGGTAACCCATTGAATACAATGAATATTCCTTTAAAAGCTGGTATGAGTATCGGTGTATTATTAGTATCAGTTGAATTGATTATGATGCTTTTAATCTTGTTATTCGTTCCTGGTCATATTGCAGGTGCTTGTTTCATCGGTTTTGCTATCGGTGAATCTTTAGGTGCATCAGCTCTTCGTGTAGCTGGTGGTATCTTTACAAAAATTGCTGATATCGGTTCAGATTTGATGAAAATCCAATTCGGTATTAAAGAAGATGACCCAAGAAACCCTGGTGTAATTGCCGATTGTACAGGTGATAACGCTGGCGACTCTATCGGACCTACAGCAGACGGTTTTGAAACATACGGTGTAACCGGTGTTGCATTGGTAAGTTTCATCTTGTTAGCTGTTATGGGTCAAGAAAATCAAGTTCAATTATTAGCTTGGATTTTCGTTATGAGATTCTTAATGATTGTAACTTCAGTAGTTGCATATTGGTTAAACGGACTTTGGGACAGATTTGTTTATGCTCCTAAAGTTGAAAAATTTGATTTTGAAGCTCCATTGACTAGATTGGTTTGGGTAACTTCAATCCTATCTATCTGTATGACTTTTGGTGTAAGCCACTGGTTATTAAGCAGTTTGGGCAACAATATCTGGTTGATTCTATCTTGTATTATTTCTTGCGGTACTTTAGGTGCAGCATTGATTCCGGAATTTACAAAGATATTTACATCTCCTAAAGCAAAACATACAGAAGAAGTTGTTACAGCTTCTCGTGAAGGCGGTGCATCATTGACAATTCTATCTGGTATCGTTTCAGGTAACTTCTCAGGTTTCTGGATTGGTATGATTATTGTATTGTTAATGGCTCTAGCTTATATTGCAAGTACATACATTCCTGAAAGCGTAATGATTTACCCTTCAGTATTTGCATTTGGTCTTGTTGCTTTTGGTTTCTTAGGCATGGGACCTGTAACAATCGCCGTAGACTCATACGGTCCTGTTACTGATAACGCTCAATCAGTTTATGAATTATCATTGATTGAAGAAATTCCTGACGTTCAAAATAAAATCAAAGAAGAATACGGATTTGATGCTGATTTTGAAAACGCTAAACAATACTTAGAAGAAAATGATGGCGCAGGTAACACCTTCAAAGCAACTTCAAAACCTGTACTTATCGGTACTGCGGTTGTTGGTGCTACAACAATGATTTTCTCATTGATTTTGGTTATCCAAAAGACATTAGGTGTTCAACCTGAAATGATTTTAAACTTGTTAAACCCTTACACTTTGTTAGGTTTATTAACAGGTGGTGCAGTAATTTACTGGTTCAGTGGCGCATCTATGCAAGCTGTTACAACAGGTGCATACAGAGCTGTTGAATATATTAAAGAAAATATCAAATTAGGCGATGCTGATGAAAAGAGTGCTAACGTTGCAAATTCTAAAGAAGTTGTAAAAATTTGTACTCAATACGCTCAAAAAGGTATGGTAAATATCTTCATCGCATTATTCTCATTTGCATTAGCATTGGCTTGCTTGTCAGCTCCTGGATGCAAAACTCAATTGGCAGTTTCATTCTTTGTAAGTTACTTGATTGCAATTGCTGTATTTGGTTTGTTCCAAGCTGTATTTATGGCTAATGCCGGTGGATGTTGGGACAACGCAAAGAAAATCGTTGAAGTTGACCTTAAAGAAAAAGGAACTCCTCTTCACGAAGCAACTGTTGTTGGTGATACTGTTGGTGACCCATTCAAAGATACATCTTCAGTAGCTATGAACCCAATCATCAAATTTACAACATTGTTTGGTTTGTTAGCAATGGAAATTGCTATTAACGAATCATTCAGAAAAGTTGCACCTATCGCAGGTATCATCTTGTTGATTATTGCACTTATCTTTGTTGTAAGATCTTTCTATGGAATGAGAATTCCTACTAAGAAATAATCTTTGATGAGATAAACAAATTGAATGCGGATTGGACAAAATGTCCAATCCGCATTTTTTATTTGAAAGATTTTGACAATTATATAAATTATTCTTAACATAATGACAAATTTAAAATTTTCAGCATTTATATATTACAAAACTTAAAATTGACTTGTAGATACTCTCTGTAAGTCTTATAATTGACCATGCTAATGTGCTTTAATGAAAGGATTAAGAATATGTCTGTACTTGAAGAAAAAACTTACCCACAATTGGAAAGAGCTATTAACCCAACACACGATATCAAATTGTTTGCTGGTCGCTCAAACCCACAATTGGCGCAAGAAATCGCTGATAATTTAGGGACGACGGTTGGTCCTATGGTTGTAAAAAATTTCGCAGATGGGGAGATTTATGTTCAAGTAAAAGAAAGTGTTCGTGGTGACGATGTATTTATCGTACAACCAGTATGCAACCCTGTTAATGAAAATTTGATGGAATTATTGATTATTATTGATGCATTCAAACGTGCAAGTGCTAAAACAATCACTGCAGTAATTCCTTATTACGGTTACGCAAGACAAGATAGAAAAACTTCGGGCAGAGAAGCTATTACAGCAAAGCTTGTTGCAGATTTGCTGACAACAGCAGGTGCTAATAGGGTTTTGGCAATGGATTTGCACACTGGCCAAATTCAAGGTTTCTTCAATATCTTAGTTGACCACATTTTTGCAACTAACGTTATCGTTAATTATATTAAAGATTTAGGCATCAACCCTGAAAACCTTGTTGCGGTTTCACCTGATATGGGTGGAGCAAATAGAACAAGACATTTTGCTAAAAAACTTGATTGCCCTATAGCAATCATTGATAAACGCAGAGATAAACACAACGAAGCTATAGCAACTAATGTTATAGGTGATGTTGAAGGTAAAGTTTGCTTGATGTTTGACGATATTATTGATACAGCAGGTACAATTTGTGAGGCTGCAAAACTTTTAAAATCAAAAGGCGCTAAGGAAATTTACGTAGGTGCAACTCACCCTGTATTCTCAGGTCCTGCGGTAGAAAGATTGGGAGCAGCTCCAATCACTGAATGTATCGTAACAAATACAATTCCGCTTGATATGAGCAAAATGCCATCAAATATCAAACAGATTTCGGTTGCGCCATTATTAGCACAAGCTATTTCAAGAATCCATGATGATGAATCAATCAGCTCATTATTCGGATTTGAAAAAGAAATGCAAGTTTAACAAAATAAAACAGACTTATATTGCTGGAAGATGAAAAGAGAAGAAGGCAGGATTTATTCTTGCCTTCGTTTTTATTATTTTGAGTTAATTAATTTCATAAAAAAAAGCCGTTTCAAAAAGAACGGCTACCAGACTTGGGGAGGAGGTATGAAAAACTTTCGTTTTTCATATCTATGTTATTAATATCGACCACATCTTTTATTTCTTTAGCCAATTACACAAAATCTCCTCCAAATGGAGGAGATTAAAAAATATGTTATTCTTGTTCTTGTATACGTTATCTAGGAATTCAAGCAATAGCGTAATCATAGCAAACTTTGTTTGAGATATTTCGTCTGCTACTACACATTCTCAAATGCTAAGCATTTCCTATTTGTCCCTATGACCGGTATACATTTTGTGGTCGATTACCGCAGTTTTTTGGTTAGCCTCAAGCTTACCTGTAATTAATTGATAAGCCAAAACTGCACCAGCTCCGATTCCTGCCATAATTTTTCCGGATTTACCAACAGCTTTTAGCGGATGTTTTATTGTATTCATAAGAGTTGGACCTTGTTTAGAAAAAGCATTAGGCAATGCCTTGAACACCCAAGAACCACCCAAAAGAGCAACTCCTGTCATTGCACCATAAAATACGCCTTTCAAAGCCGAACGCGTCATTTGATTAGTTGTTGATAAGAATTTCCAAAATCCTGCAACTCTGTCTTTTGCAGTTTTTTTGCGCTTTTCCGGTTGAACATCAGCCTGTGGAGTAAAACTGTCAGGCTCCTGAGTTTGTGATGTTGTAGTCGTTTCAGTATGTTCAACTTTTGTTTCAGTTGTCGGAGCTTCATTTGCTCTAAAGTTTACAGAATTTACTAAACCTACTTTCATATATACACACTCCTTGCTGTTAGCTTTAAAACACTAAAATAAATTTTTTGTTACCTTTTTACAATTTTTTACATTCCAAAAAGTGACAATTGTGGAACTTCATCTCCATTATTTACCATTTTCTTACGAGTTGCAAGGTTGTTTGAAAAATCTTTTTGCATTTTTAACATCAAATCTTCTGAACGTTTGATTACAGATGACGGTAAACCTGCCATTTTAGCAACTTGAATACCATAGCTCTTACTTGCTCCACCTTGAACAATTTTTCTCAAAAATTCAATTTCGCCATTTTGCTCAGCAATCGTAATTCTATAGTTTTTGATTTGTGGATAAGTTTTTGTCATTACATTCAATTCGTGATAATGGGTTGCAAAAATACATCTTGCTTTGATTTTTGTCGCAATATATTCAGCAACCGACCAAGCAATAGCGACACCATCGTATGTACTTGTCCCACGTCCTATTTCATCAAGCAGAATAAAACTTCTATCTGTTGCAGAGTTTAGGATATATGAAGTCTCAATCATTTCAACCATAAAAGTAGACTGACCGAGTGTCAAATCATCGCTTGCACCCACTCTTGTAAAAACTTTATCAACTAGTCCGATTTTTGCATAATCTGCAGGAATCCAAGAACCTATTTGCGCAAGAATTACAATCAAGGCATTTTGTCGCATATATGTTGATTTACCTGCCATGTTAGGACCTGTGAGAATCATAAATTGAGTTGTATCAACAGAATTTGATTTTAACTCCAAATCATTTGGAACATATTCTCCGAGTGGCAAAATCTTTTCTAACACTGCATGTCTGCCATTTTTAATAATAAAATCATCAGAGTCATCAATTTCCGGCTTGCAATAATTATTTTCAACAGCAATCTGAGCAAGGGAATTAAGAACATCTGCACTTGCAATGCAGTCAGCAATTTCACGAATTTTTGACACAAATTCTTTTGAATATTCTCTAAAATCAGAAAACATTTTGTATTCAAGTTCAGTAGACTTGAATTTGGCAGACATAACATCATCTTCGTGTTTTTTGAGTTCGTCTGTAATAAATCTTTCTGCGCCTGTTAGAGTTTGTTTGCGAACATAACTTTGCGGAACCATATTCAAATAAGAATTTGTTACCTCTATGAAGTATCCAAAAACTCTATTATATCCGATTTTCAGATTTTTGATACCAGTGCGTTCTTTTTCTTCTTCTTCAAAAGTTTTGAGCCATTCTTCTCCACCTGTCAACAAATCTCTGAAATAGTCTAATTCTCCGCTTACACCCTCTTTAATTATCCCACCTTCTTTTAACTGAATCGGCGGCTCATCTACGATTGTATTTTCAATCATAGTGGCATAATCTTCCATTTGCTCACGATATTCTCGAACAGAAGCAAACATATCATATTCAAGATTTTCTGTGATATCAAAAAGTTTTGGTAACAAGTTCAAAGACAATTTAATATCTATAAAATCTTTTGGAGAGGCAGAACCGTTACTCATACGTGTAGAAAGACGCTGAATATCGTAAATTTTTTCTAAGTATTCGCCTAGAGCAAATCTGACATCTTCATTTTGAACAAGTTCTGAAACTGAGTTTTGACGAGCCATAATTTCAGATAAATTTTTCAAAGGTTGACAAATCCAACTTTTTAAAAGCCTTGCCCCCATATTGGTTTTTGTTCTATCAATTGCCCATAAAAGCGAACCATATTTATTTTTCTCTCTAAGGGTCTCAACCAGTTCTAAATTCTTTCTTGTAGCTGCATCCAAAATCATATATTCAGATAGTTCATATGGTTCAATTCTATCAAATTTTGGTATATTACCTTTTAAAGTTTCCCAAACGTAAGCAAGCAATGCACCCGCTGCCCTAAACCCAAGTTTATATTTTGAATAGCCAAAACTTTCTAAGCTTTGAGTTTTGAAAACCGTTTTTAAGTTTGTTTCAGCAAAATTTGTTTCAAAAACTGATGCAGGAATCTTTGAACAATTATATCTTTTGGTGATTTCATCAGGAAGATTAATTACTTCATCTGGTACAATTTGAAAAGGCTTGATATCTTGTTTTAGACTAGGCGCAACTATTTCAGACGGATTTAGGCGTGCAAGTTCTGCCATAATCAAATTCAACGGTGCTTGTGTTGTTTTAAATTCACCTGTTGAGATATCAGTATAAGAAAAACCAAATAAATCAGTTTTCTCGTCTTTGTAAATTGCGCAAATATAGTTATTTGAATTTTGTTTTAAAAGATTGCTTTCTGTTAAAGTTCCTGCGGTAACAATTCTGACAATTCCACGTTTTACAAGCCCTTTGGCAAATTTAGGGTCTTCAAGCTGCTCACAAATTGCAACTTTATAATTTTTTTGAACTAGTTTTTCCAAATAGCCTTCTGCAGCCTTATATGGGATACCTGCAAGCGGAACTCTGCCAAGTTTTGCTCCTGCATCACGTCCCGTTAGAGTCAATTCAAGTTCACGAGACATAATCTCAGCATCTTCAAAAAACGTTTCGTAAAAATCACCCAACCTATACCACAAAAGGATTTCAGGATTTTCTTGTTTAATTTTCAGATACTGTTGCATTACCGGCGTGGTATCTTCTATGTTCACTTCCCAACTTTTTACGTGATTGATTTCAGACTTGCTCATATTATAATATTCTTATAAAAACGAGAGGATTTCAACATGGGTTGTTTAAAAAACGTAACACGCGCATTGTTCTTAACAGTAGTTATAGTCGGCTTTATGGCTTTTGGTGGACAAGATTTTATCAAAAATCAGTTTAATAATTTTATGAATCCTAGCCACGATGTTGTACTTGAAAGAGCTCAAAAAATCGGTGATTTTTCTAAAGTTAATAAAGAATTTGAAATAGAAAAAGCTGCAGGTATTTTAGGCTACAATGCAGTGCTTGCAGAACATAAAGCAACCGGTCAAAAAATGGTTGTTGTTGATTCTGGCAAGAAAGTTATTCTATCAGCAGAAGATATCAAATCTCCGGATGCCGAGAGCCGAATTTTAGCTGCTATTAACAAAATCAAATACCAATCAGCAGCCGTTGAAGAATTTCATGTTATAGAACAAGGTACAATGAAATCTTATGGCAAAGAAGTACCTTATGTAAAATTCCGTGCAAAGCTGAAAAAACTTCCTATTGGAGAAATTTCAGGGATTATTTCAGTTGTCAAAGATGAACATGGTAATGACAAAGTTTTGGTTTCCGCAAACGAGAAAAATAAATATTCACAACTTATTTCAAACGAATTTTTCAAAGAAATTAAGTAGGGGGCACCTCTCCTAGGGGGAGGTGGCAAGGGAACATATACATTTGTACTTTACTGCACCCTCATACCTGTAGCCATATCAAACTTGTACATTTCAGATGATTTTATAGAAATACCTAATTTCTTACCGATTTGAACATCCGCATCAAGCCTTGCAGAACATTTACGATTACCTATGTTGAAATAAGCAATTTTCTCACTACCAAGCATTTCTGAAATTTCAACATCCACTGTCAATTTTATATCACCATCAGACCTAGTCATTTTTTCAGGTCGAATTCCATATAAAACATTTTCATCAAGTCCGATATCTTTACCTTCAATAAAATTCATCTGCGGAGAACCTACAAACCCTGCAACAAAAGTATTTGTCGGATTATTGTAAATTTCATCAGGAGATGCAACCTGCTGAATATCACCATTGTTCAGCACTACTATTCTATCCCCCATTGTCAAAGCCTCAGTTTGGTCATGAGTTACATAAATAAATGTTGTTTGAAGTTTTTCATGTAGTTTTTTAATCTCAGAACGCATTTGAACTCTCAATTTAGCATCCAAATTTGACAAAGGTTCATCCATCAAAAATACCTTTGGATTACGCACAATAGCACGTCCTAGCGCTACACGCTGTCTTTGTCCGCCTGACAATTGTTTAGGTTTTCGGTCTAAATATTCTCCAAGGTTAAGAATTTCGGCAGCTTCTTGAACCTTTTTTTCAATCGTTGCTTTGTCAACTTTACGCATTTTTAATCCAAACGCGATATTTTCTCGAACTGTCATATGTGGATAAAGCGCATAACTTTGAAAAACAAATGCAATATCTCTATCTTTTGGCGGAACATTGTTGACTTTTTTATCACCAATATAGATTTCGCCTGACGAAATATCCTCTAATCCAGAAATCATACGCAAAAGAGTTGATTTTCCACATCCTGATGCACCAACAAGTACAACAAACTCTTTATCCTTGATTTCAAGACTAACATCATTGATTACAGTTTTTGAATTGTCATAAGTTTTTCTTACATTTTTTAAGGTTACACTGCTCATTTTATACCTTTTCTATCGGAAGAATAATACTGTATTCAGTGCCTTTCATCACTTCTGAATAAATATCAATAATTCCGTCTGCTCTCTTTATCATAATTGTTGCGGTTCCCAATTCGAGTGAACGTAAGAAATTTTTCTTACCTTTTTCTAACTGTGCATAAGGTTCACACAAGTATTTCATCTCATCTTCGGCAATACCTACACCGGTATCTCGAATTGTAATTTGCAAATAACTTTCAGGATTTACACCCAAATTGTATTTCAAACAAGTTTCATCATCTGGAATTGAAAGTTTTACGAGCACAACTCCTGTTTCTGTCATAGAAATTGCAACATCTAAAATATTTCTAAATGCACTTTTTATGGCATTTGAATCAGAAAAAACATTTCGCTTTGAAATACCCTCATAATTGATATCAAATGTCAATTTTTTCTCTGCAAAAACTGACTCAAATTCCTTTGCAACAGATTTTAAAGCCTCAATGATATCAAAATTGTGAAATTCTGATTCATAAATTGAAGATTCAGCTTTTGAAAATTCTAACAATTTATCCATAAAATGATAAAGTTCTTCAGCATTAGAATTGATAATTTTTACATATTTTGTCTGTTTTTCTGACAAATTACCGCCAAGTCCATCTAACAAACCTTTTGAAAATCCGCTGATGGAAGTCAATGGAGATTTCAAATCACCTTCAAGCTTTGCTAGCATCGCATTTTTTTCACAATTGAACTTAGCTATTTTTTCTTCATTAACAAGTTCTCCTGTCAACTTTGTCAAATCTCTAACACTGACGCAGTAGCCTTCACCTTTTCGAGTTGCATTTAATTCAACATAAAACTCTCGTCCAGCAACAATTGCAGTTGCTAATACAGGTTTTGAAGATTCAAGAGATTCCCTAACGTGTTTAACCCCATCAATAATGATATTGTCAAACTTTTCAGTCTTAAATTCTTCATAAACAAGCCCAAAAACTTCTTGTGCCTTTCTATTAAAATGCTGGATATTACCATCTGTATCTGTAAAAATAATTGAATCCGGCAATTTGTCAATTGTACTAGATGCTGTAAGAGCCCACCAAAAATCTTTTGCTAATTTATCCAAGTTCATAATTTGCATTACATCCTTTTGTAGTATATAATACATCATAACATGAAAAATAAGTGAAGAATTACATGTAAATTTTTGTAATTTTTTAAAGAAGAAAGTAGCAAAAAATATTATTTAGGTGTTTTCTATACAAAGACCAACATGAAGATACTAAAGAATAATTTTCTGAAAGTAAGGTGATACTATGAGAGAAATCGACAACAACAGCATCAATAGTTTAAATTTCAAAGGAATTCAGAAACCTGCCACAGATGCCAACATCGCACCTGAGACTGCTGCAGTTCCTGTTGAATCCAAGGAAATCAAAGATTTGGCAAATGTTCCGGAAGCAACTTTGGGCAAATCTCAAATCGCATCTGATTCTATCGAAAGCGATATGAAGTTCTTGGCAAAAAATCCTAAACTTGCAGAAGAATTAAACAAAGCAATTGATAATTATGCAGCAACTCATAGTGAAGAAGATACTATGAAAATGATTGAGAAAACATATCAAGAATTTGTTGCAAAAAAATAGTTTAAAATCTGCATCCTAATTAAATAAACACGTTGTAAACTTGAGTGATAATAGAACATTGGCATTTTGAACTGACTGCCATTCAAATATTATGTTGTCAGCTTAGTAAGATTGATTTGCAAGCTGGTATGTTCTCAAGATAAGTGCAGAATGGCAAGACATACTGTGTATAGATATTTGAGGAGCCAGACAAAAATACTTAATAAAGTGGCAGGCAGAGATTTTATCTCTGCCTGCCACTTGTTAAAAACATTAACTTTTAAAAGCTTATTTCAACGCAAAAGTCATATCTGCTTCTACACAAACTTTACCATCTACTTTACCAACGCCATGAGCTTTGCAAATAGGTCCTTTTACCTTTGTCAATTCAACTTCCATATCGAATCTGTCGCCAGGTCTCACGATATTTTTAAATCTTACACCGTCAACTCCTGCGTATAAAGTCAATTTACCTTCAAATTCAGGCATAGTCATCAAAATTGGAGCTGAACATTGTGCCATAGCTTCAAGTTGTAAAACACCAGGCATAATTGGATTATTTGGGAAGTGACCTTGGAAAAATTGCTCATTCATAGTCATATTTTTGTAACCTTTTGCATATTTTCCAGGTACACATTCTGTAATTCTATCTACAAGCAAGAATGGATATCTGTGAGGAATCATATCCATGATTTGCATAGTATCAAAGCTTAAAATTTTAGTTTCTTCTGACATTTTTCTCTCCTTATATTTCTACTAACTTATCTTTTAACATTTTTGCTACTTTTACGTGGACTGCATGCCCTGCCTCTTTTGCCAAAATTTGACATCTCATATTGAGCGGATTTACACCTGTCAAATACAAATCCCCAATTAAATCAAGCATTTTGTGTTTGATTGGTTCATGTTCTGAGCGCAATTCTGTTGTGTAACCACCATCATCAGTTAAACCAACAGTGTTTTCTTGGGTTACACCTTGCGCAAATCCAAGCATTTGGTATTTTTTCAAATCGTGATAAAATCCAAAGGTTCTTGCCTCTATGATTTCGTATTTATTTTTTGGATTATAATTTACAAATCGGCGTGTTAAATCCGGATGGTTGTAATTCACAGCATAAGAGATAAATAAATTGTCACTTGGCAAAATAACTAAACTAGTTTTTCCATTTAGATAATATACAGGTTCTTTTACCGTATAAAACTTATCTTTTGCAAAAAATGGCTTATCTGTTCCTACCTCTTTAATTGCCTCAACCCATTTTAAAGAACTACCGTCTAATGCCGGAACTTCTTCTTCTGTCATACAGATATCAACAGAATCAATATGACAAAAAGCTAAAGCTGCGGACAAGTGTTCTGTCAGCATTGTACGAGCTTTTTTAGTACCCATAACAACGCAATGGTCGGTTGCCAATACGTGATCTACATCAGCTGTAAAAGAATCTTTATCTTTTACAAAATATCTGATTTGACCTGAGTTAGACGGAAATAGTGTTACCTCACATGGCTTATTTTTCATTAAGCCGTTTCCGACAAGTTTTACCTCTTTTTTTAGTGTTACCATTTATTATAATTCCTCTTGATGAGCTTCCTCAAATGATTTTAACATTGGTTCAAATTTTCTGAATTTTGCAAATATATCTTGCGCATCCTTCATAGTTTTCAATTGTTTAATGAAATCTTTTCTAGGAACAGCAGGAATACCTACAATAATTGATTTTGCAGGGAAAGATTTTGTTACACCTGCTTTTGCCGTAATAATTGTATCTGAACCAATTTCAATGTGGTCTGCCAAGCCTGCTTGACCTGCAATAACTACTCTATCGCCAATTACACAACTGCCTGCGATACCTACTTGAGATACAATTAAACAGCCTTTTCCGATACGACAGTTATGACCAATCATAACAAGGTCGTCAATTTTTGTATTATCTCCAACAACTGTATTTTCAATTGTACCACGGTCAATTGCAGTATTTGCACCAATTTCTACATTGTTACCGATTACCACAGAACCGATTGAAGGGATTTTGAAGATAACTTGTTCAACATCACCCTCTTTGATTTCTCCTTCTTTTCTTGCATTTTCAATATTGTTAGGATTTTCGGTTACAAAACTGAAACCATCTGCACCAAGAGAAACTCCATGGTTAAGAATTACATCGTTACCAATTTGAACTCTATCACCAATATTTACTCCAGGGTGGAAGAAACAATTATTACCGATTTTTACGTTACTACCAATGTATGAATTAGCTAAAATCTTTGTATTATCACCGATTACAGCATTTGGAGAAACTACAACGTTTGGACCAATACAAACATTTTGTCCAAGCTTTGCAGTTGGGTCAACTGTTGCTGTTGGGTGAATATCTTTGTTTACAACAGGAGGCACATAGAACAAGTTCAACAATTTCATCATTGCTAATCTTGGTCTTTCTACCTCAATAGTAGTGAAACCGTCAATTTGAACGCCTAGTGGAACTAAAGCCGCTTTAGCTTGTGACTTTGCAAGATTTGCGATTTCTTCTTCGCCCAAAGCAAGAGCCAATGTGTGTTCATCTGCCAATAGCGGTGGTGCAATATGAGTAATTTCAGGACTTGCTGATTTTGTCAACATACCGCCAACTATTTGTGTAATTTCATCTACTGTAAATGATTTCATTCTTTTCTCCTTTATATAATCTGTTAAAATTTGTTTTATCCCAAAAATTTGATTTTTAGTTACTGATTTAACCCCATTTAGTATGCTTTTATTTTTTATAGGCTAGATTGCTTCGCTAACGCTCGCAATGACGAATTCGTCATTCTGAGGGCTCTTGCCCGAAAGAATCCAGCTTTTAGTTTATTATATCATAATACAAATCAAACCAATTTGGATTATTTATTTCTATAAGTTCCAGTTTCTTTTTTCTTGATGCTCCTTTTAAGCGCTTTTCCCTTTCTATTGCTGTTAAAATACCATCATATATTTCATAATATCCTAATTTATCGACATTGTAACGCTTTGTAAAACCTTCAACAAATTTATTTTTATGTTCATATACTCTTTTTACTAAATCAGTTGTTACTCCTACATATAACGTTCCATTTTTCTTACTAAATAAAATATAAACATACGCAGTCATTTTAACTTTCTTTCATCTTATTTATCGTGTTTGTAGTAGATTTTCCTGCAACAAATTCAATAAACTCAACTTTAATATTATTTCTCCTCATTATATCTGCCTCTGGAAGAGTTTCCATTGTGTAATCTGCCCCTTTTGTATAAACATCAGGTTTGATTTCATCAATAAGATTTGCCGGACTGTCCTCATCAAACATTACAACATAATCAACACAAGCAAGCGCATTCAATACTTCCGCCCTATCTTGCTCATTATTTATCGGACGAGTTGGTCCTTTGATACTACGAACAGATTTGTCTGAATTCAACAAGACAATCATATAGTCCGCAAATGATTTTGTTTTTTGCAGATATCTGACATGACCAACATGCAAAATATCAAAACATCCGTTTGTTACAACGACTGTCTTTCCACTTTGATGCAGTTTTTTCACGAAATCCGCTACGTTTTCTCTCCGTAAGAGTTGTCCCATAAAATATACCCTCTAATGCCTTAATTATACATAAAAACAGACAAAAAATCCCAGTTTATTAACAAAAAGTAATATTATTGTTAAACAAGCTGGGATTTTTGATTTAAAATTTTATCCAATAAATGTTTTTGGCACTTCTTTCTCTGTGTTTGTGGTATTCTTCACACTTGAAATAACGTGTTTCAAAAACTCTGGAATGTTATCATTTTCTGTGAAATATCCGTTTCTGGCATATATCCTCTCTTGAATCAAACGAGTTGCACGCTCCGTTTCAGGATTCTTAACTTTTACCAAATCAGGATATCCAGGGAAAATGGAGGTAATTGTAAGTTTACTGATTTTCATTTTTTCTCCCTAAGATTTATTTCTTAAAAACTATTAATGTTCTAAACTTGTTGTACATTGAATTCCATGGAGCAAATTCTGCATATTTTTCGGCATCCAAATCTGATTTCATACTTGAGGTAAATTTGTCCATTTGATTGTTTTCAACATCAACAACCTTGTATGAAGAATTAAATGTCGCATTTGCTTTTAAATTTTTCAAATATTCATTATTTTTGGCAACTTTTTTAAGTTTGCGTGCAGAATTCCACCACTCAGGTGTCCTGTAGACATTGTCACCTACTTGGAGTTTGCTTATTACAGCATCTAATCTTGGCATAGTGTTTTCTTCTTTCTAGTATAGTCCCATTTCTATAACTTTTTTACATATTCTTACTGTGTTGAGGGCTGCACCGATTCTAAGGTTATCCGCAACACACCACAAAGAAATTCCATTATCAAAAGCCAAATTCTTTCTGATACGACCAACAAATACAGGGTCTACACCAGATGCATCACGTGTTGTAGGATATTCAAAGTTATCAGGATTGTCAATAACTTTTAATCCGAAAGAATTTGTTAGAATTTCTCTTACTTCATTTGGGGTAACAGGCTTTTCAAACTCAATATCAACAGCCTCTGAGTGACCGTTATAAACAGGAACACGAGCTGCTGTACACGAAATCGGTAAATCCTGCGGAAGGTGTAAAATCTTTTTAGTTTCGTTTACAACTTTCATTTCTTCTTTTGTGTAACCATTGTCGCAAAATACATCAATTTGCGGAATTACGTTAAACGAGATAGGTTTTTTAAAAGCTTCATTTTCAAAATCTTCACCTGCTAAAGTTGCTTTTGTATTAGCAGTTAATTCATTGATTGCCTTTAATCCTGCTCCAGAAACTGCTTGGTATGTAGAAACCAAAAGTTTTTTAATACCAAATTTGTCATGTAATGGTTTTAACACAAGCATCAATTGAGATGTTGAACAGTTAGGATTTGCAATAATTCCTTTGTGCTTTTTCAAATCTTCATCATTTACATAAGCAATAACAAGAGGAACATCTGGTTCCATTCTGAAAGCAGAAGAATTGTCAATCAAGACTCCTCCTCTTTTTACAATTTCAGGAGCGAATTTTTGAGAAGTTGAACCGCCTGCTGATGCCAATACGATATTTACTCCGTCAAAACTTTCAGGTTTAGCTTCTTCTACGGTGTATTCTTTGCCTTGAAATTCGATTTTCGTACCTGCGCTCTTTGCACTAGATAAAAATTTAATCGTATTAAAATCAACTTTCAATTCATCAATAATTTTTGTAATTTCTCTACCTACAACACCTGTAGCGCCTAAAACTGCAATATTTGCTTTCTCTTTTGACATATTTTACTTTTCCTTTCCCAGTGTATAGATTAAAGTATACTACAAGAATAATACGGAAACACTTGCAAATACGCAAAATTAATAAGAGTTTACAATTGGTAATTAATCATCTTTAATCCAACGGAAACTTTTTACATAATTGCTACCGTTGATATCACCATAAATTTCTGACTTGAATACTCTTAAAGTATTATTTTTATTAAAGTTTGGAATTTTGTTAATATTACTCGTTGACTTTGGATTAATTTCATTAATATTAATCCCCGGAATTGTATTAAACAATGTATTAAGGGATGTATTTGCAATTCTGCCAAGCAAAGTGGAGAAGTTTTTAGACAAACTGCCATAAACTTCCATATCAGCAACAAGTGTAGAGATATTGTAACTACCAGTCATATAAATATTCAAATCTTCTCCGCTTGAATATACATTAATATTATCAGCTATACCGTCTTTTACGTGAATATCACCGCTGATACTTTTAAAATTACCAGTTTTTAACGGTGTAATAAGATCAATAATTCCATTAATTGATAGACCTGTCACCCCGCCTGTGATAAGGTTTCCTGCTTTTAACAAATATTCTAATGAACCCAGTTTTGGCATTCTACCATCTGTAACTTTGAAACTACCATCACCTGATAAAGTATTCACACAATCAACACTAGATAAACCTGTACATGCAACATTTAAATTTCCTGTAACAGTTCCATACATTTGCCCCGGCATATCAAAGAAGTTTTCACCAATGATTTGCGCATCTGCATTATTTATTTGCATTTCGCCTTTACCTTTAAAGTCTTTCAAATCATAATTTATATTACCGTTCACCTGTCCTTTTGCAATATTAAATTCAAAATTATCAATATTAAGATTTTGATTTGAATCCAAAGTCAAATGAGATTTAAAATCCGTTGCGGCTGCTTTTTTAATTAATACGTTATTGGCAACAATTTGAGCATTTTTTATAACAAGATTTTCTGTTGGCATTTCAATAGTATTATTTTTCAACTTATTAACTCTTGTATTATCAGCATCTAAATCATCCAAGGCTTTTGAAATGACGTTCAAATTTAATTCATCCATATTTACATTGAAGTCTTCAACAACAACCGGTAAAGTTGGTTTGTTTACAATTTTTGCATCCATCAAAATATCATTTGTAAGCACAACCGCCTTTGATGTCGCATAGATAAAATCTTTTTTGAAATCTACATTGATATCTCTAACTGTTGAATCAAGCAATGGAATATCAACACTTTTTATATTTAAGTCACCTAAAATATATGGAGCTAAAGAAGTGCCATTGATAACCATATTGGTTGTAAATACACCTTGCTTAATAGTTGGTTTTTTAAATAAAACATTGAAAATTTTCGCATTTGTCGGATTATCTGTCTTTATTTTGAAATTTTTAAATCCTAAAACATTATTTTTTAACAATGACACTTCACCTGATGCGCTAAGCTGATTTTGAACAGATTTCTTGCGATTTTGAGAAGTTATTGTTTGATTATATTTCAGAGAATTAATTTTTACTTTATTTGGATAAAGCACAACATCTGAAACCACAGAAACTGGGTTGGTTGTGATTCCATCAGAATTTATCGTTCCTGTAGGCGCACCTGCTAATGTCGCCCCCATATAATAGATTGAAGAATTTTCACCCAAATTCAAATTTGATTTAGCATTTAGAGCGTTTAATGTTCCATTTAATTTGGTGTAGAAATTTATATCACCTTTTGCTTTTACAGGATAAACAGATTTTGAATTAAACAACCTGTCAAAAAATATTTGAGTAAGTTTCGCACTAACGGATAAATTTAAGTTTGGATTTTTGTCTATATTTGTAATTTTACCATTTACAAAGACAGGCATTGAGCTTACCCTTGAATTAATTTTATCAAGATATAAAACATTTCCACGCATATTAGCATTACCGCTCAAGACTCTGACAATTGCACCAAGGGGTTTATAGACAAAAGATGTATCTTTTAAATTTGTATTAGCGTAGACTAAATTATTTTTTATTGAGCCACTAATATCAATTGTACCTTTGAAATCCGAAATATTCTCGATTTGGGATTCCAAGTCTTTTGGTAATTTAATTTGATTTTTTATTGATTCAATTACACTGATATCAAAGTTTTTGAAATTAAATACAGCATTAGAAATATTCAAATCTTCTTTGTCCAAATCTTTAGCGACAAAACTCAAAGTATAGGGATTATTGTTGAATAGACCGTTCAAATTTGACGTTGATAGATTGCCGTTTTTGATAGTAAATTTACCACCATTAAGTTTTATCGGATTTTGACTATTCATGTTAGAAATAAAATTACCATCAACTTTCAGCCTGTTATAATCAATTACACCAGAGTCAGCAGGCCCTTTGTACACTGCATTGAAACTTACATCAATATTACCAACTTCTTTTTTGTATGGTAAAACCATATCTGGATGTAGGGCATCAAATATATTATTTAGCGTAAATCTGTCAGAAAAAGCTTTTAAATCGATTTCAGCAGTTGTCCCTGTACCTTTTACATGAACTTTTGAATTTCTCAAATAACCAGTTACATCATAATCTGAATCATACTGATCGAAATTCACAACACCATTTATTTTTGTGAATGGAAGATAGGTATCTTGCATTACGGTTTTTGCGTTGTGGAAAGTTATTGTGCCTTTTGAAAATAAATCTTGATTAAAAACAACTTCTTCAGCATTTTTTGCTGTGCCATAAATTTGTAAGAAAATATCAGCCGTACCTTCAGGATTAGTAAAAGGTTTTACAACTTTTTGAACATCAATAAGTAGTGGAGATGAATTGATAACCTTGATTAGTTTTTTGATATCTTGCCCTTTTGATGTCACATAGACATTCAATTTACCCAAAACCGAACAATCACCTTTAATTTCAACAGGTTTTCCGTTTATATATGCCTGATAACTGCGGAAAGTTGTTTTGGTATTATTAAACACAACTTCACCTGCGCCGTTATTTAAGGTCAAATTGTGAATTTCATTAAATGATGCTGTAACATTGCGAAAATTAATTTTACCCCAAATATGCGGATCAACTTTTTTGCCTGCAGAACGCAAGTCGATATTTCCGATTCCTGCAATTTTCATAATCGGAACAGGGCCCAGTTGAAATTTTAAAATTTCATGTAATGGATTTAGAATTTCTTGCGCCGGTTCTAAACTTACTGAATCCGTACTTTGTATATTTAATTCAGAATATTTTGAGCCATCAATCAAAACCATTCCATTAACATCTACGCTTTGGTTTGGAGATGTCGGAACAAAGACATCAAGTTTCATTTTTTTGCCCAAAAACTTGAGCTTAATATCTGCATTTGCAGGAGCACCTTTCATTGGATGAATCAGGTATGCATCCCACATTTTCACATCACCTGTAACATCTGGACGATTGCCATGCCCTTTAAATCTGACTTTACCTTCACCATTTCCGTAAAAGATATATTTTTTCAGCTTATAAAGGTTAAAATCCGGAAGTAAAGTTTCACTTCCAGGAAGAATCGCTACAACATCCTCAAGTCTTGTGTTTTTAACTTGAGCTACAATATCATAGTGAATATTTTTTGAACCGAGATAAAGTAATTTCCCATCAACTGAGGCATGAATCCTTGCTGATTCAAGCGTTGTATCATCTAAAAATATACCATTATCAATTGTGTTAAAGTTTAGTTTTGCAACAAGATTATCTTTTGAAATAACAGACGAAGCCTTATCTTTGCCGCAAACTGCAAGATTTTTTGTTGATATTTTAGTTCTAATTTTTTTGTGACCAAATTTGTCAGGTTTTGTAATTGCATCTATGCTTACAATACCTGACAAAGATGTAATTTTACCTTTTGAAAGAACTTTTACATATTCTGAAATTGAAGAAATATCAAAGTTATCAATATTTGCATTGAGCCTTAACTTATCTTCTGACAATTTGTCCAATGGCAAATTTATCTCAATATCAGCAAATATATCAGTTTTCTTTCCTCCAACATCAAGATTTCCTTTTGTCGCAAATCTGGCATGTTTATGTTGTACGTACTTACCATGACTAAAATATTCACCGGAGAGAACAACTTTTTGCGAATTTTTCTTATCATCAAGCTTGATATTATATTCTCCAAGTGCTAAATTCATCTTTGATAAAGTAAATTGACTATTTTGTTGAGGAGCTTTTAGCGGATATTGCCCTAGCAAAAATTTTGAATCCTTTGTAAATACAAAGTTCACATCTTCTTTTGTAGCTGAAAAGTTTGAAATTTCAATATTTTTGCGAATTAGCGGAAACAATTTTAGTTTAAGTTTTGGATTATCTATTGATAAAGCTTTTGAGCCATCATCATTCAATACAGATATGTTATCAGTTTTTACCCAAACAGATGGGAACAACCCCATAGATAACTCAGGTGAACCGATATCAACTCTAAAACCGGAATTTTCAAAAATTGTTTTTTCAATAAAAGATTTATGAGCTTTTATGTTCACAACAGCAGGAATTCCCCACGTATATAATCCGCAGGTTACGGTCAAAAGACCTAAAGTTGTTACAATTTTCCACTTTTTGCTCATATTACAAATATTATATTATAATATGCTCAATAAGTACATAAAAATTACTCCTCCAAATCTAGTATTTTTCACACAAAAGTTGAAAATATCCTTGAGGATGCAAACAATTCGGACAGTGTTCAGGCGCACTTTTGCCCCTATGAACATAACCACATTTTCGACAAATCCACATTTCTTCTGAATTTTTCGAAAAAAGAGTTCCTTCTTTTAAGTTTTTTAACAATTCTTTATAGCGCTTTGCATGATGTTCTTCGGAATTTCTTACGTTATGGAATGTATTTGCAATAGCCTCAAACCCTTCATCTTTTGCAATTTGTTCAGCCTCTTTATAAAGTACATCAAATTCTTCTGTCTCGCCCGAAATTGCGCTAATTAAGTTATCTTCCGTAGTACCGATTTCGTAAGGATAAAATGCATCGACATGTCCTAGAGGATTGTTTGCCAAATGCTTATAAAAAAGTTTCGCATGTTCAAGTTCATTTTCGGAAGTTGATAAAAATATTTCCGCAATTTGCTCATATCCTTCATCTTTAGCTATTTTTGAATAATATGTGTATCTGTTGCGGGCTTGAGCTTCACCAGCAAAAGAGTTAATTAAATTTTGTTCGGTTTTTGTTCCTTTTAGTTTTTTATTCATAATTTCCTCCATCAAAAAAATACTAAATTTAAATAGGACAAATCACAATCAGATGGCGGACTAGTTTGATAGGGGAATATAATTTTCTAACAATAAAGCTTTTTGGGGATTATTTTGGAATAAACATCGTGAACAATAAAATTGTTATGATAGTTAGGAAAATTATGGCAGATTTATTGACTTATACAAAGCAAATTGCTCAAAAAATTGCATATTATGATGCAATTATCGACTTTACAGAAGAAAGTCATTGGTTCAATCCGTTTTACAAACAACCGGATGTTACTGTTGTTTGGATAGAAAACCCAAACCAAGATGAATGGGATTATTAAAACTTTTGACAGCCAAAACCTTTGATGTCATAATCGGTTTATGAATTATATTTTCTATTTTTTAGTAGTTGTTTCAATAATAATTGGGGCAATTAATGGCAAACTTCAAGATGTCGTTAATGCGATTATGTCAGGTGCGGAATTATCCGTAAAAATTGCCTTTTCTCTAATTGGAATAATGGCATTCTGGCTTGGAATTATGCGTATTGCTGAAAAATCAGGAATAATTGAATGGATTTCAAAGATATTACGACCGATTACAAAAGTTTTATTTAATGAATTAAAACCGAATTCACCTGCAATTGGAGATATTGCAATGAATTTCACCGCAAACGCTTTTGGACTTGCTAATGCGGCAACTCCTTTTGGAATTCGCGCAATGGAACAACTCCAAAACGAAAATCCAGACAAAAAATCCGCTTCAAATTCAATGTGCTTGTTTTTGGGAATGAACACCGCAGGTTTTCAAATTATCCCAACAACAGTTATTGCGGTACTTGTTGGAATTGGATATAAAAATCCTACAGAAATCATTGCACCGACTTTTATTGTAACACTGATTGCTTTCACATCAGCAATTATAATGGCAAAATTAGGACAATACTTTTCAAACAAATTTCAAAAAGTTAAGGAGGCAGTAAATGACAAAGCTTCTTAACTTGATTTCACTTTGGGCATTGCCTGTAATATTACTTGTAACCTTGACTTGTGCACTTGTAAAAAAAGTTCCGATGTATGAAGAATTTACCGAAGGTGCTAAAGATGGGTTTAAAATTTCAGTTAAAATTATTCCATATTTAGTAGCTATTATCGTTGGAGTATCTATGCTTAGAGCAAGCGGAGCAATTGAAATGCTTGCAAGCTTTTTAGCTCCTGTTTTGACAAAATTCAATGTTCCTGCGGATACGTTGCCATTGATGATTGTTCGTTCACTATCTGGTTCAGGTGCTTTAGGCATTTTTTCAGATATTGCACACAACTTAGGACCTGATGCGTATGGTACAAAGCTCGCAGCGATTATGCTTGGCAGTAGTGAAACTACATTTTATGTTCTTGCGGTATATTTTGGTGCAGTTGGAATCAAAAAAATAAGATATGCTTTAATTATCGGTTTACTTGCTGATATTGTCGGAATTATCGTAGCAATTTCGGTGTGTAACCTGATGTTTGCATAGCATCAAGCCAGCTTTGAGTGTATTCTGTAACCTCGTTTTGAACAATTTCACGTACTACAATTGCGTAATTTATATTTATGCAATCGATTTTTTCAATTTCTTCCACTTTGTAGAGTTTACTTCCACAATTATGACAATAGCTTTCCTCCGGCACAACTTCACCATTTCTGATTGTTGCTCGCTCTTTTACTCCACAACACCCACAACGTGTAATATACCAATGATTTTGCACAAGTTCACCACAGTCAGGACAATAACCGATATCTTCATCCAGTGGAACTTTGTCATGTGTACATTTTTTGTTTAATCCGAATAATTCACTCCATATCATACTAATGGTATAAGGATGATTTGTACAAAGTCAATTTTGAATGATGTTAAATTTGTCAGCATAGCAATGCCACTCTACATAAAATAACTTTACTTAAAAAGCAATTCAAATATGCCTTCTGAATATGTCGGATGTGCAAAGCAAACATCTTTCAATTTTTCTGTTGTAATATCATTTTGCATTGCAATCAAAATTTCCTGAACCATTGCAGATGCCTCTTTTGAAACGACATGAGCTCCTACAATTTTTTCATTCTGAGTCAAAATTTTAATAAACCCATCTGTAACTCCGTCACAATGAGCCTTGCCAAGAGCAGACAAAAGAATCATTGATTTTTTATATGAACCATCTTCTAAATCTTGTTCCCGCTTTCCTACCCACGCAATCTCAGGTGTTCCATAAACAACACTTGGTACCAAACTTTTCTCAAACGGAACATTTTCAACTTCGTTAATTGCTTGCTTTATGGCATAATGCGCAAGTTGAATTTCTCCTGCGACATCTCCAATATAGCTAATACCATCTATTTTATCACATTTTATAGGAGTTCTGCCAATTGCAACAAGTATTTTTTCAGGTAGAATTTCTTCACCATTTGATAGTATCACTTTTTTATCTTCAATATTTTGAACAGATGTTTCGGTATAAAATTTAATTTTAGATGTTTTAAAAATTCTCTCTACTCTTTTAGAAACCTCAATATCTGCAAGCGGCAAAAGATGTGACGCAAGTTCCACAACCGTTGTTTGAACTCCAAAATTTGACATAATTCTTGCCCACTCGACACCTATCGCACCTGAGCCAACAATCAATATGCTTTGTGGAAGTTCTGACAAATTTAAAATATCATCAGATGACAAAATAAACTCGTGGTCAAACTCCAGTCCTTTTACAATTTTTGGAGTAGCACCAACGGCACAAATTATTTTGGCACATTCAAAGATTTCTCCATTTGCCTTAATTACATTTTTATCAACAATTTCAGCTTCTGTAATTACGGTTTTAATTTTAGCATTTTTTAGTGCAAGTTCAATTCCTTTGCGCAACTGAAGTATTGTCTTTTCTTTCTTCTCTTGAACTTTTGAAAAATCTAATAAAACCTCACCTGTAGAAACTCCATAATCTTGAGCCTTTACTACAGTCTGAAAAACCTCTGAAGAGTGCATAATACTTTTGGTTGGGATACAGCCTTTATTTAAGCACACTCCGCCTATTTGTTCTTTTTCAAACAAAACAACTTTTTGCCCTAATGATGCAGCATGTAAT
Organism: Candidatus Melainabacteria bacterium; assembly: GCA_003258735.1. Classification (GTDB taxonomy): domain Bacteria; phylum Cyanobacteriota; class Vampirovibrionia; order Gastranaerophilales; family Gastranaerophilaceae; genus Zag111. The sequence continues at coordinate 79,275 of QHME01000002.1, forward strand.
GCTGCAGTATACCCTGCTGGCCCACCACCTATTATGCCCAAATCAAATTTTTCTGTCATTTTTGCTCCTAACCTCTGGTGTAAACTCTTGGCAAACGTACTTTCAAGCGGCAAGTCAATTCATAATTAATTGTATGCAAAATATTTGCCCATTCATCAATTGAATGTTCTTCATCAAGCAAGGTAATCACATCTCCTATATTTGCCTTTACACCTGTGATATCAAACATCATTTGATCCATTGTAATATTTCCCACTTGCGGAACTTCAACACCATTTACGACACCTTTAATTTTGTTTGATAATAGTCTTGGAACGCCATCAGCATACCCTATTGGAACAGTTGCGATAATTCGTTCACCTTTCGCTACAAATGTATGGCAATAGCTCACTCCTTCTCCCTCTTTTGCTGTGTGAATATTTACGATTCTGCCTTTTAGAGAAATCAATTGTTTAAGTTTTGGCTTTCTAAATTCAATATCAGGAAAATCCGGATATAAGCCATATAGTGCAATTCCAACCCTGCGCATATTAGAATTTGGAACATCATAACAAATTGTACCTGCAGTATTTAAAATATGCAAAAGTAATCCTGTAGTATCAACATTATCAATTACACTATTCCATTTTAAAATTTGCTCTTTTGCTTTATCTAATTCTTCTGCTGCAGCCAAGTGAGTAAAAATTCCTTGCAAATTGATATAATCAAGCTTTTGTACTCGTTTAATAAAATCTACAGCTTCATCTGCTCTAACACCAATTCTATTCATGCCAGTATCAAGCTTGATATGAACTTTAGGTTTTATACCTGTGCGTTTATAAGCTTGCTCACAAGCTTTGATATGACCTTCTGAAAATATTGAAATACTAAGGTCATTTTTAACAGCACTTTCTACTGCCCAAACTGGAACAGCACCAAGTACAAGAACTTCACAGTTAATATTTGCTTGCCTTAAATCTGCACCTTCGTCAATTGATGCAACCCCTAGCATATCAATACCTTCTGCAAGCATTGTCGGAGCAAGCATAACTGCACCATGTCCATAGGCATCAGCTTTTACGACCCCTAACAATTTAATTCCCTGTGGAACATTCTTTTTTATCTCTCTTATATTGTTTTCTAAATTTGAAATATTAATTTCTACCCAAGCATCTCTATGGATGTTTATATTTGTTTGTCTCGTATTTTTCATAGCAGGTTTAGTATAAGACAAAAATTTCATTTGTTCAATTCAAAAAATATTTATATATCCTTCAATTATTTGATACCGTATTGTATAAGTTATGATAAAATTTACTGTAAGAATAGATTTTTTAAGGAATTATTATGGAAGAAATATTACAACATATTCAAGAAGTTTTAGGAGTACCTGAATTTTTAATAAGTCAATGTACATTTTTGCCTGATTATATTAAAGATGCTCTTATAACAAGTATAAATTTTATTCCTTGGTTGTATTTTTTATATTATGCAATTGAACTAATTGAAAGATTTTTCTTAAAGCATATACATTTGTTTGTAAAACTTGTGAGAAGATTTGGCGCTTTGTTTGGTGTTGCAATTTCAATTATACCAGAGTGTGGTTATCAAGTCATTGCAAGTACATTCTATACAAGAAGAATGATTACACGTGGGACACTCCTTGCTTTTCTAATTTCTTGTTCTGATGATGCATTACCACTATTATTTATGGATTTGAGCAAAGCTCCAATAATTGTTCCTATTATTATAATCAAAGTTATCGTAGGTTTAATCGTTGCATATTTGGTTGATTTTGCATTTATCTTCAAAAAACAAATCACTGAAGATGTGAATGCCATTAACACTGATTTGAATGAACCGGCTTGCTGCCATCATAGAATAAGCACCATTGAAAATCTTCCTTACTGGTGGATGCACCCATTGACACATACATTTAATATGTTTATGTTCACATTTTTAAGTTTGGCATTTTTAAATTGCGTAATTCTAGGTTTTGGCAGTGCTGATAATTTGGCTCAATATATTATGATTGATTCACCTTACCAAGTTGTCGCAGGTGCAATTTTTGGCTTGATACCAAATTGCGTAACTTCCGTATTTTTAGCATTGGCATTTCTAAAAGGTGTAATCAGTTTCCCAACATTTTTAGCAGGACTTGTTACTACAACAGGTTTGGGCTTGTTTGCGTTAGTAAAACACCAACAAAAAAGCAACGACAATGCTTTAATTACATTCATTTTACTAATTGCAGGTATTGCGACAGGTTTATTTATATTTTACAATATGCAATTAATTACAACAATTCAGTCTATGTTGATTAAATAAGAGGTATTCATGCAAATTTTACATACACTATATTCAGGTTTTAATTTTTTAACATCAATTCCGGAACACTTTATTGAACCGATTGGCTTTTTGCCTGATTTTGTAAAAGATGCACTTGTTGATAGTATAAATTTAGTTCCGTTTTTATTCATAATATTTTTACTTATTGAATTATTGGAACAATATTTCACAAAGAAAAAGCATTTGTTTGTGTTCTTTATGAAAAAAATAGGGCCATTATTTGGTAGTTTATTTGCATCAATTCCGCAATGTGGATTTTCGGTAATCGCAAGTACACTTTACACAAGAAGAATTCTCAGCCGAGGCACTTTGTTATCAGTATATTTGGCAACATCAGACGAAGCTATTCCTGTTTTGATTTCTGACCCTTCTAAGATTTATTTAATTTTGCCAATTATCGCAATTAAAGTTTTTGTAGCAGTAATTGTCGGATATTTGGTAGATTTAATTGTAACATTCAAGGCTAATGACCCAATTATTGAAGATGCTCACGAAATTGAAATTCATGAAGAAGGCTGTTGTCACCACCACCTTGCTGACATGACAAAGTCAAAAGAATTGTGGTTACACCCACTGAAACATACTTGTAATATTTTTATATTTATTTTGATTGTTTCAATAATTTTAGGTTACATAATATCAGTTGCAGGGACAGAAGAAAATTTGGCAAAACTATTTTTGTTAAATTCTCCACTACAACCGATTTTAGCCTCAATTGTCGGATTAATACCAAATTGTGCAATTTCTGTTATGCTTACAATTCTATTCATCAAACACACAATTAGTTTTGGTTCTTTAATTGCAGGCTTATCATCAGCCGGTGGACTTGGATTGCTTGTATTATTAACAAAAAACAACGACAAAAAAGATACCGCAATCATTGTTTCTATTTTGGTTGCTATAAGCTCCATAACCGGTTTAATACTTCAATATGACCTATTTCACGTAAGTAAATTATTCACCATTTTCGGTATTCAAATATAAATTGGGGACTATAATGACTCAACAATCGGAAAAATTTAAAGAGGCTTTTACAAAGCACCAAAATGGTCAATTAACCATTGCAAGAGATTTATATATGGAAATATTAAAAGACGAACCCCAAAATGCAGAAGTATGGGATTTGCTTGGGGTTTTATATTTCCAAGTGAGAGACTATATGGAATCTGAACTTTGCATCAAAAAAGCAATAGAACTAAATCCGAGATTATACTATATAGAAAATTTAGCAAGATTATATTTGGATAAAGGGGAATTTAAGGCATCAATTGCCCTATATGAGGATATTGTAAAAGCCTCACCTAAATACGAAAATTATTTTAACCTTGCAATGGCATATAAATGCAACCAAAATTGGGATAAAGCTAAAATAATGTATTATAAAGCACTTGATGTTAATTCAGAAGGTTATGAATCCTATTTTAATTTGGCATATTTAGCCTTAAACGAAAACAACCCAAAAGAAGCAATTCGTTGTTACCAAAAAGCTTTAGAAATCAAACCTGATGATTGGGAATCTATGTACTTTCTATCTCTTGCCTGCATGCAAGACAAGGACTATCAAACAGGCTTAAAATATTTTGAATCACGTTTGTGCAAACAAAGTGCAATCGTTTCGCAAGAAAAAATCTACCCACATCTGATAAAATCTCGCCCTGAATGGAAGGGAGAAAATTTGGCGGACAAAACATTATATACATATTATGAGGCAGGATTTGGAGATATTTTGATGTTTTACAGATATCTGCCAATTTTAACATCAATATGTAAAAAAGTTATCATTAAACCTCAACGAGAACTTGCACCACTATTTCGAGAAAATTCTTACGGAGCTGAAGTTTTAGAAATATTTGATTTTGAAAAAGAAATCAATTTTGACTACCATATTCCATTCTTGAGTGTGCCATTAGTTTTAGGACTTAAAGGGGAGGAAATTTTCACTCATCATGAAGGATATTTAAAACCAAATCCAGCAAAGGTAAACTATTATAAAGAGAAATATTGTAACAACGACAAATTTAAAATCGGCATAAAATGGCAGGGCAACACACACTACGACACTGAAAGAGTGCTAAATGTCGAAGACTTTTTTCCTTTGTTTGAAATCCCCAATACTCAATTTTATTCATTCCAAACTTTTGAAGGGTCTGAAGAAATTGAAAAAATCCCCAAAAAACACAGCATTATCAATTTAGGCTCAACTTTTTCTAACTTTTCAGATACAGCAGGAGCCATTGAAAATATGGACTTAATAATTTCAAATGATACATCTTTGGTACATTTGGCAGGTGCAATGAGTAAACCTTGCTTTGTATTACTGCCTTATATTTACAACTGGAGATGGCATACTGATTTGAGCCACTGTGATTGGTATGACAGCGTAAAAATATATCGCCAAAGCCATCACGGAGACTGGCATGGAGTATTTGAGTCTGTCAAAGCAGATTTATTGAAGGAAATTAACGTCTAAAGATTGAACGGACAGCTTTTGATAGCCATGAAGGTTCTTCAAACAGTGCGTTAATTGCATCTTCCTTTTTTATGTCAACCATACTACGGTCAAATGCCGCTTTCCAATTTCTTAGCATTTTAATCGGATTGTTAGTTGAAGAACCAGTTTCTTCAACTAATTTTTTGTAAACATGTTCATCTATTTGGCACATAGCTTTGTCTTTGCTTACACGCCCATGAGCATAACGGTTTACAAAATATCTATCAAGGGTTGCACGCTCCGCAGCACCATAAATTCTAGTAATTTTTGACATGATAATTCTTCTTTCTATAGGGTAAACTAATCTATACTTATAGAGTATAATAAACAAAAAAATTTGACATAATGTGAACTAATGTTAATGTAAATTTTTAAGCTTGATAAAGCCGACCTACTAACTGAGTACCGTACGGCTGATGATTGAGGAGAGTGCAAAGTCTTTCTAATTGCACTTCATGCTGGGGTGCTTCTTCACATAAAAAACGCAGGAAACTTATTCTAAGTTTCCTGCGTTCAAATTATTTAGCCTTCAAATTAGTGACAGCAACCGCTGCAAGCACCACAAGCTGAACCTAAAGCTTCTTCAGCTTCTTCTAAACGAACTTTGATACGTCCGTCTACTGCGATACCTTCACCAGTTTTTTCAGAAATTAACAATGGGTTAATATCCAATTCGTCAATGAATTTGAAGTCATGAACTAATTGAGATAATCTCAACAATGTTTCTTGAATTTGTTCCATTTGTGCTGGTTTTGTACCTCTAGCACCTTCTAACAATTTGTATGCTTTTACTGATTTAATCATTTCATCAGCATCAACGTCAGTCAATGGAGCAATTCTGAATGTAACATCTTTCATAACTTCAATGAATACACCGCCTAAACCGAACATCATCATTGGACCGTATTGAGGGTCTGTTGCAATACCGCAAACCATTTCACGGTTACCTTTAACCATTTCTTGAATGATTACACCTTCCAAACCATCAATCAAACCTTTTTCAGTCAATTTTGCGATTAAGTCTTGGTATTCTGCTCTCAATTGTTCTGCTGAACCAATATTTACTCTAACACCGCCAACATCTGTTTTGTGAGAAGTTGTTTTTGAAGTCATTTTCATAACAACAGGGTATCCGATTGAATCAGCGATTGAAACTGCTTCGTCTTCAGATTTAGCAAAACCTGATTTACATACTCTGATACCGTAAGCATCCAAAACATCAATAGATTCACGAGTTGTCAATTGAGCACGACCTTCTGAAATTGATTGTTTGATGATTCTTTTTGCTCTTTCATTATCAACATCAAATACAGGAATTTTGCCTTCTGGTCTTTCCATCCATAATCTTTGTTGATTCAATCTGTTCAAACCGTCAGCAGCTTCTTCTGCATACATAAAGAATGGCATATTAACATCCATATTAGAAAGTTTTGTGAAGAATTCACTCTTAGTCATGAATACACCAATGATAGGTTTTTCTGGATGTTGAGCTTTAATTTCCATCAATGCTTTAGCAACATCAATATCTTTCAAACCTAAGAATGGTAAGTAGATAGTGATAATCATATCTACGTTAGGGTCTGCAATAACTGTTTCCAATGTTTGCTTATAGTGTTCGATTGGAGCAGATGCAATCATATCAATTGGGTTTTTAACAGATGCAGCTGATGGTAAGAAACTTCTCAATTTTTCTTTAGTTTCATCTGTAATTTTAGCCATTTGCATACCATATTCACTGATAGCATCTGTAGCCATAATACCAGGACCACCTGAGTTAGTGATAATAGCTACTCTGTCACCTTGAGGAATTGGGCAGTTAGCAAAAACTTTAGCTGTAGCAAACAAGTTTTTCAAAGAATATTCTCTGATAACACCTGATTGGTGTAACAAAGCATTAGCAGCTTTATCTGCACCAGCCAAAGAACCGGTGTGAGAAGATGCAGCAGAAGCACCTGCGGCAGAACGACCAGCTTTCAAAGCTAGAACAGGTTTTTTTCTTGAAATTCTTGTAGCTAATTTTCTGAAATTAGAAGGATTTTGGATTGATTCCATGTAAAGAAGAATTTGTTCAACGTCTTCATCATTTTCCCAGTATTCCAAAGCTGTTTCAGCATTTACATCAGCTTGGTTACCAATTGAAATGAATTGTGCAAAACCTAAGTTCAAGTCCTTCAAAATGTTCAAAATACCGCCACCTAAAGCGCCTGATTGAGAAACGAAACCGATGTTACCACGTTCAGGAAGAGATTCAGCGAAACAACCATCCATTCTAACATCAGGGTGAGTGTTTACAACGCCTAAGCAGTTAGGACCAACACATCTCATACCATAAGAGTGGATTTTTTCTACTAATTGTTTTTCCAATTCTGCACCATCTTTACCAGTTTCTTTGAAACCAGCTGTGATAATACAAACACCTTGAATACCTTTTTCGTGACATTGGTCAATTGTTGATAAAACGAATTTAGCGTTTACTACGATAATAGCCAAATCAACATCGCCAGGAACTTCTGTTATTGAAGTGTAAGCTTGCAAACCTTCAATAATTCCGCCTTTTGGGTTTACAGGATAAATTTTACCATTGAAATTGTATTCCTGTAATCTTTTCATAATATCAGAACCGATTGTGTGTTCTTTTGTTGACGCACCGATAACCGCAATTGATTTCGGTTTCATAATTTTGTCTAAAATACTCATTTTTCGTCCTTTCTTTTTGTGTGAGTTTTATTTTTTAGATTACTTTTTCAAAATTCTTTTTTGGCATTGAAGAAAGTTTTTGAAAATTCTTCATTGCATCATGGATTGATTGCTCTATCAATTGTTCTTTTTGCATATATTTGTGAATTAAAACAGTATATTTTTTATCACAATCTTCCGTACTTTGGGCTACAATAGATAAAAACCTGTTATCATCAGTATTTTTGATAAATAAGTCATAAGGCTTTTTGCTAATATCAATACCTTCAATTTTTTTGTTAATAAAAGATTTCATCTTTGGAGCTAAGTTTTCGCTAACATTGATAACTCCATTAAAACTTGTTTGATTGTTTGAGATAGCTTGTACTTGCATAAAAATTCCCCTGTATTATGAGTAACCGTTCACAATCCATTCACGAACCCTCAAATCAGCACCGAGCGATTTTGAGATTTCTTTACACTTTTCAACATCCAAACGTCTGCCTTTGTATCCGTCAACAATTGAAGTATCAGTTTTGATTCCGGAGTCAGAACAACATTTGATAAAATTTTTCACTTCATCATAAGCACCTTTAAACTTAGGTTGAGAAAGCTCATCATATTCTTCTTCTGTTGAACCGTTAAGACTGACTGAAATTTCATCAACCAAACCTTTGAGTTCTGGTACTATGTTTCTTTTGTAGACGTAATTTGCATGTCCATTTGTGTTAATTCGGATTCTTACATCTTCGTAATTATCTTTAATATATTTGGCAACGTCTTTTAATATATCAAGCTTTAAAAGAGGTTCACCATATCCGCAGAAGACAACTTCTTTGGAAATTTCAAAATTTTTCAATTGTTCAATAACATCATTTGAGGTAAATTCTTCGCTGTCGAGCCATAATTCTTGACCACATACATCATCTTTATCTTTGCGCAAGCAAAAAATACAATCGTTAGTACAACGATTAGTCAAGTTAATATATATTTTACCTTCCAACGAATAAACTAAAATATTTGACATGTCATATCCTTTAATAACAAGAACATTATCATACACACATATAAAAATTACAAGTAGATAAGTGTAAAAATATTCCCTCACTGATGATTGGGAGTAATGATATCAATGTTATTCAAAATAACATTGTACTTTGTAATGACATGAATAAATTTTATCCTTTTGTAATCAATTCCAAGACTCAATTATTAACTTTTGTAACAAACTAAAACCCAATAAAATCGGCGCTTTTCATTATTTGCACATATTTTTTCTAAATATCATTAAAGTTCAAAAGAGCGTATGTCGATATATTGAACAGTAAAAGATAGTTACGCATGTTTTGTAGAAAGGATTCAATAGCAGATGCTATACAAGACACCAAGAGGCAAACCTGTTTGATAGCAGCTTAACATTTCTTAATTAGCTGAAAGTCAATTATATATAGCTAATAGATAAAAAATATATACTAAATAGATATTTTTTGTAAATTTTCAGCAAGAAAAAACGTTTATTTATACATAGTGAAAAATAATACAAGTTTTCTATAAGAAAAGAAAGGATGAAGAAAATGAGTGTGCAAGGACTAACAATTCAAAAATGCCGAGACATGTTGAAAACATTAGAATCTAAAAACGATACAGCGAGTGTTGAATTAAAAAAAGCGTTGAACCAAAAAATAGGTGAACTTTTGCAAGGTGCTAAAGATGAAGATGGCAAATTGCCAAACTCAAATTTGTATATTCATCAAGGCACTGAAAAAGATGGCTCAATTTTTACTTCTGTAAAAGCTAAAAACGATGTCCCAACAAAAGATGATGTAAAAACAATGGGAGAATATCGTAACAAAGATAATGTCAAAGATACATTTGGTGAAAACGAAGAAACTGGCAAAGCAAGAACTAAAGCAGAAGTTAAACAAGATAAAGCTGAAATGAAAGCAGCTAAAAAGAGAGTAAAACAAGCTGAAAAAGACTTGAGAAAGTGCAAGTTTGATCCTAACCATAAAGAAGAATTCAACAAAGTTAAACAGGAAAAATTTGACGCTCTAAGTAAGGCAAAGGAAGATTTAGCTAAAAAACAAAATGACTATGCTCAATCAAAAGCTGAATATTCTGCAGTTAGCGGAAGAGCTAATAGAGGTATCAGAAAAGCTGCAAAACACAATGAAAAACACTATGATGATGTTTCTGAAAAGAGTGAAGCTACTGTATATTTGTCCAAAGAGGAAGCTAAAGCTGCTCCAAAAGGTCAAAAGACGATTGTCTTAAATGAAGGTAATCTTAACACATTAGCATCAATGCATCAATATGCAAAAGACCAAATTGAAAAAGCCGAACAATCAGGCAGTTCTCAAAAATTAGCAACTGCTAAAGAAAATTATGGTGAATGGTTGGATATTTTTGGTAAAACCGAAGATGGCAAGACTGATTACTCAAAAGTAGATACTAAAGCTGCTCAAAAAGCTTTGATGCACATAACAGGTGATGATGCAAACGGCAACCTTGATGAGGTTCAAGTTGCAGCTAATATGTTGGGTGTATCAAAAGGCGAAGTTAAAAATACATTGAAAGCTTTTGGTTTTGGTACCGAAAGTGCATTGAACGCAAAACTTAAAGCCGGTGGTATTACTGCTGCTGCTACAGCTTTGGGTTCAGTACTTGGTAAAACTCACAGTCACAAAGAAGCAAGCGCATCAGCTACTGCTCAAGGTGAAACTGTTCAAGGTGAAGTTAAATGGCTTGCATCTAACGGTGAAGAGTTTAGAAAATACTATGAAGCAAAAGGTGGCGATGCTGCAGTTAGCGTAGTTGCTGAAGCTTGTGCAAAAATTCCTGTTATCGGTAAGTTAGCGGCTCCGGCACTAGCTGGTGTTACAGCATTCTTGTTGACTAAGGGTCAAACAGAAGATGCATTTAATGGTGCCACAGTCGAAACTGCATTGAATGACTTGAAAGTTATCAAAGGCAAAGACAATCAAGCTATTGTTAATAAAATCCAACAAATGAGTATAACAGGTGACAAGGGTCTTGATGATGGTATCAAAGCTGCTGTAATTAAAGCGTCAATTGGTGAAAATACAACAAAAGCTAACACAGAAGAGTTGTTGGCAGCCTTCAATAACCTAGAAAAAACTAAAGATGCTATTGGTAAAATTCAAGAACAACAACCGGTAGACCCACCAACTCCACCAACCCCACCGGAAGAACCGGAAAAACCAAATCTTGGTATCGAAGATGAAAAACATACAGAACATATTCGTACAGAATTGCCTAGAATGCCACTAAGAGAAGGAACTTGGTACACCTCTCACGGTTATGTATCAGACGATGGCAAAACTCCAAGCGAGGCAGACCGTAGAAAAATCCAAAAAGAATTAGGCAAAGAAGACAATCGAATTGCTTATGTGGATACTAACGGTGATGGTAAAGCAAACTCAAGAGACAAAAAGGTATCATTACCGACAGAACTCGAAATTGATGGCAAGAAATACAAACTTGCAGACAACGCTAGAGCTAGAATCATGAAGTTACCGGCAAGAGCAGGCGGACGTAACGGTCGATACGGTACAAATGTTGAGTATGATAGAATAACACACAAATATTATGTAACCAATAATGGAAAACGTATTACTGGTGGTTTCTCAACCAGAGAGGCTGCTGAGGCTAAAAAAGCAGAGTTTGAAAAGAACCCTGATACAATTCCAAAAGACAAATAATATGTTATTAATGACGGAGGCGGACCATACGGTTCGCCTCCACTGTTTTGTTTTAATATCCAAACCACCATTAGTCCAGCATTTCTGACAGTAATAAGTGAATTTTGATATTACACAACCTTTTGTGGTAAGATTTTGGTGGAGGAAGTTTGAAATGAAAGCTGCTGAAATCGAAAATAATATTTTGGTCGTAAAAGATAGAGAAGATGAAACTCTTGATGGTCGCAAAGGTGCAATAGTAAAAGTTCTTGGCTGTGGACTTTGCGGCTCTGACATTGTTAAATTAAGACAACATCTTGTAAAAAACGGAACTGTTTTAGGGCACGAAATCGTTGCTCAAATAATCGATATTGACTCAGAAACAAATTTTAAAAAAGATGATATTATTGTAACCTCGCACCATATACCTTGTGGAAAATGTGAGTATTGCAAAAACGGAAATGTTTCAATGTGCCGTCATTTCAAAGAAACAAACATTCGTCCTGGAGGATTTAGCGAACGCGTTTTTGTATCAGATGAACATTTGAAAAATGTTGCATATTTAAAACCTGAAAATCTCACTTGCGAAGAGGCTTCATTTTACGAACCTTTAGGCTGCTGTATTCGTGCAATAAAACGCGCAAAACTTGCTCAAAATTCATCTGTTTTGGTTATCGGATTAGGTTCAATAGGAATATTGATGGCGCAAGCCCTAAAGGCTTTTGGGATGAACGTAATCGGCTGTGATTTAATTTCTTCACGAATCGAGTTATTAAAAAATCTTGGAATTGAGGCTTTTAACGTGCTTGAAATGTGTGAAAGTATCAAAGTTGATTGTGTTTTTATGACATCAGGCTCTGACAAGGCTATTGATACCGCTTTAAAATATGTTCGCGATGGAGGCAAAATCTTGGTATTTTCAAGCACTCCACAAAATTTAGGTTATGCGAACAATGAAATTTATTATAGAGAATTGACAGTTCTAGGCAGTTATTCTCCATCTCCTGCAGATTTGAAGGATTCTTTAGAATTGTTAAAAGACAAAAAAGTCAAAGTAAAAGGACTTTCAACAGATTATCCGCTTGAAAAAGTTCAAAAAGCAATTAACGACACAATTGAAAACAAAATTTTGAAAGCATATATCAAAATAAATTAATAAGGGTTTAAAATGAAAGCAATACAGTATTACGGACCAAAAGATATCAGATTTGAAAATGTGATGGTAAAACCACCGGAAGAAGGTGAAGTTGTTGTAAAAGTCATGGCAGCATTGACTTGCGGTACAGATGTCAAAACCTTTAGACGTGGCCATCCTGTTTTGATTAAAGAAATTCCTTCAGGTTTTGGACACGAATTTTCAGGAATTATTGACAGAGTAGGTCGTAATGTTGAAGGTTTCAAGGTTGGCGACCGCGTTGTTGCAGCAAACTCTGCACCTTGCGGAGAGTGTTTTTATTGCAAAAAAGAAGAGTATAATCTTTGCGAAAATTTGAACTTACTAAACGGAGCTTACGCACAATATATAACGGTTCCAGCAAGAATCGTAAAGAAAAATATGCTTATTCTTCCACATGATTTGAGCTTTGAACGCGCAGCATTTTGTGAACCATTAGCAAATGTTGTACATGGAGCGGAGCGTACTGGAATTAAAGAAGGCGACAGTGTAGGAATTATTGGTATCGGACCGATTGGCTTGATGTTTGCACGTATTGCAAAACTTATGGGTGCAAGAGTAATTGTTGGCGGACGTAATCCGATGAAGCTCAAGGCTGCAGAGGATTTTGCACATGCAGATGAAATTATTGATTTGAAAAAATACCCAAATCCTGTGAAGATTTTCAAGGAATTTTCAGCAGAAAACAAAGGACTTGACGTTGCTGTGGAATGTGTAGGATTACCTGAAATTTGGGAACAAATTTTCGATTGCGTACGTCCTGGGGGTACGGTTCACTTTTTTGGAGGCTGCAAATCAGGCTCAAAGGTTACTTTTGACACAACAAAAATGCACTATGGCGACATCAAAATGATGAGTGTTTTTCACCATACTCCAAAATATTTTAGACAAGCATTGAAATACATTGAATCAGGTGATATTGAGGTCGAAAAACTTATTACTGATACCTTACCGCTTGAAAAAGTTGAATATGCGATGGAACAGCACATTGCCGGCAAAGCCATCAAATTTTTAATCAACCCTTGGGCATAAAATATTTGTACAACTCACAATTTCAAAGACCGCGGGAATAAATTCGGTTCTTGTCGGAAATTACTTGACTACAACAGGCTCAAATTCTGAAGATGACAAGGAAATGTTGAAGGAACTTGATATGGTCATGGTATAATTTTTGTGTCAAAAAGCTTATATATGGTGCAAAATGGAAAACTTATCAAGAAACGAAATTATAGACATATTAAAAGACGACAGCCAAAATGATTGGCTGTTTTCTCTTGCGGATAAAACTAGACACGAATACGTTGGCGATGCGGTACATTTGCGCGGATTGATTGAGTTTTCAAATATTTGTAAAAGGACTTGCAAATACTGCGGTTTGCGCTGTGAGAATAAGGATTTGGACAGATATAGAATTGAGCCAGATGATATTGTTCTTTATGCACAAAAAGCGGTAGAAATGGGCTATAGGACTGTCGTTCTGCAATCAGGGGAAGACAAATTTTATACAAAAGACATTCTTTGTGATGTAATAAAAAGAATCAAAAACCTAGATGTTGCATTGACTTTGAGTATCGGAGAACGCAGTTTTGACGAATACAAAGCATTTAAAGATGCAGGTGCTGACAGGTATTTGATTAGGATAGAAACATCTGATAGGGATTTGTATAAACAAATGCATCCGAATATGGATTTTGATAATCGCGTAAGATGCCTTAAAGACTTGAAAAAACTTGGATATGAAGTCGGTAGTGGATGTTTGGTCGGATTACCAAACCAAACAGTTGAATCTTTAGCTGATGATATTTTGTTTTTTAAAGAAATTGGTGCGGATATGATTGGAATTGGCCCATTTATCGCACATCCGCATACTCCGCTAAAGAATGCTAAAAACGGCGATTTTACTTTGGCGTTGAAAGTTATGGCTTTGACAAGATTGGTTTTAAAAGATATCAATATTCCAGCAACAACGGCAATGGAAACACTTAACCCCAAAGGGCGAATTATCGCACTGCAAAGCGGAGCAAATGTTGTTATGCCAAATGTTACGACGACAGAATTCCGCGCGAAATACGAAATTTATCCGGGGAAGATTTGCATAAACGAGAATCCGACCCAATGCAGAGGGTGTATCGAGGGGAAAATTAAATCAATCGGTAGAACCATCGCCACCGATAAAGGTTTCCATAGGAGATTGGTGTAAAGAAATTAATTATTGGCAGTTCGGACGGCTCAACGCAGTCCTCACTGGGACGTGCTGGGTTCACTCCGTTCACACGGCGCACTTACCAAAATCCGCAGTTCGGAATGACGTAAATCTGTATTTTTAATGGATATTGTATCCTGATTTTTTATCAAGGATTTTTTCTTTAAGCTTTTTAAACCCTGTGCCGTAGAAGTAGCGCAATTGCTCAGGAAATCTCTCATAAACATCTAATAAATACATATCATGGACAATAAATTCTTTTATCAAAAATGCGATATCTTCATTTTGAGTCCAAACAACTTTGGACTCAATGCGCCCAAAGATAGATTCTTTGTTGTCGGCTAAAACATAAACCATTCTACTGCCGGTATAGCGTTCAATTTCTTTTGCTCCTTCGTGCCTGTATACAAGCCCATAAATGGATTTAAAGTTATCATAACCGACTATTTTAATGTCTATTCCTCTATCGTAAGCATCAGAGATTACACTTTCTAAAAGTTTGTAATCATTAGCCCAAAGCTCCATATAAAGGGTTTCTTTTGTATTTTTTATAACTTCTTTAATCTTGTCTAAAATCGTTTCAGCACCATTTATTGAGTGGATTGGTTCGTTGTAATCTTCTTTCACATTAGGCAACTTTTTTTCTAAAAAGTCAATTGACGAATTGACACGACGTTTGAACCTTTGAGTAAGTTCGCGCGGAGAAATCGGACTATACCTTTGGGGTTTTTCTTTTGTTGAATACACAATGCTTTCAGATTCAAGTGATTTTAGAGCATCATAGGCACGTGATTGCGGAATATCTGCATTTTGAGATACCTCATAGCCTGTTGACGGATATTTTTTGAGTAATGCTATATAAACCTTAGCCTCGTATGAATTAAACCCAAACTCTTTCAATTTTTCAACAATCGTGTCCATAGCGTGATTTTAGCACAATGCGCAGAGTAAGTCTAGGTATTGAGGTACTAGTTTCTAGTTATAGGAAAAGATGCATCGAAGGTGAATCCAATGCATCATTAATGTAAAGCGTATCAATTGATTCGGTATCAATTGACATTTAAGTCTTTTGTTTAAAAATCGTCATTCTGAATAGACTAGAATCTGAGTCGAGATGAAATCGAAACATCTTTTAAAAGATTTCTGTCACCCTGAATTGACTAGAATCTGAGTTGAGATGAAATCGAAACGTAATATTCTGTTCCTACTCGGTATTTCAGGGTCTCATATTGTACATCGTAGTCGAATGACAATAGCAGTGATACCTTTTTTGAACAAAACCCTTCTTGTTAGAGAAGGGTTTTGCTAAAAGTCGATTTATTCACTATTTAGAAGTTGTCAAAATGTATTTTGCAGCATCTGATGCAGGTTCTACTGTCGCATCGTGGAATACGATTGGGAATACATCTGTCATGTGAGCTGCGTCGTTTTTAACTGTACAAGGTTTATCAACATTCAGAGAAGCACTTCCTGCTGCAGTTGCACCTGAACCTTTATCGGAACATGTAACTTCTTTGTTAGGTAAAGTTGCACCGTTTACGTCAATAAATCCCATACAGTTACCTAAAGCACCACCTTTTTTTGCCGCATCATCTTTACCGGCTGGATCTGCTTTTGCTAAAACTTTTGCAGTAAGTTGTGTACCTATTGGTAATTCGCAAGCTTGTGCATTAGGGTCAAATGCAATAATTGAACCGTCTGCCAAAGCATAAGCTAAATAGTCTGTATAAGCGTCCTTAATAACACCTTTTCCTTTATTTACAATGGAATATGCTAGAGAAGAACCATTGTTATTACGTTTTATCGTTGATACTTTACCTAAGTAAGTTTGACCTGTCAATGTACCATTCAAGATTGCACACATAGACATTACTGAATCTGGATGTTGTTCTGCTGGAGCTACCGCAGTTTTACCATCAGCACCTGTAGCAGCCGCACAAGTTGATGAAGTCCCTGCATAGTCAAAGTCATATTGTGCTTGAGACATCAAACCAGCTTGGTTCAATGTTGAAATTGATTTTTTAAATTGTGAACGGAATTTTGCACCATTAGTGTTTGCAATCAATGTAGGAATAGTCATAGCTGCAACTACACCAATGATACCCAAAGTAATCAATACTTCTGCCAAAGTAAAACCGAATCTTTTTGTCATAATCTTGTAATCCTTTCTTTTTTCATAAAATATAACTTCCATCGTTTTACAGAAATCAGATTTATTCTATTTATCGTATAGAATTATATTATAATTATATCTTACGAATAGATTTTTGTCAATCCACCACGTCCAATTATTCCAAAAATATACACGCTAGATGGTTATAAAATCTGTTTTTACAAGTAGATTGGTACTTGAAGGGAATTTTATAATGACACTCAAGCAAGATTTAGGACAGAGAATACAGAAATTGCGCAAAGACCGAAAAATTACGCAAGAACAGCTTGCTGAGCTTGTTGGAATTGACCCTAAAAATATTAGCAGAATAGAAAACGGAAACAACTACCCCACTTCCGAAAATCTGACATCCATTGCCAAAGCCCTTCAAGTTGAGATTTATGAATTGTTTGTGTTTAATGATATTCCGATAGAGAGGATGAAAGAGGAGATTATCAAGGCGCTTGAATGTGAGCGGACAATTTTGCACTTGTACAAGTGTTTGAAGTTTGAGAGGTAGAGGGGTCGACCTACGTGTTTTATTAGAGACCCTGAAACTACGCAGTCGCATAAAACGTGACTCCACTTCGTTGCGCACTCTGCTCCTGTTGTTCAGGGTGACTAAAATCTTTAAAAAAGATAATATCGAACGGTCATTTGACTATTGTTAAAAATATGAGCCACTTTTCAGTGGCTCATATTAAAATATTATTCTTTGATTTCAATTTCTTCTTCTGAAGAATCATCGTCATTCTCTTCATCTTGTGAAATATCTTCACTATCTTCCGAATTTTCTTCTTCCGATTCATTGCCATCAGATTCTTCGTCTTCACTGTCGTCGTCTGAATCATCTTCTGAATTTTCTTCGGTTTCGTCAGTGTCTGACTCTTCTTCTGATGCTTTTGCCTCATCTTCTGCTTTTAGAGCCTCTTCAATTTCTTTTTCATCTTTTGCTCTGATTACAGGAATAGAAAGCATCAATGCCATTTGGTCACCCTCTTGGTCAAAATTTAATTCCAAAGCATCTTTGTCCATTTCAACATATTTTGACAAAAGTTCAACAAGCTCTCTTCTCATACGTTGTAAAAGCTCAGGAGTAAGATTTGTTCTATCTTGCATCAAAACTACACGTAATCTGTTGCAAGCAACATTTTTCGCGCTTTCTTCTTCTGATTCTGTTTGTTTAAACAAGCTTAGAACTTTATTGCATAATTCTTTTAAAATATTTTCGCTCATCTTACTTCTCCTTACCTACGAGGTGTGAGAAGAATTTCTTAACCTTGCCCATCAATGAATTGTCCTCTTCAAGGTTTAAGAACGGAACTTCTTCGCCCATAATTCTATGTGCTACATTTCTATAAGCTTGACCTGCCAATGAGTTTTCATCATTAACAATAGGTTCACCTTTGTTAGTTGATGTGATGATGCCTGTATCTTCTGGAATTATACCAATCAAATCAGCTGAAAGAATTTCTACAACATCTTCAACACTCATCATATCATTTGATTTAATCAAATTAGGTCTTACTCTGTTTAACAACAGTTTGTAAGATTCGATTTCTTCTTTTGCTTCCAACAAACCAATAATTCTATCAGCATCACGAACCGCAGACATTTCTGGAGTGGTAACAACAATTGCCTCATTCGCACCTGCCACTGCGTTTTGGAAACCTTGTTCAATACCTGCAGGACAGTCGACCAAAATATAATCAAAATCTTTTTTCAACTGTTCACAAATATCTTTCAATTGTTCCTCAGTAATTGCGGTTTTATCTCTTGTTTGAGCCGCCGCCAACAAGCAAAGATTAGGATTTTTCTTATCTTTTACAAGTGCTTGTTTCAATTTGCAACGTTTTTCAACAACATCAACAATTGTATAAACAATTCTGTTTTCCAAGCCTAAAAGCAGATCCAAATTTCTCAATCCAAGGTCTGTATCTATCATAACAACCTTGTTACCTGCTCTGGCAAGAGCTGTACCGATATTGGCATTAGTTGTAGTTTTACCGACACCGCCCTTTCCGGATGTAATTACTATTACTCTACCAGTCATTTATATCTCCTTAATTTTCTTCATGTATTTTTCTGATAACGATACTGCCTTTATATGTGAATGCTTCTTCCGGAACATATTCACTGGATTTTTGAATATAAGGCAAATTAACGGTATCCGGTCTTCTTGCAAAAACTTCGCCAATTCTGATTTGAACAGGATTAAGTTTAAGTGCTCTAATTTTTGCATAATTATTACCGTCAGAACCAGCATGAGCAATACCGCCTAAAATACCCCAAACAGTGATATCACCTTTAGCAATAATCTCAGCTCCAGGATTTACATCACCAATAACCAAGATGTTACCATCAGATGAAATACTTTGTCCTGAACGGATTGTTTTTCTTAAATATAATGTAGGAAGAGATTCTGCAGCATTTTTCTTTGCAGAAATTTCTTCATCTGTTTCTTCCTTAGATTCTTGAGCCACGATTTGCTCTGCAATAGCATCATTGTGACGAATTATCGGAGTGATTTCTTTTTCATCAGAGTCTTTATCTTCTACAGGTACAGACTCTTTTTCTGATTCAGCATCTTTTTCTTCAACATCAGAACCTGTTGTTTCCTCATTATCAGCAGATTTAGTTTCAGGCTGACTATCTTCGCCAAAAATATTATCTAACGCGTCAGAAACCTCAGGAGCAGGTTCTTGAGATTCAAAAGCCGGAGCCTCAACCTGAGTTGTAAATTCAGAAATTTTAATATCCAATTCTGTAGCTGATTCAAGAGTTGTTGTTGAACTTGTACTGATAAAAGCAAGTTGAGATTCCATCAATTCAACAAGTGTTTTGATACTTGTTAATTCTGATGTGGACAAATCAACAGAACCTAACTTCAAACAAATATGTTTTCCTTTAGATTCAGGCATATCCAAAACTCTTGAAAGTTCATAAATAATTTCAGAGGTCTTTCTCGCAGAAGTCAAATCAACGATAAAACCATTCTCAATATATCCCTTATCCATTTTTCCCTTTCCAAAAATTCACTTACATGGATAAGTTACACGAAACAATTCATGACTTCAAGAATTTGTAATCAATTATTACGTTATGCCAAGAACGAGCTGTCACTTACTCGTTTGTTTATTACTCTTTGCCCTAGTTCATCTTTTGTAATTTTGCCATCTTTATTGGCATCCAAACCTTTATTTGCAGCATAATAACCGTCACCTGCGCTTGCTACAACCGATTGTTTAGCTCTTGCAGGCAAAAATATCAAAGCGTACAAATCACCTGCAGATAAAGTTGCATTTTCAGGATATCCTGCAATTCTTTTACTCATTTGAATACATTTTTCAACATAATCTAACTGTTGAACAGGACTCATTGCAGCTAAAGCCGCAGTTGTAGTACCCATAGCTTTTGCCGTTGATTCCATAAATTGAATCAACCCTGTTGCAGAACTGCCTTTGTTTTTAGCTTTCGCATTAATTCCTGATTCTGCATTCATCAAACCAAGTAAATCTTTATAATTGCAATGCAATCTCTGTGCTATTTGTTTAACTTTATTTAAAAATTCAGGTCCATAACCATTACCTTTCAAATTCACCTTTGCCTCAGGTCCTGAAACTGTTGCAGATGAACTTGTTGAAAATGTATTATTAAAATTAATAGTTGGGAAGGTAAGCGTTGGCGCTGGAATATATTTCATGTTGCTCATAACCTTTTGCAACCCTGCCATATAAGAATCCATCAATCCTCCGCCTGACATATTAGCGTAATTTGGAACAGATGGCATACTAGTGCCTGTCATATTCAGATTCGTCGGCAATGTTGGTGTTGGAATAGTCGGCATTGCTGGCATAGACATTGGAATATTCGTCGGCATTGGCATCATCGTAGGCTGTGGGCAAGAAAACACCGACATACCCATCATCGCAGCATAATTAGGCGCAGGAGGCATCATCCCAACAAATGGGTTTGAAAGCCCCATCATAGGCATATTATATGTTTTGATATTTATGACGTGTTTTTCAAACATTGCGCGCTATAATTCCTGATTAATATCCATCTATATATATAAACGCAAAAAGTATATACAAATTGCATACTTTTTACTCTATGTAAACAAATATTAATATTATTAATAATTTGATTTATAGTATTGATTATGTTTATTATATAAATATATAAGAAGGGGAAAAAGGTCATATAATAATGTTCAGCGTAACTAAAACTCACGAAATTACAGTCGACGTCGTTATTTTGACGATTAAAAATGACAACATTCAAGTATTGCTTGTTAAACGTACAACAGAACCATTCAAAGGCAAATGGGCAATCCCCGGAGGTTATATCCGATTGTCCGAAAACTTGGATGAAGCAGCTTTAAGAGTATTGAAAGAAAAAACGGCAGTAGATAATATTTATCTTGAACAGCTTTATACATTCGGTGATCCGCTTCGTCACCCTAACGCTCGTGTTATTACCTGTGCATATTTCGCATTAGTTCGTTCAGAAGATATAAAAATCGTTTCAACTCCTGAACTAGGCTGGCACAAAATCAACGACCTCCCAGCTTTGGCTTATGACCACAAAGAAATTATTCAGTATTCCCTAAAAAGAACAAGAGAAAGATTGGAACTTTGCCCTGTTGCTTACCAGCTTTTGCCTGAAAAATTTACACTTACAGAAATGCAAAAAGCTTATGAACTTATTATGGGCAAAAAGTTAGACAAACGTAATTTTAGAAAAAAAGCGCTTGCAACTGACGGTCTGATTGAACTTGAGGAATATACAAAATCATCCTCAAAACGTCCTGCAAGACTATATACTTTTGAGAACATTGAATTAAACTCAAAAAGAGCACATTTTATCAAAAAAGGAGAAAATAAATAATGGTAAATATATTATGGACAATTGAAACTGTGACAGCAGTGTTGTTAATAGTTTTGATTTTGTTACATTCCCCAAAAGGTGATGGCATCGGTGGTATCGGTGGAGCATCTCATGTTTTTGCATCTCAAAAAAGTGCAGAAAAAGGATTAAACAAATTGACAGGTATTGTTTGTGCAATTTTTATTATTTGTACATTCCTAATCGGATTTGGTATTGTAAAATAAATTAAAACCAATTAATCAATTTAAAATTTAAAATCCCCACAAATTTTACTGTGGGGATTTTGATAAAAGGAGATTTTTATGAAGCCCGCCCAAATTGTAAGTGGAATATGCGTAGCAGCATCTGTTGTATGTGCAGGTTCTATCGCATCAGGATATGGAATAAAACAACACAAAGATAGTGCCGCAAAACTTGCCAAACAATGCAAAAACACAATTAATTCTTTAGATATAAAAGCACAGTATGAAAAAACTCATCTTCAAACTGTTTCATCCATAAGAAAACAATCTGATGAAAGTTTGAAAGTTATATCTAAAGCGGCAAAATAAATTAAAAAGGAATAAAAGCATGAATATATTAGTGACAGGTGCATCAAAAGGTATCGGAAGAACTATCGCAAAAGAACTAAAATTTATTGGAGAAGTTTACGTAACTGCTCGAAATGAGTCAGCATTGCTTGATTTTGGAGTTCACAATTACTGTGTATGTGACCTGTCAAAGGAAGAAGATTTGTTAAAGCTTGGCAAATTCATTGAAGAAAAAGAAATCGACATTTTGATAAACAACGCAGGCGAATATATTTATTGCGGAATTGACGAAACTGAGCTATACAAACTAGACCACATGTTGGCAGTAAATTTAAGAGCTCCAATATATTTGATGCACAAAGCAGTTCCACACATGAAGAAAAACAAATTTGGTAGAATCATCAATATCGGTTCAATTTCAGGAGTTATGGGAGAGGCAAATGCCGCAATTTATTCAGCAACAAAAGCAGGACTAATCGGCTTGTCAAAAGCTACCGGATTAGAACTTGCCGAATACGGAATTACCGTAAATACAATCAATCCGGGGTGGGTTGATACGGAACTTGGAAGAGAATCAATTGAGGATAGCGAATTTACACAAGAAGAAATATTAGAAACCGTTCCACAAAGACGATTTGTTAAACCTGAAGAAATTGCAGGACTTGTAAAATATTTAATTTCAGAAGATGCAAAAGGTATCACAGGACAATCTATTAACCTATGCGCAGGATTGTCTGTAGGAATTTAGTAGCTCTACATTTACATACAACCATAAACTGACTAGAATATGAGCTAAACTAAAGCAATAATAATATTCTAGTCCTACTTAGTATTTCAAAATCTCTAATCAAAACACTATTATCTTAGCATGTAGGGTGGGCTCACCAGCCCACCAATAAAATTATTAATATGTAATCTCAATATGTTCAGTTAGAGATTCTGAATAGCAAGAAAATTATATGCGCGTAAAACTTGCACAAATTTTCAAGGCTTTCAGAATGACAATATTTTTACGTTGTCACAGTGCAATGCCGACTTAAAAATTTAAACAGCCTGACATCTTGTCCTCTTCTTTAATAATATTCTTTATTCACACAACTTAACATTTTTAAGATTTTAAGCAATTTTATTTTTGTTTTGTGTTTAAAACTTTGTAAATAGTGTATAGAAGAAAGGTTCTATCGTGCAAATAGGTAACAATTATCAATCCCCGAATTTTGGTATGGCATTCAAAGTACCTAAAAACGTAAAATGCTCCTCCGAGATAACTCCTGAATGTATTAAACGAGCTCAAGAAGCTTTAAAAGATACAAAAACTTGGCATTTGACACTAATGAACAATGGAGAACCTAGAATTTATGATAATGCAGATTCTGCATTCGTATCAGAATTTCATGTTACAAGACCACTAGATGGAGAATTAAAAATCAATACAAGATGGGATGGTTCACCTTACCAAAGATTTGTTACAAAAGGGCAAAGATACTGTGAACGTGTAAATATGAAAGATAAAGAATCAGCCGTCGCAGCTTATACAAAAATTAAAAAAGCTCCAACTTTACTAGATAGAGTTGTCGAAATAGTAAAAGTCTTGGAAGATTTTGGAACAAAATACTAACATAGATATTTAATAATAAAATCAGAAAGGGAAAATTATGCAAGTAAACAACAATATGTCAGCTCAAAACTTTGGTATGGCACTAAAAATCAAACCAGAAGCTATGCCTGCATTAAAAAATGCAAGCATTGAAACGCTTGAAAAATTAGGAAAAATCGGTGAAGAGTTAAAAGACACCAAACACTACCATTTGGAAATCGGAGAAAATATGAGACCTCGTATCACTTCTCATTTTGCAAACAAATATCTTCCCCCATTTGACCCTAAACAACCAAATGCATTGACCCCTGAATTTCTAAGTGTACATACAACTTGGGATGGTACAGAAATTTATGGACTTGCAAAAAATAAACCATATCAGCACTTAATTCAATATGAATCAAAAGAAGCTGCACTAGATGCATATAAAAGGATTTCAGAACAAAAATCAGACCTTGATAGAGCCGCTGTATTTACAAAAGAATTAGATAAACGTCAAATTCAAAAAGATGAAGAAAATGCTAGAGAACGCGCAGCAAAAGCTGCAGTTGAAAACACAGCAAATGATTTGTTTGCAAAATTTGGAACACCTGCTGAAGAAAGTTTATAAATAAAACATTGATGTTAAAAGTAGCGCGCCCTGTTTGGGCGCGCTACTTTCTTTATTAAATATTTCCCGTTGAACTGTTTCTATCATCTTCCAGTTGCTTAATATCAATATTTGAATCTTCTTCCGTATAGTTATTTATCACCGGAACATCAATTTCGACATTGACATCTGCATCAACCATCTCAATATCATTTTTATCAAAGTCTTTAGTCTTGCCATCTTCAAGTTTTACTTGAACTTTTCCACTCATAAATTGCAAGTTAGAAACTTTACCCAAACCTTCAGTAGTCATAACTGTAGACCCAATTGGCGGCATACCTTTTGCAGCATCAATATAATTTGAATATTCATAGGTCAAACAGCAAAGCAACCTACCGCAAGTACCAGAAATTTTCCCTGGAGCTATCGGCATACCTTGGTCTTTTGCCAATTTTACATTAATTGTTGCAAATTTCCTCAAAAAACTTGAACAGCAGAACGGTTGTCCACACAAACCAACACCTTCTAAGATTGAGGTCTCATCCCTAACTCCGATATGTCTCAAATCAATTCGAACCCTTGTAAAAGTTTGAGTCAAATCTTTCAAAAGTGCTCTAAAATCAACCCTTTCAGGAGCGGTATAATAGAAAGTAATCTTGCGTCTGTCAAAAGTAATTCTACATTGGACAAGATTCATAACAAGTTTGTGCTGTTTTATTAGTGCCTGACATTTGAAAAATGCTTCAACTTCTTCTTTTTTAATATCATCAAGAGTTTGCAAATCACGCTGAGTCAATACTCTGATAACATTGAATGGTTCAGGTTTATTTTTTGCGTGTTTCCAAATCTGTTCAACTTGAGAATTAACAAGAAAAACTTTTAATGCCTCTTCCCCTTTTTCGGTTCTGACAATAACCATCTGCCCATCTTGAAGATGGATATTATCAGGAACATTCAGAGGATAAAATGTATTTTTCAAATATCTTACAGCAAATTTCATTATACGTATCTTTCTTCTTCTTTAAGCTTTCTGTTCATCAATTTTGACAAAAGTTCTTCCGGTGTAATATCTGTGTAAACAGCCTCATAAATTGCATTTGAAACCGGAACCTCAATACCCAATTTTTGAGCCAATTCACAAATTGCTTTTGAAGTTTTTACACCCTCTGCAACAGAACCTAATTCGGCAAGAATATCGTTAATTTTTTTACCCTTAGCCAGCATAGAACCAACTGTATAGTTTCTTGACATTGGAGAAGAACAAGTAGCAATCAAATCGCCCATGCCTGACAATCCATACAAGGTTGAAGGATTTGCACCTAGCTGAATACTTACACGTACAATCTCAGCCATACCACGAGTCAACAATGTACCTGAGCAGTTATCCCCCAATCCCATTGTGTGTGCAAAACCTGACGCAATAGCAATAACATTTTTTAAACTGCCTCCAAGTTCAACACCAATTACATCTGTATTTGTATACAAGCGGAATTTATTTGGAACATTACACGCTTTTTGAACAAATTGAGCAGTCTCAATATCTTCACAAGCAACACAGGCTGCAGTCGGCTTACCTTGCAAAACTTCTTTTGCAAGAGTCGGACCTGACAGAACTACAAGTCTTTGGTTTGGTAAAACATCCTTTATAACTTCTGACATTCTCATCAATGATGGTAATTCAATACCTTTTGACGCATTAACCAAAATTTGTTCATCCTTGATTCCTGCAGATTTAAGATGTTCGCAAACATCACGAGTTCCAGATGTAGCTATTACAGACAAAATAATATCCGCATTTTTTATTGCATTTGCCAAATCAGATGTAATTTCGATTTTGGCATCCAACTGGACTTCCAAAGGTTTTGAAGCATGTTTGTTATTTAACAAATCTTCTGACAAGTCCTGAGCTCTGCCCCATACCGTAATTTCATCAAAATTATTTGTTAAAAGCCAAGCTAAAGTTAATCCCCAACATCCTGCTCCAAGAACTGTTAATTTCATTATCTCCCTATCCTCCTAAACCATTGTTTCCTCTGGTTTAATAATTTTTCTAAGTACTCCGCCATGCTTTTTCAACTCTAACCTTGCATTATCTGCATCGGTTTTCATTTTTATCATAATAATTGCAGTTTTGATTTCCCAATCGCATTTTAACAATGCCGCTAAAGCCTCACTGTTTGTGACTTTTGCAATTTGAGAAACAATCCTGATTGCTCTATCTTTCAATTTTTCATTGACAGCTTTTAGGTCAATCATAAAGTTCTCATAAGTTTTACCGATTTTTATCATTGCACCTGTTGAAAGCATATTCAAAATCATCTTTTGAGCCGTTCCGGCTTTCAATCTGCTTGAACCTGCAATAACTTCCGGTCCGACTTCCGCACAAATCACATGCCCTGCTTCTTGTGCTATCATACCTTTGGAGTTACAAGTAATACCAATTGTAGCTGCACCAACTTCATCAGCTTGCTCTAATACACCTAACAAATATTTAGGATTGCCACTTGCTGAAATGACAACGCAAACATCTTTATCTGTTAATATTTCAGCATCTTCTTTACCTGCCTCAAAGCTGTCTTCTGCACCTTCTACCGCATTCAAAATAGCTTTTTCACCACCTGCTATAATACCTTGAACCATTGTAGGGTCAACACTAAACGTCGGAGGACATTCTGAGGCATCTAATATGCCGAGTCTGCCTGATGTCCCAGCACCAAAATAAAATAACCTGCCACCTTTTAGAAAAGCTTTTGCAATAGTATCAACCGCAATTGCAATATTGGGAGCTTCATCGCCTACAACTTTTGCGACAATTTGATCTTCTTCATTCATTTTTCGAACCATATCAATTGTCGACAAAAGGTCGATGTCTTTTGTATTCTCATTCCTGTACTCGGTAATTGCCTCTGTCATATCCAACTCCTTTCCAATCTCGAAAAATCGAGATTCAAAACTATTACACTAATTTAACCAGATTTGCCATTTCGATTGCAGTTTTTGCAGCATCAGAACCTTTATTACCAGCTTTTGTACCGGCTCTTTCAATTGCTTGTTCAATATTGTCTGTTGTCAAAACTCCAAATATCACAGGGACACCTGTTTGCATACTTGCCTGAGCAACACCTTTAGAAACCTCAGCTGAAACATAGTCAAAATGCGGTGTTGAGCCTTTGATAACAGCACCTAAAGTAATTACAGCATTATATTTGCCTGATTTTGCACATTTTAATGCTATCACAGGAATTTCAAACGCTCCAGGAACTTTCACAACATCAATATTATCAGGATTTACACCGTGACGTTTTAATTCATCAACAGCTCCATCTAATAATCTTGAAACAATAAAATCATTAAATCTTGAAATTATAATACAAAATTTATCATTATCAGTTGTGGTCAATTGACCTTCAAACGTTTTCATTCCGCCTACTCCTTATAAAAATCCTTCTATATAAATTTTACAATATAGATGGTTATTTTACAAGGATAGCACCGAAAATCTTATAAAAAATATATATAGCAACCAGTACCAGCAAAGCTCCGCTGACTTTCATGATATTTTCAGAAACTTTGTAAAACTTGTTGCTTGTCTTAACTTTTGCTGTCAAAAATCCTGCAACAATCAAAATTAAACCTTGTCCAACAGAAAACAAGAAAAGCATAATAACCGCATTGCTTATTTTGGCAGACATTGAGGCAAAACCCATAATGCTAGCCAATATCGGAGTAGAACAAGGCGTACCGATAAGCGCAAACACAGCACCCAAAATTAGCGGATAGACAAAATCATTATTTACCTTATTTTGCGGAATTTCTTTAATCATAACAGGGAGTTCAAACTCTATAACCCCTAGTATTTTTAACCCCATAATCATAATCAAAGATGCCACAATCAACGCAAAATAAGGATTGCCGATGAACATCTTGCCTGTAATTGCACAAATTCCACCAATTACGGAAAAGACAATACCTGTACCAATTACAAAAAATACCATTTGCACAAGTGTTTTTAAAGGTTTTGCATCAGAATATCCGCCAATATAACCAATAATCAATGGTAACATTGAAAGTGAGCACGGTGAAATTGAAGAAATTAAACCGCCTAAAAACGATGCGCCAAACAATATAAGCATACTTGTCTGATTATTAAATAATTGAGTTAATTGTTCCATTGTTATTTAAGTCCTTTAATATATTGTTCCATTTGCTCTTTCGGCAACGCTGATTCAATGCGTTTATACTGCGTTCCGTCTGAATTTAGCATAATAATTGTCGGAACAAGTTGAACATTATATTTCCTTATTAAATCATTTTTCATATCATTACGATTATCAACGATAATTTCAGTATAAACAACTTTATCCTGATATTTCGGCATCAACTCTTTAAAGACTTTTTCAACCTCTTTACATTCAAGACACATAGTTGATGAAAACTTGATAATTTGTGGTTTTCCATTTGCCTCAGCTACAGTGGATTTATCTTTATTAAAGGTTAATCCGAAAAATGCCATAATCGGAATAATTAAAATTGCTAAAATTGTAAAAATTGATTTTTTATTCATAAAATATCTCCCTCTTATTAGTTTTCTTTAATATTATTACAAACAAGGAATATCTTTTGCAATACCCAAACTGGGGAGGGTAAAAAATGTTTCGAAATTTAGAACAACATACCTTTATTTGTTTGATTTGAGATTAATATGGTAGACCTTTACCCCTTGACTGCACCCCAAGCTTTGACATCTCCACGTTCATATCGAATCAAATAATAACCACCTGCAGGTATATATTCAATAGATGCCTCCTGATAAATATCTTGTTCTTCATTTACTGGTGGCATACCTGCTTTTTCACGCTTTTTATTCGTTTTTGCTATCTCTTTTTGTTCTTTTTGTTCTCGTTTTAAAGACTTCTTATCTCTTACCTGAGAATACCTTGACATATCAACCTCAACCTTAAAAACAGGGATAATTGCAATAGGTTGCTTGGACTGAATCAAAATCAAAAAATCCCTATCATCTGATAAAGCCAACTCATAATGACCAGGTGGTATAACATTTCCTTGTCCATCTGACAACTCATCAACCAAAGACAAGGTAGGGTAAGAGCTTTCGCGCAAAGCATAACGATAAATAGCCTGAGTTCCAACAATCAAACCAGCCGTAATTTGAGGTTGAGTCGGATAAACTCTAGTTTCGGAGTGCATCATTATATTATCAACGTACACACCTTCAATCATCTTAAATCCTTTCAACGAGTTTTTTAATACTTGATTTTATATGCGCAAAATCTTTACCAAGAGCTTTATCTGTTCCTAGAAATATCAAAGAGACATATTTTTGAGAGTCACCTAACGTACCTTCTTTCAACAAAAGCCTATAACTTTCTCTCATCAAACGTTTCAACCTATTACGTTTAACGGCACGCTTGTGAACTTTTTTACTAACTACAAACCCTACTTTTGTAGGAAAATTTTCCTTTTTCTTGATACCTGCAAACAAAGTCACTCCACCTGAATGGGTTGAGTTTTTTACCCTATATGTAGCTTGAAAAGCTGTTCTTTTCTTTAATCGATATTGTTTTGGTATCATAGGCTTTAGATAGAAGTTCGGATGTCATAAAGACAGAAAGTCCCACTATTTATAAAATGGCTTACTTTTTATCTTCTTGACATCCGTTCTTCTTAAAAAATATTTTAAGACTACTGCAATAATGCACTACGCACGTTTTTTAGCTGTAATAGCAACTTTGTGACGACCACGAGCTCTACGTCTGTTGATAACTTCGCGTCCGCCTGGAGTTGACATTCTTGCTCTAAAACCACTTACGTTTTGTCTTTTTCTTTTTGTTCCTTCTAGTGTACGTCTCATTTTATTATTTCCTTTTACTATTTATTTGTCGTATAATATAGATGTTATAGTAAAAATAATAAATAGTCAACAAATAAGAAGGGAATGGTTAAATATTATGAAGAAAAATATTGGATTTGTTGGTTGCGGAAAAATGGCAAGCGCCATTATTAGCGGAATTTTAGGCTCAAAAGAAGCTCAAGAATATAATGTTATAGGCTCTGAAATAAATAATGAAATCGCAAAATCAGCATCAGACAGACTTGGCATAAAGGTTTTTAGCGATAACAAAGAATTAGTAAAATCATCTGACATTATTTTTATAGCAACAAAACCTAACTGTGTTCCAGAGGTTTTAGAAAACATTAAAGAAGAATTAACACCTGAAAAACTTGTAGTATCAATTGCCGCAGGGGTTTGCACTGAAAAAATAGAAAAAATCATCACAAATTCTCGCAT
Source organism: Candidatus Melainabacteria bacterium (assembly GCA_003258735.1). GTDB lineage: Bacteria > Cyanobacteriota > Vampirovibrionia > Gastranaerophilales > Gastranaerophilaceae > Zag111. The sequence continues at coordinate 109,916 of QHME01000002.1, forward strand.
AATAAGAATAATGCCAAATACTCCGGCTCTTGTTAAACTTGGGATGTTCGGAGTTTGCAAAGGCTCTAAAGCTACAGATGACGACTTAAAACTCGTTGAAGAAATCCTATCAGTATTAGGCAAATGTATCAGCGTTGAAGAATCTCAAATGGACATCGTAACAGCAATTTCAGGTTCAGGACCTGCATTTTTCTATCAAGTAATTGAAGATATGGCTCGCGCAGGCGAAAAACTTGGATTAGATTATGAAAAATCTTTGGTACTAGCTGCCCAAACAGCATTAGGCTCAGCACAAATGGTCTTTAACAGAGGGGAAACAACAGTCCAAACACTTATCGATAATGTTGCGACAAAAGGTGGATGTACATTTGTCGGTATTTGCGAAATGAAAGACGGACATTCTGATAAATTATTTTACGATGTTATAGACAAAACTGCGCAAAAAGCACACGCTTTAGGCAAGTAAAAAAATAAATCTCTATAAACAAAAAGAGATGAGTGAATATTTCATTCATCTCTTTTTTATACTTACAAAGATTTAAACAATTATTAACAAATGTAACAGAAAAATCCAACTCTGAAATATGATTATTTCAAAATACTTTATATAAGTAAGAGAGATAAAAATAAGAAGAGGACAAAAATTATGGCTATTGCAAATTATCAAGAAAAGTTATTATTTTACACTCAGCAAAAAAGTCAAATTAGTATGAAATTATCTGATATTCAGATGAAACAATTATCTGCATCAAAAAGCACTGCAACAAAGCAGCAAGAATATAACGCAAAACTAAGTGCACTATATTATGATGAAGATTATGGATATGGTACAGATGAGTATTCAGAAATGCTTTTGCAACTTCAAAACGAACATGAATTTGAAATGGCAAACCTAAATTCTTGGGAATCTCAACTTGATATCGAAAAAGAGAACCTAGAAAACCAATTGAACGAAATTCAATCTTATGAAACAACTTGGCAAAAGATTTTACAAGCAAATATCAAAAACGACTTCTCATACGGAGGAGTTGGCGGTGGTAAATAAACGCAACCACTAATCTCAACAAAAAAGACCCAATTACTTGGGTCTTTTTTATTTATAAATCATCCTAAAAATTATGCTTTTGCTGCACCTGATTTAGAAATAATTTCTTCTTCAATATTTCTAGGAACTTGTTCGTAGTTGTGGAATTCCATAGAGAATGTACCACGACCTTGAGTATTTGAACGCAAGTCAGTTGCATAACCGAACATATTTGCAAGAGGAACTAATGCTCTAACAATTACGTTACCTGTGTTACCTTGAGGTTCTTGACCTTCAACTCTACCACGTCTTCTTGAAATATCACCGATAATAGTACCTGTAAATTCATCAGGAATTTCAATTTCAACTTTCATCATAGGTTCAAGGATACAAGGTTGAGCTTTGCGACAACCTTCTTTGATAGCCATAGAACCGGCAATTTTGAATGCCATTTCAGATGAATCGACTTCGTGGTAAGAACCATCATAAAGTTCTACCTTAACGTCAATCATAGGATATCCTGCTAGGATACCGCCTTCAAGAGCTTCTTCCATACCTTTTCTTGCTGGTTCAATGTATTCACGAGGGATAGCACCACCAACAATTTTGTTTTCAAATACGAAACCTGCATTTTCTTCAGCTGGAGAAATTCTAACTTTAACGTGACCATATTGACCTTTACCACCTGATTGACGAACAAATTTAGAATCTTGATCAGCGTTACCTCTGATTGTTTCACGATAAGCAACTTGAGGTTTACCAATGTTAGCTTCTACTTTGAATTCTCTCATCATACGGTCAACAATGATATCCAAGTGAAGTTCACCCATACCAGAAATAATTGTTTGACCAGTTTCTTCATCAGATTTAACTCTGAATGAAGGATCTTCTTCAGCAAGTTTTTGAAGAGCGATACCCATTTTATCTTGGTCAGCTTTTGTTTTTGGTTCAATAGCTACAGAAATAACAGGTTCAGGGAATGTCATTCTTTCCAAGATAATTGGAGCTTTTTCATCACACAAAGTATCACCTGTTGTAGTATCTTTCAAACCTACAGCAGCACAGATATCACCTGCATATACTTCAGATTCTTCAATTCTTTGGTCTGCATACATACGAACCAATCTCGCAATACGTTCTTTTTTACCGTTAGTTGAGTTCATTACATAAGAACCTGATGTGATTTTACCTGAGTATACTCTCAAGAATGTTAAACGACCAACAAATGGGTCAGTCATAACTTTAAATGACAATGCTGAGAATGGTTCTGAGTCTGAAGAATGTCTTTCAGTTTTTGTACCATCTTCCAATTCACCTTCGATAGCTTTTACATCAACAGGTGATGGCATATAATCAACAACTGCGTTCAACAACAATTGAACACCTTTGTTTTTGAATGCTGTACCACAAGTAACAGGAACAATTTTGTTGTTACATACAGCTTTTCTCAATACAGCTTTCAATTCATCAATTGTGATTGATTCAGGGTCTTCAAAGTATTTTTCCATCAAAGCATCATCTTCAGATGCGATAGCTTCAACCATTGCATCGTGATATTCTTGAGCTTTGTCAGCCATATCAGCAGGAATGTCTTCTTCTCTGATATCAGTACCTAAATCGTTTGTATAGATTTCAGCCTTCATTGTCATCAAGTCAATCAAGCCTGTAAATTTATCTTCAGCACCAATTGGTAATTGGATAGGAACTGCGTTTGCGCCTAATCTTGTTTTGATTTGGTCAACAACTCTGTAGAAATCAGCACCTGTTCTGTCCATTTTGTTTACGAATACCATACGAGGAACTTCGTAACGGTTAGCTTGTCTCCAAACTGTTTCAGACTGAGATTGAACACCACCAACTGCACAGAATACAGCAACAACACCGTCCAATACACGCAAAGAACGTTCAACTTCAATTGTAAAGTCAACGTGTCCAGGGGTATCAATGATATTGATTTGGTGACCTTTCCAAGTTGCTGTAACAGCAGCAGATTGGATAGTAATACCACGTTCTTTTTCTTGTTCCATAAAGTCAGTTACAGCTGCACCATCGTGAGTCTCACCGATTTTGTGAGTTTTACCTGTATAAAACAAGATACGTTCTGTTGTAGTTGTTTTACCGGCATCGATGTGGGCTGCAATACCAATGTTTCTAATTTTTTCCAATGGAGTTAATCTTGCCATTTTTCTTTTTCCCTTTTTTATTATATGTACATCGCTATTTTATATTTAGCCTCATCATGATTATCCCATAAACATGATATTTTTCAATTAAATACTAAGAAAAGTGAATAGAGAATGATTATTTTTGATGAGCAACGATTATGAAAACTTGTAATGAAAAACAAAAATAAGTTTATGTCATTCTGAAAGGATTAAAAAATCTTGTGGGCTTGCTTGGCTTAGATTTTATCCTATTCAGAATCTATCAATGTTGATTAAAAAGCATATATGTAACCCTGAACTTGTTTCAGGGTCTCTAATAGAACAAATTTCACATAAGACTAATGTTTTATTTGAGATGCTGAAACAAGTTCAGCATGACAATGTTATAATAAAGCTCTTAGGTCAAAACCCGACAATAGCCAAAAGTGAACAATCAAACAAAACGAGTAAACGACAGAAGCCGAATTTGTTTGAGGAACGAAAGTGACGAGTTATTCGGCTATGGTACGAGTTTTTAGTTTGATGTGAATGTTGGCGTGTCGGTGGTTTTGTGGTGCTTTTGCCACCAAAAGCACCCCTGCACGGAGTGCATGAAAAAGGTAATGACGATATGAAAACCTACTATTCAGACCACTTACTTTCTCACCCTAAAATTTAAACAAACCTATTGCATTATGCACTTCTTGCCTATTGCCACAATCAATTGTAACAAAAACTTAACAAAGTACATCCAAACATTAAAGTTCTCAGCAAAAAATGTCGATATATAAAATGTAATTAAACAAAACTAATTTTCCTCCTTTTTCCCCTAACCTACTAAATGGAACCTTAATCGGTTCCTTTTTTATTATGCATACTTCTAATAAGCAAAGTGGGCGACTTTTGAAAAAAGTCGCCCACTTATAATCTATCTTCCAAACTCAGAATTATTTTCTAAGTTTTTCATATTGTTTTACATTGTTTAGTTTACCATTTACAGTTCCGGCTTTAGAACCTCTGTTAATAACCAAGCCTTCAGTTCCACTTGTCAATGTACTTGAAGATTTCACATCTAAAGCCTCACCTTGGTTAGATACAATAACAGGAGCATTAGTTGTTGTGATATCACCTGCAACTGTCATATTACCTTTTTTATTAACCAATGCAGCTTGATTATCTTTTGTATTGATTGTACCGGCATATCTCAAACCATCTTCACCGCTGATGTTTTTGATTAGAACTTCGCCATTACCATCAACTACAAATTCACTTGTTACATTCATTCCTGTACCATTGTTTCTAACTGCCGCATAGAAACCGCCATTGTTACCAAGAACTCCGCTGTTGTTGTGAACTTTACTGCCAAGATTCAACGCACCTGTATTTGCAATAACATTAACTCTGCCGTTGTGGTTAATTTCACTATTCACAGTCATATTGCCCATACCATAGTTTTTGATATTAGCGTTACCATCTGTAACTGTAACATTGCCGGTAGTAGCTAATTCCATTTTACCTGCACCTTTGCGGTTGATAATGCCCAAATTACCGTTCTTAACAGTAACCTTATCTGATACATACATATCACCTGAGTCGTTGTTGATAGCCAATGTACCGTTTGTGTTAGTTACAGAACCTTGAATATCTAAACCTCTTGTCCCAGCAGCAACTCCTGTACCTTTATTTCTGATAGCTAAAGTTCCGCCTTCATTTGAAATTGTTGCATTAGGTTGAATTGAAATACCTGTTGAATTTGCTCTGCCACCGATGTATAAGTTACCACCACGGTTAGTAACTGTTGCAGCTTTTGACAAATCTTGAGAGTTACTGAATGATAATTTTCCACCATCATTATAGATATAAGCATTACCGCTGTTAGCAACATCACCAACAATAGTCATTCCATCAGCACCTGTGTTACCGATTTTCAAATCACCTGTGTTAGTGATTGTAGCGTTTTTAGAAATCACCATGCCTGTTCCACGGTTGTTAATACCCATATTACCTTTGTTATTAATTGTACCGTTTACAAGCAATGCACCTTTTTCGTTGTTAATAGCAGTTTGACCTGATGTATTTGTAACAGTTCCAGACAATTCCATACCTGAACCAGTGAAGTTTTTAACAACAACTGCACCGTTACCTGCGATAGTACCGCGCGCGGTCAATTCACCTGTACCTTGGTTAAGAACTTCAACTCTGTTACCTGCAACATTTGAACCTGTAGCCAAGCTTAATGCTGCACCTTGGTTTTGAACAACTACGTGGTCAGAATTCAAGTTAGCTTTTGAAGATACAACCAAATCGCCTGCTTTGTTATAAAGTCTTGTTAGGTTTCTATCTGAAACAGTACCGTTTACAACCAAACCGTTCTTACCTGCGTTTGTCAAGTAAACACCACCGTTTGCATTGTTAGCAACTGTACCGGTAACAGTTAAACCTGAGCCTTCTTTGTCAGAAGCTTTAATCAAAACAATACTGCCATTATTCAAAGCTGTAGCATTAGCATTCAAAACGCCGTTTGTATTAACCAATTTGTTAAACAAAGCATCAGCTTCAGCTTTTGATGACAATACGTTGTTTTCTGTTACACCGTTCAAGATTCCACCTGAAATATTTACAGCAGAACCACGAAGGTCAACGCCACTTCTTGCAAGGATTTTACCTTTTACATCAATTGGAGCATTTGAATCTTGTTTTAATTTAGAAACTTGGTCAATGTTTTTAACATATTTGTTATCAAATTCAGATGTCAATTGATTGTATTTTGAAGTTGAAGGTGTTGCAACTGATAAAGAACCTACATTCAAAACACCTGATGAACCGATTGCCATACCTCCAGGGGTAATAAAAATAGCATGTCCGTTGTAGAAGTTGCCATTACGAGTAGTATTCAAAACACCATTAATATCTACTTTGTTTTTAACAAGGTTTACAAATGCGTTTAAGTCCCTATCTTTACCATTTTTTGTTCCTTGGTAAATCAAGTTTGCAATATCACCTTGGTCCAATTTGAAATTATCATATTTTCTATAACCAACATCACCGTTGATAAAACTAGGGTCGATGTTGAAGGTATTGCCGTTTGGAGTGACACCTGTAATGTCAGATGCATACGCGCCGGAAACAGACAATGCTGCAGCAATAGCTACTAGAAGTAATTTTTTGTTCATCTTGACTCCTTTATTTTCTTCATATAAAAAGTTGTGTAAATTTTCTTTTTTCATCTCTTTAATTCACACTCTGTTGAATCATTCATCTAAGTTTTACGCATGGATATATTACATGTATATTATACTATATATAAAACCCCAAAAATTTTAAAATTGACCACTATATAAAGTTTTATTGCAGTTTCTTTACAAATAATTTATTCAACTCTCAAAACGCAATTATATATACACTTTATATACCATCAAGCTAACCCTGTTCGGTAATTTTTTCTTAACATTTCTGATTTATTCTATGGATATGAAAAAACTGTTTATTAATATATTGTTGTTGGAAATTTTGTTATTTATGCCACTTGAAGTGATGGCACAATGCACTTGTGGGGAAAATATCACAAGCACTGACAGCATAGCTGGCTCAAAATCAGAATGCAGTAGCGTTGGAGAATCAGAAAATTATTATATTTTGTATAAAGGTAATGTAATAAAAGTAGCATTTGAATGTAAATTCCTGTCTGAATGCGCAAAAGAAGGAGATGAAATTTATTTTTATGTTCCTAAAGATATTACAACTTCTTGTGGAAATATCGTAATTCCGATGGGGGCGAAATTCTTTGGATATATTCGAGGCATATCTCAACAGAAAAAATTTAACAAAAATGCAAGAGTTTATTTGAGTATAAATAAACTGGTTATGCCTGATGGAACAGAATTAGAAGTAAAAGCAAAGCCGTTTAATAAGGATTTTTCTCTGGTGGAAAACGGTTGGATGACGGCAGGGAAACTGGCAGCATCAACAGTAGGATTGGGTGCTATTGGAACAGGTGCAGGTGTTGGCTTAGCATTTATTCCAAAACCGCATAAAATCGCAATCGGTGCCGGTACAGGCGTTGCAATAGGCTGTTTTATCGGACTTGTTACAGGTTTGGTTACTCCTGGGTTAAAGTACCACGCAAAACAAGGGGAAGAAATCAAAATAATATTTTGTGATGATTTATGCATTCCAAAATGCTCTATCAAGGAGTTTTAGACTATTTTAGGTAACTTTTTCCTGTATATATATGATGAAAAATGAACAAATATATTATTAAATCGTTTATAGGTATGTAATGAGGATTTAACGTGTACCGAATAACAAAAATAGCGATTAGTTTAATAATAGTTTTGGCAATTGGAACAACATCTTGTTATGCACTGGAAGAAATAAAAGTTGAACAAGGCTCGGTTTTATCTTTGCGTGATTGTATTGCAATTGCATTAAATAACAACCCAGGAATAAAAAGTGCAAGATATAATTATGGGATTTCAAAAGCAAATGTAAATATTGCAAGGTCTGAATTTTTTCCAACAGTAGGAATTGGTACAGGCTACAACTTTAACGGAGTTGATTCAAAAAGAACAACTTCCAGCACAAATACTTATTCTGTAGAAGCTCAATTAAACCAGTTATTGTGGAATTTTGGCAGAACTAATGCTCATATTAAAATGCAAAAATTTTACTTAATTGCTGACAAATTTGTTTTTGATAACACCGTTCGAGAGACTATTTTTAATGTTAAGCAAAAGTACTATGAAGTGCTTGCCGCCAGAACAACAGTTTTAATTAATCAAGCTTATGTTGATATAAATGAACGAAATTACCTAAGGACAAAAGCTTATTTTGACGAAGGCATAAAATCAAAAATCGACCTCGTTAATGCTGAAGTTACTTTGAGTGATTCAAAAATCACATTAATCAAATCTGAAAATACCTATAAAAATTCTCTTGTAAACTTGAATAATGCAATGTATTTGGCAAACGCTCCAACTTATTCAATTTCAGGAACAGAAGATTTTAATATCAAAGATAATGTTGCCCCTGTTGATTTGACAAAAATCACAAAACCGTCCGATGCTGAAATAAGTCAAGTTCCTGTAAGTGTAAAAGATGCAAAATTAATAAGTTCTGTTGAAAAACTTGAAGTTTTAGCAGACTATAAGGTTTCGGAATTTCCTTATTCATTTGAAGAATGTATAAAGATGGCATATAAAAATCGTGCAGATTTAAAGGCATATTCTTCAACTCTTGATGCGGTTAAGGAAAATCTTTTGTATGTAAAAAGAAATTATTACCCAGAACTTTCTGCAACCGCAGGTTATGGATTTAGAGATACAAATAGAACAAGCTCTATTAATGTTGGTGTAAATCTTTCAAGCTCAGTTAATATAATGAACCAAAAAGCAAAAGTTGATGCGGCAAAATTACAGGTTGATTTAGCACAAAATTCGCTAAACCAATTAAATCAAGATATTTATTTTGAAGTTCAAAATGCTTATATTGATATGATTGAACTTGAAAAACAAATTCCACTACTTGCAGTTAAAGTTCGCCAAACTTTTGAAAACTATGAACTTGCAGAAGGCAGGTATTATGTAGGTTTGGGCGATTACATCCAATTACAGGATGCAAAAGTTAATTACAACAATGCTCAAACTTCTTACATTGAAACAATTTATAAATATAATGTTGCAAGAGCAAATTTAGAAAGTGTTATCGCACTTCCACAGGATGTGACAATAACATTGGAAGGAAAATAATATGGACTTACAAAAAATAAAATCCACATGTCTAAAAAAAAGAGTGCTAATTCCTTTAGCAATCGCACTTGTTGCAGGTTGTATCGGAGTTGGACAAGTAAATGCAAATAAGGTAAGATATCAAACCCAAAAACTTGAAAAATGCACAATTACAGATGTTGTTGAAGCATCAGGTACAATTAATCCAGTCAACACTGTTAGTGTCGGCTCAACGGTATCAGGCTTGATGAAAGCAATTTATGTCGATTACAATTCCGAAGTTAAAAAAGGGCAGCTTTTGGCACAAATTGACCCTGCAAACTTCCAAGCATCAGTAGACCAAAATAGAGCACAAATCAATAATGCCGAGGCAAATTTAGCTAAACTGAATGCCGAAATGGTAATGGCACAAAAAACTTATAATCGTTATAAAAATTTGTATAACAAAAACTTTGTTGCAAGAAGTGAATTAGACCAAGCAGAAAGTGATTATTTGGCAAAAAAAGCTTCAATCGGAGCTCAACAAGCATCAATAGCACAAGCAAGAGCAAATTATAAAACAGCAATGACAAACTTGGGTTACACAAAAATCATTGCACCTGTCGATGGAACAATTATTTCAAGAGATATTGACGTAGGGCAACCGGTTGCAGCAAGTTTCCAAGCTCCTGAATTGTTCACTATCGCACAAGATTTGACAAAAATGCAAATTGAGGTAAATGTTTCAGAAGCTGATATCGGCAAGGTTAAAGAAGGACAAAATGTTCAATATACCCTTGACGGTTACCCTGATAGCACTTTTTACGGTAAAGTTACTCAAGTCAGACTTGATTCAACGACCACTTCAAATGTCGTTACTTACACAGTAATTGTCAGCGTAAGTAATGAAGACTTAAAACTAAAACCAGGAATGACTGCAAATGTTTCAATTATTACAAAAGAAAGTAAGGACGTAATGTGCGCACCTAGTATTGCGTTAAAATTTTCTCCTGAAACAAACGGTCAAAAATACAAAAACCAAGGTATTTGGATTTTGGATAACGGCAAACCGAGAAGAATTGATATCAAAGAAGGTGCAAGTGATGACACCAATGTTGAAATTATTTCTCCAAGATTGAAATTTGGAGATGATGTAATTGTCGGTTCAAGCGGTGGCAAACGGAAAGCCCAAGCTGGTGGAGGTAATAATAGCAAACGTCGCGGCGGTCCTCCAGGAATGTTTTAAGGGTTAAGAAAGGGGAATAAATTATGGATGAAAATATCAAAATCCAAAGAATGAATAATGCTATTAATTATTTGGATGCAGAAAATAAAAAGCGTATAGAAACAATACAAAAAATAAATAATGAGCTTGAAGAATTTGAACCTCAGCGCAAAGAAGATTTACGCAACATGTTTATTTTTGAAGTTTTGTGTCTTTTGCTTGGCATTGGCTTATGCTATGGCGGAATTAATATGATTATCCATACTAATAACTTTTTTCTGCAAATTTTTGCAGGATGTTTGATATTTGCAACTTTTGGCATATTCATTCTTTTTTGCATTGGTCCATCTAGTTGGGACAAAGATTTTAAAAATAAATTGAAAGAATCACCTGCGGTTTCATCAATTTATAAACTGCTAAACCTAACCAAAACAGATTTTAATAAAAATCAAAATTGGCAACAGTTGTTAAAAAAAAGCAAACTATTCAGCGAATTTAATATTGCAACTTTTGATGACGGATTTCATGGTGCGATTGATGGAGTTACTTATAACATTACTGAATGCGAATTGTTTTATGAGACAAAAGGTAGCAAAAATAACTCTATTTATACAGCTTTTAAGGGAGTAGTTATTTGTATAGATTATAATAAGAAAATTGGCGCAGAAACATTAATCACCTCAAAAAATGACATAAACATTAACAATAGCCGTTTTTCATCAGATAGAAGAACAGAAATTATATGTGTTATTGCATTTATGATTGCAATGTCACTTTTTATGGCATTTAAAACAATGACAACATTTTCATCAATTACAGCTTTTAATTTTCCGACAAATGCTTTTTCTATCGGATTATTTGTCCAATCTATTGGTATTGTTCTTTTAGTTTTACTTGCAGTATTTGTTTTATTCAAAACTCGTAAAATGCAAAAAGCAAAAATGGAAGATGTTGAATTTGAAAAACTATTTAATATCCAAACTAAAAATCAGATTGAGGCAAGATATTTGATAACACCTGCATTTATGGAAAGATTTAAAAATCTTGAAACGGCATTTGGAACAAACAAATTAAAATGCTCATTTTTTGAGGATAAAGTGATGTTTGCAATCTCTACAAACAAAGATTTATTCGAATTTGGAAGTTTGTATCATTCATTAAAAAATTCAAAAGCTGTAGAAAATTGCTACTACCAAATCAAATCTATTCAAGATATGGTTGAACATTTCAAATTAAATGAAAAGACAGGATTGTAATATGGATTTAATTGAAGTAAAGCACGCAATAAAAACATACCAAACAGGAGAAGATTCATTCAATGCGCTAAATGACGTATCATTGAGTGTTAAAAAAGGTGAATTTACTGCAATAATGGGAACTTCAGGCTCAGGAAAATCCACATTCATGAATATGTTAGGAACATTAGATAAACCGACTTCTGGCAGCTATTATTTAGATGGAGAAGATATGCTCCATTTAAATAATGATGATTTGGCACGCGTAAGATGCGAAAAAATCGGCTTTATTTTCCAAGGGTTTAACCTTATATCAAGGACATCCGCATTGGATAATGTATGCCTTCCGATGATTTATAAAGGTGTTCCGGAAGAAGAACGTATTGAACGCGCAAAATGGGCGCTGAAAATTGTCGGACTAGAAAAACGTGAAGACCACATGCCAAACCAAATGTCAGGCGGTCAACAACAGCGTGTTGCAATTGCTCGTGCAATAGTTAATGATGCCCCACTAATACTGGCAGACGAACCTACAGGAAACCTTGACACCAAAACAAGTATTGAAGTTATGGAATTTTTTGTCAGACTGAATGAAGAAATGGGCAAAACCATTGTGCTTGTCACTCACGAGCCGGACATTGCAGAATATACAAAACGAGTTGTTAAATTTAAGGATGGAAACATTGTTCTGGATGAACCAAAAGATATTTGGTTGGCGCACAGGACAAGAGAAACGTAAAATATAGCAACAAAATCACATCTAAAGAAAGGTTACAATGTTAGATTTCAAATCAATATGCAGAATGGCTATAATTTCGCTAAAAATAAACAAAATGCGTTCAATGCTTACGAGTTTAGGTATAATTATCGGTGTTAGTGCTGTGATTATTATGCTTGCTGTTGGTTCTGGGGCGAGTAAAAAAATTGCCAAAGATATGGAATCAATGGGCAGCAATTTGTTGATGATACGTTCAGCCTCAGCAAAATCAGGCGGAGTCAGAATGGGAATGGGGACTCGTCCAACATTGACAATGAAAGATGCGGAAACAATTGAAAATAAAAGTCGTGGAATTTTAGCAATTGCACCATATTCAGCCGAATCAAAACAATTAACTTATGGCAATCAAAACTGGTCAACTACAGTTGGCGGAACAACGCAGCCTTATTTTTTGATAAGGAATTATGAAATTGAATCAGGCAGGGGATTTTTACCGGAAGACAATAAAAACTGTACAAAAGTTGCTATTATCGGTCAAACAGTTTCAACAGAACTATTTGGAGATGTTGACCCAATCGGCAAGACTATCCGTATTGGAAATGTTCCATTTAAAGTAATTGGATTATTAAAAACAAAAGGTTCAAGCGGAATGGGACAAGACCAAGATGATTTGGTTTTTATTCCAATCACAACAGCGCAAAGAAAAGTTTTTGGAACGGATTTTCCAGGAACAGTCAGTATGATTGCAGTCAAAGCTCAAAATGATGAAGTCATAAATGATGCACAAGAAGATATTACAGATATTTTACGTCACAGACATAATATCGGAAAAAATCAGGATGATGATTTTGAAATAAGAAACCTTGCAGAAATGCAAGAAACTATAAAATCGACAACCAAAACAATGTCATTACTGTTGGGAGCAATTGCAGGGGTTTCACTGATTGTCGGAGGTATCGGTATTATGAATATTATGCTGGTTTCTGTAACAGAAAGAACCAAAGAAATCGGCATACGTATGGCAATTGGAGCTAAAGCATCTGACATACGAATTCAATTTTTGATAGAATCCTTTATGCTCTCTATGATTGGCGGTTTAATAGGTGTTGCAATTGGAATAGTCGGAGCACATATAATGCACACACTGGCAGGTATGAATATTGCAATTACAGCCTCATCTATACTATTATCACTAGGTTTTTCAGCAGCAATTGGTATAGGTTTTGGTTATTATCCGGCCTACAAAGCGTCATTACTTAACCCAATTGACGCTTTGAGATACGAATAAACTCGTATTCATTATACTATTGAACAAAATATTACCTGAGTTGGTAATTGCCATTTGGATAATATAGGTATATTTTATTCCTATAACCGCAACTTAACAGGGTAAAATATGATTAATATTCAAAATAAAGATTTTTTGCTTAATTCGATTTTAGAATACTGCGATGATTTAATTACAATTAAAGATGTAAATTTAAAATATATTGCATGTAACAAAGCATTTTTAAAACATATCGGAGCAGAAAAAGACTCGGAAATTGTCGGAAAATCAGTTTATGAAGTTTTTAGCCCTATAAATGCAGAAATTTTAACTAATAAAATTTTAGATGTAATAAATTCAGGTAACACCAAAACTTATGTATTTAAAATAGATTTACAAGGTAAACCCAGAATTGTTAAACAAATTTCCTCTCCAATTATTAAAGACGGCAAAGTACAATGGGTGCTGTCAATTTCTTCTGATGTCACACAGGAAGAAAATTTAAAATTAAAATTGGTCGAAAAAATTAGTCAACTGAATACAATTTTGGAATATTTACCAATAAACCTTTATATGAAAAATGCTAAAGGAGAATATCTTTTAGGTACAAAATATGCCAAAAATTTTGTAGAAAACGGTGTTGATGTTTATTCTGGGATAAATTTTGATATTGAAGAATCTAAAGAACAAACTTTGAGCGAAGATTCTTATGTTTTAACAAATAAAAAACCTTTATGCGGAGAAAAAACTACAAAAGATTCTAATGGAAAAACTCATTGGTATAAATTTCATAAAGTTCCAATCTTATTGAGTAATAATGACGTTTCAGGACTAATTACAATTATCAAAAACATTGATAATGAAAAAATTTTAGAAAACCGCAAAAGCCTTTTCTTAGCTACTCTTAGCCACGACTTAAAAAATCCGTTATTGGCTCAAATCAGCTCACTCGATTTGTTTAGCAAAGGTACATTTGGAGAATTAAATGAAACTCAAAAAGAAATAATTGATTTAGTCTTGGAATCTTCACAATATATGCGCGACATGCTTTATTCATTGTTAAAAGCCTTCAAAGATAATCATGGTTCTATCAAGTTTGAAAGACAATATTTTGATGTTTATAAATTAATTTCAAAAATTATTAAAGAAATGAACGATTTGGCAGTAGAAAACAATATCAAAATCAATTTTGAATCAACTATCTCTGATAATAATAAAATGATTTATGCGGATGAAATTCAACTAAGACGTGTTGTTGGCAATATTTTGAATAACGCAATCAGCTATGGCTACAAAAATACTGAAATCAATGTAAAAATGTGGACACAGGGTCCAAATTTGAAAATATCTTTTGAAAATACCAGTGATATTATCCCTGATGATTTGAAAAATATTATCTTTGATAAATATGTGTGTGGTAAAAATGTCACAAGTGGCTTAGGTATTGGTTTAGGTTTGTATTTTTGTAAAAAAGTTTTGGAAGCTCACGAAGGAAATATTCACCTTGAAACCAACGGCAATCATAATAAATTTGTAATTAATTTGCCAATGCTTGATGAAAACACCGTTACCATCAACGAAATTGTGTTATAACTCGTCCTGTTCTGCCTAACAGTAGTTTTTGTGGTAAAAATGTATTTAATTGATATTAAAAATGGTAAAGACAGAATCTCAGCTAAAAATATTAAAACTGAATGATTAAGGATTGTGAACTTTCTAACATAAAAAATTTTACCACTAGCAAAAAAGTTTTTTCTCATGTATTATATTGTTCATACTCAATAAAATATGGAAAGAACATGCAATTGTTAATTGGAAAAGAATTAAACTCGAATGACAAAATCTATAAACCGGATTTTAATTCAAAGTCAGGCAGAGAATTATTAGCGTTTTATCTACAAACTAAATTCAGACAAATATTTTTGTTCGACAAAAAGCAAGAATTACCAATCATCAACAGTATCAACCCCCATTTTATAGATAACTTTTCGCGCAGATTGATAAACAAACCCGCAAAACGCCTTTTAATTGGGGTCACAGGCGAATCGGCATCAGGGAAATCAACGATTTGTCACGAGATTAAAAACGTTATTGAACAATTGGCAATGCCTGTTACTGTATTGAGTACCGACAACTATTTTAACGATATTTCTGCTTTAATCAACAAATACGGCTCTTTTGATAATTTACGTGATAACGGCTACGATGTAGATGCTCCAACAAGTTTCCAACTAGACACTTTGCGCTCTGACTTGGAAGATTTGTCTGATGGCTTAGATATCAAAGCTCCAATGTATTTACCAAACGGAACAGGTGTATCAATGCCTAAAGCTATTGATATTCCGGCTCAAAAGATTATTGTTGTCGAAGGTATTGCAACAATGTACGAATCAGTAAAAGATGTTTTTGACATCAAAATTTATGTGGAAACTGAAAACGAATTGAGAAAAAACAGATTTATGACTCGTGCAGTTGAAGAACGTAATCAAAGTACGGATAATGCTGAAAAACATTGGAATTATATTGCACAAGCCGGAGAAAAATATGTTAAACCTTTCCGTAAGGAAGCTGATTTGGTAATCAACGGAAATTCTGATTTAAAATATTTTGCACACATGCTTGAATACATTTACGATATTACAAATAATTTCCAACAATAGGCTATTTGGCAATTGGATTGCTAAATTATTAAAATGAAAAAGATTCTGAATCTACGCAGTCGCATAAAACGTGACCCCAGTTCGTTTCGCACTCTGCTCCTGCTGTTCAAAATGACATAGACCTATTTGTTCAATTTGAGGTTCCGAAACAAGTTCGGAATGACAGTTAAGCATGTAGGGTGGACCTCACTAGCCCACCTGTTAAAATTTTATCTTGCCATCGGAATTCCTACCACGGATAACTATTTGGAATTTCCCAGCCATTTGCACGGATTAACGCCGCACAATAAAAACCATCACCGGTTTTAGAACAACTCCGTCTAATTTCTCCATCAGTTTTATTCGCCCCATAAGGAATAATAGAGTCTTCTTCCTCTATTCTATACAAAAAGAAAACATCTTTACCAAATTGATTGGGTTTTTCAGCTCCATTTATATCAACAATTATAATCCTATTATTATTTGACATAATTAAGTCACTATCGTTAGGAAAAATTGAATAAGTATACATAAACCCATCCATTGTCAAAAATGGAGTTCTGTCACCAAAGTTCGGATTACTATAAGCTCCTCTTTCAGTACCATTCAGATAAATCCAAGGCGCAGTAGATTTATAACCACAATCGGTCACAGGATTACAAACTTGAGCAATTTTCATATAAGGTCTGAAATATTTATCTATAAATTCATTCTGAGGCAAAGTTCTATCCCAATTTTCAACTTCACCGTTTTCAGATTCAGAGAGTTTTATTGCCTGATTTATTGAAGATACCGCGCGCTTTAATTTAGCAGCTGTGACATGTTTTTTGTGAGCAGTCATAAGTGTTGGAATAGTCAATGCCGCCACAACTCCAATTATACCAAGTGTGATTAATACCTCTGCCAATGTAAAACCACAATTCTTTTCCAAACATTTGAACATATCAGCCCTCATTTTTATAACTTATTACTTATTATTTACAACTTATAGCACAATACAAGTTATAAGTCAAAGTTTATAGAATTATAACTATGAATAAAAAAGAATTATTGAAAATTTTTGGAAAAAATGTAAAAATCGAACGCATCAAAAAAGACCTGACACAAGAACAATTGGCTGAAAAAATGGATGTCAGCCAAAACTACATCGCCTGTATAGAAACAGGTAAACAAAATATGTCTTTAGGCAAAATTTTGGAACTTGCACAAAACTTAAACACTGATATTCACAATTTGCTCAGCTTTAATAAATAATTTGGACATTTACCTGACGCGCACGCGCCTTGTTATCAAAATCAATCAAAATCACCTGTTGCCACTGTCCTAACTGCAATACACCATCAATTAACGGAACATGAGTCGAATTTCCAATAATTGAAGCTCTCACATGAGCGTATCCATTGCCATCATGCCACATTTCATCGTGGTGATAAATAGCATTTGTTGGTGCAATTTTTTCTAAAGCTTCAGGCAAGTCAACCAACAACCCTGGTTCAAACTCAATATTGGTAATTGAAACCGTACTACCTTGCGCATAAATAAACACGACCGCATTTTGCAATTGGTGGGTGTAAACAACATTACGAATTTGCGGAGTTATATCAATTATATCCGTATTCCCTTTAGTGTGAATGGTAAAAACATCATTAATAATAGTCATGGTTAAAACATATACCCCTTTTATCTAATTGTAAAAAGAAAAACACCTAAATGCAACGAGGTATTTATAAATATTAAGTAAACCTGAACAGGAGATGTAAAAACACACCACGTACCTAATTAAAGAGATTTTATAACAATCAAATTCCTTGTGTGATCTTCGTCTAGTGGGAGCTTGTACTCAATAATTTCAACAATTTTTGCCTTATATTTTTTCAAAACTTTGCTAGCCTCGTCAATTTCTTCTGGAGTTTTGCGAGATTTATATGCTACAAAATATCCACCTTTTTTAAGTTTTGGCAGGGCATATTCACAAATATTTTTCAACGATGAAACAGCTCGAGAAGTAACAACATCAAAAGTTCCATCAAGCTTTTCAACCCTTGAACAAACAGGCGTTAGATTTTCAACACCCAAGAATTTTGCTATTGATTCAATTGCTCTGATTTTTTTTGCAATGCTATCAACAGCTGTAACCTTGATTTTTGGGTATTTTATTGCAATCGGAAGAGCAGGAAAGCCTCCACCTGTCCCAATATCCAACAGAGTATTGGGCATTTTATATTTATCAAAAAATTCACTAATTGCAAGAGAATCGCAAACATGTTTTTCCCACAAGAATTTTTCATCATTTTTAGAAATTAAATTCACCTTTGAATTTTCTGCTAAAAATGCTTTCATATATTCGCTGTATAATTCTTTATTTTCCATATTTTTCCTGATATTTTACTAATTCCTGTTCAGTTACTCGACGTTTTACATCATTCAGCCGAATAACTATTTTTTCTATATTATCCTTGGTAAAGGATTTTTCTGCAACCTTATATGCTTCCATAAAATACTTATATGCATGTTCATTATCACGACGTCGGAAATAAAAATCACCAATCTCCAATGATGCACCTGCTATATAAAAAGCTTCCTTCAAGAGTTTTGCATATTCCAGCGCCTTGAATAAATATTCCAAAGACTTTTCATCACTAACAGATGAGAAAATCTCCGCCAAATGAATCGCTGAACCATACAACCCACCGTAATTTTTCATCACCGTATCAATTTTGATACTTTCGTTATAATATTTCACAGCAGCTTTTGTAGAACCTGCTTCATCGTATAATTCTGCAATATTTGCCAAGGCTTTTGACAAATATCTGTTATGTTTCGGGTTAGAATCTAAGCTAATACATTTTTTGTAAAACTCTGCAGCCGTACGTGGATCATCCAGCTCATCACTTGTTACTGCATATTTATAATAAAGTTCTGAAACAACAGATTTATCCGTTCCAAGTTCAACTAACGGAAGTGATTTTTTATAATATTTATATTCTGAATGTAAATCATTTGCCAATTTTGCACAAGCCAAATTTACTCGGATTGCCAATTCATTAGGCAAATCTTGAGCCTTTTCAAGTTCAGAAAGAATAAATTTTGCATTGTCATGTTTGTACATCAAGTAGTAAATATTTGCGATTGCAAGCTTGGTTTCATAAACCTTTTCCTGATTGGATGCATTAACATAAAAATCCTGAGCCTGAGTATAATACTCTAAAGCCTCGTACCAATCGGACAATTTTTGATAAGCTTGAGCCAATTTTGTATAAATCACCGGCAAAAAAGTATAAAAATCATCATCTGATGTTTTTGTTAATGCATTTTGATAAAGCATCACAACGCGCTTGTAGTTATAACTTTGTTCTTCTTTCTTAGCCGCATTAAGCAACTGTTTCAAACTCATGCCGGAACTTTCTTTTTCAAGCATATTATCTTGGGAAGTTGTTGAAACAAAATCTTTAATAGAATCAGCAATATTATCCAAAATCGCGCTATCATCAATAATAAAGCTGATTTTGTTAATTTTTTCTTCTTTTGTTTCCTCAATTTCCGGTTTAACCACATCTTCAACCTGTGGAGCTTTTTGTTCGACAGGCAAAATCGAAGGTTCAACAAGCATAGGCTGAACAACTTTTGGATTTATCACAGGCTTTTTCGGAATAAACATACTGTGATACTCAATTTCATTGCGCATAGTTTGCCTTGAAAGTTTTAAATCTCTTTCCAACGGTTTTAGTGGCAACTGAGTATTATACAAATCAATACAGGCACTATGTAGTTTAATCATAACATTTTCAGGGATTTGGTTTTCCAAAACCTCTCTAAAAATGTCTTTCAAATACAAGCATTCACCTTCAACCGACAAAATCGAATTTTGTACAAAAAACATTATCCTGCTTTCGTCATATAAATGTAATGATTTTATCAGATTAAAATGAATAGGAATTCTCATAACTGTTAAAAGCCTGAACAAATGCGCACTAATCGGATCTACTAGTGACAAAGCTTCCCTTATAATAAACTCAGGGAATGCCATATAACTTTTTGAATACAATTCTAAAAAATTAACCAAAGTTAATTGACGCAAATTCATTATATTAACAGTCAAAAGCAAATAATTGTAATACCCTTTTGAAAGTTTGTACAATTCATTCGATAATACTCCGATTTGCTTTATTCCATTATCTTTCAAAAATTTTTCAAAGATTTTTTGAGAAAAAGCAAGGGTTGTAACCTTGTCAAATTCAATATCAGAAAAATCATAATTAGAAAAAGTTTTTGCAATCAATATAACTTTAACATTTTGGAAAGACAGCAAATGTTGAACAAAATTCACAATATCAGATTTGTTTTCTTTCACAATTGCGTCAAACGAATCCAAAACCACCAAAATAGGTGCAGATATTGAATGAAAATACGAATTAATTTTTTGAGCAAAATTATCCACTTTAATTTTTGGTGGAGAAATTTTGCCCATCAAATGGTAATATCTGAATGACTCAAAAAAGCTCAACAGCATATCATCAAGAATGGTTGTCTCAAGACAGTTGTATCTTAATAAAATTGTTTCAGGAGTCAGCGAATCTGTTGCAAGTTTGACAACTTGAGATTTTCCACTCCCCCTAAAACCGTTCACCAAAAGCAACTTTTTATCATTCATCAAAAAATCACAAACTTGTCCGATTTGTTTTTCATTGTTTTCTATCAGGCAAGAACTCATAGGATATTCACTTGGAATATCTTTTATATTTATGGATTTTTCAATAAATTTACTGTTCATCAATTTTTTAATTTACTCTGTTTCTGCCATTTTCCTTTGCGTGATATAGACGTTTATCTGCGGATTCAATTATGATTGCCGGAGTTTCACCATCCGCACCATAAGTAGAAACACCCAAACTTATTGTAACATTGCTTTCTTTTCCGTTAGCAAGTTTGCATTTTTTCTCTGAAACAATGGTACACAATTTGTTTGCAATACCAACAGCTTCCTCATATTTTGTATTTGGCAGAATAATACTCATTTCTTCTCCGCCATATCTACATACTATATCGGTCGCTCTGACATTTTTCTTTAATGCGAAAGCAACTTGTCTCAACACAGCATCTCCTGATTGGTGTCCATAAGTATCATTGAATTTTTTGAAAAAGTCGATATCAATAATAATCAAAGATAATGGAACTCCATAACGTTTTGAATGCGAAACCTGATTTTGCATTTGTTCTTGAAAATATCTGTGGTTATATAATTCTGTCAAACCGTCTGTTGTTGCTAATTTATACTGAGCATCAAAATCTCGAGATTTAATTAAATATTTGATAATCACTGCCAAAATAAATGCAAAGATTGCAAAAGCCACAGGTGAAACTATTTTTATCCAATAATAATTCATTCTCATCAATTCATACGCAAAAAGAACATATACCGTATAAATTGTAAATGACAATCCAAATGCTGTAGGCATAGATTGAATTTTCAAAACGGCTAACACTGTCATCAATGCCAAAACTAAACCAGCAAGAAGATTCACATATTCAGGGCATTTTTTTATCAAACTACCGTCTAACAAATTATTTACATAAGTTGCCTGAACCTCAACCCCCGGATAAACTTTATCAACAGGAACGGTTTTTATGTCAAACAAACTTGCTGCAGTTGCACCAAAATAAACAATTTTGTTATGAAAATCATAATCAAAAGTTTCTCCACCATCTGCTGCTTTCAGGAGTTTGTACATAGGAATATTTTCAAATGTTTCGGCAGGTCCATACCAATTCAAAATAACACTAGCCTCATCATCAGACTGAACCTTTTTCATCATGCCTGAACCCTGAGCTACCAAATACCCCAATTGAGGATAATATTTGTTATTATATTTTAGATACAAAGGCATTTTACGTAGCACGCCATCATCAGAACGCGAAACATTAATCATACCAATATGAGATGTCGCATCCAAAATTCCCTGCAAAATAATTCGGCAATTTGAATATTCAATCGGATTATCAGCCACACTATCAGGGCTTATAGCTAATTTATCTGGAAGTTGTTGAGCTTTTCTCAAATCTTCAGGTTGGTTATCTAAATTCATAGAAGTGTATACATTATCATATTTTTTAAACACATCAACCAAAGAATTGTCAGCTGATATCGCACTTTTCATTGATTTTACAAACATCAGGTCAAATGCAACAGTTTTTGGTTTTTGAGATTCAATATAATCAACCATCTTTGCATACATATCGCGTCTTAGCGGCCACTCACCATAATGATCCAATATGTATTCATAACTTGCATCATCAATTGCCACTATCACAATATCTTTGTTATGTTCACGCACTCCTGATTTTGCTATAACATTTTGGCGAATATCAAAAGTCCTGTTTTCCATCGAATTAATGAACGACACAAAACTTCCGTTCTTAACACTGAAACACAATAACAACGCAAAAACGGAAATCCACAAAATATATAAAACTTTTTTCAACATTGCTCCAACCTTTGTTAATCTACGTTTTTAGTATAATTTAACATAGCAACATTAGCAAGAATATTTTTTACCACGAACTTTTTTTCTAAAATTTGATTATTTAATTTTAAAATTTCAGTAGAATAAGACAACTCATCAGGATGAGTCAAATAGCGCAACAAGCATTGTTCGTGAATATTCGTCATAGCCAAAATCCTTCTAAGGGTAACAACATTATGATTATCGCAAAATTGTCTGATAAATAAATCAACCTTTTATAGAATTTGAACAAGAATTTCTAGTACGATTAAAGGATGAAAGTTATGACGACTTTATTATTAAAATAGTGGCGCGGAAGTTCCTTCCGCGCCACTATAAACACATTTTCTTGAATCAAAACTTACTTTTTAACTACATAAGTTCCTGAAGACAATTGCTGAGCAACCTCAATTGCTTTTTTCAATTGTACATCGTTTTTGGTTTTGATATCATTTTCACTCAATTCAACAAGCACATCCGGAGTGATTCCTTTTTTATGAATATCTGTACCGTTTGGTGTCAAATATTTTTGGATTGTAATATTGATACCTGCATTATTTGGAAGTTTATTAATTTCTTGTACCAACCCCTTACCAAATGATTGAGTGCCAACTATCACACCACGTTTGTTATCCTTAATTGCACCTGAAAAAATTTCACTGGCAGATGCAGAACCCTTATCAACCAAAACTACAAGCGGTTTTGTTGTCAAAGTTCCACGATTAGCTTTTGTTGTTTCCTTATAACCATCACGGTCAACTGTACTTACAATCGCACCACCATTTAAAAACATATCTGAAATATAAATCGCATTACTTAAAAGTCCACCGGGATTTGAACGCAAGTCTAAAATATATGCCTTTTTATCGGTCGATTTTGTCAAAATATCAGAAATTTCTTTTGATGCATTTCTGCTGATAAATGAACTCAATCTAATATAACAAATATCTTTTGGCATATTTACATTTTCAGGAATTTTTTGAGAAACTGATTTTATTTCAATTTCCTTACGAGTAATTGTGTAGGATTTTGGCTCTTGATCTTTACGTTTAACCACAAGGGTAACGTTTGTACCTTCCTCCCCACGAATTTGGTCAGCTGCTTTGTCAACAGTTATCCCTTTTGTGCTTTTACCATCAATTGATAGAATCTCATCATCAGCCATCAAACCTGCTTTTTCAGCCGGAGTATCTTCAATTGGAGCAATAACCATCAATTTACCGTCTTTAACACCGATTTGAATACCGATACCTTTTAATGAACCCTTGATAGAACCAGTTTCTTCGGAAAACTCTTTAGGGTCAAGGAACTTTGTATAAGGGTCGTTCAAACTTGCAACCATTGTTTCTATAGCCACATAAGCATCAGCATCTGTTTTAATAACATCATCATATCTGTGACGCCATTTACTCCAATCTTGCTCATTATTTGTTTGGTCCACATATTTTGAATTGATTAAACGCCAAACATTGTCATACAACTCTACCGGAGTAGACGCATGAACATTAGAACGAATAACCCATCCAAACATAAAAATAAATGCACTTAAAAATATAATACTTTTTTTCATCAGTTTTCTCATTCTTATTTACACCTCCAATAATCCCTTCCCTTATTACCTTTAGACGAAGAAACCATAAAAAAGTTTCATCTATTGAGCAAGGATTATTATAGTGCTTATATTAACACATATAAAAAAAAATGTGAAATTTTAAATTCCACATTTTTCTAAATCTAATCTTTGCTAAATTGTAAAAGGCGGAAACCCATTTTCTTTTTCTTCGCCTCAACATCAGGAAGCTCATAACACTTGATACAACGAGCCTCATAGGTTTCATCTCCACCAATCATAATCAACGGAGAATTTTTATCGGCAGGTTTACCGTCAATCAAACGTTGGGTTCTTGTAGCATGTTCACAGCCACATTTCATGCAAACTGCATGCAATTTATCAACCTTTGTTGCTATACACATCAATTCAGGCATTGACCCAAATGGTTCAGCTTTAAAATCAAGCTCCAAACCTGTACCAATAACTTTTTTACCTTGATTCATCAATTCAGTTATGACTTTTACAATATTAGAGTCAAAAAATTGAAGTTCGTCTATCGCAACAACTTCCGCATCCTTAACAATACTCAAAATTTGCACTGAATATTTAACCTTAACAGCATCCAACCACAAACCGTTTCTTGATTCAATATAATCTCCCTTAGCCCTTGTATCGACATCAGGTGAAATAACTTTAACCTTCTTCTTTGCAATAATACAACGACGAATTCTTCTCAACAATTCTTCCGTCTTGCCACAACTCATCGGACCTGTAATCAATTCAAAACTATATCCGCTCATAATTCCCTTTAAATTCTCCCAAAAGCATGATTTTCTCTATAAATTAATTATAAAACTTAAAATACTTTATTGAAAGTAAAAAATTGTAAATGATACAAAACATTAAAATTCTATTTGAAATCAAAAATCGCCTTAATCGGAACAGATAACGCATTAGAAATTTTAATAAGTGTTTTTAACCCAGGTTTATTTATATTAACCTCAATTTTCCCAAGATAATCAAGACTTATTCCTGCTTTTTCGGCAAGTTTTTCTTGTGTGAGATGAGCATTTTCACGCAGAGTTTTAATTTGTTTCCCTAATGCAATATATAATTCATCCTCTTTCATTTGACAATATTACTGGAAATGATAACATAATTTTACTGGACTTTATCCAGTAAGGAGGTTAATATGTTCACACAATTAAGGAAACTAGTAGCAGAACCACAACCCAAGATGAAATTCGGATTTACTTTAGCAGAGGTCCTAATCACACTTGGGATAATCGGTATAGTTGCAGCAATGACAATACCGACACTCATCCAAAACCAACAGAAAAGAAAGATGGAAGCTGTATTAAAAGAAGATTATTCAATAATTCAGCAGGTAATGAAATTCACTGAATATGACGATGTGTCATTAGATTTGAATGTACCTGACAATTTAGACGGAGCTAAAAACTGGTTCAACACATTTATGCAACCGCATTTAAAATACGCATCAGTTTGTTTTGACACAAAAGGCTGCTGGCAAGACAAAGGACCGACCAAAACACTAACAGGCGCAACTGCAGACTGGAACAGAACAGGTATTGGTGTCGGTTATGGAATAATTACAGTGAAAATGCTAAATGGCTCAAACCTTGATATTGATGGATATTCTGCAGCAGATATGAAACGTGTATTTGGTACAGATACAACAGGAACATCTCTTGTTATGTACATAGATGCAAACGGTGATAAATTGCCAAATGTCATAGGAAAAGATATTTTTATCTTGGTTTGGACACCTGATGGACTTTTCCCTGCCGGAATCAACGAAACAACTGAAACTATCAACCAAAACTGTAGCAAAGAGGCAACTGGCTCTAATGCAGGATATTATTGTTTAATGAAAATAAAAAACAACGGTTGGGAAATTCCAAAAGATGTTTGGAACATAAAAGTCAGATAACCGATTTGCGTATTTACAACTCTTGAAAAATATTATAAAATGAGACAGACTTAACAGAATTTTATAAGAAGAAAGAGGAAAATATTATGCAAAAAACTATCTGGGATAAATATGCACAAGTCCTTGTAGATTATTCGGTAGATGTACAAAAAGGCGAATTGGTAATGATTACGGCTCAATCTTTTGAAGCAAAAGATTTGGTCAAGGCAATATATAAAAGAGTTTTAGAAAAAGGTGCTCACCCTATCGTAAAAACAGCATTGGGCGATTTGGGCGAAGTATTTTTGAAATACGCATCAGATGAGCAACTTGACTATATCGACCCTATTGCAAAAATGGAATACGAAACTGTCGACAAATTCATCTCACTTGGCGCACCACTTAACACAAAAAATATGGCACGTGCTGATTTAACCAAACTTTCACGCCGTGGCAAAGCTACAAAACAACTTTCAGAAGTTTTGATGAAACGCTCTGCAGAAGGTACTGCAAAATGGGTTATAGCAGATGTTCCAACAAACGCTTTAGCACAAGAAGCTAAAATGTCACTGGATGAATATTCTGAATTTTTATTCAAATCTTGTTATCTTGATTTGGACAACCCTGTTGACAAATTAAAAGAACTTGACGAAAAACAAACGCGTTGGGCAAATTACTTAAACAACGTCAAAGAAATCCATATCACAGGCGAAAAAACAGATATTACCTTCAATGTTGAAGGTAGAAAATGGATTAGCTGTTCAGGCTTGAACAACTACCCAGATGGAGAAGTGTTCACATCTCCGGTTGAAGATGGAATCAATGGCGAAATTTATTTTGACTATCCTCAAAATTACCGTGGAAATTCGGCTCACGGAGTGCATTTATGGATTGAAAACGGTCTAGTCGTAAAAGCTGAAGCCGAAAGAGGTGAAGAGTTTTTACATGCAATGATTAATATGGACGAAGGTTCACACGGAATCGGTGAAATCGCAATCGGTACAAACGATGAAATCCAAGAAATTACAGGAAACATATTATTTGATGAAAAAATTGGCGGAGCAATCCACATGGCAGTAGGCGCATCATACCCTGAAACCGGTGGTAAAAACGTATCAGGTCTTCACTGGGATATGATTAAAAACATGAAAAACGGTGGTAAGATATATGCAGATGGCAAATTGATTTACGAAAACGGCAAAATGATTATATAAATTAGTTGTGTCTCGTAAAAATAGGTCATTGTCATTCTGAACTTGATTCCACTACTGTTCCGAATAAATCCTGTAATCAATATATATAGTAAAACTACGAAATAAAATAGTATTAAATAGCAAAAATGGATTGCCACCGTCGTGCAAATGCACTCCTCGCAATGACGTTACGTATTTTCAATATCGTCATTGCGAGCGATAGCGAAGCAATCCAGCTTTCTTTTAGATAAATTTTATTCGGGATAGTAGTGGAATCAAGTTCAGGGTCTATCCATTTGATTAATCCTAATTACGGAAACGATTCCAAAACAAGTTCGGAATAACATCTTTTATTTATTCATAATACCCCCTCTCTCCACAGCATTTTTGCTGATAATATGAAATTTTGTAAACAAAAGTTTCGTATTATCAGCAAATTTTCCCTTTACATGTTTTAATACCAAAAATAGGAGTATGACATGCAAGTATCAAGAATACAATCATTCAATTATACAAACTTCAACAATATAAAAGGGGCGCAGAACGACCATAATATTAATTTGAGGGGCGCAGAGCTTCCAATAAAAAAAGATTTAGCAAAAGTTCCTGTAGGGTTTAAATATGGAGCAAATATCCATTTTGGAGAATATATTGACCCAAATAGAACAGTCCCACATATTGATTACGAAGAATATTTAGCCCTTAGTGGTGCAAGAAAAACAAGACTTCGAGCAAGATATAAAACATTTTTATCACGTAAAACAAACCAAGAAGGATTGTATGACAACAAATACACTACAAATCCTCTTTCAAATGAGAAAACAGTAGAAGCATTTTTTGATGTGGCAAAAATGTATAACAAATACAAAGGTCAACCAATTATCTGTTTAGGAAGAAGCCCAAAATGGTTTCTAAATACTTCGTTGTGGATGAAAGACGGAATTGACGGATACGATTTCGTTGCATTTTCAAAATATTGGTATCGCCCAGATCCAATTGATGGAGTAAAACTAATTCCTAGCATGGCTCCAACAGAAAAAGAAATAAAATCATACAGGAAATATTTAGATAGAATTCAAGCTGATCCAAAATCTATCGTTGCATTCCACGAAGCAACTGGCAAGAAAACAATTCTAACAGACTTTATCGCAACAGGTAAAGGAGCTGCTTCGTTCCTAGATATTATGGGACACTATGCACAAGATGAAGGCATTTTAGAAAAATTTGCCAAGTCTATAGAAATTGTTGGAATTGGCTCTATGGATTATCTAGAAAGTCTAAACCCATACTTAGAAGAATTTTCAGAACCAAGCGTTCCGCTACCTCCAATATTGCAAAAATATGGAAGAGATATTAAACAACACTTCTACAATATCAAGAATTTCGAAATGTTCAAAGATATGTTGATGAACCAAAACGTAAATGAATGCCGTTCTACATACTATCCGCATCAAGCTTGGACAGTTTACCAACCGGATAAATTTAAAACAGGTTTGATTAAAGATATGAGTAAGGTTAAAGAAATTCGAGAATCAATTCCAACCTCAAAAGGGGACAGTATGTCACACTTTAGTCCTGCAATGTTCGATTTCAGAAACTTGTTGAGTTTCCATATTTTTGACGAATTAGATAAGGCAAATCTTCTAATTGAAAAAGGAGATAGAGAAAAAGCTAAGAAAAGATTCAAAGCAACGAAAAAATTTGTTAGAGAATTAAAAAAAGCTATGTAAGCTTATATAAAAGGCCTCGAAATAATAATGAGGCTTTTTTATTTTTAGAAATAATAAAAGAACCGATTTGAATAAATCGGTTCTTTTGTACTCTGTATGGTTTGAAAAGATTAACGTTTTGAGAATTGGAATCTCTTACGAGCTCTTTTTCTACCATATTTTTTACGTTCTTTAACACGTGGGTCTCTTGTTAATAAACCTTCCAATTTAAGAACGTTTTTGAATTCTTCGTTAGATTTTACCAAAGCTCTTGAAATACCGTGTCTGATAGCACCACATTGTGATACAACACCGCCACCAACAGCTTTAACTCTAACATCATATCTGTCTTGAGTTTCAGTCAAAACTAATGGTCTGTAAACTAACATTTCGATTGCAGGTCTGTTTCCGATGTAATCAGTTAATTTTTTACCGTTTACGAAAATTCTGCCGCTGCCTTTTACTAATTTTACAACTGCAATAGAGGTTTTTCTACGGCCTGTTGCTTTAATTTCATCTGCCATTATTTAGCCTCCTTTTCTAATACGATTGGTTTTTGAGCTGCGTGTGGATGTTCAGCTCCTGCATAAACTTTCAATTTATTGAATTGTTCAGCACCCAATGTATTGTGTTGTAACATACCACGTACAGCATGTTCAATAACGATTCTTGGGTCTTTTTCCATTAATTCTTTGAAACTAGCTGATTTCAAACCACCTGGGTAACCAGTGTGGTGTAAATAAATCTTATCAGTTTCTTTTTTACCTGTAACTTTCACTTTTGCAGCGTTGATAACGATAACGAAATCACCTGTATCAACGTTTGGAGTGTATTCAGGTTTGTTTTTACCTCTCAAAATGTTAGCAACTCTAACAGCCAAGCGACCTAATGTTTCGCCTTCTGCATCAATTACATACCATTTTCTTTCAACTTCTAGAGGTTTTGCTGAATATGTTTTCATTGCATTTCTCCGTTTATATTTTAGTACATTACTTTCATCAATGTTAATCCGTACGGACTAACTGTCATCCCCGCCTTTTGACGGTTCTTTGCCTCCAAAACTTCTTTCATGTGTTCAGGAGTCAAGTTGTGCCCTTCTATTTCTAAAAGGGTTCCGACAATTGTTCTCACCATATTGTATAAAAAACGATTCCCTACAATATCAATAATCACATTGTCGCCGACCTTTGAAACTTTCGCCTCATATATAGTACAAATTTTGCTTGGGTTAAGCGTTCCGGAACTCTTGAAACTTGAAAAATCATGTTCGCCAAGAAGGTAATTCAAAGATTTTTGCATCCTATCAACATCTGTCTTGAATTTCACTCTCAACAAATCACCATCAAAAGCATTTTTACAACGTCTGTTTACAAATTCAAACCTGTAATAACGCTTCTTTGCCGATTTTTGAGCATGAAACCTATCATCCACAACTTCCAAATCTGAAACCGAAATATCATCTGGTAAAATTTCATTTATTGAATAGAGAAACTTTGAAGCAACAATCGTTTCATCAACATCAAAATGAACTACCTGACCCAAAGAATTTACTCCTTTGTCGGTTCTTCCGGAAAATACTGTCCTAATCGGTCTGTTATTATTTGCAGCCTTGCTGCGTATCAAAGTACAAAGTGCTTTTTCAAGTTCTCCTTGGATTGTCGGAGAGTCTATCGGGATGCCATTTTCAAATTGAATTTGGCTACCCGAGTAATTCTTTCCGATATATTGAACCTGAAATGCATAACGCATCAAATTACACCAATTGAATTAATGCCATTTCAGATGCGTCACCACGTCTTGGTGGTAAGTGGTAAATTCTTGTGTATCCACCTTTTTTATCAGAATATTGTTTTCCGATAATTACAAACAATTTTCTTAAAACTGTTTGAGATGCTAATTTTTTATCAGCTTGTGGAGCTTCAAAAACTTCACCTGTAGCCAAATCCATATATTTACCAGTTTCTTTGTTGTAAATATATCTTGCAGCTTGACGGATTGAGTGAAGGTCACCTTTTTTTGCAAGAGTGATAATCTTTTCAGCGTATGGTTTCAATGCTTTTGCACGAGCCATAGTTGTAGTGATTTCACCGTGTACAAAAAGTTCAGTAGCTAAAGAACGCAACAAAGCTTTTCTTTGGTCTTGCGCTTTCCCTAGCGTATGTTTTTTACACATATGTCTCATTTTTCTGTATCCTTTACTTAATTAATTGTATTTACTTTCAATAATTGGAATTAACCAATCATATCTTCTTCCACTGGGCTTGGAGCTAGGTCTAAACCAAAGTGGTGTAATCTTTCGATAACTTCATCTGATGATTTTTTACCGAAGTTTTTAATATTTAACAAATCATGTTCTGATTTTTTCAACAATTCAGACATTGAATTGATACTTGCTCTTTTCAAGCAGTTATATGCTCTTACAGATAATTCCAATTCTTCAATTGTCATTGTTGGAGCTTCTTCTTCATCAGCCTCAGATTCTTCAACTTGAACAGCAGGAGCAACTACAGGTTGACCTGTGATAGCTGCGATTTGCATAAAATGTTCAATCAAAAGATTTGAAGCTTGGCTCAAAGCGTTTTGAACATCAATTGAACCATTTGACCAGATTTCCAAAGTCAATTTGTCAAAGTCTAAAGCATCACCAACACGAGCACTTTCTACATTGTAGCTAACTCTTTTGATTGGCATGAATGTTGCATCAATTGGCAATACGTCAATTGTAGCATCTTTAGCATCTCTTGGAACATCGTTAGGAACATATCCTTTACCTGTATCAACAATAACATCTGCATGGAATGAACCACCGTCAGCAACTGTACAAATTAACCAATCAGGGTTTACAACTTTAACACCTGCAGGTAATTGAATATCACTTGCTAAAACCGGACCTGGTTTATCAACGTCAATTCTCAAGTGTTGAGATTCTTTAGAGTCAGTTTTAACAACCAAACCTTTTAGGTTTAGCATAACGTCAATAACATCTTCTAAAACACCTGGAATTGCGGTATATTCGTGAGTAATACCTTCGATTCTTGCACTTGTAACAGCTGTACCTTCAAGACTTGATAATAATACACGTCTCAAAGAGTTACCGATAGTAGTACCGAATCCTCTTTCTAACGGTTCGATTACGAATTTACCGTATTGTGAACCGTCAGAGCTTGTTGCTGTATTAACACATTTAATTTTTAATTCCATATTATTTAATCTCCTAGTTTTTCGATTAACTATTTGTTTTATGTTAAAAGTTTTGAAGAAAGGACTCAAGATTAACTTGCATCCTATCTTCGAGTTCTATTACTTAGAGTAATACTCAATTACAAGTTGTTCCTTAATTTCAGAATCTAATTCTTCTCTTTCAGGAATTCTATCAAATGTAATTTTCAATGCTTCTTTGTCGATTGTCATCCAAGCTGGAGCACAAGCCATATCAATCATTCCGATTACATCGTTCAAGTATTTAGCACTCTTAGATTTAACAGTGATTACATCACCTGCTTTTACAAGGTAAGATGGGATATCAACTTTTTTACCGTTTACAAGAACGTGACCGTGATTAACGATTTGTCTTGTTTGTTTACGAGTGATACCGAATCCTGCTCTGAATAGAATGTTATCTAATCTTGATTCAAGAAGTTGAAGTAAGATAGTACCAGTAACGCCTTTTCTTCTTGCAGCTTCATTGTAATATCTAACGAATTGTTTTTCACTTACTAAATATGTAAATCTGATTTTTTGTTTTTCAGCCAAGTGCAATGCATATTCAGAAAGTTTTTTTCTAACTGCACCGTGTTGACCTGAAGCAGTTTGTCTCATAGAAGATGTTAATTTTCTGTTTGACAAATCTGTTACTTTTTTATTTCTAAATAATTTATTAGTTGGTCCTGTATATCTTGACATTTAATTTTCTCCTTTTTCTTATGTGGGGCATCTATGGTTTGCGTTTGGACTAATTCGCAAGCCCCCACTGATGTTACTAATTTGAGAGTATGAGTTTTGCCTGTCTTGGAATTTCACTTTCGTTTCATTCAGACGGCAACATCATCCTGTTCATATTGCGCAAGGCAATACGGCTGCACTGTACTATACTCTACGTTTTTTAGGTGGACGGCATCCATTGTGAGGAATTGGAGTTACATCTTTAATTAATGTAATTTCCAAACCTGCAGCTTGGATAGCTCTGATCGCAGTTTCTCTACCTGAACCAGGTCCTTTGATATGAACTTCAACTTTTTTCATACCTTGGTCGATTGATTTCTTAGCTACCATTTCAGCAGCAGATTGAGCTGCAAATGGAGTACCTTTTCTAGCACCTTTAAAGCCAGAAGCCCCTGCTGTTGCCCAAGCAATAGCATTACCTTGAGTATCAGTAGAAGTTACAATTGTATTATTGAAAGTTGACTGAATGTGTACAACCCCTTGCAATACATTTTTCTTTTCTTTTTTCTTAGTTTTTTGTGGTCTTGCCATTTCTTTATCCTTTATTTTTTTAATTTAATATTTATATTTCTTGTATGTGACCCTGAAACAAGTTCAGGGTTAGATATTTGTAAAGCTCACTTACGTTCGCTAACAACTATCTTACTTTTTCTTTGAAACTGGTCCAGTTTTCTTACCGCGTTGAGTTCTTGCGTTTGTTTTTGTTCTTTGACCGCGGCATGGAAGTTTACGTTTGTGACGCATACCTCTGAATGAACCGATTTCTTGTAAACGTTTGATGTTCATTGTAATTTCACGTCTCAAATCACCTTCAATATGGTAATTAGACAATTCATTACGTAATAATTTAATATCTTCATCTGTTAAATCATCTGTTCTTAAATCAGGTGAAATACCTGTAGCAGCCAAGATTTTCTTAGCTCTTGTTGGTCCTATACCGAAAATGTAAGTTAATGCAACTTCCATTCTTTTGTTACGAGGTAAATCTACCCCTACTAGTCTTGCCATTTAATTTTCTCCTTTTCTGTTGTTAGATTTTTTTGTTTATGAGGCTTAAATACTTCCTCACCAACTACTGTTTTGCTCGTAGTTTCAGCATAGATTGTCCATCTGTATTAAATTATTGCTTTACACTCCGCACCGCTCATTTTGTTTTATTTCATAAAACTGCCATTCGCTTGCTCCGTGACTCTTCGTGCTGGGTTCGTGCTACGCACTCACACGGCGCACTGCGCAAAATTTAACCTTGTCTTTGTTTGTGCTTAGGGTTTTCGCAAATTACTGCAATTCTTCCTTTTCTTTTAATGCATTTGCATTTGTCGCACATTTTTTTTACTGATGATCTTACTTTCATTTTCTTTTCCTTTATAAATAGTTTGTACGTGAGATTTTACTTTAATCTGAAGGTAATACGTCCTCTTGACAAATCATACGGAGTCATCTCGACCTTAACTCTGTCGCCCGGTAAGATTCTGATGAAATTCTTCCTAATCTTACCTGAGATGTGTGCCAAGATTTCGTGGTCATTTTCAAGCTTTACACGAAACATCGCATTTGGCATTGATTCTATAATTGTACCTTCTAATTCTATTACGTCTTTTGCCATTTTTTCCTCATTTTCGGCCTTGTAAATACACCCATAGCATGGGCTTATTTTAATAATACTTGCAAAATATTTGATTGCAAGCTAATATCGCAAGGTTTTTAAGGGAACTTAACATGAGAAAATTTATTTGTTTTTATAAAAATACAACACAACCTGAAATTACAACTTCCGCCCAAAAATCAAATAAAATCTCAATTACTAACATGTTGTAAATTTTTATTAAGCATTTCTTATGTGCACATTTTTAATTAAACAATTTAACAAATTCTTATGAAATTTTGAGAAAATTTTCATTATTGCCACGAAAATTTCATCATGCTAACATGTATTTATGGAAGAAGTCACAATCAAACGAATGACTCCTGACGATATTGACGGAGTTATAAAAATTGAAGAGTCCGCATACGGAGACCACCATTGGTCAAGAGCATCTTTTCTTAACGAAATCAGTAATGAGTTAGCAAAATACTACACTCTCCATACACAAGACGGAGTTCTTGCAGCTTATGCAGGATGTTGGCATATTTTGGAAGAGGCTCACATAACAACAATTGCAGTTGCACCTGAATATAGAAGAAAAAATTTTGGACAAGCGCTGCTAAAAAGAATAATTGATGACTGCTACTTAGAAAAAATTAAATATATAACACTAGAAGTCAGAGTGAGCAACATACCTGCGATAAACTTGTACACAAAATACGGATTTTCGTCTTTCGGAACACGAAAAGGGTATTATCAAGACAACAACGAAGATGCACTTATTATGTGGACAAAGAATATATTTTTTGACGAATTTAAAAATCAATATGAACAAACTGTTAAAAATTTTGAAGGGAAAATAATTATTAAATGAGCGAAGAAGTCTTAATACCCAAAATGACGCGTATTGACAAAACCAAAAGAAGGAAAATCAAAATTCCGATGCTGAATGTTGTCATAATTCTTTTTTGTACATTATTGCTCATCGCATCAACTTTTGTAAACATTGAAATCAGGCACTACATTGTACCATTTGGACTATTTTCAGACAAAGATTTAACACCTGACGATTTCATTTACACATTTAGCTTAATTCCACAAATTCCGACATTGATGTTTATTTGCTCAACTTTAGGCAAAAGAATGGCATTAACAAGTACAATTATATATATATTAATTGGGCTGTTTGTTTTTCCGGTATTTGCGCTTGGTGGTGGATTTCGATATATAGCGCAATACGGATTTGGATATATAATTGCATATATTCCTGCAGTTTTGGTAGCTGGTAAATTTTTAGAAATCAAATATTCCTTTGGAAATATGATAAAAGCAACCCTAACAGGGGTATTAACGATTCATATTGTAGGAATTTTCTATATGATATTTGTTGTACTAATCAAACATTCAGGAGCATCGTTCATTTCCGGTTGGATTAATGCCCAAAGCGGACTAAAAATCGTCTACGACCTTATCGCAAGCTTTGTGCTAATTTTGATTGGCAAATATCTCCACAGTGGATTGAAGTACATTATGGAATAGGCGGAAGATAACATTTTACTTGGCAAATCTGCAAAAATATGATATAATGGCATCATTCGCATTTAAAAATACGCAAACATCCTAACCCCTACTTAAATAAACAAAAGGTATTATTATACCTTTAATTGTTCATACAAAAGCTAAGAAAGGAGAGTAGAGTATTTAATACGAGCTAATCACAAAATATACTGTAAATATTAGAACTACTGAAATATTAAAAATAGCGAACCACAATCCTGAATAAAAAATAAAGAGATAAATGCTTTTAGGAATAATTGTTAATCTAAAGTTTCAGCATATATTGGCACGACATCGAAATCCCTTACGTTTACAAGAAGCATTGAAAATAAACAAAGTATCTGAACCAACCCCACAAGAGAAAGAATATTTAGAGATATAAACTTAGTTCGCTTCATGGTACAAAAATAGCCTAAAGGAGTAAACAATGCAACACAGAAATATTACAAAGACTGCCACAAAACCAATATAGAAAATTAAACAAAAACATGTCATTACGAGGAAAGTTTACTTGCAAGTGTTTTATTGGTTTGTACGTAAGTGACATAGACCTATGTGTTCAACTTGCTAACAATACACACACCTTTTTACCCAACTTACCTTCTTGTCGTCCTTTCATCACGACTTCTAAATTTCACTTTTATCATTTGCCACATAGGTGGATGTATGGTACAATGAAACCTAAGGAACGGTGATTTAGGTATGGATTTTGTTAAATATATTTCAGATATTCCGATTTTGATTGTAATTGCAGTATTTATTGCATCTACAATATACTGTTTTTCTAAATATACTCAAACAGGCAAACAACTCCAACAGTTCATAAAATTTATGGAAGGATTCAAAAAAAACGACCTCAATTTCAGATTCAAAGAAATTGACGCGTGGATGAGTCAAAACCCTTATGTTTCAGCAATTTGGTTAGAATTTAAAAACACTTTGGTATTTTCAGAATCCGTTGCACTAAAATCAGGCAACGACAATGCTTTAAAATACCAAGATATTTCATCTACCGTACAAAACGTACAAACTACAGCAGACCCACTATATTACTTCAACGAAGAAACCCTCGTAACTTCAAAATTCAACTTTAAAATGATACAAACGATACCAACCGTTCTAACAGGTTTTGGTCCGTTGTTCACATTCTTAAATATCGCTATTGCATTTGGGAGAATTGATTTTTCTACCCAAGAAAAAACAATTGCATCAGTTTCAAGTTTTATGGTGAGCATGCAAACTGCGGCATTAGTTTCAGTTATTGCGGTAGGTTCATCACTTGTTTACTTAATGCTTGAAAGAATTATGTACAACAAAATGTGTAAGACTCCAGTCAACAGAATCCAAGAGATTATGGGCGGATTATTTGCAAGCATTTCTGCTGAAAAATTCTTGTATGAATTATTGAGAGAATCGAAAATCCAAAATAATTCAACTTCAAACTTGATGTCAGATATTCCAACCCAATTCAAAACAGCATTCAACTCAACAATGGCAACAAATCTTGTTCCATATCTAGAAAATCTGATTTTCGGTTTAAACCAATTGAACAAACAATTAAAAGAATCATTAAAAGAAAAGAAAGCAACCGACGTAATTGATGAGTTGTTCTAAGGAAATAAATGAGTATAAAATTCAGAGGAAAACAAAATAGCAACGCATCAGAAGAAAACATCTTTTGGGTAACAATGGCAGACCTTTTACTAGGTTTAGCAATTATTTTTATTACCCTTTTTGTGCTGGCAATGACGGGTTTTTCTCAACAAACTATTCAACAGCAAAAAGTTCAAATGGAAGTTTCGGAAAAAATTGGACAAGAACTTCAAAAGGCAGACATAAAAGTTGATATGGACAAAATGACCGGTGATTTAAAAATTTCTGATGTTGAATTGTTTGAACTAAGTGACTGGAAATTATCACCAAAAGGGAAAAAATTGTTAGATAAACTTGCACCGATATACATAAATTCAATTTTTGCAGACAAAGAATTATCTAACGAAATTCAGTATATAATAATACAAGGACACACAGACTCTCAAACTTTTGCAGGTGTAAAATCAAAAGATGAACAATTCCTAAAAAATATGGATTTGAGCCTAAAACGTGCCAATGCCGTTGCTGAATATATATTCAAAACCAATTATGATAAAAAATACGCTGACCAATTCAGAAAACTTGTCGTTGTAGAAGGCAAAAGCTACAACGAACCTGTTATCGTAAATGGCAAAGAAGATTTTGACAAAAGCAGACGTGTTGAGTTAAAATTAAAAGTCAAAGACTGGAATGTTTCAACCGCACTCGGATTAAAAAAGGATTAAAAAATGCTTGATGAAAATAACATACTAGAAACCATAAATATGATAAAACTCTACAATCTTGATATCAGAACAGTGACGCTTGCACTGAGCTTGCGAGATTGTATTGCTGAAGACACTGACACAGTATGTAAAAAAATCTATGACAAAATTAAAAAATATGCTCATAATTTGGTTGAATATGCAGACGAACTTGCGGATGAATATTCTATCCCAATCATAAATAAAAGAATTGCAGTGACTCCAATCTCATTTATCGGAGAATCTTGCAAAAATCCTGATTATGTAAAAATCGCACAAACCCTTGATAAAGCCGCAAAAGAAGTCGGTGTAAATTTTGTCGGCGGATTTTCTGCACTTGTGGAAAAAGGCTGTACCAAAGGCGATAAACTTTTAATAGAAAGTATACCAAAAGCCCTTGCGACAACAGAAAGAGTTTGTTCTTCAATAAATTTAGCATCATCAAAAGCTGGTATCAACATGGATGCGGTTTTGAAAATGTCTGAAATTATAAAAGAATCTGCGAAATTAACCAAAGACCAAGATGGAATAGGAGCGGCAAAACTAGTTGTATTTTGTAATGTTCCTGGAGACAATCCGTTTATGGCAGGTGCTTTTTGCGGAATGGGCGAACCTGAATGTGCACTAAATGTCGGAGTATCTGGACCTGGTGTTGTTCGTGCAGCAGTAGAGGCTTTACCGAAAGGTGCTGATATGAGTGAACTTGCCAATAAAATCAAAGAAATTGCGTACAAAATCACTTCAACAGGCGAACTTGTAGGACGCAAGCTGGCAAAAAGACTGGATATCCCATTTGGAGTAATTGATTTATCCCTAGCTCCAACACCTGCAGCTGGTGACAGTGTCGCAGGAATATTCCAAGCAATGGGATTAGAACATGCCGGAGCACATGGCACAACAGCCGCACTTGCAATGCTTAATGATGCGGTTAAAAAAGGAGGAATTATGGCAAGCTCTCACGTTGGAGGCTTGTCAGGTGCTTTCATCCCAGTGTCAGAAGATGCAGGAATGATTGAGGCGGCTACAAAAGGATATTTGGTATTTGACAAACTTGAGGCAATGACATCAGTTTGCTCTGTAGGACTTGATATGATAGCAATTCCTGGAGATACACCATCAGACACTATTGCAGGAATCATTGCAGATGAAATGGCTATCGGTATGATTAACAAAAAAACTACAGCCGTTAGAATTATCCCAGCTTACGGCAAAACAGTCGGTGATAAAATATCTTATGGAGGATTACTCGGAGAAGCCCCAATTATGCCAGTCAACAAGTTATCATCTACCAAATTTGTTCAAAGAGGCGGAAGAATTCCTGCCCCAATTCATAGTTTGAATAATTAATTATAAAAAGGACTCACAAATGGCGACAGCAAGGTCAATTACAAAATTTGAAAACAGTTTAAAAGAATTTTTGATAAATGCGATGGCAGATAAATACGGAGATGCTCATTCTTATGCCTATCGTTATAATAATTTGAAAGTTTATATGGACCCAAAACGTGAAGATGAACCGCATTTTTATGTTCAAATCGGAATTTCCGAAGCGTGCTTTGCCATTCTTGACGGTAAAAAATTAGAGGGCGGGCTCGGAGCAGAAGACGGATATGTCAAACGCTGGTCTGACAGGTCTAACATCAACAACGAACTTAAAAACCACTGGAAAGTTATTAAAGAAGCAATTGCAGCAGAAGAAGAAGAGGATGCAACAAAGAAATCTTCTGCTATCACAGCACTAAGAAGAGCTGAAGCCTCTCAAACTGAGCTTAATGTCGATATGACAGGTACAGGTATTGATAAAACTAAGCGCGAAGAATTGGAACGAAAGCAAAAAAGATTCGTTGGATTAAAAAAAGATATTGACAAAAATAAACATAATAATCCATAATAACAGGGAGAAGGAGGCTAAAAGAAATGAAAACACTTCACGAAATGGCCGTTAAGTTACAAGAATATATCATTAAATCACAAGAAGACGCTCACAATTCGACAAACATGAACGTCACAAAGTATAATAACCTGAAATTAAAAATGGATTCAAAAATTCACTATCCACACGTAATTGTATGTATTGGAATCTCTGAAGTTGTCTTTAATATTGCAGAAGGGACAAAAACCGATGGCGGACTAGGTCCTGATGAAAAATATGTTAGAAAATGGCTTGGCAACAGCACAGTTCTTTCTGATTTAAAAGAACTATATGTTGCAAT
Organism: Candidatus Melainabacteria bacterium; assembly: GCA_003258735.1. Classification (GTDB taxonomy): domain Bacteria; phylum Cyanobacteriota; class Vampirovibrionia; order Gastranaerophilales; family Gastranaerophilaceae; genus Zag111. The sequence continues at coordinate 150,393 of QHME01000002.1, forward strand.
GAGTGACCTTATTAGAGCTGAAGATGAAGATAAAGCTGTTGCAATGGAAGGTGAGGCAGAAGAAGCAAAACGTGATGCGCCACGAAAACGTCACAAGTTCAAAGAACTCCTAAATGCGGCAATGCCAACAGATGTTTTACCTGACTCTGAAGAAACTGAAGATGAGCCTGAATTGCTATCAGTTGAAGAAAGCGTAAAAGAAAGAATGACTCCGAATGAAACTCCGACAAATGATGATGGTCCTGAAACAGTCGAGCAAGTAAAAAAAGGTCTTAAAGATTACTTGAAATCTATGTTCAGAAGGATATAGAGGCAGGAGTATTTTTATATTGTCATCCTGAAAGTTTAATTTTCAGGTGGGCTCCCTACTTTATATTACTTGTTTCAGAATCTCTAATTGAACATATTTACCTTATGCTTACTCTGTTATATTTGAGACCCTGAAACTAGTTCAGAGTGACAAAATGAAAAAGCGCGCGTGACAAGGAAACCTTGCCACGCGCGTAACTTTAGCAATTTTCTAAACTACTACTTACAACCAAGTGGTAGTGAAATATCTTTTGCCTGTTTAAACTCAATAACTGCTTGTGCTGCAGCCAATCTTGCCTGTGGAACTCTAAACGGTGAGCAAGATACATAATTCAAGCCAATTCTATGACAGAATTTTACAGATGCAGGGTCACCACCGTGTTCTCCACAAATTCCACGTTTCAAATGCGGACGAACTCTCAAGGCTTTATCCAGTGCAATTTTCATTAACTGCCCAACCCCTTCTTGGTCTAATGTTGAGAATGGGTTAGCCGGTAGAATTTTTTGCTCTACATAGTTTTGCAAGAATTTGCCCTCTGCATCGTCTCTTGAATAACCAAAAGTCATTTGAGTTAAATCATTTGTACCGAATGAGAAAAATTCTGCATGTTCTGCTATTTCATCAGCCGTCAATGCTGCACGAGGAATTTCTATCATCGTACCAAACATATATTCAACTCGTACGCCTTTTTCATCCATAACTTCATTTGCTACACGCTCTAAAACTGTTTTAACAGTTTTAAGCTCATTTACGTGCCCAACAAGCGGAATCATAACTTCAGGTTTCACATCCAATCCCTCTTTTTTCAAATCGCAAGCAGCGCTGAAAATAGCTCGAACTTGCATTTCATTTATTTCAGGATAGGTTAAACCTAAACGACAACCTCTCAAACCCATCATCGGATTAGATTCAGACATTGTCTCAACGATATTTAGAAGCTTTTCATCTTCCGCATAATCTTCACCTTTTGCCTTTTTAGTTGCAACTTTTGCAATCAAATCTTCTTTATCAGGCAAGAATTCATGTAGAGGTGGATCAAGAAGTCTGATTGTCATTGATTTTTCGCCCAAAGCTTTAAACATTGCATAAAAATCAGAATATTGCATTGGAAGTAATTTTGCTAAAGCTTCTTTTCTAGCCTCAGCAGTTCCTGCAATAATCATTTTTTGAACCCAAGGGAGTCTTTCAGGGTCCATGAACATGTGCTCTGTTCTACATAGCCCAACACCTTCTGCACCAAGTTCTAATGCTTTTGCAACATCTGCAGGTGTATCAGCATTTGCCCTAACTCCTAAAAGTTTAATTTCATCAACCCAAGCAAATAACTTGTTGAAGTTTTCATCCATTGTTGGAGGAACAAGGTGAATCGCACCATCCATAACTTCGCCAGTACCGCCATCAAGAGAAATTATATCGTTTTTGTGATAAACAGTTCCGTCACCTGATGTTAAAGTTTCATTTTTAAGGTCAATAGATAAATCCTCACAACCAGCTACACAAGGTTTACCCATACCTTTAGCAACAACAGCTGCGTGAGAAGTCATACCGCCTCTTAGCGTCAAAACACCTTGAGATTCAATCATACCGTGAATATCATCCGGACAAGTTTCAATTCTTACCAAAATAATTTTTTCACCATTTTTACCACGCTCTGCTGCTTCTTCTGTATCAAAAACGATTTTACCTACAGCAGCTCCAGGAGATGCAGCAAGTCCTTGAGCTATTTTGTGAGCCTCTTTTTTCGCTTTAGGGTCAAAATCAGGCAATAAAACTTGATATAATTGATTTGCATCAACAAGTTCAACAGCTCTTTCCTTATCAATAATACCTTCTTCACACATTTCAACAGCAATTCTTACTGATGCTTTTGCTGTTCTTTTACCATTACGAGTTTGAAGAATCCACAATTTACCTCTTTCAATTGTAAATTCCATATCTTGAACATCTTTGTATCCTTTTTCAAGTTTTTTTGCGATATCGACATATTGCTTATAAAGTTCAGGCATTTCATTTTCAAGTTCAGCAATTGGCTTTGGAGTTCTGATACCTGCTACAACATCTTCACCTTGTGCATTTGTCAAATATTCACCATAAAATTTATTCTCACCTGTTGAAGGATTTCTCGTGAAAGATACACCTGTTGCACAATCATCACCCATATTACCAAATACCATTGTTTGAACGTTTACGGCTGTCCCATAGTTGTGGTCGATTTTGTAGTGTTCTCTATACGCAACTGCACGAGGAATATTCCAAGAACGGAAAACTGCTTCAATTGCCTCTTCTAATTGAACATACGGATCTTGTGGAAAATCTTTTCCTGTTTCTTTTTTAATCAAAGCTTTGTATGGCTCAATTAAAGATTTCCAATCATCTGCAGATAATTCGGTATCCGATTTATAGCCCTTTTCTTTTTTAATATCGTCTAAATAATCTTCGAATTTTTGCCTATCAATTTCCCAAGCAACAGAACCAAACATAGTCAAAAATCTACGATATGAGTCATAGCAAAAACGTGGATTGTTTGTCAATTTAATCATTGCCTCAACAGTTTGGTCATTCAAACCGAGGTTCAAAATTGTTTCCATCATCCCAGGCATAGATAACCTTGCGCCAGAACGAACAGAAACAAGAAGAGGATTTTCGCAATCACCAAACTTTTTACCAGCTTGAGCTTCTACATCTTTCAATGCAACTTTTACTTCATCCATAAGCCCTTGCGGCATTTTGTTTCCATGGTTTATATAATCCATACAAGTTTCAGTTGTAATAGTCAATCCAGGGGGTACCGGTAATCCAAGATTAGTCATTTCAGCTAAATTCGCACCTTTTCCGCCCAACAAATTGCGCATAGATGCATCCCCATCCTTAAAGAGCCAAACACGTTTTTCTGCCATAATTTTCTCCTTTAAACAAAAATAATAAACACTTACTAAATAATACAGTAATTTTAACATAAAAACGCATTATGTAAAGCAAAAAGAGACAAAAAGTTATTCTTTTTGCCTCTTTTATCCTAAAATTTTGTCTTTAATGTCTATACGTCAGGCAATGTACCTTTAACTTCCGCAACTTCATCACAACCTAGATTGAACACGTCATGCAAAGCTTTTACTGCTTTTTGAGCATCATCTTTATTGATTAAACAACTGATTTTAATTTCACTTGTTGAAATCATTCTAATATTGATATCGTTGCTAGCTAATGTTTTGAACATTGTTGATGCAATACCGGGTCTATCAATCATGCCAGCCCCAATGATTGAAACTTTCGCAATGTTATCATCAATTTTAACATCTGCAGCCCCAAGTTTAACCTTCACATCTTCCAATACTTCCATTGCTTTTGGCAAATCTTCTTTATTGATTGTGAATGCAATATCGTTGGTATTTGAAGTTTTTCTTGCATAAGATTGAATAATCATATCAACTGAAACATTTTCATCCGCCAAACAGCCAAACAATGTTGCAGCTTCCCCTGGCGTATCAGGAACATCGCAAACTACAACTCTTACTTGTGATGAATCTGATGCCACACCTGCTACAGGTTTATTTATTTCCATTTTTTCAACTCCTACAATTAAAGTTCCCATATTATCAAGCTTAAAACTGCTTCTAACCCTTAGCGGTACAGCATATTGTTTTGCTGTCTCAACACTTCTTGGGTGAAGTACATTAGCACCTGCATGAGCAAGTTCAAGCATTTCTTCATAAGATATAATATCCAGTCTTGAGGCATTTGGAACAACACGTGGGTCTGTTGTGTAAACACCCTCTACATCTGTATAAATATCACACCTCTCAGCATTTAAAGCCGCAGCCAAAGCTACAGCAGAAGTATCTGAACCACCACGTCCCAAAGTAGTAATTTCTCCATCTTCTGTAACACCTTGAAATCCTGCAACTACAATAATATTACCTGCCTCTAAATTTTTTTTCAATTTGTCAGTTTTAATATCAACAATTCTAGCTTTTGAGTGGACATTTTCTGTCAAAATTCCGATTTGGGTAGCATTAAAACTTACCGCATTATATCCTTGAGCTTGTATAGCCATAGTAAGAAGTGCAATTGAAACACATTCCCCTGTTGATAAAAGCATATCCATCTCTCGAGCTGAAGGATTTGGATTTAAGTCTTTTGCCATTTTTACCAAATGGTCTGTCGTGTGTCCCATAGCCGAAACAACAACAACTACGTCATTTCCATTGTTCTTTTCACGAATTACTGTTTGTGCAACATTTTTAATTTTGTCTGTATCTGCTACAGATGTACCGCCAAATTTTTGTACTATTACCTTTTTCAATTTAATTATTTCCCTGTATGCCTTTTAAAATATTCTCAAGTTCAACCTTTTCGTTTTCGTATTCAAAGTGTCCTAAAGACTGAGCTTTGTCGGCGATTGAAATTGTTTCTTTTATATTATATTCACAAATGTTGTCCTTGACAAGTCTATAAGATGAATAAAATAATAAATTTAAAATTTCTACATTTTTATCGTCCAACTTCTCAGCCCTGCGCAGCTTTCGCAGTGCATCCGCGTAATCCGATATTCCCATCAGCCATTTGGAATACTCTACAAATCCCTTCACATATTTTGAATTTTCTGTAATAAATTTTTCAAAATATTCTCTAGTCTTATCTTTATTATCTAGCTTTTGGTATGCACGAGCAATGTTTAAATAATTGTAAGATTGTTTACGATCAGTACGCAAAGATTTTTTAAATAGCTCAACACCATCTTCAAATCTACCTTCGGCAACTTTTTCTAGACCCATCGCCTCTTGAATATAGACATTTTCCCCATGTTTTTCCTTCAATGTATCAAGAAGTGTAAAATCATTGTCATAAGCATTTACTAAAGCCAAACCTATTTTTGGATTTAAGTAATCATTATCTTTTGAAAATGCAATTTCAAATTGTTCTTTCGCTTTGCTAAATTCAAAAAGTCTTACATAAGCTTTACCCCACTCAAAATGCAAAACTTCATTATCTAAATCATTTAAAATTGCAGAATTAAAGATTTTTTCGGTTTCTTCGTATTTTTTTTGGATAGAGTAAACTTCGCCCAAAACAAAATATGCCGGTAACATTTGCTTATTTATCGAAATAGACTTTTTTGCATATTCTTCTGCCGCCTTGTAATCAGATTTTAAGAGTTTTAAATTTGCATATTCATAAGTTGAACTCTCATTGGGCGCCACTTTTGCCAAAAATTGCAACTTCATCTCAGCAGAATCATAATCAAATAATCGAACTTCCATAATTGCAGACAATAAAATTGCAGTATAGTTGTATTTACTGATTTGAGCAGCTTTATTAAATTGGTCGCGTGCAAGAGCATATTTTTTCATCTTCATCAGAACCATACCCCAACCAGTATGGACATCTGTATTTAGTGGAGTTATTTTATTTGCATGCTCAAACGCATCCAGTGCATCTTCATATTTTTTAGAATTTAATAAACACATCCCAAGTCGCAACCAAATTTCTTTATCTTGCGAATTTAGATTTGCGGACTCATAATAATAAGTTGAAGCATCTTCAAATTTCATCCTAGATTCATAAATTTTACCAAGATATTTATATACACCAGAATCCTGATGTGAGATATCCAGTGCCTTTTTCAACAATTCTTCAGCTTTATCATACTGTTTTTCTTCAAACAATTTTTTAGCTTTGTTTACATAAGCAACTGTTGGAAGAGATTGAATAATTGAGTCTTGTTTGTATGAGTCGATTGAAACATTTAAATCTTTAATTTTTCCAAAAATATTTTTTATCCAATCAGACAATCTGCCACCTCTCTGAAAGCGCCATCACCAGCCAAACTTTCGGTAATTTGAATACCATCTACCGCTTTAACTTTTTCAACAGCATGAGGCACTGTTATTTTATATTTTGCATAATTTAGGCATTCCAAATCATTGATATCATCTCCGATATAAACATAATCATCCTGAGCGAGATTGTATTTTTCTAAAATTGATTTCAAAACATCAATTTTCACTCGGATATTTTGATGGATTTCTTCAATGCCAAATTTTTGAGCCATTGTTTGAATAGCAGAATTGCCTTCTCCGGAAATTATTGCAATATCATAACCGTTACGTTTTAAAATATAAAAACCCATAACATCTTTAAAATTTAGTTTACGAGACATTGAAAAATCTTCATTGATATAAACACAATTATCAGTTACAACACCATCAAAATCCGTAACAACCATTTTTATTGACTTTGGAAGTTCTAATTTTGCCATTTCTTAACCAATTCCCTTACATATTAACAAACCTGATGCTATCTGCTATAATTATACCATAAAGTGCAAAAAGTTCAGATAGATAGAGAGAAAAAAGTAATAAATGTTTTCATATTTTTATATAATAAATATTTGTGTAATCATCGTTTTTATTTGCCTGTTTTTTATCACAAGAAAAACCAACAAACGCTGGTCAAAAATCAATGATTACTTGGGAAAAGTAACAACTACCGTAGATTCAATCAGATACGGAAATTTGTCAACCAAAATTGAAAAAATAGAACATCCGACATACCAAAATGTAACAGATAGTATCAACAGAATGGTTGAAACACTAAATGACAGAGAAAAAATGATTATTGAATATCAAGCAGAACTTATGCGCCAAAACAAATTGCTTGAATCCGTTATCAATTCTCTATCTGACGGAATTTTGATTATCAATGATAAATTTGAAATTCTTAGAGCTACCCCAAAGATTTTGAAATGGTTCGGCATCAAAGGACGAGATATCATCGGCAAAAATGTTTTTGAATTTATTCAACCAGTAAAAGATGATAATTTTGAAATTTCTGATTTAAACAATATTGAAATCTTTATTAAACACACTCCAACAAACAACTTTGTCATAAGTTCTCAAGCCTTAACATCAATTGAGAAAAAAAGATTTGTGCTAATCATAAAAGATATTACAACAGAAAAAGAAATCGAAACACTGAAAGAAGATTTCGTTGCAACATTGACCCATGACCTGAAAGTTCCGATTGTTGCAGCATCAAATATGATTGATTTATTTTTAGCCAACAAGTTTGGAGAAATTTCTGAAAAACAAAAATTTGCACTTGATAATATGAAAGTTTCAAATAAAAACCTTTTAGAGTTGGTTCAAATTTTGCTTGAAACTTACAAGTTAAAAGAACAGGGTATCAAATTAGTAAAAGAAACTTTTGCCCTTAACCCATTTATTGAAGAAATCGTTTCAGAAATGCAACCTTTAGCAGCAGATGTAAAAACTTCAATAAATTTCACTCCACAAACCAACAATCCGCAAATCACAGCTGACAAAATGCAGTTAAAAAGAGTAATTAAAAACCTGATATCTAATGCGATTGACCACAGCAGCACACAAAAACCTATCGATGTAAAACTTGGCAAAAACCAAGGTTATACAACCATTTCGGTTATAGACTACGGTCAAGGAATTGGCAAAGACGAATTAAAAATGATTTTTAATAAATACTATTCAGCAGCAAAAAAATTGAGAAAAGTTGGTACAGGTTTAGGTTTATATCTATCTCAACAAATCGCAGTAGCGCATGGTGGAGAAATCATTGCAACCAGTGAAGAAAATGTCCAAACGGAATTTTGTGTAAAAATTCCTGCGTAAATGTAAATTTATTTTTTGTTTATTTTTTATATAATAAAGAAAAAAGGAGAAATTATGCCGATTGATTTTAATCCGTATTCATCATTCAATGTGAATCCGACAAATTATACTCAAAAAATAACATCTCAACAAAATATCATCGCAAACCAACCAATAAAAGATACTTTTACAAAAAGCGTAAAAGTCGGCGCGGATGTGAATTCAGAATACGACGGAATTAAAATTGAACAAAAGCAATTTGGCACAATAAAAAAAACCGGCGAAAAAGCCACCCTTTATACAATAACAAATAAAAACGGTGCAAGTGTTGATTTATCAACCTTTGGAGCAACAATCACATCAATAAAAGTTCCTGATAAAGACGGTAACATCAAAGATGTAACTCAAGGCTATGACAATGTTACACCTTATGAAGAATCTCCTGTTGGGCACGCAGGCGGAACTATCGGGCCTTACGCAAATAAAATTCAAGATGGCAAATTTACACTAAATGGCAAAGAATACAAACTGGAATGCAACAAAGATAATGGCAAAACTCACTCCCATGGCGGAACGCAAGGTTTTGATACAAAAAATTGGAAAGCTAAAGTATTAAAAGACGGTGTTGAATTTACATACGAAAAAGAAGATATGGAAAACGGTTATCCAGCAAAAGTCCAAACAACCGTAACTTACAAGTTTGATAACAATAACAATCTACACATCAAGTACAAGGCAAAATCAAACAAAGACACTATTATGAATTTGACAAATCACACATATTTTAACCTTGATGGAGTCGAAAACACACAAGAAAATTCAGTTTATGAACATGTTGTAACTTTGCCAAACTCATCAACTTATACAGAAAATAGCGATATTGCAGTCCCTACAGGAGAAATAAAATCAGTCGAAGGCACTCCGTTTGATTTTAGAAAACCGAAAAAGATTTCTGATGATATAGAAAAAGATTTTGAACAACTAAAAATCGGCTCAGGATTTGACCAAAATTTCTGTATTGATAACTATGACGGCAAAACAATGATTGAAGCTGCCAGTGTAAAATCACCCAAAACAGGAATTGTATTAAAAGTTTCTACAAATCTCCCAGGATTTCAATTTTATAGCGCAAACCACTTAGGTAAATCGGCTCAACCTGAAGGCAAATCAGGTAGCAGATATGAAAAACGCTCATCATTTTGTGTTGAACCGCAATTTTATCCAAACGCAATTAATACAGAATCATTCAAAGAAAAAGGCATCTTGAAAAAAGGTGAAGAATATGACAGAGAAATTATTTATTCCTTCTCAACCGAAAAATAAAATTATTTTATATCAGGGAAGAAATATCTAACACCATTATCAGAACGCCAACGAACATATCCTGTTTTTGGCGTTTTATCTAAATCAAAAACACTCACCAATGCCCAATTTCCGCGAATAACATTCAGATTTATTTTTTGCGGATAATTCATTGTTGAAATAGTCTTAGCCAAGTCTTCAGTTTGAGCTTTTATATCCTTGCAAGTTTCAGGCGCACTTTTCAACAAAACAAGCCCGTATTTTTTGCCATAGGTATTGTAAAAATTTATCCATGTCATAAACTTATACGGATCATCTTTTTTTATCCAACCGGTTTGACCTGTTGAGTTGTTGTAAATAATTTCAACCCAATCATCATTGAAATCTGTTACACTAACAAGCGCAAGGTTTTTCTTTGGCAAAAACACTGTAAAAAAGTTGTCAAATCCGATTTCTGAAGGAAAAAATTCATCGTTATTCCATCTTACCCTATAAAGAATTTGAGAATCCTCATTTGGTTCTTTGTAGATTTTAACATCATCGCCAACCTGATACATTCCGATTGTTGTTGTCTGTGTTACGTTTGGACGAACAGGTATGATATCTTTTGCATAAGTTTCGGAACTTATTCCTATTCCTGCAAACATAAGAGCGGTAATTAAGAATAACGATAATTTTTTCATAAAATTACTCCCTGAATGAAATTTGAGCGTAAGCTTTTTGCAATTTTTCTCTAACAGATGTCATTTGTTGTTCAATAATTTCATCTGTCAAAGTTGCATCAGCGTCTTGCATTTTAATTCTGTATGCTACACTCTTGAAACCTTCTTCAACGTGTTCACCTTGATATACATCAAAAATTTCAGCACCTTTAAAGATATTTTGTTTAACTGCACTTTTGATAACTTTTTGAATATCATCACAAGAAACATTATCATTTATAATAAATGCCAAATCTCTTTTTACCTCAGGATATTGTGACAAGTGCTTGAATCTCGGAACAGTTTCTTTAACCGCAGAAATAACTTCGTCCAAGTCAACTTTGAATAAAAATGCATCCTGATTTAATTTCAATTTGTCTTGTAATGTTGGATGTAATTGTCCAAAATATCCAATTGGTTGAGGCTTCTTACCTAACATCATAATAACGGCAGTTCTATATGGGTGAAGAACCTTGTGAGACTCAGCCAGTGGAGATTCTTCCAATGGGACAAGTTTTATTCTTCTTGTAATACCCAAATCCTCAAACAAGTTTTCGACAATACCTTTTACTGTGTAGAAATCTGTTTTTGATTTTATTTGCCATTTTGAATTTTGAACTTCACCTGTCAAAACACCTTCCAACACAAGAGTTTCCTTTACTCCTGAATCTTTTTCATCAGCCTCTTTAACCTTTAAATATGTTCTGCCGATTTCATAAGCCCAGAAGACTTTTTGCCCATTATCAAAGTTATATTTCATACAGTTCAAAGCGCTTGCTGCCAAGGTTTGACGCAACATTGAATAATCTTCACTAGCCGCATTTTCAACACGAACAGCTTTGTCTTCATCATAAGTTATTTTAAATTTGTCAAGCATTGGCTTTCCGATAAGTGAACTTGTTTGAATTTCGTTCAAACCTGCTGATAACATCAACTCATGAACCCTTTTAATAATCTTTTCTCCCAATGTAATAACAGGAGTTTGAGATTTATTTGGAAGTGATGGAGAAATTTTATCATAACCATTGATTCTTGCGATTTCTTCAATTAAATCAATTTCTCTTGTAACATCATAAGCTCTGAATGAAGGAACTAAGAATTTTGCAGCAGCATCATTTCCACCAAGTTTTTTAAATCCTAAGTTTTCCAAAATATTGATACATCTGTCAGGAGCGATTTCGCAACCTAAAATTCTTTTAATTTGGTTATAACGCAAAGTAATTTCAATTGGTTCAAGCTTGTTTTTACCGTCTTCAACCACACCAACAACTTCCGCATCGGCATAATCTGTCAACAATTGCATTGCACGCATCAATGCAGGTTTTACAGCCTCAATATCAATACCACGTTCAAATCTTGCACTTGCCTCACTTCTATAACCAGCACTTCTTGCAGATTTTCTGTTTGTTGCAGGTGTAAAATATGCTGCCTCTAAAGCGATAGATGTTGTATTGTCGTCAATTTCAGAATTAGCTCCGCCAAATACACCACCTAGACAAACGCCTTCTTTTTCGGTTGCAATAAGTACAGAATCTGTTGTAAGAGTTCTTTCAACTTCATCAAGTGTAACAAGCTTTTCACCTTCTGTAGCACGTCTTACGCACAAATAACCATCCAATTTATCAAAATCAAATGCATGTAAAGGACAACCGTATTCAAGCATTACATAGTTTGTAATATCTACAACATTATTGATTGAACGAACACCTGATGCTAACAATCTTTTTTGCATCCAATCAGGAGATGATTTTATTTTAATATTTTTTAAAACAGCAATTGAATAATATTTGCAAACATCTTTATCTTTGATTTCAACTCTAAATTTGTCAGTTGATAAATCTTTTGTACATTCAATTGGATTCAATTTAAGCGGTTTGTTAAATAATGCACTCAATTCTCTAGCCACACCAATAACTGACATTTGGTCGCCACGATTGGCAGTTGGAGCTACATCTAGAACTGTATCTTTCTCAAAACCGAGAACATCTTTTACATCAGCTCCCAATTGAACATCTGAAAAAATTCTATTCAAAATCAAAATACCATCTTCTTCTTGGTAATTACGCTCAGAAACACCTAATTCATCAGACGAACAAAGCATACCCTGAGATTCTACCCCACGAATAACCGCAGGAGTCAATGTAAACATTTCGCCTGTCTTCCTGTCCAAAACCTGAGAACCAACACTTGCATAAGGTACAATTTGACCCTCTTGAATATTTTGAGCACCACAAACAACAGTTTTCAACCCAGAACCTGTGTTGACAGTGACCAAATGAAGTCTGTCTGAATTTGGATGAGCATCAATTTTTTCAATTTTAACAGTTTTGATATTAGTAAACATAGGCTTAACATCTTCAACAGCCTCAACCTCAAGTCCGCTCATAGTCAATTCATGCGCAATTTGAGAGGCTTCAATATCAGATAAGTCTACAAATTCATTCAACCAATTTAAAGATACTTGCATTTATTTTTCCCTCTTAATTCAATTACAATCTGTGATTTTATTCTATTACAAAAGAAGTAGGATGTAAAACAAATAAGTTCATTATGTTCATAAGATAAAGAAAATAACAAAAAATCAGAGCCAACCACAAAGTGGTCAGCTCTGATTCATTTCATTATAGATGTAAAATTATTTTCTGTATTTTGCAAGAAGATTTGTATCACCATCACTTACATTCAAAGTTTGACCTTGAACTGCAGGTGTAGTCGCTTGTGACTTTTGAGTACCTAACATTGCAGGATTTGATTTGTCTTCTTTTGCTGCAGTTTTTTGTCCGTTTTGCATTGCCTCTTTTTCTGCCATTTTCTTTTCAACTTCTCCGGCTAAAGGAGTTGCAATAAATGGAACTAACATACGTTTACCAACGATTGTTGCTGCCGCTAATGATGTCAAGCCACCAAAAGCATCCTTAACACTATTTCTAATTGAATTGAAGTCTTTGTTAAATTTAGCACCTGTAATATCGGAAAATCCTTCTGTACTTCTTGCATAAGCTTGGTACAATTTTCTAAGAGGTCTATCAAACATCTTACCAAATGCTTTATCAAACATTGCAGTTTGACAAACTTTGTGAGATACAGTGAAGAACATCAACAACTGCAAAGCAATCATCAATACACCGTTTGTTAAGTCTAATGCTGCAACGAATTTACGCTTGTCATCAGGAATATCTTTGTTATTCATACTTTGGGTAACATATAAATAGCAACCCAAGCCATCTTTTGCGATAATTGAAGATACGCCCAAACCATCAATGAACATTCTGCTATTTTTCTTGAATTGTTCACCTGTATATCTACCAAGTTTAGAATTTGAAAATGCTTTGATTGGTTTACAAAGAACTGTTCTTACTAGAGGATTCAATGTGTTATTCATTATTTCACCTCAACTTTCTTTTCTGCGTCTTTTGGAGCAGCTTTTTTATTTGACAAGTTAGGGAACGCTAAATCCATAAACCAAGGATAAATTTTGTTCAACATCCAGCAAGTTACAGGAAGAATTGCTAAAGATGATGCCAAACCTAACCAACGTTTATTACCTTCAATATTAGCTTTATTATTTTTCTTGAATTGTTCACCAATCTTATCAGCAAGAGAGTCAACCGTATCTCTTAATCTTTGTCCTGCTGATTCCATTATTCCATCTTTATTGCCTTTTGCTTTTGCAATTTCAGCATTGATAATATCTTGAGCTTCTTTTACTGTCATATTTGAAGTTTCAAGTTTTTCTCGAATGTCTTTCAAAATTGCGGTTGAACCATCGATTGCAGAAATTCTTAATTTAATAATATTATTTACGTAATCTGAAATATCTGCTACTGAGTTCATAGCTGCCATTTGTTTTGCAGAAGTCATCATCTTATCAATTTTATTGATAAAACTTGCACGTTCTGCTGAATTTGTTATACCGTGGTTGATATCTTTTAATTCTTTTACGATTTCAATAAGAGTGCTTTTTGTTTTGCTATCATAGCCTGCTTTTTTGATATCTTTTATAGTGTCATTACATTCTTTTTTGAAAGCCTTAGCAATTTCCTTATCTGAAGAAGTAGCGGCATCTTCAACTGCAGTATCTACACCGGCTTTACCTCTTAACCTATCAAGAACTTTTAATGTTTCATCAAGATGTTCGTGATAGAAAAGATTTCTTGCTAACTTTTTCGGTCCTTTTTGAGTTGTAGCTTTATGCATTTCTTCTGTTTCATCTTTAATCAAGCCATCAAGTGTTTCTTTGAACAGCTTTTTAAAGTCTTCAGGCTTCATATCTTCTTTGACAATTTTGCCATCAATACCATTTGTTGTATTAACTGTAATTTTGTTTGTATCCAAAATCATTTTTTCTAAAGCTTTTGCATATTCTTTTTGTTTAGCTTTGATAGCATTTTTCATTTCAGCTTTAGTATAAGATTTGTCTGGATTTTGTTCTTTGATTTGTTTTTTCAAATAATCATCAGATGGGAACAAGGATGAATTGTTATGAATTGAGAAAAATCCGATATCTGCCATTTTCTTAATCAATGAATTAAACGGAACAACAATCGCAGCTTGCGTACCTACCGCTAGAATTGCTGATACCGGTTGACGCCAAGCTGTATATGTTCTTGTATCTTCATCCGTTTTTGATAATGGGTTATATTTGATAAACACAGGAGCTACCAAACCTGTACCAACTGCGTTAATGATTTGGTTCTGAACTTCGCCCATGCCTTCATGCATCTTAACCATCATTTTGATTTTACTCGGCATCAAATCAAGTAAGAAATCTCTTAATGATTGTCCTGCTTTTGCTACCGGAGCAGCTGCATTACCAGTGAATGTTGTGTAGTCATGCGGAGCTGATAAATAAGCTCTGTTAGCACTGTGAGCTTTATTGCCTTGAGCTCTGTTGTACTGGCCAACCCCTTCCATACTACTAGTTTTAATCTTTTCGATACCCATGTTACACCTACTATGAATCTTCTATATATATAGAACCTAAAACATTAATAAAATTGCTAGAATAAGTTCTAATATTAAGAAATGTTAATGTGAACTTCCGCCCCTTAAATGCAGAGAAGTATAATACGGTGACGCTTTTCCGATTATAATATTCTCGCAGTATTTCCTCAAAATATGAGGAAACACTGCAATTATACAAAACACATAATTATTTTAAAAGTACAAGTTAAAAATTTGTTACTTTATTACTTTTTAGTATCCAACAATTTCCTGATTCTCAAGAATCTGTCTAACTCTTGGCTAACATTTTCAACTTTGCTCAAATAAGCATTTGATAACAATACGCGGTTATCATACTTAGGGTCAATAATAAATACTGTTGGAAAACCTGTAATTCCGATTTCGTTTACAAGTTTTTCATATTTTTTATCTTCCACATTTACTTTTGCAAATTCGATATCATCCTTGTATTTTTCTGCCAATGCTTGGTATACAGGCATAAATTTAATACAATAATGACACCAATCAGCATAGAATAGAACCAACATTGGCTTTTTACTTTTCACTGCTTGATTATAATCCATGCCAACCGCATATTCAGAAGGTTTTTTCGGTTCTCCGGATAAATCTACAGGCATATAATTTTCTTGTTTTGCTTTTTCAGCTTTGAATTGCTGGTATTGGTAATATTCAAAACCGCCAACAGCGCAAATTAAAATTACTAACAAAATTAATACAACTATTGCAACATTTTTTTTATTAGCATTTTGAAGTTTTTCTTTCAAGTTAAATCCCATCTTATATTCCCCTTTCAACACTCTAATTATAATATGAAAAACATTAGGTCAGGAAAGTTCACAAAAGTTTACCTTTACATTTAGTAACATGATGTCACACTTGATATATATTTGGGTATATACAAAGTATATAAACCTCGTGTTACATTACCCTATCCCCCAAAAATCGGCAAAATCCGCCGATGAAATTTCCATGCAAATAAGAAGGAGTTTAATTTATGAATCAAGAGCAAGTAATCGAACTTAAAGTCGGACCACAAAATTCAAACCCAGCAAAAAATGAAGTTTTAGAACCATCTACAGACACAGTGCTAAAAGTTTATTTAAGAGAAATCTCAAATTACCCACAATTATCATTTGAAGAAGAAAAAGTTTTGGCTCAACAAATTGAACAAGGAGATTTAGAGGCTAAGCAAAAACTTATCCAAGCAAATTTAAAACTCGTTGTAACAATAGCAAGAAAAGCAATCCACATGTCAGCTTTACCAATCATCGACCTAATCCAAGAAGGCAACATGGGCTTGATGATTGCCGCAGAAAAATACAATTACAAACTCGGCTATAGATTTTCAACTTATGCAGGCTGGTGGGTAAAACAAGCTATGTTCAAAGCAATTTCCGAGCAATCACACTGTATGAAAATTCCTGTATATATCCAAGAAACATTATCCAAATTTTCAAAAGTGAAATCTAAAATGGAACAAGAGGTGAATACCCCTGTAAAAACTGAAGATGTTGCAAAAGAAATGAACATCGCACCTGATAAAATTGAAATGTTTTTATCAGCTTATACAAAAACAATTTCAATCGAAAACGGCCTAGAAAAAAATGATGGCAAAGAACTGAATGTTGCAGATATTTTGGCAGATGATACCACACTTATTTCTGAAAATATTGAATTTCAAGCCCTAAAAAATGATTTAAACAATGTTATTGAAACAACACTAAAAGAACGTGAACAAGAAGTTGTAAAAATGCGCTACGGACTGGGCGACACAGAACGTTATACATTAGAAGAAATCGGAAACATTTACGGTGTGACAAAAGAATGTATCCGCCAAACCGAATTAAGAGCATTAAAAAAAATGAAAATGTCAGGTGCTGACCTATTATCCTGCTACATTTGCTAATTTTGATTCATAAGTTTTATAAATCTACAAAATTTCTCGTGTTTATTTAATCATTCCCCCGTAATTTTCAATTACGGCTTTTTGTTTTATAACAAAAACACCACAAGCGCAATCACTTGTGGTGTACATTATAAATTTAAAACTATGGCTTATTAAAAGAATGACTTGGTGCCTTTACCACCTGCATTCCAATAAGCATTACCTTGACTTCTTTGTTTTGTTTGGATTCTTACCCTTGGAGTTTGCTTTGCAGGAACAGGAAGTCCTTCTGCTGCCGCATTTTGCGGAATCATATTAGAATCCAATTTGCTAACCGGTGTGAATGTAGCTTCCATACCTGCTTGTCCAGGAACAGATACTTGCAAACCTGATGCATTAGTTGTTGGTGTAGATACTACAGGAACATTTGCATATTCAGATGCTGGCAATGGGTCTAACAACAACGGTTCAGTTGCATAAGCTGCTACCGAAAATGATATTAATGTTAGTAATAATGCTAATTTTTTCATTTTGTTTTGCTCCTATTTATAATATATCGTTAATATACTTATATAACGTAATTGTATAAAAATCAAACATAAAAAAATTTGTTATATAATATTAAAAACTAAAGGAAACAAAAAAATGCGCGAAAGACTACCTGAATTTTTAAAACGTCCAATAATTGATACTGATACGACAAGAAATGTACGTAAAATATTAAAACACAATTGTTTAAATACCGTTTGTGAAAACGCTCGTTGCCCAAATAAAAACGAATGTTATACCAAAAACACCGCAACTTTTTTGATTATGGGGAACAACTGTACAAGAAATTGCAGATACTGTAATATTTCGTGCAACAGACCTGAACCGCTTGACCCACAAGAGCCAAAGCATATTGCTAAAGCAGTCAAAGACTTAGGTCTAAAATACGCAGTTATTACATCAGTAACTCGAGATGATTTGACGGATGGGGGAGCACAACATTTTGCAAACTGTATTTATGAAATTAGAAAAATTTCACCTGATGTAAAAATCGAAATTTTAACTCCGGACTTCAAAAACAAAAAAGAAGCACTAGATATCATAATAAATGCTCATCCTGATGTTTTTAACCACAATATTGAAACTGTCAGAGCAGTATTCAAGACCGCTCGTCCGCAAGGAAATTATGACACTTCATTAGATGTTTTGAAATACATCAAGCAAAATAGCGACATTCAAACCAAATCAGGAATGATGATTGGACTTGGAGAAACTTTTGCCCAAGTAAAAGAAACAATTAAAGATTTATACTCTGTAGGATGCGATATTTTGACAATAGGGCAATATATTCAACCGTCAAAAGAGCATTTGCCTGTAGCAAAATATTATAGCCTTGAGGAATACGAAGAATTAAAAAAACTTGCTGCATCAATTGGAATAAAGAACTACCAAATCGGACCTCTTGTAAGAAGTTCTTATAATGCAGCAAGTCTTGTTTAAACAACCACAAAACCTTAATGATTGGAAAAACGAAATTATTTCATTTGTTTAATAACATTTACAGTAATATCATCTCCACCAGAGATTACCATACCGGTTGGTAAAACAAGATTATAATTAGATTTTTTAGCCTCTTTAGAAATCATTGAGCGAATATGGTCATTAATTTTTGCGAGTTTTAATGAATATTCTTTATCCATATTTTTCTTTTTAGTTTCAATTTGTTGTCTATAATTTGATTCTTTTTGGATAAGCTTTGACTTGTTATGCTCATTTAACAAATCATTTTGAGCTTTTGAAATAAGAGTGTTTAATTCTTCCATATCTTTATCTTGTGCACGTTTTAACTCTTGAATTTCGTTAGAATTTTCCAAAACTTGTGCAACATCAATCACAGCAACTTTGTATTTAGGAAAAGATACAGCAACATCATTCATATTGTACCCAACACAAAAAACTAAGACACAAGCAATTACAAACCAAATATTAATTTTCATTTTACCCTACTTTCCTTTCTGATTACTGACAAAATAAGACAAACCAAAAAATTCTAAAATCAGACAGACGGATAAAATTTGTGCATAAAAAAATATCTCCTTGAGGAGATATTAAATAGGAAAATAGTAAACAAAAGGAAGGAAAATTTTAAACTTTTTTGAGAAATCTTATATTATGCAAAAATACTTTTTAATGGTTCAACATCATTATGTTCTTCTTTTTTATCCGGTTTTCCACCAAGAAGTTCACCGTTATAAAATGGATTTGAACCATCTTTATCTTTAGCTGTTGCAGCTGCAAAAATACTCATAAAATGAGTGGCTGAAGTTGTTTCGGCAGCTTTTTGAGTTTCTGTTACAACCTCATTAACCGCCGGCATATATTTACCATCAACTTGTTTTGTAATTGCAGCTTGAGAATTTAGATATTTTATAGAATTTAAAGTTGCTTCATTAAATTGAAATTGCAAAGCATTATTCATCGCAATTTGCTTTTGAACATTAGTATCAATTTTACCTTGATACAAGTCAACCCCTAATTCAACAGGTTTTGCAACTGAATTAACTCTTTGAGTAGTAGCAGAATTTGTATATTGGGAATTTTTTTGGGCAGCACGGCGTAAAATTTCAGTAGAAACATCTTTTAAGATAGATGTATCAATGCCGTTTTTGTATAATGAATTGTAGTTTACGTTTAAACCCATTAGACTTATCCCTTTTGTTTCCTTACAAATATATATTCGGCATATCTTTGTAAAAACTTTAGGACAGCTATATTAGTTGTTAAGATTTTGTTACATTTTCATTATTTGGATTAAAAAAAGACCGACATTAATATCGGTCTTTGGATAAACTTTAATAAACTTAAAATGGTTTTGTTTGATTTAACTTTAATCTCAAATCTCTAAATCTTGCAATGTCTTCTTGTGTTTTACCGGAATCTTTGAAAACAGCTTGAGATGTCGGATGAACCATCAAAACATAATCCATGTGAATTTCTAAGAAATTATATCTTCTTGGTGATTGATTACCTACTCTTGGATAAATTTCAGCATTTGTAACTGCCAAGAATCTTCTTTCTTTATCATTCAATAAATCTGTCAACTCGCGGTTTGTGTTTGTATATTTTGAAACATGCACAACCCCTTTGATATCATGGTCTGCGGTTAAAATAGTAACCTCTATAGGTACTGTATCACTATGTTTTGCCATATTTATATATTCCTTCTTCTCTTCTTTTCAGTATATTATATTTTTCTAAACTTGTCTATATATTAAATTTTATCAACATGTTTGCGAAATCTGCCACCATAAGTTTCGTGCACATCAACAACAGCTACAAACGCATTAGGGTCAATGTCTTTTATAATTTCAAGCATTTTCGGCAATTCTAATCTTGTAATAACACAATAAATCAAATCCTTATCCTGTCCGGAATATCCTCCAATACCCTTTAGATAAGTTACACTGATATCAAGTTTTTCAATCAAAGCATTACCGATTGAACCGGCATCATCGCTGATAATTCGGACAGATTTTGAACTGTTCAAACCTTCCATCACGATGTCGATAACTTTTGATGCGACAAAGTATGTCAAAATTGAATACATTGCGCTTTCCCAACCGAAGACCTTGCCTGCAACCAAATAGATAAACAGGTTCAAGCCCATAATAAATTCACCGACAGAACAACCAAACTTTTTAGATACCAAAAGTGAAAGAATTTCTGTTCCATCAAGAGATGCTTCGTTTTTCAAAATTAATCCAACACCCGCACCCAAAACAATACCACCGAAAACCGTAGATAAAAGGATATCATTTGTTACTTTGTAGCTGTGGAAAAAATTTAGTGCAAGCGCCAATATAACGTTTGCATAAGCAGTTTGCAAAACAAACATTTTGCCCATCTTTTTAAATGCAAGTACAATAAATGGTAAGTTTAAAACAATAACCAACAACCCTAAATTCCATTTTGTAACATGGCTGATAATCATTGAAATACCGATTACACCACCATCAATAACGGAATTAGGAACTAAAAATGCCTCTAGCGCAAAACCTGCGACAATTGCACCAAATGTTATAAATAAAAAATTTTTTAATACCTTTAAGATTATATCTTTTTTTGAAGACTCGTTTGTTGGCATAAATTACTTCCTATCTTTTTTCAAAGTAACTAAATTTTCCAAATTAAAAATAGATTTCTTTTCTTGTTGTTCAGGCTTTTTATATCCTAAAATATTTTCTAAATCTGCCTTCAAAGTAGGGATATCATCATATTTCTTCAATGTTCCATCCAGTGTAACCGAAACATCTCCTGTTTCTTCAGAAACAACAAGACATGCAGCATTACTTGTTTCAGTCATACCAATTGCAGCTCTGTGACGAGTTCCATATTTCCAACTTAATTTAGGATCATCCGTCAAAGGTAACAAAACCCCAGCTGAAATAATTTTTGAACCGCTAATAACAACTGCGCCATCATGAAGTGGTGTATTTACATGGAAAATTGTCAATAATAATTCTGTAGAAACGTCTGCATTCAACCTTGTTCCAACATCGTGATAAGTATTACTCAAATCATTTTGAAAAACAATCAACGCACCTGTGTGAGATTTTGACAAATATTTAACCGCTTCAATAATTTCTTTTATAACGTCAATTGATTTGTTTGATTCGTCATTTTTATCACTTTCAAATAGTCTTTTAAAAAAGTCAATCTGACCAAGATAGCCCAAAAATCTTCTAAGTTCCGGTTGGAAGATTACAATCAAACTGAGGGCAACCAATGTAACAATTGAACGAATGAACACACCTAAAATTGTTAAATCCAATGCTACTAAAATTTCACTCAAAATCCACAAGAAAACAAGTGCTACAGCACCTTTAACAAATTTTTCAGAGTTAGTATTTTTGATAAATTTTTGATAAAAAACTATTAATATTGCCGCAATAATGAATATTTCAAAGATATTTTTCCAACCGAAGGTATCTTTGATATAAATATGCCAACTGCCTATGAAATTTTGAAACAACATTAATAAATCTTCTATCATTTCTTTAACCTGTCAGGAATTACATCGTGTCTTACCAAATCATCTAATGTCTCTCTATTGATAATAATATCAGATTGAGAATTATTTACAAGTACCATTGCCGGTTTTTGTACGCGGTTATAATTAGATGCCATTGAGTAGTTATATGCACCTGTATTATATACACACAAAATATCACCTTCACTCGGTTCAGGTAATTCAATATCTTTAATCAAAATGTCACCTGACTCGCAGAATCTGCCGGCAATGGTTACTTTTTCTAATTTTGCATTCTCTTTTTTATTTGCAATTTCAGCCATATATTCAGCCTGATACATTGATGGACGAGGATTGTCTGCCATACCACCATCAATTGCGACATATTTTGTACCATGTGGAACTTGTTTAGAACTTCCAAGTGTATACAAAGTTACACCAGAAGTTGAAATAATACTTCTTCCAGGTTCTAAAAATATTGTCGGTGCCTCAATATTGTATTTAGAAATCACCTCATTTAGTTTATTCACAATCAATTCACCGATTTCATAAGTTGATGGTGGAACATCTTTTTGTGTATATTTTACGCCAAGTCCGCCACCTATATTGATTTCATCCAATTTTAAACCGAATTTTTCATCTAATCTTGCAATTTCTCTTGCTAAAATTTCAATTTCATCAGGATAAATACTTGTTTCAAAAATTTGCGACCCAATATGAGCATGTAAACCGTGAAGACGAATATTTTTGTATTCATTTTGAATAAGTTCAACCGCATCATCAATTTGAGTCAAATCAAAACCAAATTTTGAGTCTAAATGCCCTGTTTGAATATACTCGTGGGTGTGACATTCAATTCCAGGAGTTATTCTCAATAAAATATCTGCTATTTTACCTTTTGATTGAGCGATTTCATCCAATAAAGCAAGTTCAAAGAAATTATCTACAGAAATTCTACCAACACCGACATCTAGTGCCAAAGACAACTCGTCAAAAGATTTGTTGCTACCATTAAATAAAACATTAGACATATTAACACCTGTTTTATAAACAGTGTAAATTTCTCCGCCAGAAACTACATCAAACCCAAATCCTTCTTCATCTAAAATTTTCGAAATTGCACTTGTACAAAGAGCCTTTGAGGCATACATCATACGAGTTTTCGGATATTTTAAAAAAGCCTGTTTGTAATCTTTACAAATAGAGCGCAATGTTTTTTCATCAATAACATAAAGCGGAGTTTCATATTTTTCAGCAAGTTTAACCACATCACAGCCACCGATTTCCATATTTCCGGCATCATTGATTTTTGTTGAAATGGGTTTTATAAATTGGTTCGTACTTGATGTCATTAATTGCTCCTTTTATTGTCTGTCTTTTATTTATAATAACATAACCAAAACTGGGTTTACATACTACATTTCTTGTATCTAGTAAGAAAAATACTTGTCAAAATCCACATCGTCAAAACTGCAAAGTAAACGAAAAATTTCATCATCTTCATCCATACGTTGAAAATTGTATTCATTAAACTTCCAATATTTCGGATTTATACCTTTGACAGTTACAATATCGTGCTCTTTTAAGATATTCAATTTCTTTTTCACAATATCAGAAGGTAACCCAACAAGTTTAGCAAGTTCCACCGCAGTAATACCTTCGGCTGACGAGCATTTTTCAGGAGTCAAAAACATCAATTCCAGCCCAACAGACTTCAAATCCTTATCTTCTTCGTTTTGGTCATAACTTGCCATATCAATATGATAACCAAAATAGATTACGAAAATATCCTATATTTGTAGGAAATGGTGAGGGTAAACTGGTCTGTTTTATTTTAGATTCCGAAACAAGTTCGGAATGACATATAAAAAGTAGTGTGGGGAAACCGAAGTGTCCCAACAAACGATTCAAAAAAAGGATGGAACATACGTTCCATCCTTCGTAAGAATATATGTGAAAAAGATTATTCTTTTGTATATTCAGCATCAATAACATCATCATCGTTGTTATTTGAAGAAGAATCATTTGAAGATGCATTTTCAGAGTTTGCACTTTGAGCAGCTGCACCGTCTTTTTGAACTGCTTCGTAAGCTTTTTGAGAAATACCAAACATTGTTTGTTGCAATTCTTCTGACAATTTTTTCAATTCGTCAACCGGTTTGTTTTCATCAATTGCTTTTTGCAATGCAGCTTTTTGTTCTTCCAATTTAGATTTATCGTTAGCATCAATTTTGCCTTCAAAATCTTTCATAACTCTATCTGCTGATGCTATCAAGCTAGAAGCATTGTTTTTAATTTCAGCTTCTTCTTTTCTCTTTTTATCTTCAGCAGCATTTGCTTCAGCTTCTTTAACCATTTTGTCGATATCTTGTTCTGACAAATTAGAAGAGTTAGTAATTGTAATCTTTTGTTCTTTGCCTGTAGCCTTATCTTTAGCTGAAACATTTACAATACCGTTAGCATCAATATCAAATGTAACTTCGATTTGAGGAATACCACGCATTGCAGGAGCGATACCTTCAAGTCTGAACATACCTAAAGATTTGTTATCTCTAGCCATTGGTCTTTCACCTTGTAGAACTTGAATATCTACAGCTGTTTGGTTGTTTTCAGCAGTTGAGAATACTTGAGATTTAGAAACAGGGATTGTAGTGTTTCTTGGAACTAATGGAGTCATCACACCACCCAAAGTTTCAATACCCAATGTCAATGGAGTTACATCCAAAAGAACGATATCTTTAACTTCACCAGCCAATACACCAGCTTGGATTGCAGCACCAACTGCAACAACTTCATCTGGGTTTACTGATTGGTTAGGTTCTTTGCCGGTATAATCTTTAACCAATTTTTGTACAGCAGGGATACGAGAAGAACCACCAACCAATACAACTTCGTTGATTTCAGATTTTGAAATACCAGCATCTTGAATAGCTTGTTCTACCGGTTTTTTACATCTTTCTAACAAGTCAAAAGATAATTCTTCAAATTTTGCTCTTGTCAAATTCAAGTCTAAGTGTTTTGGACCGTTAGCATCAGCTGTGATGAATGGCAAGTTGATATTTGTTTCAAATACAGAAGACAATTCACATTTAGCTTTTTCTGCAGCTTCTTTAACACGTTGCATAGCTTGTTTATCACCTTTAAGGTCAATGCCTTCTTGTTTTTTAAATTCTTCACAAATCCAATCCATAACTTTTTGGTCGAAGTCATCACCACCTAAGTGAGTATCACCTGATGTAGACAATACTTCGTGTACACCATCACCGATTTCAAGAACTGAAACATCAAATGTACCACCACCTAAGTCAAATACTAAAACTTTTTCAGATTTTTCTTTTTCAAGACCGTAAGCCAAAGCTGCTGCTGTTGGTTCGTTCACAATACGCAAAACATCCAAACCTGCGATTTTACCTGCGTCTTTTGTTGCTTGTCTTTGAGCATCGTTAAAATATGCAGGAACTGTGATAACTGCTGATGTAACTTTTTCACCCAAGTATTTAGATGCATCATCAGCTAATTTTCTCAAAATCATTGATGAAATTTCTTGAGGTGTATAATCTTTACCATCAATATCTACTTTGTAATTATCACCCATGTGTCTTTTGATAGATGCAATTGTTCTATCAGGGTTTACAATAGCTTGACGTTTTGCTAATTGACCAACTAATCTTTCACCTGATTTTGAAAATGCTACGATAGAAGGGGTTGTACGAGAGCCTTCTGCGTTAGCTATAACGGTTGGTTTACCACCTTCCATAACTGCAACTACTGAGTTTGTTGTACCAAGGTCGATACCAATTGTTTTTGCCATAATCTTTATCTCCTTTTCTAATTAATATACTCTTTTTTCTATATTATTGTTATAACACCCATTTTTGAAAATCTTAAAAAAATAAACAAAAAATTAACATTTCAAAAATTCTTGACCAAAATTTTAAGGTGACTTAATCAACATTGATAGACTATAAATAGCAAAAATAAAAAAGGTTAGATTTTATACTCTCTAACCTAATAATTTTCATTAACCGAACAACATATTTACCCCTAGATTAACTTCGAATCATTTTTTCAAGGGTGCTATCATTTTTCCCTTGAGAAAATATAAATTGTTTATTGCTTGCAATTGATGGAATATCAGGAGTTTTATTCACACCTACACCATTGCGCGGAGCAACTTCATAAGATTTAATTGAACGTTTTCCAGTCAAGCGTTGCATAAAATTATAATATTTTTTCTTAAATCCTGTTGAATTATTTTGTTTTGTTTCAATGTCAATCAACTCATCTCTTGTGTGTGGCTTGATTGGAGTTCCGACAGATGACCTTGTAAGCATTTCACCTAATGTTGTATCAATAAGAGTAACCATACTCATACCCATTAGTGATGAGTGATATTGTTTTACAAATGTTGAATTAAACAAGTCAATTAGCAATGTTTGGTAGAACAATCTTGAACCTTCTTGAACAAATCTTTCTTTGAATTTTGTCTCAGCACCTTGTTTGTCATTACCGTTTGATTTCAACATTACCATATTATAGTTATCTGTCATCAAGAACCAAATTGTTGCAATTGATGCAGCTGTTTTTGCAAGGTTTGATAATTCTGCATTTGATACGCTTGACATAGAATCTTCGTTAAATGCTTTTAATAAATTAACTTGAATATAATCTTTGAACTGTTCTTCTGTTATCGTTTTGTCTCTCAGTGCCTCAGCTTTTTTGCTAATTTTGTCAAAACTGTTTGCCAAAGCTTTCATATCAGACATGCCTGATTTTGGCTTAGCTTTTCTAAATACACCCATCAATTTTTCATCAATCATCCAATAAGGAAGGGTGACAGTATTCCATAAGAACTTGAATGGTGCAATTACAAAATTAACAAACGGTTTTACGTTAATTTCATACTCTTTTTTCAAGAATTTAATATTTACTTTAAACGTTCTATCTTTTTCACCTAAGTCGATAATTTTGTTACCGTCAACTGTTTTTAACCCTGTTTCAGCAATTTTTTGATATTTATCGGCAAGTTTTTCAAAACCGTTATCTTTAAGTTGTTGCACAGTCAGTGCTAATTTGCTGTCGTCAACGATATATTTTTGAGTGGTTAATTTTTTATACAAATCTGTAAATGGTCTGTATAAAACTTTGCTTTCAAACGCGCTAACTGCATTTTCAAGATTAAGTTGTTCAACTGTATAGTTTTCATATTTTTTAGGGTCCATTTTTTTGAGGTCTGAACCCATTTTTTCAAACATTTTGTCAATGCCTAATTCATTATACAATTTTGAGTTATTAGTTTTTAGGTTTTCAAAATATTTCAAAGCAGCTTTTTTAACAGAAGGAAGATTTTTTACACCTTTAATACTATACCCAACAGCAAGAACGGCTGCAGATGCTTTCATCACTGTATCAAAAGATAACAATGGTTTTTGCTCTTTTTGCTTTTGTTGTGCTTGATTAGGTGTCTTAACATCATCAGCTTTTTTATCTTCTGCCTTGAATGTCAAAGGTTTGATTTTTGCTTCAGGATTATGTAATCTTTCGTTTTCTGCTCTAGCCTCTTCAGGTGTCAATCTCACAATATGTTTTCCGTTAGACAAACGTGAAAACATTTCTGTAACAAGAACTGTCAAACCGGTAATAAGAACAATACCTGCTTTTGATTTGTTGATAAATTTTTGAAAAGCCCCCATTGTAATAAGGGTCAAATAACCGCTTGTCAAAATTCTACTTGTTTCTTGTTTAAATCTGACTTTACTTTCGTGGCTTGCAGCTTTTGGGTCATCATCCATCATTCTTGACAAGTTATAGGCATCGTTTGCCAAAAATATTGCAGGCGGAAGACCAGAAACTAATCTATTCAAAGCTCTTTCATGCTTTGTATCATAATTTCCTGATTTTGGGTCAAACATTTTTAATTCACTTTGGAATACGCTTGAACCCATTTTATCATCGACATTTTTAATCAAGTTTGCTTTTACATCAGCTGGAATTTTGTCAACGGTAATTCCGTTTGCTTTTGCGTATTTTTCAAGTTCTGATGTAATTTTTGAATCTCTATATACAATAAGACCACGCAACGAGTTGACTTTTGCATCTAATTTTGAACGTTGTCTAATATTTTTAAACAATGGCTTTTCTAAAACTCTTGCAGACCAATTTTTTAGTCCCGGCACTTTGCCTAACAATTCAACAGTACCGTTTAGCATATCTCCAGGAAGAATTTTGAACGGATAAATTATTCCATCCCAAGCCAAATGCGGAATTGATTTTTTTGCAAGAATAATTTTATCACCTTCAACTGAAATCAGTTTTGAAGTATCGGCTTTGTGCTTAACCGTAATATCTTCAAGCAATTCTCTTCCCATTTTGCCAACATAAGTATCAGCCCATTTTTCAAATTCACTTTTGCTGTAAACTTTCTCTAATTTATTATAAAGAGAAAGACCTTCAAAAGCTAAATCTGAATGATTCGTTTTTAAAGGTCTCTTAATATCTCGATAAGTGTTTTGTGAATAAGAAGTAATTGACGAAGAGGATAGTGATGCCTGATTATTTGGAGACAGATACTCCTCTTTGTATCGTTGCTTGCCTATTCGAAAATTTGTTGCACTATTTACTAACATTTTACACATCCGTTTTTATGTATTTTCATTCATACTAAAACAAAACGCAAGGAATTTTTGCTAAAATTTAACTTAAATTTACAAACTTAAAACATAAAAATATTTGCCAAATGGGTTTAATTCCGCATAACTATTCACAAGTATGGAATTTTAGTGTATAATTGCAATCAAGAGAGAATTTTATGCTTAAAAAAGAGAACAAAACTGATGTTATAGTCGTTGGAGCAGGTCCTGCCGGTATATCCTGCGCAATTACACTTGCTCGCGCAGGAAAAGAAGTTGTTGTAATTGAGCGTGGCATGTTTGCAGGCAGTAAAAATGTATTTGGGGGCGCGATTTATACCAAAGCAACGAAAGAAATTTTTCCGAACTTCGAAACAGAAGCTCCTATTGAAAGACGAAATATTGAACATAATTTTGCAATTCTTGGAGAAAATGATTCAACTACAATAACTTATCGAAAGGATGATAATACCAGTTACACAGTAATTCGAGGTAAGTTTGATCGTTGGGCGGCAGAAGAAGCAAGAAAAGCTGGAGCTTATATCGTTGAAGAAACCGTTGTACGCGAACTTATCAAAAAAGACGGAAAAGTTGTCGGAGTAAAAACTGAACTTGAGGACTTTTATGCTGATGTTGTGGTTTTAGCTGATGGTGTTAACTCTCTACTTGCCAAACAAATCGGTTTGAGAAAAGAAATTGAGCCAAAAGATGTTGCACTAAGCGTAAAAGAAGTTATTAAACTGGATAAAGAGACAATCAATCAAAGATTTCGCATAAAAGATAATGAAGGTTCTATTGTTGAAATCTTCGGTGGCCCAATGCTTGGTATGTTAGGACTTGGTTTTATGTATACCAATACAGATTCTGTGACAATCGGACTTGGTATTACATTAAACGATTTAATTGAGTCTAACTACAGACCTTTTGAAATACTTGAAGAGTTAAAGAAACATCCTTCCATTTCACCATTACTTGAAGGTGGAACTCTCAAAGAATATTCCGCACACCTGATTCCTGAAGGTGGCTATAAAAAAATCCCAAAACTTTGCGATAACGGTGTTTTGATTGTTGGGGATGCTGGAATGCTTGTAAATAATCTTCACTGGGAAGGTACAAATCTTGCTATGATTAGCGGAAAACTTGCAGCCGAGACAATAATCAAGGCAATAGATTGCGGAGATTTTTCAAGAAAAACTTTAAAAGAATATGAACAATCATTAAAAAAATCTTTCATATTAAAAGATTTAAAAACATATAAAGACTTGATGGATGTTGCTCATTCAAGGCAAAAGGCGTTCTTTTCATACTACTTTAAAAAGATTAATGCATTTTTTGAAATGTTTACATCTGCTGATGGAACACCAAAAAAAGAACATTACCACAAATTTATCAGAAGTATTTTTACAGATAGAAAACTTGTTGAACTATTTAAAGATGCAATTGCGCTTATCAAATTGTTATGGAGTATTTTGTTATGAATATAGATAAAAAATTATACACATTAAAATACTCACCTGATACAGAGTCTCACCTCAAACCCGATAATGAGAAATGCAGACTTTGTGAAAACCGCTGTTGTACACATATTTGCCCAGCAGAAGTTTATGAATGGAGCGAGGAAAAACAAGAACTTATTGTAAATTATGAAAATTGCCTTGAGTGCGGAGCTTGTCGAATTGCTTGTGAGAAAAAAGCAATAGATTGGCAATATCCAAAAGGCACAAAAGGTGTAACTTTTAAGCAAGGATAACAATTCAATAAAAGAAAATAAAGGAGACAAAAGTATGAAAGAAGAGTATTCAAACCACTACAGACGCTGGTATGACAAAGACCCTGTTTTGTCAGAGGCTGTAAAAACATTAGAAGAGACTGACGACCAAACACAAATAAGGATTGCATTAAATTTAATTAAAATTATCATAGAGCATAATATTGAAGACGAAAAATTTGAAGCTGTTGATGATATTATCAGTGCAGTAGGTTCTGGATTGGATGACAATCGTCGTGGACGTTGGTATGACATTGATACAACATTGAGAACAGCAATGAATATGTTGCAAAGCTGTCCGGAAGAAACTCAAAAAGTCATCGCAAAAGAAATGGCTCAACTTGTTTTAGAGGCTATTAAAAAAGATGATGATTCAGATGATGATGCAAAATAGTTATTAAAACATAATTAAATATACAAATAACAAAACAAGGCAATAAGTTTGTTAAGCTTATTGCCTTATTTTATTCCAGTATATGTCAATGACACATAATTTTATTTCACAATCTGACGACGCATGATTATGTTTTTATCTTCATCATAACAAACCGCACCAAGCCAATGCGCAAGAAGTTTTTTATCGGGTGTAAAAATAAATGTTTCATCTTCTGACACCCTCAATGTCATATTAACCAACTGCCCTTGCGGAGTATACTTGTATGTTTTATATGGAAAATCCAAAGATTCTTTAATTTCATTATGCGTCAGAATACCATCGTGAGAATAATACAAAACACTTTTCGGATTATCTTTGTAAATAACGCCATAACTTCCATCAGAAAATTTAGCCAAAGTTCGGTCTTTCAATTCAGCCTTTCCGCTTAGCAATGTAGAGATATTTTCACCATAGTTTGAATCTACAAGATTTGCTCTTAAATACTCAAAATTAGGTCCAATCGGAGGAGATGAAAAAACATCACTACGAGCATCTTCAACAGAACACTCAACGCCACCTGTAATAATTTCTGAAAAGACAGGCATACCTAATAAAAAAACAAATAATAATACTAAAATTTTCTTCATAGTTTATTTATAATGAATTATTTCAATAATGTCAAAACAACTTTAAAAATTTTATAAAACTTGCTATAATATTGTCAAAAAGTCTATAAAATAGTAGGAGTATGTAATGAAAAAGTTATTAATTTCTTTATTGGTTTTATGTATTGCAGCACCTGTTTTTGCCATCAACGATGCACCAAAAGTTAGCCGAAAATGCAGAAAACATCCTGAAAAATGTATTCCGTTGACAACACCAATACAAGAACAACAAATGACATTAGGTCTTGTTCAACGAGATATCAAAGTTGGGACATCTCAAGCCGATGTCGCACAAATTTTGGGTTCTCCGAACATTGTAACCCAAGATGCTGACGGCAAAGAAACATGGATTTATGACAAAGTTTCATCTATCACTTCTTATGGAAGTTCAGGTTTTGGAGTAAACGTTGGCGGATTCGGAGGCGGATTTGGCTGGAACGGTATAGGTGGAGGAATGGGCAACGTCGGATACAACAAAAACGGAGGAACAGTCCAATCAAATCAAAAAACATTAACTGTTGTTCTAAAATTTGACAACAACCACAATGTTTCATCATTTTCGTACCACATGAGTTCTTTTTAGTGAGGTGCTGAATGTTAAAAAGACTAGTATTAATTCTGTTTATATTTTGCTTAGCACTACCTGTTTCAGCTAAAAAAAGACAATCCGAAGACATTATCACTCCAATGTCTCAACTTGAAAAACGTCAATTTCAAACAAGGAGTTACGAAACTGCAGACAAACCACTTGTTATGAAAGCAATGCTAAATGTTTTACAAGATGAAGGTTTCATTGTTTATAACGCAAATCCACTGTTAGGATTTATCTATGGGGTCAAAGATTTTGATACATCTGACCCAAACATTGATATATCTAAGGAATTTGGATTGTCAAAAGCGCGTTTAAGCTACAATGGCGTAAAAGTTGCAACAATTGAAACAACGGCAAATGTAACCGAGTACGGAAAAAGCATGAGAGTAAGAGTAAATTTCAAACGCAAACTCCTTAATGTATATGGGAATGCGCAATTTATTGACGATGTAAATGACGAAAAATACTACCAAGACTTTTTCTCAAAAGTAGATAAAGCAATATTTTTACAGAAACAAAAAATATGATAAAAAAGATTTTAACGACATTTTTGCTGATAAATTTCTTTTGCGTCTCATCAAATTGCGCAATGGCAAAAAAAGTAAAGCCATTATCTCAACTTGAGCGACGAGAGGTTGAGACACGTTTTTATGACACATCAGATAGCGCAAAAGTGATGAAAGCTGCCATAAATACTCTACAAGACAGTGGATTTGTAATTCAGGAAATAGAACCGGAACTTGGATATTTACGTGCTCGAAAAATATACAAACATCGTTACATCAATAAAGGTAGACTCTCAAAACAGTCATTTTTACTTGCATTATTTACTGCCTATGCTGTTTTTTCTTATGGAACGACAGCATATTATATGGTGGACCCAACAAGACAAATTTCCAATGAAATCCACCAAAAAACCGTTGTTGTAGATTCAAATGTTAATGTCGAAAATTTTGGCAAAAATAAGACAAAAGTCAGATTTGTACTAGTTCAAAAGGTCTTGCTAAACGCTGATGGTTATTCTTATGTAAAATCAGCACCAACAAGAATTTTGAGGGTTTATGACCCAAAAGTTTATCAAGAATTTTTCAAACAACTCGATAAAAGCATTTTTTATGAAGGGATTTAGACTATGCAATATATAGCAATAAAAGAAGAACAAAAAGCAGGAAAAACAGTTTTTATAGTAAATGCAATTCCTCTAAAAAATTCAGCAAAAGCTCTTGTACAAAAGATTCCACATCCGCTTGGTTCTGATAGCTTAACATTTGAAACTCTTGAACTAGCTAAAGAAGCTGTCACACGAGCAGGATTTTCATATATTTTGCCGGATGGTAAAAAGGGAACAGCTATACGCCACAAAACACAAATCAGTAAAGATAGTAAAAATTATGAACAAATAATCATTTCTGTAATCAAAGACAAAACTGATTCATCAAACTCAACTGTTGCAGCTGCGGCAGTTTCGGCACTTTCGGTTTTTCCTAACGAAGAAACTTTTGACATTCTGTTTAATAAAATCGGAGAAGATAACGATTTAATCAGAAAAAACGCAATTTCGGGGATTTGCAGATATGGAACTCTATTACAAGACAGAATTATTGACTCGTTGAAATCCTCAAACTGGGTTGTCAGAAATTCAGCAATATCTTGCATTAACCAATTGGCTGAAACATCTGACATTGATTTAGAGAAATTTATTATTCCGCTTGCCAAAACTTGTGATGATTCAAACTCAATAGTCCAAACCAACGCAATAGCAACACTGGCTAAAGTGTATCAAAATTTTCAAAAGAATAAAAAAGTTTAATAACTACCCTTTCTCATCAAATCAGAAAGTTTCAATTCTTTAGGAGCAGGAGCCTTTTTCTGAGGTCTCTCAACAGGTGATTTAACCTCTTTAAAAGCTGACAAACCTACTTTTGCGCTATTATCCTCTTTCAGCATAAAAATTTCTTGTAATAATGAAATAATATTTCCCATGAATATTTCTCCTACTACTATTATAGCTTAACTTACTTGACGTATATCATACATTTAAACGATTTAACCATCAAAAAACAACAGTCTTTATGTTATATTAACAGTACAGGCAAAATGAGGACTAAAATTTGAATAACAGTTATTATGAAACTTTGGATGAAAATTTTGCACAGGCATTGAAATTGTACGAACAAAGCTATTCTCACGAAGAGCTAATTGAATTGCTAAAAACAGGTAATATCGTACAAAAACAAATTGCGGCATTGCGCCTTGAAAAAATCACATCCGACAAAGATGCCACAGTTTTGGTTGATAACTTGACAGGACAAGATGGAAAAATTCGCGAAGCCGTTTCATTAAGACTGAATGAATTCATGTCAAATCCGAAATTTCTGCCTTATTTTTGTAATATAGGAAATTTTGATGTTTTTTTGGATGCAATTATTGATATAAATGCAAATATTTGCCGAAACGTCATCAGTGCAATCTGTAACCTTAAAAATAATATAGATTTTTGTAATACATTTTGTCCAAAACTGGTAAATTTGACAAATTCATTACTTGATATTGTTGAAAAATTCGACTTTCAAGATGGCAAATACAAAGTCAACAAAGAGGCTTTTAAATTATATTGGTGTTTAGAAACTATTTATGAATTTTATGACAAAATAGATTTCTCATCACTTAAACAAATTATTTTGCGTACCAAAAATATTAACGAATACACAATTAGAGAAAAAGCTGCAAAAATTTTGACTCATAAATTTGAAGATTCTGATTTAAGCAAAGTAAAAGAAGAATTAAAACAAGACAAAAACTACTACGTTCGCAGATTTTTTGAGTGAAATATCTTACCCATTTATATTATGCTCTACCATGGATAATTCTTAGGAATTTTCCAACCATTCAACTGAATCATCTTCGTACAATATCCACAATTTGTACAGCCCTTCACACAAGCCCAAGTACCGTTCTTGGTCAGCCCATCTTCTGTTCCATCCCATTTAAATGCATAAGGTGTAACAAAATCAGTCGAGGTCCTTGTTGAATCAAATTTTCCATCTCCAAGGTCTTTACCTGTGACTTTGGCAAAATTAAAGGCAAAAATTTTTCTAGGAACATTTACTCTCACTCCATTACCCTTATAATCTTCAATCAGGTCTTTTTGATTTATATAGTACGCAATATCTCCACCATTTCTATCTACAGAAAAAGTCATACCACTACCATCCATCAAATATATGCATACGTGAATTTGTCCTCTTTCATGGGTACATTCCTCGTAACCAAGATTTTTCATATAAGGAAAAATATATTGTTTCAAAAATTCAACCTGTTCATCATAAGAATAAGCTTTTTCCTCAATCCAACCATCAGTGTCACCATTATCTGCTATCGACATTTTTATTGTTTGGTTTATTCGAGAATAAAATGCCTTTAATTGTGTCTCAGTTCTTTGTTTTGCAAATGTACTCATCAAAGTTGGAATTGTCATTGCAGCTACAACACCAATGATACCAAGAGTGATTAAAACCTCGGCTAATGTAAAGCCAAATCTTGCCTTGGTTGGCAACAAATTTACGTGCGTAGCACTTTCCGCTAATGCCAAAACAAAATTTTTCAAAATTTTCATACTTACCTCACACAATATTAAACTAATATGTTTATATTACATTAATTACTTTATTAATGCAACAATAATTACATTGATTCGTTATTTTTATATTGATACGTGTAATTATATAAAGTATGAGAATCATCACAGAACTAAAAGAAATTCTATATACAAAAGGTTTGACCTTGAAATTTGTAGCCCAAGAGTTGGAAAAACAACTCAACAAACCATATACATTAGCAAACCTTTCAAATAAACTTCGTAACGAAACAATAACATACAGAGAGATGAAACTCATTGCTGAAATTATTGATTGTTCTCTAGAGCTAAAGACAAAATAAAGATAGTCAAAATTTATATAAAACCATAACTGTCATTCTGAAAGGATTAAAAATCAAGAAAGATAGCGACGTAGATTTTATCCTGCACTGAATGACACTATATCTTGTCTGCATTGCCATGCCGACCTACAAATCCACACAAACAAAACTCATAAAAAAGCACTGTTTGCCAAATATGAACAAACAGTGCTTTTTGTTTATTTTTAACTTTTAAATTAGTCAAAAACGTAGCTGATAATAGCTGCTTCTCTAGCCTTTTTGATAGCTTTTGCAATCATTCTTTGGTGTTTTGCACAGTTACCAGTGATTCTTCTTGGAATAATTTTACCAGCTTCTGTTAAGTATCTTTTCAACTTAGCAGCATCTTTGTAGTCGATTGTTTCAACTTTGTCTGCACAAAGACTACAATTTTTACGTTTTTTCTTATCGTCTTGTCTTGCCATTTTTGTAATTTGCCTTTCTAGCCTTATTATTTTTCTACTATCTTTTTATTATTTATTGTTTAGAACGGAACTTCTTCATCATCCATCAACACATCAGTGTTACCTTCAGGTGAAGATGATTCCATCTCTCCAAATGTCAAAATATCTCCGTCTTCTGACACATTATTCGTAGCTGAAGAGCTACCGCCCATTAACTCGATTGTAGCAGCTTCAATTTCAAAAACTCTTTTCTCAGTACCATCATCCATTTTGCTGATACCATTTTGCAATCTACCTTCTACCAAAACTTTTTGATTTTTAGACAAAGAAGATACAACTTCTTCTAAAGATTGTCTTTTTGAGATTACTCTAACCAAGATTTCATCTTGTGTTCCGATATTTAGAACAAATGACGAAACTGCAACATTGTTCTGAGTGAACCCTGTTTTTGGAGTTTTGTAAACTATACCTGTTACTACTGCTTTTGCTAATGACATTTTTTATTCCTTTTAATTGTCTGAATTTCGATGATTAAACTGAAGCTTTTTCAGAAACTTCCATAAACATTGTTCTTAGAATATTGTCATTCAATCTTAATTGTCTTTTGAATTCAGCAACTTTGTCAGCAGGCAAAGCTAAAATTGTTGTAGCAAAGAAACCATCTCTGAAATTTTGGATTTCGTAAGCTAATTTTTTTCTACCGCCTTTATCTGTAGAAACTACGTTTCCACCGAATTCAACGATTGTTGCATTAATTTTTTCAATAACTTTTTCAACTTCTTCAGCATCTAAGTTAGGTTTGAATATAGTCATTAATTCATAATTTTTCATTTTAAATTTTCTCCTTTTACTATTTCTCCAGTGTATGAACTCATCTTACCATGAAAAAATAATTTTTTACAACATGTAGTCAGCCGTAAAGCTGTAGCTTGCAGGTCCAATAAGGAAAATATCCTGATTAGGAGTTTCCTTAGTTCCGCGCCATTCCACGTTTACAGCCCCACCAAGCAAATTAACTTTGACTTTTTGTTCTGTTAAGTTATTTAAAACACAAGCCACGACACTGGCACAAGCCCCTGTTCCACAAGCCAAAGTAATACCGCAACCACGCTCATATACACGCATTTCTATTTCGTTTTTGGAAATAACTTTTACAAATTCAGTATTTGTTTTTTCTGGAAAATACGGATGAACTTCCATATCAGGGCCGTATTTTGTAGCAAGCTCCATTGGATCTTCTTCTGTAAAAATAATACAATGAGGATTCCCCATAGAAACAGGTGTAATTTCAAACTCTTTACCTTTTACGTGAACTATTTTTTCACCCTCAAAAGGAATCTTTTTGTCCTCAAGAATAGGTGTTCCCATATTTACTCTAACTTTGCCATCATCTTGAATTTCAGGTTTAATCACCCCTGCTAGAGTTTGCACACTAAATTGTTTTTTATCGACTAAATTTTTATCGTATACATATTTTGCAAAACAGCGCATACCATTTCCGCACATTTGAGCAGTTGTACCATCTGAATTGTAAAAATACCAAGCAATATCAGTTTCGCCATTTGGTCTTGTATCAGGAATAATCATTCCATCTGCGCCAATTCCAAAATGTCTGTCGCATAGTTTTTTTGCAAGTTCACTCATCGAAAGTCCTGATTTTTCATATTCGCTATAATCAAGAACAACAAAATCGTTTCCGCAGCCTTGCATTTTTGTTATTTTAATCGTTATCATACTTCACCTCGTTTTGTTTGGATTATAGCATAAAAAAGTCTAAACTTTTCTTGCAATTACAATAATCGGAGAGTATGTGAGTTTTGTTTGAGGATATTTTTTATTAAATCTGTCACAAAAATCTTTCACTTCTTTTATTGTCCAAGTTTTATCAGATAAGGAATTAACCCCTGTGTTTTTCATATGTGCAAGAAGTTCTAGCGGATTTTTGAAGAGTAATTCTTCATAAAAGCCTTCACAATATAAAATTTCAAACCCTTGCTTACTTAAAATATCTTGAATTTTTTCAGGAGAAAGATAATTCAAAGACAGACCTGTTAAACCAGTGATTTCTTTGTAATTATCAGTTCCAAATGTTGAAAAAGCAAGAATTCCGTCTTTGTCCAACTGGAGTTTTAAAATTTCTATTGCTTTATCCAAATTGTCAAACCACTGAAACATTGCGTTAGATATAATTAGATTTTGCTTTCGTCCTGTTTTTATTTTTAATGCACTACCACAAAAGAATTGTGAATTTGGAATAATTTTTTGAACGTAAAGTTTAGATTTTTCAACTAAATCGTTTGCATAATAATTTTTGAATGAAATATTATCATTGATTTGCTTAGATAATATCCCTGTCCCAGAACCAAGTTCTAAAATATTGTCAAATTCCTGACAAATCTTTGAAAGTTCAATCACAAGTTTTGATGCCATCATTTTTTGAACGGTTGCATTTTTGTCATAATTTTTCATACTTTTTTCAAAGTGTTTTTTTATATGTGATTTTTGGTTGTTTGACAACATTTAATTATTTCGCTCCAACTTGTGAAATTGTAAAACGGAAAGTGACCAAATGGCAAGGTGATAATAGGTTCATTATTTTTTTGATGGCTGGCAATTTGGTTCTTTGGTGGAATGATTTTGTCAAAATCACTCACAATTGCACAATCATAAAAACTTTCAGCTTTTTTGTAATCTTTCATTTTAATTATATTATAAAGATTTTCAAGTTCAGACACTCTATTTTCTATCGTGCGTCTAACCGGTGTTTTTGAATACATTTCAAATTCTTCAGAGTTTTTAAATACATTTTGATAAAACTTTCCGGCAAGCCCTGTTGCAGCATGTTTTAGGGTTAATTCAAACATTTTGACAGGAATGCCAAACTCATTGTCAACAGGTGTTATTGTCCCATTTATTGCTATTTTATAATCAAAATCTTCAAACAACTTTCTAAACTCATAAGCAACAAAAACCCCCATAGACCAAGCAAGCAGGTATTTATGCTCGTAATTTTGCAGATTTTCTAATTCTTTTGGCAAATTCAATTCATTATAGTCATAGATGAACAAAATATCAAAACCATCACAAACCAACTTGCCAAAAGGTTTTTCATCAAAACTCCAACCAGCAAAAAATACAATTAAATTTTTATTATTTTGTTTATTTAGTTGACAACACTTCATCAATTTTCTCCTTGAGAGTTTGTAATTCTTCTTCCCTAATATCTGCTGTTAGCGATAATCTCAAACGAGAAGTTCCGACCGGTACAGTCGGAGGTCTGATTGGCAAAGTGAAATATCCGTTGTGAAATAAGACTTCGCACAAATCAACCGTATCTTTATTTTCACCAATTACAACAGGTATAATATGACTTTGACTACCGAATTTTTTAGCCAAATTTAGCATATTTTTCCTCTTTTGAGCGGTTTTTGAAATTTGAGTTTCAATTATCCATTTTGAAAATGCAATGTTTATTGGTGGAAGTGCTGTTGAAAAGATGAACGAACGAGATTTGTTAATCAAAAAATCTATCATCGTTTTTGAACCTGTAACAAATGCACCCATTGAGCCGATTGCTTTTCCAAAAGTTCCGACAAGTAAATCTACATCATCTATTATGCCTAA
Organism: Candidatus Melainabacteria bacterium; assembly: GCA_003258735.1. Taxonomy (GTDB): domain Bacteria; phylum Cyanobacteriota; class Vampirovibrionia; order Gastranaerophilales; family Gastranaerophilaceae; genus Zag111. The sequence goes on from QHME01000002.1 coordinate 190,213, forward strand.
TTCTTCTGCGACACCAAGCCCCTTTTCTCCAAAAACGCCAAAAGCATGAGCTTCATCAATAATCATTATGCAGTTGTATTTTTTCTTGAGTTCAACGATTTTTTTCAAATCTTCAATATCACCATCCATTGAAAAAACACTTTCCGTAATGATAAATGCATTATTAAAATTTTTGCGCTCCCTTTCCAACAACTTTTCAAGAGCGTGCATATCGTTATGCGGAAATCTGAAAAACTTACCCTCTGAAAGTCGCATCCCATCTATTATACTAGCATGATTTAACTTATCAGAAAAAACAACATCTCCTTTTTGATTCAATGCACTTGAAATTCCAACATTAGCATGATAACCACTGTTATACAGCAATACTGATTCTTTACCATAAAGACTTGATAATAACTCTTCAAGTTCTTGATAAACAGGAAGTGTACCTGTTAATAATCTTGCTGATGCACTGCCAAAAGAGTATCTATTGCCAACATTATCTAAAAACTCCTGAGTTATCGCTTGATTATCAGCAATATTTAAGTAGTTATTTGAGGAAAGGTTGAGTAATTTCTTACCTTTGTAATAAATATATTTCTCATCCTTTTTTTCAAAGTTTTTAAGGTTTCTAAAATGTGAATGGCTTTTTAGCTCTTCTAAAATTCTTTTATAATCATCATACATATCCCTAATTTATGACAAACGGACTGCGATTTCAATGACCTTGTGAGATTAAGGGCTATGTATGTAAGTAGACTATTCCACAAACTCCCTATAAACCTCAGCATCAGAATTACGCGCAACCGTTTTTGGTAAATACAAAACACCATAACGTTCTGCAATTGCCTTAATATTGGGTGCAGCAGAAACAATCACAATTTGTGTATTTTTATAATAATCACCAAAATTTTGAATCTGTTCAATTAACCATTCACCTGCAAATTTTGGCAAAAAATCAGGTTCCATCTGCATATCAGTGAAGATAACGTCGTATGGATTGTCAATAGAAGTTTCAAGTTTTGCAAGTGCCTCTTTTGCACAATATGCACAATCAATTTGAACATTCGGTATTGGCAAATGTTCAATACAGCCTTTATGAAATCTGACCCATCCAGGGACATCATCTACAATCAAAATTCTTTTCATATTTTCATCCTACACAAAATCAACAAAAAATTCCATACAATCAGCTAATACAAATACTGTTATTTCCAGATAATTTTAAAGAGCAAATGAGAGGATTTATTATGAGAAAAATATTGTTATTAGTACCAATTATCGGAATAATTTGTACATTTTCAGATGTTTATGCCAAAACCACTCCAAAAGATGCTATGGCATTTTTTACTCAATATACAAACTATGCAAACTCATACAATGATAAGCTTTTAAATATGTATAGCCCCGATGCAAAAATAATTCGAGAGGTTGTAAAACCAACAGGCGAAACCATTGATGTTGTAATTCCAACAAAAAGATTTTTTAAAGAATTGAAAATCGGACAAAAAACTGCTAGACTTAGAAAGTACAAAAATTCCTACAGAAATGTAATTGCGCAGGAAACACCTGATGGAATTAAAATAAGTGCAGAACGACAACCGTCTAAGGAAAGTTATTGGCTTAAAATGTACCAAATTGTACAAGATACCGAGTCCGGAATTGTAATCAAAGAAGAAATGATGCAAACAAAGGTTCAAACATTTCTTAAACATAAAAACGAAGGTGAAAGATGAATAAATTCAGATTTTTAACAGCAGGAGAAAGTCATGGTAAATGCCTAACCGCAATAATAGAAGGATTGCCGTCAGGCATAACAATTGATACAGATTTTATCAATAATGAACTACAGCGCCGTCAACAAGGTTACGGTCGCGGTGATAGAATGAAAATCGAATCCGATACTGTTGAAATCACATCAGGAGTTCGGTTTGGTAAAACATTAGGTTCGCCAATTACTCTTGTTGTTAAAAATCGAGATTTTGACTCTTGGAAAAAAATAATGAGTGTTGCACCAGAAGACATCACCGATGAAAAAGCGTTTTCTACATATCGCCCAGGACATGCGGATTTTGCAGGAAGTGTAAAATATCACCAACAAGATTTGAGAAATATTCTAGAACGTTCAAGCGCTCGAAAAACAGCAATTGAAGTTGCTGTCGGTGCTGTTGCCAAGTTGTTATTGAAAGAATTAAATATTACAGGCTCTTCAAAAATTTTGCAAATTGGGTCGGCTTGTTGTCCTGCAGATTTTCATGATGAAGTTGATATCATGAAAGGTAAAGGCGATACTATTGGTGGCAGATTTGTCGTTACTTATGAAAATTTACCGATTGGTTTAGGTTCGCATGTACATTGGGATAGAACTCTTGATGGTAAGTTAGCTCAAGCCGTTATGAGTATTCCTGCCGTCAAAGTTGTTGAAATCGGAACAAATCCGCTTGGATATTCAGGTAGTGAATACCATGATGAAATGTATTTGAAAGAAGATGGGGATATTGGACACAAGACCAATCACGCAGGCGGAATTGAAGGTGGAATGACTAATGGTGAGGAACTTGTTATTTTCGGTGTAATGAAACCCATTCCGACAATGCGCAAACCACTACAAACCGTTGATTCAAAAACAATGAAGGAAACTGAAGCTCACTTTGAACGTTCTGATACCTGTGCGGTTGAAGCTTGTTCGGTTGTTGCAGAATCACGTGTTGCTTGGATTTTAGCAGATGAAATTTTGCTAAAATACGGAGGCGATTCACTTGAAGAATTAAAACGGAATTATAAGACTGAGGAATAAAAAGCAAGTTGGACTCACCAATGCATAAAATTTGCCTGCTTGGTAAAGCAGAACTTTAGACTTCGTTTTATTTTAAAATTCCGAAACCAGCTCCACAACTGCCAAATCATATTGCCATCTTGACTTTTAACAACACAAACTTACTGCCTTATACCTTCAAAGTCTACAAATAACATTTTCTTGGTTCGCCTGCAACACCTGCATACAATTCAACAAACTGTTTGGCAGGACTTGCATCAATTTTTTGCAACAGAACTTCTTCAATTTGGAAAAATCCAACATCACCAGACATTTCAATATCAATCTTGATTGGTTTTCTTTCACCCTTGTGAATAGAAATTCTATTAATGGCATTTGCGGAATATTTGTGAATATCACCAACTTTTGGTGTCGTATTTATCGCCATTGGAATTCTTGCTCGACCTTTTGTCATATCACAACCATCTGCAATTAAGATGATACCGGCTTCAATTGAGTGAATTTTTCTTGAAGACATGTGACCAACAATTGCCTCTGTCGCTACAGCCTTGATAATTACTCTCCTATGCAAATCATCAGGGAACAAATGCATCAATGTGCGTTCAATAATAGGTTGAGCCAGTAATGCTGACATTTCCTCATGCCCCTGACGTCCGATTGCCATCCCCAAATCGTGCATCATGCCTGCCATGATAACAGCACACATACTGTCTTCAAAAGTTCCTATTTCTTCTTGTTCAAGTGAAGTTTTTATTCCGAAATCATGTAAAATATTCAACATTTTGATAGCATTACCGACAACCTGCCTCATGTGAACAGGTCCATGATCGTTATAACCAAGTCTTCTTATTGAAACATTGTTTGCATATTCTTGCATTTCTTGCAATTCGGCATCACCAAATAAATATTTCACAAGTTCCAATGATTTGGGGTGATTTTTTAATCTATCTAAAATTTTGGTTTCGGTTGCTACTTCTTTAACTGATTTCATAATTTCAACTCTTTTCTATTCTTGTCGTCTCTTAATTATATGATAACGCATAAATTGCAAAAAGTTAAGCCTTTATCGTTAATGATTGAGAAAATGTTTTGTGTTAAGATTTAATTATGGAACGAGCAGATTTACATTTACACAGCAACTTTTCAGACGGCAGTGATTCGGTTGAAACTCTTGTTCAAAATATCAAACAAGAGGGTCTATCCGTTTTTGCATTGACAGACCATGATACAATTGCTGGCTGTAAAGAAATCAAAAAATACATCACTGACGATATAAAATTCATTTCAGGTACAGAATTAACTTGCTTAGCTGACACTGTTAAATGCCACATTTTAGGATACAACTGTAATCCTGATGATGAAACCTTAACAAAATTAATTCAAAAAGGCAAACAATTACGCCGCAATAAACTGGATAAACGTATTCAATATTTGTCTGATATTTGGAATATAAATTTAACACAAGATGAACTTGATTGGCTATATTCACGCAACAGTGTCGTAAAAATCCATATAGGAAATATTTTGGTTGACAGAGGATTAGCAGATAATAACATCACTGCAATGAGAAAATACCTAGACGGTTGTCAAACAGGAAACACAAGATTTGACGGAGATGAAGGAATTTCTGCAATTGTTGCTTCTGGAGGGATACCTGTTTGGGCACATCCACTAGGCGGAGAAGGAGAAGAACATCTAAAAGCGGATGAATTTATGAAAAAGCTTGAAATTATGGAGCGATTCGGAATTCAAGGACTTGAATGTTATTACTCAAGATACTCAAAAGATGAAACTAAATTTCTCGTTGACATTGCTAAAAAACACAAACTATTAATTTCTGGCGGTAGCGATTATCACGGCAAAAATAAAACCGTAAAACTTGGTCAGTTAAACACTGAAGGTACAAACATACCAAAAGAAAATTTGACAATTTTATCTGCAATTTAGTTTTTGAATTAAAAATTTTATTTTATTAAAAAGGCGCGTGGGTTTTAATAAAACCCACGCGCGACTTGTTCTATCCAAAAATCAAAGAACTATTCTTCAACTTCTTCTGAAATTCCACCATCTTCAATGTCATTTTCATCTAAAGCTTGTTGATTCATTTCTTCTTCAATTTCTTCCTGCAATTCTTCTGAATCTACAGGATTGCTATCTACTTCAGACTCAGCATCATCTGCCTGATCTTCATATTCATAGTTGTTAACATTTTGATTTTCAGCTTGTTCCATTTGAGAAACTGATTTAATATCAATTTTCCAACCAGTCAATTTATGTGCTAGTCTTACATTTTGACCTTCACGACCGATAGCAAGACTCAATTGATCATCAGGAACTACAACTAATGCCTCATGGTTATATTCATCATCAGCCATAATATCAACTGATACAACTCTTGCAGGAGACAATGCGTTTACAATGTATTCAACAGGATCTTCTGAGTATCTAACGATATCAATTTTTTCGTTTTTCAATTCACTTACGATAGTTTGGATTCTGCTACCTCTTGGTCCGATACAAGCCCCAACAGAATCTACTTCAGGGTCATTTGACCATACAGCGATTTTTGTTCTGTAACCTGCCTCACGAGAAATTGATTTAATTTCTACAATACCATCTTCAATTTCAGGAACTTCAAGTTCAAACAATTCTCTAACAATTTCAGCATGACCATGAGAAACAATTACTTGAGGTAATCTTGTTGTTTCTTTAACATTTAGAACAAATACTCTGATTCTGTTACCAGGTTTGTAGTATTCTCCAGGAATTTGTTCTTTTCTTGGCATTACTGCATCAGTTTTACCAATATTTACTATAACATTTCTTCTATCATCAACTTTTTGAATAATACCTGTAATCAAAGTACCTTTCTTTTCCAAAAATTCGTTAAGAACAAGATTTCTTTCAGCTTCACGAATTCTTTGAGTCAAAACTTGGTTTGCCGCTTGAGCTGCAATTCTACCAAATTGGTCAGGAGTTACTTCTAATTTAACTTCATCACCCAATTCAACTGATTCATCAATTTCTTTAGCCTCAGCTAGAGAAATTTCGTTATCAGGGTCTTCTACAGAATCAACAACTGTTTTACCTTTAAAAATACCTATTTCGCCTGATTGCTCATCTAAATATGCCTCAACATTTTCAACTTCTTTAATTCTCAAGTGTTTTTTATAAGCTGCAACCATTGCATCACATAAAGAAGAAATTACGACATCTTTAGAAATGCCTTTTTCTCTTTCTAATTCTTCAAAAACTTCATTTAAGTTTCCTGCTCCGATTTTAATCATTGTGTTTTATACCTTTCTGCCTATAATTGGCGATTGTTATGTTATTTAAAATTACAGAAATATTAAGGCTACTTATTGCCTTCTTCCTTCAGCTAATCAATATACAGTTTTGCTGATTGAATGTTAGATTTTGGGATTTGAAGTTCTGTGCCATCATCAAAACGAAAAAATTTTAAACCTTCGTTAGGGTCATAGTCCAAGATTTCACCTTTGAAGATTTTTTCAGTTTCGCCTTCTAATGGTTCTTTTAACTTGATACTTATTCTTTTACCTTTAAAGATGACAAATTCTTTTTCTGACTTAAATTTTCGCTCCAGTCCCGGTGAAGATACTTCTAAATAGTATTTAACTGGGATGAGTTCATCCAAAAAGCCCTCCAAACTTCTTGTCACATTTTCACAATCATCAAGAGTGATGTTGCGCTCCTTTGAGTATAAGAAAATTCTCAAATACCAACGGTGATTTTCTTTAGAAAAATCAATTTCGATAGGAATTAAGTTGAAACGCATTGCGGTATTTTCGATTAGCGGTGTGATTGCGCTCAAAACTTCCAATCTGTTAATATCTTGTTTCATTGTTCCTACCTTTCACTTTTTCATATTGCAATACTAACTGACAACACCCTTGCTTATTAGTGAAAAAAAGAACGGGGTAACCGTTCTTTTTTCGTTTGCAATACTGCTTGCTGACTATATTGTAATATACATGTATTGAAATGTAAAGTGTTTGTAAAGCTTTGGTTAAGCAGAAACGCCTTGAGCTTGTTCAAACATTTCTTTTGTAATAGGAGATTTTCCTCTAAAGTATACTTCTTGTCCGCTTGGAGTTGTGCCTTTATAATAGTTTTCGTTTCCTGAAACAAATGTTGCTGGACCTTTTTGCAATTGTTTAATATACTGGCTATCTGCATTTAATGGAGATAGAGCTTCTTTTTTGTCTAGTTGACCATTCATTTTTTCGTTACGATTTTTCATTTTGTAAGACAACCATTTTTCTTTTAAATTCATACCGTCACTAGGATCAATGTTCTTAGCGCGGTTCATATTTTTATCAACTCCTTTATTTATTTTGTCAGTTAATTTGTTATAATCATCTTGTTCTTCTTGTTCCATCTTTTCAAGACGTTTTTGTTGCTTGTCGATTTCATCTTTTAATTTTTTAGAATCTTGTTGATAAGCTTTAAATTTTTCAACATCAGCTTCAGCTTGTTCAAGTTTTGTTTCGGCTTTTTCTAAACTTTTTTCATTGTCTTGTAATTCATTTTGAGCTTTTGTTTGAGTTTTCTTAGCTGAATCTAATTGTGTTTGTGCTTTATCTAAATTGCCTTCCGCAGTTTGTACAGCTTTATTAGAAGAGTCTACATTTTTCTTAGCTTCATTTCTAGCTGTTTCAGCGTCTTTTTCTGCTGTTTTTGCGGCTTTAAGTTCTTGGTTAGCTTTGTCTACAGCTTCTTGTGCAGCTTTATAAGCTGGATTTTCAACTTGCGTTGTAGTTCCATCAGGATTTTGTTTTGTTATATATCGGTCAGTATTTTTTAATGTATTTTCAGCATTAGAAAGACTTTGTTCTTTTTGAGATACATTGTCTTTAGCTTTTGTATGAGCTTCAACAGCTTTGCCATAAGTAGCATCTGCATTTTTCAAAGCTGCCAATTGTGTATCTCTTGTTTCTTTAGAAATTGAAACACTGTTATTTGCAGTAGACAAATTGTTTTCAGCAGTTTTTACTCCTGTTTTTGCATTGCTAACACCTGTTTTCAAAGATGTCATTTCCTTATTAGCAGTTGCATATTTTTGTTCATAGTTTCCTTTTGCAGCTTCATTATTCATTGTTGCAAGTGCGCCATTTGCTGTGGCAATAGATGCTCTCAAGGTAATAGAATCAGTTGCGCCTTGCATGCTTGAAATTGCACTTGATGCTGATGATGAATTCAATGAAATACTATGGTTGTTACCACCTGACAAAATTTGGTCAAGTTGTTTAGTGTTTGATTGAGTTTGAACTTTATCTCCACCACCAAGGATTCCTGTTTGGTTCAATAAGCCAAATACGCCACCTGCAATCTGTCCAATTACTTGCCCTGTCATCATGGCTTTACTCATGCCGTTTTGAACGTTGTATTGAACATTGCTGCTTGCTGATGATACATAGCCTGTGTTTGATGGGGTATATGTTCTAGAATTTAGCGAAGCTCTAACACCTTGATAATTTGCTTTGTGCATATTTTTAACATTGTTTACACCAGCAGTAAAATGGAATTTATTAGAACTTTTTACACTAAATATTGATGATTTTGATGCAGCAGAAGAGTTAGCCAAATTTTTAGTGGCTTGAGATGCAATACCGCTAGACTTTTTCTTGACACCGGTTGTACCGCCGCCAAAGCCTGCTCTATTCAGTTTATTCAATTCAACTGACATAATTGTGCTCTCTTTTTTTCTTCTTAAATATATAAAAACATGAGAAAACGCCCAATTTCACATGCTTTCGGCCTTGTTACATTTGTTTACAATTAGGTTAGAAGAAGAAAATACCAAGGTGAGTGGAATAAAAAGAAAAGAACAAACTGTCACCCTGAACAGCAGGAGCAGAATGCGTAACGAAGTGAAGTCACGTTTTATGCGACTGCGGAGTTTCAAGGTCTCAAATATTACAAATTTTACATAAGACTAATATGTTTTATTGGAGATGCTGAAACAAGTTCAGCATGACACATGTTCCCTCGCCCCTCAAGGGAGAGGGTGAAGGGTTTTTAATTAGAGATTCCGAAACAGTCTTGGATTATTTATTGGCAGTTCGGACGGCTCAACGCAGTCCTCACTGGGACTGGGACGTGCTGGGTTCACTCCGTTCACACGGCGCACTTGCCAAAATCCGCAGTTCGGAATGACAGTTATGTTTTTACAACTCACGCCAACATATACCCAAAACCCTAATAAGTAAACTTGCCCATGACAACCCGTTTGTTTGCTCCGGTACAGCAAGGTAAATTGTTTGGAATGCCGTAATATGCGCAGAAACCTAACAGCGCAAAAGCCATAACTTCTTTAAAATTATTAGAAATTCCATAATCTTCACAAGTCGTCAAATCAATATGCTTTGGCAAATATGTTCTCAACATTTTCATTAAAGTTTTGTTATACGCACCGCCACCACAAATTACAGCCTCGTGAATGCCTACATTTGGGTATATAAATCTTTCATAGCTTTGTGCAATTGTTCGCGCTGTCAGTGCAGTCACAGTTGCAATTATATCTTTTGGGTCAGATGGAGCGTATTTTAAAGCATTTTCAATATATTGAGTTGAAAAATATTCTCGTCCTGTCGACTTTGGCGGTTCAATAAAGTAATACTCATCCGCAAGCAAACATTCTAACCAATTATCTGAAACAATTCCACTTGCAGCAATTTCGCCATCTTTATCATAAGTTTTACCAAAATATTTGCCAACACAATAGTCAATCATTATGTTACCTAAACCTGTATCAAATCCAAATGTATCAAAATCTTTTGAGACAACCGTAACATTTGAAATTCCACCAATATTTTGGATTGCAAAATTCTTACCTTTATTTTTAAACCACATTTCATCTGCAAAACAAACTAACGGCGCACCTTGTCCGTTTTGAGCCATATCAGATTCTCTGAAATTTGAAATAGTTAAACATCCTGTTTCTTGTGCAATAACAGAACTTTCACCAATTTGAAGAGTGCTTTTCATGCTAATATCGTCAATTTTTTCATCAAAGGGATAATGAAAAATCGTTTGTCCATGACTTGAAATAAAATCAGGTTTCCCAAATTCAGAAATAAGAACTTTTGCAGCCTCAGCAAAACATTTACCAATTACAAAATTCATTTGACAAACATCTTTGATTGAACCCTCTCCACGAAACAATTGAAAAATTTTTGCTCTTATGTGTTCTGGGTATTTATAATTTATTCCTTGAATAAGTTTAACACTTTTATCAGGAAAAACTTCACAAAGACCGGCATCAATACTATCGCATGATGTCCCTGACATCAAAGCTATAACTTTTTTTGACTCTAACTCTTCCATATTTTTATCATATAAAAAAGCCTATACTTATGCAAGTAAAGGCTGATTAAAAGTTTACAACTATCCTTACTAACTCTCTTCTAAAAAAGTCTGTGCTTTTCTCCCATTAATAAACTAGATATACAATAATTATTAAGATGTAAACTAAAAAATAATATATCCCTAATCCTACAGTTTTTCTATCCAAACCTCAATAAATCTCTTTTCCCTTTTGGACTTTTTGCCATCACCTCTGTTTCTACTGTCCAACTAAACTTTTTATGTCTGATGTTACTAATTGAAAGTAACTTTTTCCTTCCTCTGTCCGGTAGCCTTATTTTTCAATTCGGCTTTCTTTATGTACTCTACTGTAGACCTAAATCCAAAGGATTACAAGTAAAATATTTTTATTATTTTTTTACATTCGACCATGCCCCTTGATTTAGTAAGCAAAAATTCGTGTTATAAAATCTTAATGAAGAAAATTTAATGAAATCATGTAAAATTTTTTATAATTTTTATTTGACAATGAGAAATTACTGATAAAATAAAAAGCATGTAAATTTTACAAATAGAATTTTCTGAAAGTTTGTGCTAGAGTGAATTGTAGTAATTTGAGAGTTAAAAAATGAAAGAATTTTTAAAAACAAATACAGTTACTTATAACCTGATGTCGTTTACCGGATTTAAGTCTCTACTCATATTTTCACTGCTATTAGATGGTGCAAAATCTTATAACGAATTGCAAGAAATCTTGGAAAATCATCCATATTTGCATGAGACTGTTTCCTTTGATACACTTAGGATTTACCTAAATTCATTAAGAGAAATCGGTTGTAAAATCGTGAGAAAAAATGATAATGGGATTACACGCTATGCAATAGATTCACACCCTTTTGAATTAAAATTTGATGATAAGCAAATTAAAAGCATCATTAAAATTTATAAGGCAATTTCTAAATCTATTGATGTTTCTGATTTGATATCTTTACAACAATTTTTCACTAAATTTTCAAATTATGTTACAAATGAAGATTTGAAAATTAAATTGCAAAACATTTCACCATTAAATAACATTGACCCAAAATTGATAGAAAATTTAATGATGTATGCCAAGAATAATACTGAAATAACGGTTTATTACAATTCTAAAATTTCCGGTGCAAAAAATATTACAATTTTGGTTGATAAATTACACATAAATAATGGCAAATTATATGTCAGTGGAATGAATTCTGAATATGAGACATACTCAAGTTTTCTTGTTTCAAAAATAGAAAAAATTGTAAGTGTTAATCTAAAAAATAAGACTATCCAATCGCCTGAAATTATTGTCGGATATGAATATAACAAAGATGAAAATGAAAACTTTGAAACATTGGATTGCGAAAAAATAATTCAAAAAGATGGAAATAAGTTGCTCGTTGAAATCACTTCAAAAAACAAATTTGAACTTACACAACGAATTTTATTCCATTCTGCAAAATGTAAAGTTATATACCCAAAAGATTTTCAATCGCACATTATTTCAACACTAAAAAAAATGAAAGAGGAATACATTGGCAAAGAATAGTGAAAGAAAAAACAGCAAAAAACTAAACGCAGGCTGTTTGAAAATTTTTCAACTTATTAAACTGCTTTATGAAGATAAGGCAGAATACAGCAGTGTAATTGAAATTTTTAAAGATGAAATAAATGAGCAATCAACAAATAATATCCAAGTAAATATAAATAAGTACATAAATACATTGAAAATTTTTGGAATGAAAATTGTCAAAGAAAATCACAAGTTCAAATTATTGAGCAGCTTATATTCGCTTGACATGAATGTGGAAGATTTAAAATCACTTGCAATTTTGGTGAATACCGCTAATAATTTTCCTGATAAAAATTTGACCGGCAAAGTTAATGAATTTGTCAAATCAATTGAACTTAGAATGGATGGAGAAGATAAATTTGCACTGAATAATTTAACAAAAAATTCTGATTACGATTTTTCATTTTATTATTCAGATATCAGAAATCAAATTGATGAATGCGAAAAGATTTGCGCTGAAAAATTTGTAATAAATTTGTTATATAAAAAAGATGGAAAAGAAATTCGTTGCAAATGCACACCCAAAGAGGTTATCTATGACTCAAAAACTGCCTATTTAAAGGTTTATGATTCATCAGCAAGACAAAACTTAGAAATACCGATAAATACAATTTTATCAATCAATATGTTACCTCAACGCGCAAGCAATATTGAATTAAATACAACAGTTGTATACAAATTAAAAAACAGATTGGCAAAGACATATAAACTCAAAGAAAATGAAGATTCTGCAGGTTTAAATCAGGATGGAGAATTGATAGTCATAAATAAAGAAGGTAATTTTGAGAAATTACTGCATAGACTTATGCGCTATTCTTCTGATTGTGAACTTGTCTCTCCAAAATTTTTGCGTAATGAAATGATTAAAATGATAAATGATACAATCGAAAATTATTAACAAGGGAGCTTGTATGAATAAACTAAAAGAATTATTGCACGAAATTATCTACACGTATTTTAATGCATTTAAACAAATTACAAATTATTCAGAAACAGCCAAACGAAAAGAGTTTAATTTCTTTTTTCTTTGTTATTTCGTATTTTGGTTTATTTATCTTTTGTTGACATTTGTTTTGACTGTTGCGATCTCATTTTTTATCACAAAAGCACAAGAATATATCTTTTGGATAATAATGGGACTTGGTGCGCTATACCATATTGTCCATCAATTTCCGCTATTGGCTCTTATAAAAAGACGAATGAATGATATAATGCCTGATGCATCAAAATTGTATTTTAGAGATTATCTAGCAGTATTTGCAGCACAAATTATTACATATTTTGCCTTGACCAAAATGATAACATCTTCTGCAAACAGTCTTTCCTTGCAAATAGTTTTAACCGCAATATTTATGCAACTGTGCTCGATATTACTTTTGTTGACATGGATATATTTGATGGTTAAAAAAGGGAAAGATTAAAAAATTTAGCAATAACACCTTGCATGCGGAAGTTTGATTATAAATTCAGCTCCTTGATTTTCTTCACTTTTTACTGAAATATTTCCATCATGCAATTTAGTAAATTCTTTTGCAATAGTTAAACCAAGTCCGGTTGAAGCTTCTGTTTTAGCACTTTCAACTTGAAAAAATTTTGAAAATATTTTTTTATGATGCTTTTTCGGAATTCCAATGCCATCATCTTTTATTGAAATTACTAAGTTTTCACCTTTTAAATTGGTAGAAATTATAATTTCAGACTTTGCATATTTTATAGCATTACTCAAAATATTTAATAAAATCTGTTCAATCTTCATATAATCTGCAATAATTTCTATAGGTTCTTCAATTTCTTTCTTTATTGTTAGATTTTTTTTAGCAGCCAGTGGTGTAATAATATTACACGCTTCAATTATGGCATCAGAAATATTGAAGGTCGAAAGGTTTAATTTCAGAGTGTGAGATTCAATTTTTGCAATATCAAGAATTTCATTTATCATCCCAAGTAACTTAATTCCGGAGGCTTTTATATCCTCCACATATTCTGATTGCTTATCATTCAAATCTCCAAAAATTTTGCCACCAAGAGCCTCAGAAAAGCCAATAATTGAATTTAGTGGAGTGCGCAAATCATGCGAAACATTTGCAATAAATTGATTTTGCAATTTTTCATTTTCTTTAATTTTTGAATTTTGTTTTTTTACATTTTCATACGCCTGATGCGTCTCTACAATGCCTTCTTCCATTGCCTTGACCTGCATTTTCAGAATTTTTGAAACCTCTAAATCTTTTAACAAATTAGCAATAATTTTTGTGCAGGTTTTAAAAATAAGTTTTTCATCAAGAGAAAAATCCGGCTCGTTTCGCTCAATTACAAGAATACCCAAAATAGCACCTTTTATTTCTAATCTTGAACAAAGCAGATATTTTTGGCTGTTAAAAAGTTTTTTTATATCATCTGAAATATCTTCATAATGTGGGTCATACAGCTTTTTGGATAAGGAATCATCAATTTTAATTGTTTCAATTTTCGGAAAATTTTTGCTATATTCAAGACTCAAAAAATTTGGTGTCAAATAAAAAATTCCGGCAGAATCTAACTTGATAACCTCATCTAATACATCAAACATAGCCTTGTGATGAGTTGTTTTGTTCAAGTCTAAATCATAAAATTTATTAATTTTTTCAATTGCATTTTTATACATTTGAAAACCTCAAAAATTACATTTCCTTGTAGCCAATATAGCGCAAATTTCTATAATATCCCTCATAATCTAAACCATATCCGACAACAAACTTGTTATCAACTTCAAAGCCATAATAATCCGGCTCTATATCGACTTTTCTTGTGATTTTTTTATCAAGCAAAGAGCAGAATTTTATTGACTTTGCATTAAAGTTACAGTGCATAAAATCCATCAAAAATTTTGCAGTCAGACCTGTATCTACAATATCTTCAACTATTAAAACATTTTTGCCGTTTAAATCAGGCAATTTGATATCTACGGCATTTACTTTTCCCGATGTTGAAAAACCACTACCATAACTTGATAATCTGATAAATTCCATCTGCAAAGGCATATCCAGATGTTTTACAAGATCAACCGCAAACATAACAGCGCCTTTTAATACACAAATTGCAATAACCTCTTCGCCATTATAAAATTTGTTCATTTCTTGCGCTAATTCTTTGATTCTAGTTTGTATTTGTTCTTCGCTAAACAATATTTTTAAATCTTCAGGTTTTAAATCTAATTCCATTTTATATGCCCTCTTTCTTATATAATTGCAACCTATGTGTTGGTTTAGATATAATTTTTATTCTATCACTAATACCCAGTCCAATTGCCCACAAAACTTCTTCTCCTTGTGTTAAAAATAAAAGATTATCTTTTTGGTGATTTGGTATTTTTTTTGCATTCAAGTATTTTTTTAATTTTTGAGAACCTCTCATTCCAAAAGGTCTTATAATATCACCATCTTGACGCTGTCGTAATTCAAATTCAAAATCAATATTTTCAAGATTTACATAAGCAATATTTTCATTATCTTTTGGAAATTTTTTCACATTTTTTGAAAATTTTTCTATCTCAAAAATATAATCTCCAATTTCATATTTTCCTTCTTTATTTATAAAAACATTTTGAAAATTTTCGGATTTTTTATCAGTAATTTCCATATATTTTTCATTAACAAAAAGCCATAAATTGTTAGTTAAAGAACAAATTTTACCTGACTTTGAGTCTTTAGTTTCGTAGATAAAATTTAAAATATTTTCTATTTTTTTTCTATCATAATCAAGATTATTTTTGATAAAAATATTATAAACAATTCGTTTTTGTACACTAATTTTGTGAGCTAAAAATTTTGATATATTTATTCTATTTTTATCTGAAATTTTACCCAAAATTTCATCAATTGAATCGTTTATAATTTCGTTATCATCCTGAGCAATTTCTGATAGCGAATTGATTGTATCAATAACATTTGGATTAACTTCTTTTAATAAGGGTAAAATTTTTGTTCTAATAAAATTTCGTTTATATTTTATATCATTATTTGAACTATCTAAATTTGGAGTTAGCCCTAATTTTTGAGAATATTTTTCGATTTCACCACGCGCAATAGATAACAACGGACGATAATAAATATCTCTATGAGCACTAATACCTTGTAAACCGTAAACCCCTGTCCCCATACAAATACGATAAATCAAAGTTTCTGCATTGTCATTTTTATTGTGTGCTGTAAATACAATCTTGCTAGCAAACTTTTTACTGCACTTTTCAAAGAATTTGTATCTCGCATCACGTGCTGCAGTCTCTGTATGCGCAATATTTTGGTCCAGTTCTTCACTATAAAAATCTATTCCAAGATTTTTACAAAAATTTTGACAATTTAATTGTTCTCTATCACTCTCTTGACCGCGCCATTTGTGATTTAGGTGAATTGCAACAATTTTATTTTTGCAAACTCTTTTTAGCGCATGAAGTAAACACATTGAATCAAAACCGCCTGAAAAAGCCACAAGATATACCAAATCTGATTTTTCTAAATCGTATTTTTGTAAAAAAGTTTTAATTGTACTATCAATTTTATTCATAGCTTTTTAGTTTTGATGGGCAAGGTGTTTTTTTATACCTTCACGAATCTCAACAACATCAGTACCTAGAGACTCTAGTGCTTGCATAGCAAGAGAATCAGGTTCTGTTGTAATTGCATATAGCAAGTCTGAAGATTCGATTTTTGTTTTGTTTTGTTTTTTTGCGTATTCCCAAGCCGTTTCCAATACACGTTTTGCACGTTTGGTAAATACCATTTCTTTATCGGTATATTCATTACCACAGCCAACAATTTTTTCAACCACAATTCTTGCATCACGAATATTGATTTCTAATTCCTTTAACACAACCGCGCCAATACCTGTAGCCTCACCAATTATGCCGAGTAAGAACATTTCCGTACCGACAACTCCACGTCCGATTCGCCTTGCTTCTTGCTTTGCTAATCGCAGGATAGTAAGAGTTTCAGGCATTTGTTTTTCGATTGGTTTTATAATTCCATGTGCCAAATCATCGTCATTAATGTGTAATTCCTTAAAAATGTTATAGGCAACACCTTTTTTGGTTTTGAGCAAACCCAAAACCATGTGTTCAGGCAAAACTTCAGAAGAACCAAGTTCTTTTGCTGTTTGCAAAGCCAAACTCATTGCTCTAAAAGCGTTTGGAGTAAATACAATTTGACGTCCTTCATATTCAGCTTGCCTTGAATCCACTTGAGCCAATTTTTCTTCAAAATTTTCTTCGGTAAGTCCGAATGTAGCAAGAATTTTGGCTAAATCAGAATTTTTATCTTCCAAAATTGAAGAAATAATTTGTTCTGTTCCCAAAATTTCGTAATTTGAAGTTGATAATTTTGAAACAGCTCGTTCAAAGACTTTTGATGATTGAGGATTGTCAAACAATGAGTCTGTTTCTTGAGTCAAATTAACTTCTTGCTCTTTATTTTCATCCAATTCTGGGTGATAATCCTTTTTCACTTTTCTTTGAACAAGCTTTTCAATTAATGGTTTAGATTTCTCGATATCAAATCCGAGGTTTTCCAAATACTGCGGAATTTTTGACTGCTTGTCACTAATTGCAGCAAGAACAAGGTGTTCATAGTGCACAGTTGGATTTCCGGATTTTTCTATCAATTTCATAGTTTCTGTCAAAATTCGTTTGAAATCCTCACTAAACGGAATAGAAGAGGTCATATCCGATTCTTCAATATTTAAACTCAGATAAATCTCTTCAGCCAAACGTTCATAAGTTATGTTATATGATTTGAAAATTTTGGCACAAAATCCTTTAGTCTCTTTTACAAGAGCCAACAACAGATGCTCTGATAAAACTTTATCAGAATGGTCATATATCGCTGTATTTTGAGCCTCAACAATTACATTAACGGCTTTTTCCGTAAATTTTTCAAACAAAATGAGATTCCTTACTATTCTTCTGTTTCTTCGTCTTCGCCTTCTTCATATTCAAGGTTTTCAATGTATTCTTGAACTTTTTCAAATTCATCATCATCATCAATTGTTTCGAAGAATACTTCTTCGCCTTCTTCAGTGTATCTCATCAATACAACTTCAGGTTCTTCTTCTTTTGAATCAGCTTCAACTAAAAGTGCATATTGTTTTCCTTCAAATTCAACAATGTCATACAATTCACATTTGATTACTGTACCGTCATCATCTGTGATTTCAATAATGTTTTCTTCATCAATAGCCATTGGGTATTCTCCTTTATTTTCTATTTTGTACGTGACAGATATTGTTCCAGTATAATACAAGCACTCTCAATATCAACCAGTCCTTTATCTTTTCTAAAGTCTATTTTTTTATTCCGAAGATTTTCTTCTGCGGTATCTGAGGTCAGACGTTCATCTTCAAAAATCACTTCAAAATCTTTGATTTTTGACGCAAATTCTTCACAGTTTTCAGCCTGAAAACCTTTAGTACCATCCATATTCAATGGTAAACCAACTACAATTTTTTCAACATGGTTTTCTTTAGCAATTTTTTTAATGGATTCTAACGCATTTTCTTCCGGCTCTCTTGGAATATAAGAATGACCATTTGCAAGCATCAACAAATAATCGCTCAGAGCGATTCCTATTCGTTTGGTGCCGATATCAAGAGCCATAACTTTATACATTATTTACCCACTTTTCTTCAATATACTTGATTTTATCGTTTATTTCATCATGAGTCAAGTCATATTTATCAATACTTTTGTTATATTTAACAACCGCTAAATATTCATAAATACTGCGTCTTAGAATTATCTCAAACATTTTACTTAAAAGTTCATCACTATTTATCAACCCTAAAAGTTCAGCAGCTTCAGAATCTTTTCCAATTGCAAATTTGATATACGCAGCCATATACAATTTCTTTATCCAAGCCTGACGTTCTTGCTCATAAAAAACTTTATCCAAATTATTTTCTACAAGTTCATCAAGATTTTGTGTTGACTTTAATTCTCTTAAGACTTCGTCAAATTCACTACTGTAACCGCTATCCAAAAACCAATGCTCTGATATTTTCATTTTTGCAAGTTCTTCAATAATAGAAGAATCAACTTTTGATGGAAAAACTTGCTCTTTCAAAATTTGTTCAATTGGTTCACTATCATAATCAATATCAATCAACAGATTTTTCCAACAAACGTATTCATAAGGAAGTTTCCAACTGTTTTGATTATTTTTAATTGTTGTAATTTCTGCATTATAAAGAATTGTTTTAAATGATTCTGGATTGATGTCAATAGTTTTTTCATCCCTCAAAAATCTTTCTAAAATTTTGCTACATTCAAATTTTGAAATTTCAAAGAAACCAAAACAATCTCTAATACCGGTTTCAATATTGATTACAATAGATACGAATCTGATTTTTTCATTGTTCGTAATTCTCGTAAAAATTAACGCTTGATCACCGTGCCCATCAGGATATGTCATATAAAATTTATAAGGTTTGCTATTTGATAAAATTTTTGTGTAAAATTCTTTTGTGTTATCTTCCCTCATTCCTGAAATTTTAATTGTAGAAAGACTTTTACGAATAGCCTGAGATAACTCTCCATCTGATAATGCCAACATTTCATTAAGAACATGCAATGCAAGTTGCGATTTTGTATCAGCCAAAAGCTTTAACGCCTCTTTGCCTTCAGGACTATTAGGTTCTGAGACAAAAACAGGAATCAAAATATTTGCCAAAGCATCAGATTCAAAATCCTCACTAAACGAATTTAACAAGGTAATCTTGTCTTGGACTCTAAGAGTTGTCAAAAAGTCCATAAAATCAATTTGAACCTCTGGATTAATTACAGCAGTATTTAAAAGTTGCTTTGTATTTTCATCAAGCAAACTTTGTGCATCGTTCAAATATTCTTCACATGATTCATAAGACCAATCAGCATCTAAATCTCGCAAAAGGTTTAATATTGTGATTTTTACCTCAGTTTGCAAATTTTGATTTTTTAAAGACTCCCAAAGTTTGTTAACCAATTCATCTTTTTGTACATAATGTTCCAGCATAAAACAGATTACAGGTATTTTTGCAGTATCTGCATTTGACAATTCTTTAAACAACACTTTTGAAATAACTTTTTTATCTTCTTGAGCATCTAGCATTTCAAAATCAGCAAGACAATTCTGAATATCATCTACCGAATTTATTTTGTTAAGTAGTGTTGTTATTGCATTTTTTAACTCGAACGGATTTAATTGTTTAAACTTGGAGGTTGTCATTTTAAATTATCTTGCCTTTCCCCAAAACGCATCTAAAATATGTTGAGCTTCCGCAGACGGCATTCTGTCTTGCAAAATCAAATATTGAACCGCAATCATAGCACATTCTGAACAAATATTCACTCCTGGACCTTTGACCATTTTTATAACTTGCGTATTGGGTCTTCCACAAAAACTGCAATACACAGGTTCAACATTTTGACCGTTTTCTTCTTGATGTTTTTCGTCAGTGATAGCCTTTTTCTTTGCACCTAAGCTGACTACTTTATCGTCTGACATATAAATTCTCCTTTTTTACTCCACTATTGTAACTTAAATTAATGAAATTTGCCATATTTTTATTCTTAATTTATAATTACTTTAACATCAGCTTAACATGTAAAGAAGAGGGATATAAATGAAAAAAGTTCTTTTGATTGCCAGCGTGTTATTTGTCGCGGTTGTATCAACAGCATGTATCAACAATTTGGCAGTTCAGGATTTGAACAACAAAGCTAAAATGTACGCAGATAAAGGGGATTACACTCAAGCAATCGAAAGATTAAAATCAAGTATAGACCTTGACCCATCTGTGTTTGAAACTCATTATAATTTGGCTGTTGTATATACTCAAGCAGAAGATTATATCAATGCTGTTGAAGAATACAAAAAAGTTATCGGAATGAAACCTGATATGGCAGATTCATACTATTCGTTAGCTACAGCAGAAAACAACTTGGCAGTTGATATGATGCAAGGTCGTGTAAGAATGAATGTTGACGAAACTTTGTATACTCCAAAAGCAGAAGATATTAATTTTGAAGAAAAAATCAAATTAACAGATAAAGAAGAAAATTTGATAAAAGAACTAAAAGAATCAGCTGCACAAAATTATGAAAAATATTTAGAATTAAATCCTAATGCGCAAGACAAAGCTGATGTCGAACAGCAAATACAAAAATTAACTCAATCAGACAATAAAACTGTTCAGGAATAAATTATGATTATACCTGCCCCACAATCAGTAGCCTTTAGCATTTTTAATGTTCCTGTTTATTGGTATGGAATAACCATGGCTCTCGCAATTTTCGTTGGGATGTTGATGGCAAATTTTTTACACAACAAAATAAATCCGACAGAACGCAAGGATGTAATTATTGAATACTCACCTTTAATTATTTTTTGCGGAATTTTAGGAGCTAGAATATATTTTTGTTCTCTTAATCCAAGTTATTACTTTACACATCCACTTGAAATACTTGATATCAGAGAAGGCGGTTTATCTATTCATGGTGGAATTTTGTTTGGTATATTGAGCCTGTTATTTGTTGCACGAAAAGCAAAACTTTCATTTCTACCTTTACTTGATTCTATGGGATGCGCTACAATTTTAGGTCAAGCAATTGGCAGGTGGGGAAATTACTTCAATTCAGAAGCTTATGGTTTACCAATAATCGGGCAAAATTGGGGACTTTTTATCCCTGAGGGAAAACGCATTTTTGAATATTCAAATTATACACTTTTCCATCCTACATTTTTATACGAAAGTATTTGTGATATTTTTGGTTTCGCAATTTTATTTATGGTTTTAAGATATTTTGGCAAGCAATACAAAGGCTTAGTATTTTTTCTGTATTTAGTTATTTATGCCATAATACGGTTCTTTATTGAACGCATAAGAATTGATAGTGCTTTAAATTTAGGGAGTCTTCCTATAGCTGAAATAGCATCTTGCTGCTTGTTTGTTGTAGGCATTGTCGGAATGATGATAATTCTAGCTAAAAAGCGTGTATAGCTTTATTTTAGGCATTTTTATCCAGCATATAACCTTTACATAACTTCACATATCGGCATTTTGTGAAATTTCAACTTCAAAAAAAACTTTATATAAAAGTGAAGTATATGAGGAGATATGAGTATGCCAGAAATTTCATTTTGTTTATTCGATTTAGGTAAATTGTTTGAATTGTTACCAAAAGAAAATAAAGAACTTAAAGCCAAAATTGCAGAATATGAGACAAACGCTCAAGAAGCAATGGCACAAAATCGGATGAAATTATTTTCTGACTATGGCTACAAAAGCGAATTTGATGCCGCTTTGACATAGTACACAAAAAAGAAAAAGACAAGGTCACTCCTTGTCTTTATTTTTATTAGACTCAATTAATAAAAATATTTAGTGTAGCAGTTAAGCTGTACGCTTAACTTTGTTGTGTATGTGACAAGGACCTGCACTTAAATATTTTATTCAGAGTAAATTCTGTCTAAAACTGAGTAATCAAATCCTCATATTTGTTAGCATTATATTGGAAATTTATTTTTTTGTCAATACTCTAACAAGGTTCAATAATAACATTACACCAACTAATGCCAAAGTTAGGAAAAAGTCGTATTTAATAGCATTATGACTCGCAAATAAGCATGCCAAACCACCTGCAAGAATTGCAACAGAGGTCAAAATTACAACAGTTTTCTTTTGAGAAAATCCAGCATGTAATAATTTATGATGAATATGTTCAGCATCTGCAACAAAAGGTGATTGACCTTTACAAATCCTTCTTAAACTTGCATAGGTAATATCAATAATTGGCACCGCCAAAACTACAAACGGCAACAAAATTGCAAGAGTTGCAACTTTCATTACTCCGGTAATTGAAATTGTTGCAAGCAAAAAGCCTGAAAACAACGAACCGCTATCCCCCATAAAGATTTTTGCAGGGTTGAAATTAAATGTTAAAAATGCCAACATTGAACCTGCCAAGATAAAACCTATCAAAGCACTAATCGGATTTGGCGGAGATAGTGTAATTGCAAGAATTGCCAATGTGATAGCATTTACTGTCACAACTGACCCTGCAAGCCCATCAACACCATCAATAAAATTCATTGCGTTTGAAATACCTACAATCCACAACAACGTTATTGGGTATGAAAACCACCCTAAATCCATTCCACCAAAGAAAGGAACATTATTTATTTGTACACCCAAAAGGTAAACTATTGTAGCAATTGAAACTTGAATAAGCAATTTAAATTTTGCGCCAAGCCCATATACATCATCAATTAAACCAAGTAAAAACATCAAAGAACTACCTAGCAAAATCCCTGACATAAGCTTTCCATAAGGATAATAACTCATAAGAACAAGACACAAAAATGTCAGCATTGTACTTGCCCAAATTGCAACGCCACCTATTCTGGATATAGGCTTTGTATGAATTTTTCTTTCATTTGGGACATCAACAAGTCCTTCTCTTTTTGAAAAACTGATTACCATAGGAACTAAAAATACCCCAAAAATATAGGCTATTATTGTTCCGATTATTTGAGAATGTGCTAACTTAATAATTATAATTCGTCTCCTTGTTTTTACTTACTATATAGTGGATATTTTTTGCATAATTCAAGAGATTTTTCTCTTAATTTGCTTAATTCAGTTTCATTATCTGATGAAAATATCGCAGATGCAATAATTTTTGCAACTTGTTTCATATCTTCTTCTTTGAATCCTCTTGTTGTAACTGCCGGAGTACCTAATCTGATACCGCTTGTTACAAACGGACTTTGAGGGTCATTCGGTACGGTATTTTTATTGGCTGTAATTCCAACTCTTTCGAGTACATTTGCCATATCTTTACCGGTTTTACCAGTCTTTCTCAAATCCAACGTCATCAAATGGTTTTCTGTCATTCCACCAACAATATCTAAACCTTCATCCATCAAACCTTGTGCCAACGCTTTAGCATTTTTAACAATTTGCTTTGCATATTCAACAAACTCAGGTTTTGATGCTTCTAAAAGTGCAACCGCTTTACCTGCAATAATATGTTCTAAAGGTCCGCCCTGCATACCAGGAAATACCGCTTTATCAATATCTTTCGCAAACTCTTCTTTGCACATAATGATTCCACCTCGAGGTCCTCTTAGTGATTTGTGAGTTGTAGTTGTTACAAAATCACAATATGGAGCAGGTGAAGGATGAACTTCTGCAACAACTAAACCGGCAATGTGCGCAATATCAGCTAATAACAATGCTCCCACTTCATCAGCGATTTCTCTAAATTTTTTGAAATCAATTACTTTAGAGTAGTTACTTGCCCCACAAATAATAAGTTTTGGCTTATGTTCAATTGCTTTTTGACGAACATCTTCATAATCAATTTCGCCATTTTCATTAATTCCATAGCTTTTCACATCAAAATACAAACCTGAAAAATTAACAGGTGAACCGTGAGACAAATGACCACCATTAGATAAATCCATACTCAAAACCCTATCACCAGGTTTCATTGTAGCCATAAAAACTGCCATATTTGCTTGAGCACCACTATGGGGTTGAACATTGGCATGATCCATGTGAAACAATTCACAAGCTCTTTTTTGCGCAATTTCTTCAATTACATCAATATGCTCACAGCCATTGTAATATCTTTTGTGAGGTTTTCCTTCTGCATATTTATTTGTTAATACACTTCCGCATGCCTCCATAACCGCAAGGGACGTACAATTTTCACTCGCAATAAGTTCAATGGTTTCTTGTTGTCTTTTTAGTTCTTCTTCAATTTGTTCCGCAACTTGTGGGTCAACTCTTTTTATATTTTCCAGATTCATACACTCTCCCTTTTTAGTTTAATTATAGTTATAAATCAAATTTTCGCAAGTTTATTAATTTGCTTTCGTCGGTGGATTATTAGCTTGGAGTTGTTGAATAATAAAATCAATATCCCTTCCTAATATCGTATATTTATGATGTTGAGCATCTATAATACAAGAATTAGCTAAGCAAACAGAC
Organism: Candidatus Melainabacteria bacterium; assembly: GCA_003258735.1. GTDB lineage: Bacteria > Cyanobacteriota > Vampirovibrionia > Gastranaerophilales > Gastranaerophilaceae > Zag111. The sequence goes on from QHME01000002.1 coordinate 214,896, forward strand.
ACAACATCTGTTAATTTTTGGAACTCTTCATCTATACCAATTTCCGCAAAACAAGCATCATTGTCAGGAACAGGGAAAAATTCGTCTTTTAATTCTGCAATTTTTTCTCTCCAGTTTGTATAAGGGATATAGTTATAATTCAAGTTTGCAGAATTATATTTCTTTTCCAATTTTTTGTGGTATGCGTTATTATTTCCTATTTCAATAGAAAGCGGATTATAACCGTATGTAAAAACAGGAGTTTTGGAATGAAATAAATCTTCAAAAGCATGGTATTTTTCAGAATATTCAACTATATGATGTGAAAGTGTATGCTCCTCAACTTGTGGATATTGTCCGAGAAATTGATGGCTTTTTTTATGTATGTATGGTTTTATATTAATAAAAGCCGCGTATAAGATAATTAGTAAAACTATGCCAACTATGCATTTATCAATGATATTTAATTTCATTTAAACTCTCCGTTTTATTTGTTAAAATATCTGCCTTTTAGAGCCATAATCTTCAAATAAGACTCCTCAATTTTTCCTCTTAGTTCTTCATCAATTATAGCTTTTTGGTAAATTTTTTCAATTATGTTAATCGTTTTTTCATCAGAATATCTATAAATAAACATATTTAACCCTGCGCGTATCCCCATTTCGCAAGCTTCAACATCTCCAAAATCAGCAACTCCTTTCATCACCATATCATCAGAAATTGCTACTCCATCAAAGTTCAAAGTATTTCGAAGATAAGAAATTGCATTTTTGCTAAGGGAAGTCGGAATCGGCTCTTTTTCAAAACATGTGCAATGCAAATGAGCAACCATAATCATTTCAATACCGTTATCTATTGCCGCTTTGAATGGTTTTATATGAGTTTGCTCCATATCTGGCAACGACAAATCAATTTTTGGCAAAGACAAGTGACTGTCTGCATTTGCGTCCCCATGTCCCGGAAAATGTTTTACGCATGGAAGAATCCCTTTTTGGCGGTATACTTTAGAAACTACACTCTCCCCTACTATAACCTCGTCAGGGTTTGAAGAAAAAGCTCTTTCGCCAATAATTGGGTTTTTAGGGTTTGTATTGGTATCAATACATGGTGCAAAATTCAAATTTATTCCATAATCTTTAAGCTCTGAGGCAATTTCAGCAGTTTGAAATTCTAAAAAGTCTAAACCTTTTTCAAAGGCATACTTTGCAGAAAGATATTTTTTACCATTATGAATATTTTCAGTACGCTCAACTCTACCTCCTTCTTGGTCTATAGATAGAAACGGTACGATTTTAGACTCCGATTTTATTTCTGAAATCAGATTTTTGAATTGATTTTGGGATTGAATATCTTTTGTAAAAAATATCACACCACCCAACCCTTGATGCAATGCTTGTTTATAACCTCCTCCATCAAGTCCGAGGATAAACATTTGGTATAATTTTTCTTTTAACTCTGCCATTTTATCCTTCGTATGCCAAATTTAAAACTTCAGTTAATTCTAAAAGTTTGCCTGTTTTAATTACTTCTTGAATTTTATTGTGGATTTTTTCTAAGTTTTCTTTGTTTGGAATTTTAAATCCATCAGGCAAAACGATATCTTTAGTTGTTTTAGTATTTACAAATCCGCAATTCAAGGTCAAAAATTCTTTGTACAATTCAAGAATTTTTACAAAAAGCGGATTGATTTCATAATTTTCATTGATGTAATATTTTGCATCTTTTTTCAATTTTTCAAAGAAATTTATAGAATAATCAGCCTCTTCAACAGTTTCTTCTTTGTTGTATGTATCACCAAGACATGGATTGCCTTCGATTTGCAATTCGCCCAATGACTTTATATAAACAGCCCACAACAAACACCCAAGACAAAAGCCAACATTGTTGTCCACCATTTTTATAATTTGCGGATAGCAAGCTTTGAATTTCATTTTTCTTTGTCCAAAATTTTTGAATTGTGCAATATTTGCATAAATATATTCGACATTGATTGATAAAATTGTAGTATGCTGAGCGTACCCAGGGTCAAATAGTACCGAATTTGCTGTAGTTTCTGTCATTTATAACACCTCTGATTTCTTATTTTTCTTTTGTAAAATTTTATTTTGATACTTTTCATTATACTGAAATTTTGTTCCGTTCACAAAACTTTTTACAACGCCGTTAGCAAAAGTCCCTCTTGCCGACCAATATGAAGTATGAGCAAGAAAAGCCGAACGCTTTGACCACACAGCCGAATTGTCATAAACAACTCCTGTCGGATTTTCAATTGTCAGTCCTATACGCTCTTCGATTTGCTTAATTGTCAAATTGTTGCTTGAAGGGAATCCCAGTGGGTCTTCTCTAAAGTTTACCGTCAAGAAATATATTCCATTTTCAAGAACATATTTCATCATGTATTTGTTGTAAAAATTGATTTCATAATGAGGGTCTGCCAAATCTGAATAAAACAATGGAATCGGACTTGCAAAATTCACAACACCTCTGACATAGCCTTTTGGAGCACAGTATTTGTCTGTCATTTCATCTAAGCTTAGATAATTCTTTTTTAATTGTTCTTTGTTTTGATTTAGAACCAAATGCCCAGTGTTTGTGAACACACCAATATTCCCCTTGTCATAAGATAGGGCAGACAAACAGGTGTCTTTTTTAGGATTTTCTTTGACGAAAGATTTTATATCTTCATCAGGTTCAAGCGCCTCAAACAAATTGTCAATTTTGATATAAGGCAATTTGTATAACAAATATTGATATGTAACAAATGTACCTGCCGAATACCCGTACAGGATAACATTTTGACCACTTTGTGCTTGAATTTTTACTTGTTCATTAAGGTCATCCAAAATCGGTAGCATATTGTGCGTTTTTTGTACCCAAATCGCATCATGCATAAATTGTGTCAACAAACTTCTGATTTCGTAAGCCAAAGTTGAACTAAATGCCTTTGAGATATTCAATCTGTCTTTCACAAAATCAAGGTCAGTCTTGCTGTTGTACCCCCAAAAGAATATCACAGGTTTATCTTCAATAACAAGTTTGTTATCTTTCGACCACTTGCGAATTTGAGAGTTTTTTTCAAACTTCTTTTTCATAACAGGATGGAGCTTGTTTACTCCCCTAATATACCAATCTTTCATTTTTTTGTCATTGTTATTTGAACCATTGATGTACATGAAAGTTAAATTGGTTTCTTGAGCAGGAACAGTAAGCTGTAGAGCCACCATTGCAATTAATATAAAAATAATCTTTTTCATGCATAAGATTTTAGCACAAAATGAATAATATTTATTTTGTAGTTCTTAATATATACCTTCCTGCTGCTGTTGTTGGCTCAACTATTCCATCATGAAACCTAATAGGAAAAATATCTGTCATGTGTGCTGCATCATTCTTTACCACGCAATCACTTGCTGACAAAGAATTAGTACCGGCAGAACATGAGACTTCTTTATTTGGAAGGTTTGTACCATTCACATCAATAAATCCATAACAATTTGAAAGCGTGGTTGTTGCACCATCCGCAACATAAGTATCTTTAAGTGTTGAACCAATCGCAAGTTCACAAGGATATAGCCCCATCCCTTGGTGGAATGCGACAATTGTCCCATCTTGCAAAACATACGCATGCGCATTTGCCAAATCGTGAGTTGAAAATTGATTAATATACGGAGAATAAATATTATAACCTTTGTTCTTTTGACTTTGCGGAATTGGAATATCTGAAGCTTTTGCAAAATATGTTGCACCTGTCAATGTTCCATTTAATAGAGCACAAATGGTTTGAGTTGAATCTGGGTTTTCACTTGCTCCATCAGCCCCACAAGCCTTTGTAAGCCCTGCATAATCAAATCCATATTGAGCTTGAGACATCCTTGCAGCTTGAGATAATGTAGATACTGTTTTCTTGAATCTTGAACGATATTGTTGACTTCTTGTATTTGCTATCAATGTTGGAATCGTCATGGCTGCAACAACACCAATTATGCCAAGGGTGATAAGAACTTCAGCCAATGTAAAACCAAACTTCACCTTTCTTAATAACATATTTTTCATACTGCAAAATCTCCTAATATTAACATATAAAACAATAATTTATCGCATGTGCTAATACATTAGCATATGTGCTAACATTAATCAACCTTACCCCCTTTAAAGTTAGAATATCACTATGATAAAAATTCATCTTAGAGAACTTATGTGGGAAAAGAATATTTCTGCGGTGCAAATTCAGAAAGAAACAGGGATTCACGCTACTACTGTTTCTCGAATAATTAACGGTAAACAACAAAATTTAGGACTGGAAACCTTGGACAAATTGTGCACAGTTTTAGATTGCAAAATTCAAGATTTGATTACCTACGAGCGCGTAAATAAGTGATTTTCATGCTAAGATTTTTACTATGAAAGATTTTTTAATTGGGCTGTTAGATTGGATTTATAAGAAAAAATGTTATTTCTGTGCAAATTCGTATGAATCTGCTAAAATGTGCTCAAAATGCTTTGATAATTTAGATTTTTTGTCTGTAGATGTCAATCGTAGAGTATTGAAAACAGATATTTATTGCGCTGGAGTATATTCCAAAAATTTACAAAAACTAATCCGTGGTCTGAAGTACCACAGACAAAAGGAATTGGCTTATTATCTTGCGAAATTTATGTGGCAATACTGGCAAAAACTCGATTTAGAAGGAGATTTTCAGATTGTTCCTGTGCCAATTTTCCCAAAACGTAAAAAGCAAAGAAAATACAACCACATGGAGCTTGTGGCAACAGAGTTTGCAAAAATGTCAGGATATGAAGTTAATTTCGATTGCATCAAGCGAGTAAAAGATACCAAACCACAATATAAATTAAATAAATCTCAAAGAATGATGAATTTATCAAACGCGTTTGAAGTATGCGCAGACAAGATTTTGCCTGATAAAAAATTGTTGATAATTGACGATATTTGTACGACAGGATCAACGTTTGAAGAAATGATAAAAGCCTTTAACACAAATGGGATTTGTGATATTGTTTGTTTTGCAGCCACCACCCCATGGGAATAATAGGAATAAAAAACATATTGTAGGTCAGCTTTTCCAAACCGACAACATAAAATTATTAAGGACAATTATGATACTATCTGAATTTGCAAAATTTTTACAAGAACATAACGAAGAACTTTTGATGCGCAAAACCACACCAATCAAACTTTTGCCCATGTGGTTAAAAACCGTTATAAACAAAAATCCGAAAACAAATATTGACAAAATCGTCCACAAAGAAATTATGTATTGCGAAAATCCACAAGGTGATTATCTAATTGTCGGCAAATCTGATAGCGGAAGAATCTTAGTCAGCGCATTGATTAAATTTGCAAAAAGTTATGAAAATTATAACCACGCAAAATGGGTCGAAATTACCGAAAAATCATACCACAAGCCACATAACACTGGTAAAAATTAAAAAATCTGCTATAATTTATTCTATAAAGAGGATTAAGTAATATGAAATTCGGTATGGAAGTAAAAGAGTCTTGTGTTTCGCTTTGGTGGGAAGATGTCAAAGCTGATTATTATAGAGTTTTGATAAAAATTGATGGTGTAATGACAGAAGTTACCAAAGTTTGTGGAGACACTTTTACAACCTTATCTCTACTTCCATTCGGAGATAACGAATGCCTTATCCAAGCGGTAAAAGATAATGATATCATTGATTCTTCTGCTCAATTTATCATCAGCGTAAATTCAATTGATGTCATTTGTGGCAAAAATTCAAATGAAATAAAAGCGTATTATAACGATTACCCATCAGCACAAGGTTATCGTTTATATGTCAATAATGGCAACGGATTTAACGGTGAGCAAAATTTCAGAACACATTGCGCGCAAATTCCATATAGTGAAAATTCGACTTACAAAATAAAACCGTTTGCAATTTTAGATAACAAAAGAGTAAATTTAGGCTCGTCTGAAGTTTTCACCCCAAATGACAACGAATTTATCAGTTTGAGTGCATATAAATCTTATGGCGACAAAATCTTCTTGTCTTGGCTTTATAAAGGCAGAGCAGATGGGTTTGCGATATTTGCAAAAGGGATGAATATGCCCATTTTTGAAACTACAGACGGCTTGAAACATTTTACCTGCCTCAAAGGTTTTAAAGATGATGTTGAATTTGTCATTAAGGCCTTTATATCAACTCCTAACGGCAAAACATTTGTGACTGAATCCATGCCTGTCAGTTTGAGTGAGCGCAAATACGAAAAACCTTTAGTATCATTGATTATTCCTGCTTACAATTCCAAAGATTATATTGCAAGAAGTATTGACAGCGCTTTAGCCTCTGATTTTGAAAATCTCGAAATAGTGATTGTAAATGATGGCAGCACTGATTCCACCCAAGAAATCATTGATTGGTACGCACAGAATTATAAAAATGTTGTCGCACTCCAAAAGCAAAACGGAGGAGTCGCAGATACCAGAAATGTCGGTATAGCGGCTGCAAAAGGTGAATATATTGCATTTATGGACAATGATGATTTAATTCGCCCAAATATGATTAGCAGTTTATATAATTCAATTGAGAAAAATCACTGTGACGTTGCGATTGCTCCGTTATACAGGCTTGTTGACCGAGGATATACGACACATTGCAAATTGCCTTTTGAAGTCGATAAGGCTATTCCGATGGACAAATATTTTGAGATAATGTATACCCCAGGATTTTACAATTGCGCGATTTGGAACAAATTGTATCGCGCATCCATCGTGAAGGCTCATCCGCTTGGAATTTTGAAGTATGAAGATGTTTCATGGACTCCGTGTATTTTATCTTGGATGAAAGATTTTTGTTTTTTGAACACTCCATTTTATGAGTGGGATAGAAAAACTCGCCCTGAAACTTTTGGAGATGTGCTTGCTAAAATGCCTGAATCTGAACTTTTTGAGCATAGAAAGCAAGCAATGTTGTTCTTTGTAAATAATGGCAATCCTGAAAGACTTGAGCAATTGAAGGTTATTGCCCAAAGAAGACTAACTCGTTATGCAAAATATTCACCGAAAAATCCTGCCTATAAGCGCTTGGCAGATGAGATTATGGGACGATAAATCGAAAAGTCCTAAGTCACCCGGAACTTGTTTCAGGGTCTTAAATATTACAAATTTTACATAAGACTAATACGTTTTATTTGAGATGCTGAAACAAGTTCAGAGTGATATATTCAACTTAATTGCCCACCATCCTGCAAATACTCTGCAAGTCCTTCTTGCCAAGGACGAATAATAAAACTTGGAGTCATCACACTATAGTGTGGGCGTTTGGCAGGACGCAAAAATTCTTCTGTTGTACAAGGTGTAACTTTGACATTCATCCCTTTTATTTTAAAAATCTCTTTAGCAAATTCACACCAACTGGCTTTACCACCTCCGCAAATATGATAAACTCCATAGCTCGGTTCGTTTTTAATTATTTTTGCAATCCATTGTGCCAAATCTTTTGTCCAAGTTGGACAGCCAATTTGGTCATCCACAACTTTGAGTTCTGAAATTTCTCCATTTAGATATTTTGTACCCAAATTTAACATTGTATCAACAAAATTTTTGCCAAATTTTCCATATAACCAACTTGTCCTGACAATATAATATTTTGGGCAATTATTTTTAACTGCCAATTCTCCTTCATACTTAGTTAAACCATAATTGTTGAGTGGCTTAGGAGTGTCAGAAGTTGTATATGGAGAGAATTTTTCACCATCAAAAACATAATCGGTCGAAATATATATCATTGTACTAGCAATTTCATTACAAGCTTTTGCAACAATTTCACATCCTTTTGCATTGATTTTTCTTGCAAGATTTAGATTGTTTTCTGCATCATCAACTTTTGTATAAGCAGCACATTGAATAACTATATCAGGATTTTCCTGTTTTAAAACTTTTATAACCGAATCTTTATTTGTAATATCTAAATCTTGATGAGTTTTGCCAACGACCAAATATCTTTGATTTTCAAGAATTTGTATCAAATCTTTGGCTAACATTCCATTCGCGCCTGTAATAAGTATTTTCATTTCTCATCCTATTTATATGTTTTCTTGATTAATATGTTATAATAAATATATGAAAAAGTTTTCTAAATATGCAATGTACAAATTTTTATCAATTATTGGATTTGTGGAAATTTTTCTTATCCCAGCTTATTTGTTGCATATTTACTTAATCGAAAATCCAAATCTACGCCCTTATGGAACTGTTTTGATTGCAGTATGTATAAGTTTAGTTGTATTTCCGATGAATATTCTTTTACTTAGCGGACTTTTCTGCGAATCAAAATTCAGAAAGTATGTTGAAAATATTGAGCGCTCAAAATTTACCGAAATTGGGTTTTTAATTTATATGTTTAATACAATAATTGGAATTTTCACTTTTCTATTTTCACTTTTTCTTATATTGATTTAGGTAAATTGTGCTCCATTTGTAAAGATTTAGCCAAAATTGTTTTGTTTGTGCTATACTTGAATCAAGGAGTATAGACTGGAGGGAAGAGTATTGACTCAGCAGAACATGTTTGACCACGGGAAAATCGTTCCCGTTAATATAAGAGAAGAAATGAAACGCTCGTACATTGATTACGCAATGAGTGTAATTGTCGGACGTGCATTGCCGGACGTTCGTGATGGCTTAAAGCCGGTTCACAGACGTATTTTGTACGCAATGAATGAATTAGGAATGTATCCTGATAAACCATTCAAGAAATGTGCACGTATCGTCGGTGAAGTTCTTGGTAAATATCACCCACACGGTGATAGTTCGGTATACGAAGCATTGGTTCGTATGGCTCAAGACTTTTCAACTCGTTACTTAATGGTTGATGGTCACGGCAACTTTGGTTCTGTCGATGGTGATGGGGCTGCAGCAATGCGTTATACAGAGGCTCGTATGCACAAAATCACTCAGTCAATGCTTGCGGATATTGATTGTGAAACGGTTGAATTTGAACCGAACTTCGATGGTTCATTACAAGAGCCTTCAGTATTGCCTGTAAGACTTCCAATGTTATTATTAAACGGAGTTTCAGGTATCGCAGTTGGTATGGCGACAAACATTCCACCTCACAATCTTTGCGAAGTTGTAGATGGAACTATCGCCTTGATTGATAATCCAAAAATTACCATCCCTGAATTAATGGAATATATCAAAGGACCGGATTTCCCTACAGCTGCCACAATTATCGGCTTAAATGATATTAAACAAGCCTATGAAACAGGTCGTGGTTCAATTAAAATGTCTGCTGTTGCAGGTTTTGAAGAAATCGCAGGCGGAGGTGGACGTCAAGCAAGAACAGCAATTGTTGTAACTGAAATTCCATATCAGGTAAACAAGGCTCAATTAATTGAAAAAATCGCAGAACTTGTAAAAGACCAAAGAATCACAGGTATTTCTGATATTCGTGATGAATCTGACCGTGAAGGTATGAGAATCGTCATTGAATTAAAACGCGATGCAAAACCTGATGTTGTTAAAAATAATTTGTTCAAATATACTCAACTTGCAACTACATTTGGTGTAAACATGGTTGCATTATGCGGAAAACAACCTCGCTTGATGAACTTGTACGAAGTATTGAACGAATTTGTTGAACACAGAATTGAAATTGTTACAAGAAGAACAATTTTCTTCTTAAAGAAAGCAAAAATCAGAGCACACATCTTGGCAGGCTTGATTATTGCACTAGGTTCAATTGATGAAGTTATTGAACTTATCAAAAAATCTAAAACAACAGATGAGGCTCGTGAAGGTTTGATGAGCAGATTCGGTCTTGATGTTGACCAAGCAAATGCAATTCTCGAAATGCAATTGAGACGTTTGACAGGCTTAGAACAAGACAAAGTTAAGGCTGAATATGATGAGTTATTAAAGAAAATTGCAGAATACGAATCAATTCTTGCAAGCCGTCAAAAAATTCTTGACATCATTAAAGGTGAATTGCTTGAAGACAAAGAAAAATATGGCGACGACAGAAAAACTCAAATCTTACCAGAACAAGGTGAAGTTACAATTGAAGATTTAACACCAAATACACCAATGGCAGTATTCATTACTCACCAAGGTTATTTGAAACGTATTTCACTTGATACATTTGAACGTCAAAACCGCGCAACTCGTGGCAAATCAGGAATGAAAACTAAAGATGATGATGATATTCAACATTTCTTCACTGCAATGATGCATGACAAAGTATTGTTCTTCTCATCAAAAGGTACTGTTTACAGCTTGAATGTTTACGACTTCCCAGAAGGCGGACGTCAAGCAAAAGGCTTGCCTATTATCAATGTATTGCCAATTGCTCAAGATGAAAAGATTACGGCAGTTGTTCCTGTAAGTTCATTCTCAAATGATTTGAATTTGATTATGCTTACTCAAAAAGGCTACATCAAACGTATTGAACTTGATAACTTTACAAACATCAGACGTAACGGTATTATCGCTATAGGTTTGGATGAAGGCGACAGCTTGAATTGGGTAAAACTTGCGACTGCAAAAGATGAAATCATTATTGGTACATCTTGTGGTATGGCAATCAGATTCCCAATCCAAGACTTGAGACCTTTGGGCAGAAGTGCAAGAGGTGTTACATCTATGAAATTACGTTCAGGTGATGAACTAATCGGATGTGATATAGTTCCTCAAGATTATGATGCCGATTTGCTTGTTGTAACATCTGACGGTTTTGGTAAACGTACAAAATTATCAGAATTCAGAACTCAAAACAGAGGCGGAATCGGTTTAATCGCAACTAAATTCAAATCATCAGCATCAAGACTTGTTGCTTTGACTATTGTAAAAGAATCTGACGATATTATGCTTGTTACTGCAAACGGTGTTGTTACAAGGTTAAATGCAGGTTCAATTTCTCAACAAGGTCGTCCTGCAACAGGCGTAAGGGCACAAAACTTGTCAGACAATGATACAGTATGTTCTGTAAACAAAATTTTGAACCCTGATGATAATGATGTAACAATCAAGGCTCAAGCTACTGATAATTCTGCAAAACAGGCAGAAGATGTTCAGCAAACAAGTTTGCTTGAAGGTGGCGAAGAACAAAAATAATTTTGTTCTTAAAATATAAAAAATTAATAAAAGATGTTTCGTTTTGAAACATCTTTTATTTTACTTTTGAAATCACTTTATGCTAATATGATTTAGCACAGGGAAATAAGGAGAGAATATAATGGCAGATGCAAAAATTTTAGCAACAATTGATAGAACAGATACTGAACAATTACAAATTTCAGTTAGTGAATACAAAGGTAAAAGCTATTTGAATATGAGAATATACTATACAACTGATGACGGTGCAACATGGTTGCCTACAAAAAAAGGTGTAACTTTTACTCCTGACCAATTAGACATCTTGACAGAAGCTATTGAAGAAGCTAAACAAGAATTTATGTCAGCAGAAGTTGAAGAGTAGTTGATAAAAACACATAATATAGTTATTAAAAAGGATTATCGGATATATGGAAGATGGTATTCAGAACAAATTATTTGAAGTTCCGTCACGTAAATTAGTTTTAAAAAAACGTGAACCATCAGAAGTGCCTGATAGTCCTTTTCATAAATATGCAGTATGTCTTGTAAATTTAAAAGCCTTGGGAGTAAAGACTTTTAGTTATTTAATCCCTGATGAGATGCAAAACAAAATTAAAATCGGTCAAGCTTTAATGGTTCCATTTGGCAGACAAGGTTTGATAAACGCGTTTTGCGTAGGATTTTCGGATTACTTACCACCGGAAATTCGAGCTAAAAGAGTCAGTAAAATTTTAGATGAAACACCTTTGTTTTCTGTGGAATATTTAAAATTACTTGAATGGGTGGCGAATTACTATTGTACAGATTTGATTACAGTTTTAAATACTGCAATTCCGCTTAAACTCATTGAAAAATCTCTTAAAACCGAACAAATTATTGAATTTGTAAAAACAGATGGCGCAACTAAACGTCAAAAAGAAGTTTTAGAACTTTTATACACCAAAGGCAAAATGCCATTAATTGAGTTTGAAAAACTGGCAAAAACCACAAGGGCAACAATTAAAAAACTTGAGTCTATGGGGTGCGTAAAACTTATTGAAGAACAAATTTATCGTAATCCGTTAGACATTTTGCATATTGATAAAAAAGAGGATTTATTTACACTTTCAGAAACTCAACAAAAAGTTTATGAAGGAATTTCTAAACAGATAAAAGAAGAAATTTCACCACAAATTTTGCTCCATGGAATAACCGCAAGCGGGAAAACAGAAGTTTATTTCAAGCTGATAGATGATACTATAAAATCCGGTAAAAATGTGTTGTTCCTTGCACCTGAAATTGCCCTTGCATCTCAACTAACCAAACGACTTGCAAGAAAATTTGGCACTCAAGATGTTGCGATTTGGCACAGTAGTATCTCTGAAGGCGAAAGATATGATGTATGGCAAAAACTTTATAAAAACGAAATAAAAATTCTTGCAGGTGCAAGGTCTGCTGTTTTTGCACCACTTAAAAATATCGGTTTAATTATCATTGACGAAGAGCATGAAAGTGCCTATAAACAAACTTCTCCTGCTCCAAGATATGATGCCAGACTGGTTGCACGCAAACTTTCAGAATACAATTCCTGCCCATTGATACTTGGCTCCGCAACACCTGATATTTCAAGCTATTATAGAGCAGTTAATTCAAATCACCTTTATGAAATGTTAAAACGCTATAACAACGCAAAAGTTGCCCCTGTTTCAGTTATAAATATGCAAGAATACGGCAGAGCAGCATATAAAAGTTTAATTTCTAAACCATTACAAACTGCAATTAAAGAAACTTTGGACAATAAACAACAGGTTATTCTGTTGATAAATCGCAGAGGATATTCAACCTATACTCAGTGTCAAGGCTGCGGACATGTTATTGAATGTCCAAATTGCGCAATCCCAATGATTTGGCATGCCAAAGACAATATGTTAAAGTGCCATTACTGCAACCATGTCGAATATTTTCCTGATGTGTGCCCCAATTGCGGCTTTGATGGATTGAAAAATTCAGGAACAGGAACTCAAAAGATTGAACAATATATACGTGAACTCTATCCTGATTATAATGTTGAACGTATCGACAGTGACGTTTTGGTTAGAAAAGGTGAGCACATAAGATTGCTGGAAAAATTCCAAAAGGGCGAAATTGATATCCTTGTTGGGACACAAATGATTGCCAAAGGGCTTGATAACCCTAATGTCACACTTGTTGGGGTTATTTCAGCAGATGCAAGTTTCAATTTACCGGACTTTAGAGCATCTGAAAGAGGGTTTCAATTGCTAACTCAGGTTGCAGGCCGTGCCGGACGTGGAGAATTTAAAGGACGCGTACTTTTCCAAACGTATAATCCTGAATATTATGCACTTGAAAGCGCAAAATCTCAAAATTATGCAGAATTTTACAGCAAAGAAATTAAATCTCGTGAAGATTTTGATTATCCGCCATTTAGTCAAATTATCCGACTGATTTTGAGTTCACAAAACAATTTCCGAGCAGAAAAAGCAGCTCAAGAAATTGCATTGCGACTCTGTACTATGATTGAAAAATTCGGATTTGGCGAAAGATTAGAAGTTTTAGGCCCAACACCTTGCGTAATTGAAAGAATCAACGGTTATTACAGATTCCAAATTCTTATTAAAAATAAACTAGAATCCAAAGGACACCAATTCGTTTCAAGTTTCCTTAACAAAATCACCGCACCGAAAGATATCAGGATGACAATTGATGTTGACCCTCTTGATATTTTGTAGATTTTTATATTGCCCTACCCTTGCGCAAGCCCCTTTGTAGAGAACACTTATTAAGAACCGAAATAATTCATCAAACCATCGTGAAGTTTCTCGTTTTTGCAAAGCTTTTTGAGTTTAGAAATTGCGCGATTTTCAATTTGACGAATTCTTTCTCTTGAAACCCCATATTGAGAACCAATTTCATCAAGAGTTTTCTTCACTCCGTTATTATCTAATCCATAACGCAAAATCAAAACATCACGTTCTTTTTGGCTAAGTTGATTTAGAATTGTCCTAATATCTTCTAACAAGTTATCTTGAGTAACTTTACCATCAGGTGTAATTGTTGAATTATCCACAATAAAATCTGCAATTTTGGAAGAATCTTCATCAGATGTAGCCGGAGTATCCATGCTCACTGTTGATTGAGCAGATTTTATAATTGATGTTAATTTTGAAACAGGTAAACCTAATCTATACGCAATTTCTTGTTTTGTTGGTGGATGACCAAGCTCTGTAGTCAAATCAATTGTTGCTCTTCTAATTTTACCAATAGAATCAATCATGTGAATCGGTAATCTGATAATCCTTGCCTTATCGGCAATTGCTCGTGTGATAGATTGTTGAATCCACCATGTTGCGTAAGTTGAAAACTTGTAACCTTTTTTATAGTCAAAACGTCCTGCGGCTTTGATTAAACCGACATTACCCTCTTGAATCAAATCAAGAAAAGACAACCCTCTTCCAATATATTTTTTTGCAATACTTACAACCAAACGCAAATTAGCATTAACCAAAACATCTTTAGCAAATTCGTCATGGTTTTCTTGTATTTTTTTAGCCAAATCTAATTCTTCAGCTGAAGATAAAAGCGGAATTTTTCCAATTTGTCTTAAATAAATTTTTACACTATCATCAGAATTTACGGAAAGCAAACTTTCTTGAACTTTTGGATCTTCAACAGATTTTAAGACATCTTCTCCATCTTCAACTTCAGAAGTAGATTCCAAATCCTGTAATTTTTTAAAATCAATATTTTCATCCGAAATATCGTCTGTCATTATACCAAAATGTTCAAATTCTTTTTTCACTATATGCTCCAATCTTACACGTGTATGATATAACTAAGAATTATTTTTGTACTCATCTGATTGTATTATTATTTTTTTACTAATTTTTGGCGAAGTGTTTCAAAAATAATAGCGCTCAAAGCATTAGATACGTTCAGAGAATTGAAACTGTTTTGCATAGGAATTTTTACCACAAAATCTGAAGCTTTGAGTAAAGATTTAGAAACCCCTGCATGCTCAGCTCCCATGATAATTGCAAAGTTCATATCATCATATTTAACATCATAGTAATTATCATTTGCTGATGCATCAGTTGCAATTATCCACCAGTTGTTATCCTTTAGTTTTTGAACTGCGTTGACAAGACTATTTACTTTTATGATTGGGATATGATTTATTGCACCTGCACTGATTTTTTCAACCACAGAATTAACCTGAACATTTCTTCGCGATGGGATAATTATTCCGTCAACGCCTGCACATACACAAGTTCTTATTATTGCACCAAGATTGTGAGAATCTTCCACACCATCAAGGATTACAAGAGAAGAATTTGTATGATTCTTACTTGAAATAAAATCATCCAAATCCATATATTTTACAGGTGAAATTTGAGCAATAATACCTTGATGATTAAACTCTGCATAAGGTTGAAATTTTTCCTTTGCAACAAATTGAAAAACAATTCCGCGCTCTTGTGCCAATTCTTTGATTTTAGAAATTTTATTATCTGAATGAATGTTTTTAGAAATTAAAATCTTGTTAATTTCTCTATTTCCAGCAATTAAGGCTTCCATCACAGAATTTTTACCAAATATTATTTCAGAATTTTCCATATTATTTTGAAGCCTCCAACATTTTATCAATACAAGTTACCGCACGTTTTGCAATTTCAGGATCTACAGTAATTTCGTTTTTACCTGTTTTCAAAACTTCTAAAATATCTTCAAGAGATGTCATTTTCATATTTGGACAAACAATGTTGTTTTTAACAGGAATAAATTCTTTTTCAGGATAATCTCGTTTCAATCTGTCTACAACCCCTTGTTCTGTTGCAATAATAAACGATTTATTATCACTGTTTTTAGCATAATTCATGATACCTGTTGTGCTGCCAACATAATCCGCCATAGCAGAGACAGACATGTGACACTCTGGATGCGCCAAAACAAGCGCATTCGGATGTTCTTCTCTTGCTTTTTCAATATCGGCAGGTCTAATTTGTAAATGTGTCGGACAGAAACCGGGATATGTGATAACTTCAATATTACCCAATTGTTTTTCAACCCATTTGCCAAGATATGTATCAGGTAAGAATAATATTTTCTCAGCATTAAGATTTTTCACTACCTTAACCGCATTTGAACTTGTACAACACAAATCACATTCAGCCTTGACCTCAGCAGTTGAATTTACATAACAAACTACAGGAATATCAGGGTGAGCTGTCTTGAACTCCATAAGCTGTCTGTGGTTAATCATATCCGCCATTCTACAGCCTGCATCAATTTGCGGTAATAAAACTTTTTTGTTTGGTGATAAGATTTTTGCAGTTTGAGCCATAAAATAAACTCCTGCAAATACTATAATTTCAGCATCAGTTTCTGCCGCAACCTGACTCAACTTTAGAGAATCTCCGACATAGTCAGCAACCAAGTCAATTTCTACAGGTTGGTAACAATGCGCCAATATAACAGCTTTCTTTTCTTTCTTTAATTTATTAATACTCTCAACTATGTTCTGCATTTGAAATATATTATCCTCCGTTTGGTGTAAATTTATGTTAAGATATTCTCATTTATAAAAAATATTGTATAATAAAAATAAGAATATAGTAAGAAGAATATAAAGGTAGATATGTCACTAAACAGTTTATTTGGAATGGGTGGAGGTAAAGATTTATACATATCTGTATCACCTGCCTGTGGATTAGAAATGATTGAGCTTGATAAACATGGAAATGTTAAGTCTTATGCTCAAACACCGTTGGAATATAATGAAGCTCAGAGAGAAATCTCCAATTATGATGAATTTAAAGCAGGTTTGGAAACTTTATTCCAAATGCGTAATATAAACCCAGCCAAGGCAAACATTTATCTAAGTGTACCGACTGTATGGTTCGGAACAAAAGAAGGTTTGCCATTATTGCTAGATGATAATGCCATTACAAACATCGTTATCGGAGAATTGGAACAGACTTATGTATTTAAAAGAAAAGAACCGTTACCATTTTGGTTTGACGCATTAGCTTCAACTAATTCTGATTCAAGAAACGTATTTTACACTGCGGTACAAAAAGAAGCAATTGAATCTATTCGTGGCATTATTACCTCTATGGGGGCAAACTTAGCAGGGGTTGAATGTTCACTTTTCGCAGATTTAAAAGGTTTATTAGCTACAGGAATTGCTGCAGAGCAAATGCAAGATAGCAATTCTTGGAGTTTGATGATTGTAAACAACAGTGGTTTCCAAATGCTTGGACTTCAAGGCAAAAGAATCCTTGAATACTATGAAGAACCATTACCAATCAAATCGTATGAAGGCGAAGAAATTTATTCAGCAATTGAAAATGCTGCTCAAATTGCCTTAATGAGTACACCATCAAGTTCTTTAGTTGTTTTATCTGAAACAGATTTAGTTTCTGCTGAAATTTTAGCAGGACGTTTACAATTTGGTGGTTCTACAATTTACGTTGAAGATAACCAATTCCGTAAAGAACCTTTGATGGATATGAGCTTGAATATCCTATCTGAAGACCAATTAAAAGTTTCTTTACACGCAATCGGTCACATGGCACCTCCGGGAGCAATGCCTGTAGACGTTGACTTTATTGCAGAAAAAGGTAAAGCAAAATCTCAAGTAGCAGTTATCGAGATTCCTTTAGGTAATGGTCAAGTATTTGAATTAACTCCACAAAAAGCGATAGTGATTGTTATTATTCTGGCTGCACTTATTATGGCACCACTAGGGGGCGCGTATGCTTGGACAGGTGGCTTAGTTACAAAAGCGCAAGAAGAAAATACTGCTTTAGATAATCAAATTACTGATTTGGATGCACAAATCAAACAATACGAAAAACAAGACGGTAAAGCTGAATTTGATGCTGTTGCAGAAATTGAAAAAGTTTTGAAAAATAACAGAACAAAAATTCAAGTATATGCCGCATTAGGACAATTTATTCCTAAAAACTTGTATTTAACATACTTCATCACAGGTGATGATGGTTTAATCAATATCAAAGGTTGTGCAGATTCTGTTGAAGATGTTTACGTATTCTTCAAAAATATGAAAGAATCTTTAACTGATTCAAAACTTCGCTTGAGCAAGTTGGATTTGAAATCAGGTTCGCTTGATACAGTTGTAAACAGTACAGCATCAACAATCGACAACGCACCATACGTATTTGAAATTACAAATATGGACGAAAATCAGTTAAAAGCATTTATGAATAAGTTATCTGGTAGTTCTGACAAAAAAGATAAAAAAGATAACAATTCTAACTCAAATGATAATGCTCAACAGCAGCAAGATGCACAAAACAACAATAATAACAATAACAATGCTGCAAATAACGAACAACAACAACAATAATATTTAAAGGATAAAATAAATGGATAGTGAAAAATTAAAACAGTTTATAATTCCAATAGCATTGATAATTTTGCTACTTGCAGGTGTTTGCTATGTTGCTCCTAAAATAATTGAAAATTACCAAAGCTACACAGCAGCACAAGCAGAAATTGAAACTAAGAAAACAACTGTTCAAGAAAAACAAGCAAAGCTTGATGAGTACAAACGTAAAGCTGAAGAAGAACAGAAAAAAGAAGAAGAAAGTGCAAAAAGCGAAAAGCCTTTCTACAAACCTGTTATGTCAGGCTTAGATACAGAAGCAGTTATTGCAGGTGAATTTGCAGAAGTTCTTCAACTTGTTAGAGCTAATCAAATCAAAGTTCGTTCAATCAAATACGATTATGACCCTGCTGACGATGCTTTCGTTCAAGGTGCAGGCGACAAATACAACGTAGCAAGATTGAATATGGAAATGATTGCAAATTATTCTAATTACGATAACTTCTTGAAAGAACTATACAGACACCAACACTTTATGGATATTCAATCAGCAGAAATTGTTCCATACAAGAAAAATAAACGAGTTCTGTTGATTAACTTTAAAGTTAAATTATACGCTAAAAAATAATTTGATAAATATAAAAAAAAGGAGATACAAATTGTATCTCCTTTTTTTTATGCGAACTTAGAATAGTCCACTCCAAACAAAATACCTTCTGCTTTTGCACAAGTACTGCAAAAGCTTGTTTCCAGTGAACATTTTTTGTTATAGTCCGTAAAAGAACTACCACAACGACCTCTATAATCATTTGCCAAAAACGGACAAGTGTAGACACCGGAAGTTGTCAATATTCTACCATATTCACAGTCTAAATTTTTCGCTGACGAAATTTCACACTGTTGATTATTACTTTTATCATGCCAAGGAATTATTTGTAAATTTGATTCATTCATATCAAAATTATTCTTTTTAAAAATTGAATTAAATCCTGATATGATTTCATTTTTAGATAATTTGTAATAATTAGTAACTGTAATAATCGGATTAAAATCATATTTCAACAAATGTTTAATCGCAAAAATAGCATGCCTGTATGCCCCACGATACCTAATATCATCATTTTTCACTTCTTCATAATTATCGATACTGATTTTAAAAATAATCTCATTTGAAGATTCATCCTCCACCTTTTTTAAAAACCTTGCTTTTTTCTCATTTATAAATGATCCATTTGTAAAAATACACACATTTGAACGTTTCAAACAAAGCCTCAAAATTGCATTAAAATCAGGATGTGTCATAGGTTCTGCACCTGTTAGGATTATACATTCGATTTTTTCATTCATTGTTTCATTCAATGCTTGTTTTACCAATTCAATATTAATAAAATCTGACTCCTTTTTATATCTTGGAAAGTCCAAATAACAATGTTTGCAGTGCTGGTTACAATTTTTTGCAGTCATCTCAATGAACAAATTATTCAAAGCTTTCATGTTGATAACTTCTGATTGATAAATACTTTTCATAATAAAACTCCTCAATTGACATATTCATGTTGTGGCAGTTGAGATTTAAAATAAATTATCCACCATGGCAAAACTTGACAAAAAATATTACCCATGTGCTAATATCTTAATATGGTTAAAATTTTAGACTGTACTACAAGAGATGGTGGACATACCACAAATTGGACTTTTAGTGATGATTTTGTTAAAAATTTAATTGCTGAATTAAATTCTAATGGTGCAACTTATTACGAAATAGGTTATAGAAACCATTTTGATACAGAAGGCAAAGGAAAATTTTACAAATGCACTCCTGAATTTTTGCAAAAATATTACCAAATTAAAGGTAATTTACAATTAGGTGTAATGACAGATACCTCAAGGTATTCAGAAAAAGATTTTCCCAATAGCAAGGAGGATTTTATTGATTTTATCAGAATTGCCTGTCATCCTGATAGAATCCGTGAAACACTTGGAATATCAAAAGATTTATACGACAAAGGGTACAAAGTTTTCATTCAACTTATGGAAATCAATAATGTTGATGAGGCTGGATATTTAAGCCTTTTTGAATGGGAACATAAAGAGATTTTAGAAAGCCTGTATTTTGCTGATAGCTACGGAGTATTACACCCATCAGAAATAGAACATTATTATAACAAGTTAGCAATGATTGGATTTGAAAAAATAAGTTTCCATGCTCATAATACAATCGCCATGGCTTTGCCAAACAGTTTGAAGGCTATTGAGTGCGGAGTTTGGTCAGTCGATGTGACCCAAAACGGCATTGGCCGAAATGGTGGAAACCTTGATAGTGCAGAACTGTTTGAACATTTTGTTCATTAAGCTCAACAAATCATAAAGTGAACATGTACAATTCCGAACTGCTGATTTTTGTCAAATTGAATGCATTTAGCGCAACTACAAAAATCCATAACTAGTATAGTTATGGATTTTTGCTCAATATAACATGCTTTTAGAAAAACTATTTCAAAAACTCATCAAGTCTTTTTACAGCCTCAAGAGTATTTTCTCTACTACCAAATGAAGTTAATCGGAAATACCCTTCACCGTTTTTACCAAAACCTGAACCGGGAGTACCAACAATTTGAACATTATTCAACAAATAGTCAAAAAATTCCCAAGAAGTCATATTGTTAGGGCATTTCAACCAAATGTACGGAGAATGTTGTCCTCCAATGTGCCAAATATTGTGACGTTTTAGCGTGTCTGCAATAATTTTTGCATTCTCTTTGTAGTAATTAAGATTTTCTTGAATTTCTTTTTGCCCTTCTTCTGTGAATACAGCCTCTGCACCTCTTTGGATAATATATGGAACACCATTAAATTTTGTTGTTTGACGCCTCAACCACATTTTATTAAGTGACATTTTGTCAAAAACTAAAGCCTTTGGTACTACTGTGTAACCGCATCTTGTACCAGTAAAGCCTGCCATTTTTGATAATGAGCAAAATTCAATAGCACAACTTTTAGCACCTTCTATTTCATAAATACTTCTTGGAAGTTCCTTATCCGTAATAAAACATTCATAAGCAGAGTCAAATAAAATTATTGATTGATTTTTATTTGCATAATCAACCCAAGATTTTAATTGAGCCTTGTTATACACAGCTCCTGTCGGATTATTTGGAGAACAAATATAAATAATATCAGCTTTGATTGACTCATCCGGCAACGGCAAGAAATTATTTTCAGCATTTGCATCAATATAAACAATTTTTCTGCCTGCCATAGTATTTGTGTCAACATAAACAGGATAAACAGGGTCAGGTACTAAAACAGTATTGTTAACATCAAATAAGTCCAAAATATTTCCTAAATCAGACTTTGCACCATCTGAGATAAAAATTTCATCATTATCTAATGCAACATGATTTGAGCGGTAATAGCTTTGAATTTTTGATTTCAAAAAATCATACCCTTGTTCAGGACCATAACCATGAAAAGTTTCTTTCACTCCCATTTCTTCAGATGCTTTTTTTAGTGCATTTACTACAACTTTGCATAATGGAAGAGTGACATCTCCAATTCCCAATTTGATGATTTTTTTATCAGGATTTTTTTGTGCAAATTCACTAACTTTTTTTGCAATTGTTGAAAATAAATAACTGTCTGCAATATTTTGGTAATTTTTGTTTACGTTCATCTGTTATCCTCTTTTTATGTGCTATCTAGGTTAATTTTAACACAAATAAATGTTAAAATATATTTACCAAAGTTAATATTTTGACAAAAAATATTTTGTTTTTGACTTACTTTTGGTATAGTTTAAAAAAAGACTATGAATGTAGTATTTTGAAAAAGTAAAAGGTAAGTAATGGCTGAATATATTCTTCATAAAACAAAAGAAGAAACTACATTAAGAACAAAAAAAATGTACGTTTCAACTCCTTACAACAGAGTCCAAGCAGTAGAAGAGAGATTAAAAAAGATTTTTGAAGACGAAAAAAAATCAGAAGGTTCTATCCTTATTGATTACAACCCTCAAGTGTTGTCAAAGTTAGCAAAATACTTATCAGGACATATTTCTCGTCCTGCATCTATCGGTATTGCCGGAGAAACAGCAAGTGGAAAATCTACAATTACTCTCGATATCATTGATACAATTAAATCTTTTGCAACCGAGTTTGAAATTGAAGATGCCATTACAAGAGTAAATACCGATGATTATTACTATGACCGTTCAGAAATGGTTAAGGCTGCTGGTAGCTTTGCAGAGTTTGCTAAAAACTATGATTTAGATGTTCCTCAGGCTCTTGAATTGGAATTAATGAGTGCTCACATTAAAGAATTATTGATGGGAAAATCAGTATTTCTTCCAAAATATGACATGTCAGGAACTGCAAAAAGATTTGACAATTATACATTAGCTAATCCTTCCAAAATTATTATTTCGGAAGGATTGTTTACGCTTACAGAAAAAATTAAAGATGCATTTGACTTTAAAATTTATGTTGACGTAAATTCAAAAGTTCAAAAAGAAAGATTTTATGTCCGAGCAGCAGAAAGAGATTTAGGAAGTTCGGCTGATGGCATTTATAAAAACGCATCACAAAAAGCTGAAATCTACATCAGACCTTGCAAACAAGAGGCCGATATAATCTTGTCAGGGGAAGCCGTAAGAGCACGATACAAAGCATTTTTAAATAAACTAATAAGCATCGTTCAACAAGAAAATTTTAGAAATAGAATTATTTTATAAAAAGATTAAAGAAGGTTTCTCAATAAGCGCATTTGAAAAGATTCATTAACAGAAGCCCTTCCGAATTGTAACAAAATACTAATTTCTTGAAAAAACCGAAAGATACACTAAAATATTATTGGGATAGGTATCTTTAACAGTAGATAAGAAATTAGATGAACAATAATAAAAAGTTTAAGAAGTTTATGACACTTGCTGCCTGTATTGCCGTAATCGGCTCTACTGCATCACCTGCATTTTCTGATGCTATTACAGTCAGCATCAGCGCTGTAGCTAATGGAGCAACAGGTATAATCTCTAATCAAAATTCATCACTTACTTCTACTGATTACACTTGGAAGAAAGGAGCAACTGATTCTGTTGAGGCAAATCTTACAAGTGGAACCTTGACCATAAGCAACTATTCCAATTCTATCGTTAATGGTACATTGAATGCAACTGGCGGAACTATCAAGTTGACAAGCGGAGTGTTGACAATCGGTAGTGATAGCACCATTTCCAGTGCCATATTAAACCAATCCTATGGCTCAACTCTTAATATCGCAGGCGGTTCGGCATACTTATCCGATTCAGATTCTTTAGAAGGAGAAATCGTTGTCTCTTCAGGTATTTTGGGACTTGACGGAGCAACTCTTAACGATGACTTAACTATTACAGGTGGTGGAGCTATTAGTGATAGCAATACTGTAATAAAGGGTACAACTACTATTTCAGGCGGTAGTAATGATTTTAACTCTACAACATTTGGCAACGTAAGCATATCAGACGGAACTTCATCATTTACAGATGTATCTAAAAACGGCACATTTACTCAAACTTCCGGTAGCACAACTATCGTTGGTTCAGGTTTTGATTTAGATAACGATGCTGATAATATTTCTGGCGGCACACTAAATATCGGCAACGGTTCAACTACAACCGTTGGAGTATCTGCAGGCACAATCGGCTCTGATACTACTGTTAATATCAACAAAAATTCTACCCTAAATGTTTCAGATGGTAATATTTCACTAGATAGCGGAGATACTTGGAACGGAAATGTAAACATTTCAGGTGGGGAGTTGGCACTTATTGGAATAAGTAAGAAAAATTCTGCAAAATTCACCCAAACAGGCGGTTCAACAACCATTACAGGTAATGGTTTTAATTTAAACAATTCATCAGACAGTATACTTGGCGGAGATTTGAATATCGGTAATGATGCGACAACAGGTAATATGACTGTTTCGAATGGTGTTTTATATGAAGGTGCCAATGTTACAATCAATTCAGGAAGTTCTCTTGATGTTACAGGCGGAAACGCGACACTAGATGGAGCTACAGACAAATGGAACGGTAGTGTTTCAAACTCAGGTGGAACAATAACATTAAAAGATGTCAAAAAGAATTCAAATGGTACATTCTCGCAAACTGATGGGACTACAACCGTTACAGGCACAAGCTTTACAATGAATAATTCAGCCGATACTATTTCAGGCGGAACACTCAATGTCGGCACATCAACATCTACAGGAAAACTAACTGTAAGTAGTGGTTCAATCTCAGAAGATGCAACACTAAACATAGATACTAACGGCGCAATTGATATTAAAAAAGGTGACGTAACTATTGATAATTCTGACACATGGGCTGGTAATGTTGAAGTCAACGGTGGGACTCTCAATGTTTCAAACGCAACAAAAACAGGCTCTTTGACTCAAAATGGTGGAACAATCAATGTTACCGGTAAAAAGTTTAACTTAAACAGTACAGATGATTTGTTAGATGGTGGAACGCTCAATATTGGAGATGGCTCTACTTCATCTAAAATGACAGTTTCAAAAGGTACAATTACTAGTGATACTACCCTGAATTTGAACGACAAAACCACTCTTGATATTACAGGCGGAAATGTCAGTATGGGTTCAGATTCCACTTGGGCTGGAAACGTCAACATGTCAAGCGGTAATTTGGCACTTGTTGGAATGACCAAAACAGGAACATTGACCCAAACTGGGGGAAGTACAGCTGTTACAGGAAATAAGTTTGACCTAAATAATGATAACGATTACATTTCAGGCGGAAGTTTGACTATCGGTAATGGCACAGCATCTTCGACCATGAATGTTTCAAAAGGTGCAATTTCAAAAGATACTGATATTACAATTTCAAAAAATTCAACATTGAACGTAAGTGGTGGCAATGTTGAAGTCGGTTCTACAGGCACTTGGAACGGCAACATCAGTATTTCAAGCGGTAATTTGACATTAGACAGTACATCAAAAAATGATAACGGTACATTCACTCAAACCGGTGGTAAAACAGATGTACTTGGAACAGGCTTTGACTTAGATAATGCAAGCGATATCATTTCTGCCGGAACTTTAAATATCGGCAACAAAACAACAACCAGTGACTTAACTGTTTCAGCAGGAACTATTGAGTCTGATGCAACAATAAATATCACCAAAAAAGGTACACTGAATGTTTCTGGTGGGGACGTAGCTCTTGATGATGGAGATTCTTGGAACGGTAATGTAAATGTTACTGACGGAACGTTGAAACTTTCTAATATTAATAAAAATTCATCAGGAAAATTTACTCAATCCGGTGGAAATACAACAATTAACAGTGCTAATTTTAATTTAGATAACTCTAATGATTCAATTACAGGAGGTTCACTTGTTGTTGGAGATGCCAGCGCAACCAACTTAAATGTTTCAAACGGCACACTTGGACAAAATGCAAAATTAACTCTCAGTTCAGGTTCAAATTTAAATATTTCAGGTGGTAGTGTTTCACTTGACAATACCGACGTTTGGGAAGGAAACGTAAATGTCGCAGGTGGCAGTTTAGCACTTGTTGGTATCAACAATAAAAAGGGAACATTCAATCAAACAAAAGGAACAACAACAGTTACCGAAACAGGTTTTGACATGAATACCTCTTCGGACAGTATCACTGGTGGGACTCTAAATATTGGTGATGGAACAACAGTTTCTGATATGAGCGTTTCACAAGGAACTATCGGTACAAATACTACCGTCAATATTAAAGACAATGCTACACTAAATGTTTCAGGCGGAAACGTAAACCTAAATAAAAACGGAAGTTGGGATGGAAATGTAAATGTTTCCACTGGCACATTAAATATTGATTCACTAAGCAAAGGTGAAAACGGAATATTTGCACAAGGGGGCGGAACAACTACCGTTACAGGCTCAGGGTTTGATTTGAATAACTTATCAGATAGTGTTGCAGGTGGAACATTCAATATTGGAGATGGCACAAAAGTCACAGAATTAACTGTATCAAAAGGTTCAATCCAATCTGGCGCAACAACAGTTATTAATTCAAATTCAAAATTGAAAGTCAAAGGCGGAAAAGTCACGCTGGATAGTGGAGACACCATAAACGGAGATGTAGATGTTTCTGATGGAACTTTGACCCTTGACTCTGTAGCAAAAAACAATGCTTCTATTTTTACTCAAACAGGTGGAACAACAAATGTCACAGGTTCAGGGTTTGATTTAAACAATTCAGCAGATAATATTTCTGGCGGAACTCTAAATATTGGAACAACTTCAGACTCTTCATCAATGACAGTTTCAAAAGGTACAATTAGCGCAGATACCGCTGTTAATATCGCAACAAACGGTACAATAAATATTACAGGTAGCAGTTTGACCTTGAATAATAATGACGATTGGAACGGTAAAGTCAATGTCACCGGCGGTAACTTGAATTTGGCAGGAATTGCTAAAAACAGTTCAGGGGTTTTGACTCAAACAAGTGGGACAACTACCGTTACAGGTAATGGCAATACATTGAATAATGAAAATGACAACATTTCAGGTGGAAATCTTGTTGTTGGAACATCTGACACAAATGGTGAATTGAATGTCGAAAACGGAACAATTGCTCAAGGTACAAATGTGACAATTAATGAAAAAGGTTCACTAAAAGTTAAAGGCGGAAATGTAACAATAGATGGCTCTGATACTTGGAATGGTGAAGTTTCAAATTCAGGTGGGACTTTGAATTTGACCAATAAATTGTCAAAAACTACAACATCAAAAGTTAAATTCAACCAAACAAATGGCACTACAAATATAAACGATTCAAAACTTGTCCTAAATACTTCTGATAGCACAATTACAGGTGGTACAATAAATATCGGCACATCATCAGAGCTTGATATAAACAATTCTTCCGAAAACTCATCCGCAATCAATGCAACAGGCGGAAAATTTTCAATAAGAAAAGGTTCAAAACATACTATTACAGGCGGAACAGTTGCTAAAGATGCCGAGATTACCGTTGAATCATCAGCAAAACTTGGTGTAAACGGTGATGATGCTAATGTTACTCTAGATGGAACTAACGACACTGTTGATGGTAGCATAGAACTATCAAAAGGCAAATTATACATTTCTGACGATTTGACAAAAGTCACTGATGAAAACGGCAATTACGTTCAAACAGGTGGAAGCCTGACTATATCAAATTCAACATTATCGCTTGCAGATAAAACAAGCTCAATATCTGGCGGTGACGTGAATTTGACTAACAGTTCAACATTGAATATTACAAACGGTGGCGGAAGTGCAATTACAGGTGGTAATATAACGATTGACGATTCGTCAGTGTTGAATTATTTGGCGCAAAAAGGCTTGATACAATATTCTGATGGCAACCAGATAAATATTAATACATCAGGTCTAATCAATATGGCAAACAATGTCAGAACAAACAGCGTTATCAACAATTTGACAGTAAATAACGGAAGTTTTGGTGATGGGCAAGCTGATTTTGCAATAGATATCAGAGCAAGAAATAACAGTGATTCCAGTGCTGATACAATTACCGCAAATTCAATCAAAGTCGCAACTTCAGGCACAAACGGAACTATCAGAATTTCTGATTACAACCTTAATGGCGATATCTTTGGGTATGACGCACCAATAGACAAATCAATAAGACTGGGGAAAATCTTTAAAACCGATAATTTAGATAGCGAAGTTCAATTTGCAGCAACGGATAAAGAAATTTTTACACCAATCGGTTATTATAAGTTGAACCCATCTTCTGCAAATGACGGTAGTTATACTTTCGACCTTGCAAGATACAACCCACAAGTATTTAGAGGTCAGGTATCAACAGCAGCATCTTATATGAACCAGTTAGTTGTCAATGACACTTTGTTCAACCGTGCTCAAATCAGACGTTATGGCTCAAGTTACAATGAAATGTTCAAAAACAAAACTGCAATATTAGATGGCAATGCAAGTTTTGAAAGAACATTAAAAGAAGGACAACTTTGGACAGAGGCTTTTGGAAACTTTGAAACCCTGAAATTCAATCATGATTTAGACAAGGTTCGAAACAATTCTTGGGGCTTTATTGTTGGTGGCGACTTTGGATTAAAAGAGCTCAAAAACGGCTGGTCATGGATGCCTACAATGTATATTGCATATAATGGTGGTCACCAAACATTTAACAAAGTCGGAATTTACGAAAACGGCGGACAACTTGGCTTCATGAGTAGCTTTATGAAAGATAAGTTCATGGAAACTGCACTTGTATACGCAGGAGCTTACGGTACAGAAATGAACATTGTCGGCTCATCAGAAGATGCGTTTAATTATTTTGTTGGTGTTGCAAGTAAAACAGCATACGATTGGAATTGGGGCTCACACTTTAAAGTTCAACCGTCTTTAACATTGGCTTACAATATGTTTGGAAAACAAAATTGGCACAGTGATTTTGGACAAATGGGCATGTCATCAGGATTTTTGAACGGCTTTAATGTTGCTCCTGGGGTAAACTTTATTTTACAACAAGAAAGCTGGAGCATGTATGCAACCGTTTCTTATGCTTGGAACTTCTTTGGAGGAATGGATGGCAGAGCAGGAAATGTCGACTTGCCACATATCAGAATGTCTAATGGCTACTTGCAATATGGTTTTGGTATGACAAAATCCTTCTCTGACAGATTCAACATGTATGCTCAGGCAACAATGCGAAATATTGGCAGAACAGGTATCATTTGCCAAGGTGGCCTAAACTGGAGATTGTAAGATAATATGACCTACTTGATGTGGATTACCACCTCTCTCCGTTAAAACCAATGGTATAACTATGCCTCGCATTAAACATGCTTCCGAGCTTGCCAATATTCATGCGACAGCATCTCGACCGTTGCTCGTCCGTTTTATTACCTTGGAGCATCATTATTGCAATTGACAGATTTAATATTTGTAGCACCTGTAATAAGTCTGTTTAAAAAAGGCGATACAATAGAGATTCCAAAAGATTCTTCTTTCGAAATCAAACTTGCTCGTGATATGGCGCTGTTAAAAATTTAATTATGCTAAAACTTCAACGATGTTGCTATTTTTAATTTCAACACCTGTCTTATTCAAAAATTTTACCTCTTGCGGTTCAGCATATTGTGTAACAATTTTTGTATTTGCTTTTTTATATGTTGTTAATTTTAATGCCTCAATCATGGAAGTTGCAATATGCTTGATTGAACGCTTACGTTTATTTTGCTCATAGGCAAATTTCGGATTTGTACCAATTTTGAATATTGGAATTTCGCCCGCTTTTTTGGTAAATTTATCTGTTGAAACAAAGCCCAAAACTTGACTTGGATCAACATGGTCAAAATTTGACTCTTGAGTTGTCACACCATAAATATGAGCATTACCACCCAAAATATTTGCTTCATCTGCTATTGCACTCGACAAATTTTTACCACCCCATAAGCGACTGACTTGGTCTAAAGTTCTTCTATCATCTTCTTTTGCCGTTTCAAATTTTATAAAATTTACACTTACATCTTTCCACTTTTTTGCATCTTTCAATTTTACAGATGTCGGAGCAACATATCTTGCACCAAATTGAACATTATTATTTGAGTAAATTTGCATTATATAATCCTTTCCATAATCTAATCTTTTCTTATTAATACTAAACATATTTATTTTTGCGAAAATTTTGAATTATATTAAGTCTAATTTACATAATTGTTTATAGACACAATTTTTGCATGCACCTTGTTTGTCCTCCTTGATTGGATTGAATTTCAGTGCCTTTATATTTTGATAAGTATCTTTTATAAGAGTTTCAATGTATTTCATATCATCATCTGTTAAATATTTATCAACAGATTTCTCATGATTTTCGACATAAATAATTCCAACTTTAGAAACTTTGTTACCTGTAAGTTTTTCATAGGCATATTTATAAAAACAAAGTTGATTAAAGTAATTTTGTTTTTCTTCATTCGGGGCGA
The DNA here is from genome assembly GCA_003258735.1 of Candidatus Melainabacteria bacterium. Classification (GTDB taxonomy): domain Bacteria; phylum Cyanobacteriota; class Vampirovibrionia; order Gastranaerophilales; family Gastranaerophilaceae; genus Zag111. The sequence continues at coordinate 245,306 of QHME01000002.1, forward strand.
TTTTCTTTTCGTTTGTGTAGTTTCCTGTTTTGTAGTCATAGAGTTCAAAAGTACCGTCAGAGTTTTTTTCGATACGGTCAATTTTTCCGGTAATAAAATCACCATCGACATCAACACCATAAAAACTAAATTCAATATCAGTAATTCTACTTATCGGAATTTGTGAAAAATATGGATAGTAATTTGTCAAAAGTTTTTGACCTTGTTTAAAATATTTTTCTTTCTTCGCTTCTGAAGAAAATTTCATACCATCCATACCAAGTCGAAATTTTTCTAAAATTTCTTCAAGGGTCGGATAAGCGGACTCTTTTGCGACTTTGACAGCTCGTTCAAGCAATGAGTGAATCAGTGTTCCAAAATTTGCCCCATCCCAATCGGCTTCTTCCACATCAATACCAAGCACTTTTACATAGAAAAATTTTCGTGGACAACTCAAATAATCGTTTAATCTTGAAGGTGATAGCACCACAGATTTTACGCGCTCTTCAATTTCGTTTTTGAATGCTTTTTGGTTATCAAATACATCAGATGAAACACTTCTATAAAATTCTGTTGTTAAATCGTCTGCACTACATTCAAATTGCTCACTATCAAAATCATAGTTTGCAGTTGGTTCTAGATATTTTGTTATTTGTTGCGCCTTACCGTTATTACTGTCAGCAAATGAGATTGTAAGCGTATGTTTTGCCCTTGTTATTCCAACGAATAATAGTTTCAAAAGTTCTGAATCTTTCTTAGCTTGTGCCACATCTTTATCTGGCACATCTTCTGTTATAAGTTTATATTCACTTGGCATCCTAAAATCTTCCCAATTTGAACTAATCAAATTTGGCAGATAAACATATTCAAATTCTCGACCTTTAGACCCATGGTATGTCATCAATTGAACTGCATTCTGTACAACTGAATCTTTGTCCAAATTAATATCAATTTCGTTTTCAAAACAATCATCAAGATATTTTACAAAGTCAGACAAATTTTTTGTCGAATCAGAATTTTGAAAATCAGTCGCCTCCGAAATTATTTTTCGTATTCCTGCCAGATTTTCACTTCTGTTTTTACCTGATTTATAAAAATAAGCAAGCAAACCTGTTCGATTAATAATTTCAACAACTGTATTGCGCAAATTATTAGAACTTGCATAATCTTGAAGGTAGTCAAAAGTTTCCAAAAATTTTGTGATTTTTTCAGGATTTTTCCACCCATTTAAATTACGCATAAGAGTGATAAAATCACTTGATTCATCCTTTTTCCAAAGCCGTTTTTCTTCCAAAATTTTGTTATAATCTTGTTGATCAATTTTGAAAGGTTCTGACAGCAACAAACCAAATAATTTATCACTTGATGTCAAATAATTATTCATTGCTTTTATGTAAAAATAAATCAAAATTGTTGAACGAATTGCAAAAATACTTTTACCTTCGTCAATTTGAAACGGTATATTTTTACTTTTCAAAAGTTCTGCAAAAGTTTGCAATTCTGCTCGCTTTTTTGAAATAATTGCAATTTGAGAATAATCTATTTTATCTTCATCTGTTTTTGGTGCAAAGTCGGACTCTATCAGAGTTTTGATATCATCGACAATATAATTAAATTCCTGCAAAATTTCACCAAATTGAATGCGTTTTATTTTTTTATCTTTTACAATAATTTTGGGATTTTTTGCCGTTAGTTTTTTAGAAATATTATATTTTTCTTTGAAATACAAATTATTTTCAAGACGATTTTCATCCTGATTAACAATTAGATTACTAAAGTCAAGAATAGTTTGAGTTGAACGGTTATTTTCTTCCAAACAAATTACGGTCGTATTTGGATATTTTGTCAAAAAGTTTTCGATATTATCACTTTTTGCACCCTGAAAACCATAGATAATTTGGTCATCATCACCGACTACAAAAATATTTTTTTCATCATTTCCATCCAATAAATTAAATATAATTTGATTTTGTAAATCATTTGTATCTTGATATTCATCAACCAAAAAATATTTGTATTTGTTTGAAACTTCTGATAAAAATTGTGAATCTTCTTCAAAAGATGTTAAAACTAAATTTATCATATCGGAAAAGTCGATTAAATTTTTGTTAATCATTTTGGTTGAATAAAGTTCAAACAGAGTCCAAAGCTCTTTCGCTTTTTCGATATTTGTTTTTATTTTTTCAAGTTCATTATATCGAGTTTTGTTTTTAGTATTACCTGCTTGTTCGCGCTCATAAATTTCACTTTCCAATTCCTTATATCGAGGCATAAGCATTGGATTTGTGTCAATACAAGCCATATACTCCTCTTTTGAAACTCGTTGAGTTTTTAATTTTTCAACATAAGATATAAAATTCTTTGTGAAAAAATATCTGTCAGCACGCGATGGCACGAAGAATTTCAAATTTGCATCGTCAATACATTCTTTCATTATTGAAATTTTTTCCGCATCAGTAATAAGCTTTACACCTGAAGTCATTTCAAATTTGTCAGGATATGTTTTGATTAAATCATTACAAAATGAGTGATAAGTATAAATATCAACGGCAGATGCAACCACACCCATTTTTTTTATCAAACGTTGACGCATTTCAGATGCCGCAGCATCAGAAAATGTTAAACAAAGTATTGATGATGGCTCAACACCATCTGCTAACATCTTTTCAATACGATGAATTACCGTAAAAGTTTTTCCTGTTCCAGGTCCAGCCAAAAGCATAACTTGACCATTCAAAATATCAATTGCTTGTTGTTGCTTAGAATTTGGTTTTATAATATTTTTCACTTCTACCATAACTCTAATTTAGCATAAAATATTTTAGCTGTGAATTATCAATCTTGATTTGTCACCACCCAAAACTCGGTCAATATCAGCACCAAAACGCTCATATTGTTCTTGTTTACAAGAGATTTTTCCTGTAACTTGTTCTAGACTTTGAGGGAATTTTGTAATTCTTGAATCAAATAATTTGTTTTTGTTGTCCAAAATAAAATTACCATTAATAACTTTTACATTACGGAGCAATTCATCTTCATTTAGTCCAAACATTGAATAAGGAATTGAAATTCCACTATTTGCATTCATATTATATGAAGGTTTGTATGTTCCAATTTTTAAAGTTCCATCTTCAAGTTGTTCTGTTTTTACTCCCAAATATTTGAACATTCCAATATCGTTATTTTCTTTGATAACTTTTGCGAATGATTTTTTTAATTCAGGGTCAATTTCACTCAATTTATCACTAATCATGATTGCTTGAGATGCCTTTGGTCCTTCATCAATAATACCTGAATGACACTTGATATTATGGTCTTTTATATAAGTTTTGATTTCATTAACTAAATTTAGCGGAACTATATTATTATTTTCAGTACCTTGAATTTGGTCTAATTTACCACGAGAAGTTGTCATACCAACAAGCGGTTCCCAAAGATTAGACTTGTCACGCTCTAAATAAATATAAAAATCTCCATCAGTTAATGCATCTTCTGCTTTATCAACGCTTGAACGCGTACACCAGTTTTTACAACTTAGCGTTTCTAACATTGCAATATTCTTTTCTTTATGTGCAGGGTCATGAGCAAGAGATGGTATTTTTACCCAAACTGATTCATTATCAGATAAACCTAAATCCATCAACAAATTGTCACGCAATCTGTGTGTATAAATTTCTAAAAACGAAGGAGAGGCACAACGTACTGCCCTGTCTTTAGGTTCAATTTTTTCAAAACCACTAATTGTTTCCAGCAATGCTTTTTGATCAAATGGAACAGGAATGTGGCGGTTATTTTCTTTAATTTCACTTGTAATTGCATTCCAAATAACAAGTTTCAAAGCTTTATCATTTTTGATTTTTCTAACAAGAGCAGGATTATTTGGCATGTCAGCATCCAAAGCTTTTTCAGGATTTTTCAAAAAGCTTTCCCATTGAGCCATTCTAACACCTCTTGCTTCGTTAATCTTATCTATTGAAAATACTCGAACATCTTGCGGAATGTAGCTTTTCCACTTAATTTTCAAATGGTTACTTCTCTTAAATGGAAGATAAATTTTATCTTGCTCAAACAATCCTTTGACAGCATCAGAAATTTTTGTAGCTGATAGCATGCTTCCATCAACTTGATATTTTTTATTGTTCCCTAAAATCTCCGCTGCTAAATATTCAAATACATTTTTGTACATTGATGGTGCGGATTTACCGGTAAAACATACACTGTCGGCTTTTAATCCGTTATTCATAATTGGTTTTGTTACAGATTGTTTTTTATTGACTTGTGAATTTTGAATATTGTTTAATTTGGGTAAATATATATTGTTAATTGCTGATAACATAATTTTCCTTCTTTGAAATACTACTTGGGTATTAAATCCCCTAAAAATTTTTTTTGCTTTTATGTAAACAAATTTTAATAAAAATTCTTAAAAATAACAAATTTTATATTTAGGTGTTTTCTACCCAAAAAGGAGTATTAAAATGACAGATATAAATTTCACATCAACTTATCGCATCCCAATTACACAAGCAGGAGTTAATTCAGCAAAGAAATTGAAATTGAAACAACTCATTGAAAGTTATCCAAACGGACTAATAGGCAACAGCAAAGTTGGCAATGCAAGAATTTCAATACCTAACAAGGAAGATGAAAAATTTTTAAAACAATTAAAAACTATTGGTTATAAAATTTATCAAAAATTTGATGGTGAGAATATTCCAAAAGAAAATATTGATGCTTTTATTAAAGAAAATTTAGATACAAGAAACTACAATCAATTTGGTAAAAATAAGAAAAGAATGAACCGTGAATTAAGAGAAAAAGTTCGCTATGAACGCTCTTACACAGAACCGACAAAAGCAGAAACTCAAGCTCAACAACTTGAAGAAGTTGTAAAAAAACCTTTATCAAAAAAAGAAGCAGAAGAACTACGTAAAGCAGACATCCGAGCAAATAATCCATCTTATTTAAAAATGAAAGAAGAAGAAGGAGAAGCTTTTGCAGATGCTGTATTTTTCGGAGTAAACAAATAAAATATTTTGTATTTAGGGATATACCAAAAGACCTTTCTGAATATCAGAAAGGTCTTCTTTTTGTGTCTTTTGGAAAAATTTTATAAACTGTGGTGTAAAACAACTTGTCCTGTTTTTAATGTTTCAGGTACATTGATTACTCTTTGATTTGTACTTCCCACCCATTGAATACTGTTATCATTGAGTTCTTTTACAAACCTACCGTCAGCTAAGACATCAAAGTATTTTATACCTTCTTCATCTTTCACATCTTCCCAACGAAAACCGGTATATGACCATACAGTTTTTTCAGGAAAAAGTTCCTTACACTTTTTAGCTAATCGGAAAACTTCAGAACGGTTGAACGGATGCAATGGGTCTCCACCGCTAAATGTTATACCAGAACAATGAGGTTTTGATATAGCATCAAAAAGTTCTTCTTCAGCAGCCTCATCAAAAGGTAATCCACCAGCCAAATCCCAAGTAATAGGATTTTGACAACCCTCACAGTGGTGAGTACAACCTGCAACCCACAAAACTGTTCTAAGTCCGTCTCCATTGAGCATATCATCCTTTGTTATATTGTGATAATTCATTACATGCTCACCCTATCTTTGATTTCTTCCATTTTTGCTTCGTTCAAACGAGTATCACCATTAACTCTTGAGTATGACAAATATCCGTTCATACGCTCAATTTTTGTAAGGTTTTTGCTACCACATTTTGGACATACATCCATTGCCAATTCTTGGTGACCACAATCATTACAGTATGCAAGCGACAAGTTTACACCTTCGTAAAAACCTTTAGCCATAGCTCTTTTCAATAGAGTTTTTATAGCCTCTTTGTTATATGCAATCGGATATTTTACGTATTGAATCTTTCCACCATTAAACAAGTCCCAAAATCTATTTTCCAAATCTTGTTTTTCAACAGGAGAAATTTCTTCTGCAACATGGCAGTGGAAACTGTTTGAAACGTACCCTCTATCAGAAACGTTAGCCTTTATACCATATTTTTTACGGAATTGTTTAACTTGAAGACCACATAAGTTTTCAGCAGGAGTACCATAAATAGCATACAAATAACCGTCTTGTTCTTTATATTCATTAACTTTACGATTGATGTATTCCATAACTTCTACAGCAAACTCACCATCTTCAACTAATGATTTTCCGTTATAAAGTTCTTGCAACTCATTCAAAGCTGTAATACCGAATGATGCTGTTGCTGATTTCAAAATCGGTTTAATTTTATCAGAAGGTTTTAAATGTCCGCCATAGAAACCTCCTTCGCAATATGCTAGAGGGTTTACAGATGCTTTCATTTCGCCCAAATATTCATAAGTTCTGATATGAATTTTTCTGATAAGTTCCATATAGTAATCAAGAACTTCATAAAAATCTTTGTTTTCGTGTCTTGCTTTTGCAAGAATCATAGGTAAGTGAAGACTAACCGCACCAATATTGAATCTACCCACAAAAATAGGTTCATCATTTTCATCAGCAGGTTTCATTCCACCTCTTTCAAACCATGGAGATAAGAATGCTCTACATCCCATTGGAGAGATAACTTTTTTGTATTTTTTGTAAATACTTGCAACATATCCATCGCCTGTCAATGACAACCAGTCAGGATACATTGTTTTTCTTGAACATTCAACACCGGCTTCAAACAAATCTTCCAATTCTCCACCTTTTCCGTGAAGATTTTCATCATACAAAAATACAATCTTAGGGAACAATACCGGTTTTTTGTTGTCTTTTTTACCTTGACCTTTGGCATGAATTTTTAGCATTGTGAATGATGCCATTTTTTCAAACTCACCTGTACCAAGCCCCATTGTCATTGTAATGAACGGATAGTCTCCACGAGATGATGCAACTGTATTGAACTTGTATTCCCAACCTTGGAAACCTTGTTCAAAATCATTCTGAACATCTTTTAAAGCTTCTTCTCTTGCTTTTTCAAAAGATAGACCCATACAAATATATCTGTCATATTTCTTTTGATATGATTTTTCAGCATAAGGAGCCAAAATCTTATCAACTTCAGGAACAGTGAAACCACCATATTGTTGGCTCGCTGCAGCCATTACGATATCACCAATAACGTCAAATGCTACATCTAATGTTTTTGGTTCATTGTACCAAAGGTTACCCATTTCAAAGCCACCTCTTAATACTTCGCCAACATTGAATAAACAGCAATTCATTGTATCACGACGAGCAGACATATCATGTATATAGATATAACCTTCTCTAATAGCTTGTAAGTCTTCTACTGTTAAAAAGAATTTTTTGTATAATTCCTTATTCAATTGGTTGAAAATCAAAGAACGTTTTGTAGAAACCAAAGCTGAATCAGAGTTAGAATTTTCTTTATCTCCGATATACATGATTTTTTGACTTTCTTGATAAACTTTGTCTAACATTGCCACAAAATCAGTTTTGTAGTTTCTGTAGTTTCTATAACTTCTTGCAACTACAGGATTGATGCTTTCCAAAGCACTTTCTACAATATTGTGAATTTCCCAAATTGAAATTTCTTCTTTTTGCAAATCGCGAACATTTTTATTAACAAAGTCGCAAATTCTTTTTAAATCTTCATCACTAAATTTAATCAACATTCTTGTTGCAGATTTTTTTACGGCTTCAATAACTTTTTGAACATTGTATTGTTCCTTTGTGCCGTCTTTTTTGATAATACAAACACTGTCAGTCAGGCGGGAAGCATTATCAATAACTTCTTTTGCAAACATTGCATTAGAGTCATGAACTCGTTTGATTGCGTCTGACACATGTGCTGATGTGATTCCTACTACATTTTCTTTTTCATTTTTATTAACCGCATTTTGCATATAATCATCTCCTCAGTCTCGTAAGTCGCATGCTTTTAGTTAAGTTTTCCGACTGTTACGGTTGCGGACCAGTGAAGGACTTTCACCTTTACTTCCCATAATCTTCTATTACTCAATTCTATCATGAATTAATCAAAATTATAAGAATCTTTATAAAAAAATGAATCTTTTGGCGGATAATTTTCTTAATGATTTGAAACAATTTTAATCAAATCCGCAAGGCACAAAGGTCATGCTAAATGATAAGATTTTTTAAAATTATTACGTCATGATAAGAAGGATTAACATTTGTAAAATTTACACTTAAATTTTATTAAAATTAATCCGAAAAACAGCATGCCATCATGCTTTTCATTTTGTCAAATTTTTTGCATCTATTTTTATTTGTTGTTCTTTCGCACCGCGCTTTTTAGCCAATTTTGCATTAATCATAGGTAACAAATATCCAAGAGTAATTCCTGAATATAACAACCCAGAAACATGGGCAACATTCAATTTCCAAATATTTTTCTTAGCAAATTTTGCACCCTTTGCTGCAACTTCGGCATGGGTTTTCAAAGATAAATCATTTAACCAATGTTTAATACCTTTTCCTTCTTTCACTTGGTTAAATAAGTTTTCGCGTTTAGGATCCAAGATATTGGCAACACCTTTTGCCGCAAATCCTCCAAATACTAACCAGTTCAAGAATCCAAAATAATCTCTTGTTACAGATTCTTTTAACTCAGTTTCATTATCCGCAGCCATAAATCTTCCAACAATATTTGCCGCATAAACTGTTTTGATTGCATTACCGCTCGTTACAGGTCCTGTAAATTGTAATTTTTTAACAAAATCTTTTGGATTTTTCACTTTCATTACGCTTATTACCATTGCAACCATGCCAGCACTTGCCAAGATTTTTTTCAACCACAAAGATTTATTATTATTTTGTACTTTTTCATCTTTTCCATTTATCGGACGGTTAGCATAATCAATATCTCCAACAAAACCTTTTTTACCTGTACGTTTTTCTGTTAATTTTCTATTGATATGTTGATTAGTTAAACCAAGGACTGACGCTCCTGTTAAAGCCCCAAAGATTTTAATTTTGTTAATTTTGCCGATTTTTTTCAAAGCTTGTTCAATATTTACATTTTTATTTGTGAAAATATCCTTGCCCATATCATAAGTGTCACGCAAAATTATTTCTAGCCTGTCAGCCCATTTCTTATCACCAATATTCACCGTTAAATCACGATTAGCACCCAGTGCATTTGTAATACGAGCTTCCATTATTTTTAAGACATTTTTCTTATCAGATTTTGCAATATTTTTGTCTTCAATTATTTCTGTCAGAGTATTAATTATTCCATCTCTTGTTTTTAATGTCTCAACTACATTTTTATATTTGTTGTCATGCCAATTGATATTTTTCCACTTGTTCTCATCAATCCAATCAACATTTTCCCAATTAATATTATTAAATTTAGCTACATTTTTACCATCACGACCAGAAATATTTTCTAAGACATTTTTAGCATAAGTTTTTGTATTGTTATCAGAATCTAACCATGCTCTGTGTAATGCTGCCATAGAATTGTCACTATACCAAGTGTCAGGTCTGATTTTAACTTCCGGCATAATTCTATTTGAAACCAAACGAGAAATTCCAACAGCCAAAAGCCCTGCAGATAAACAATTAATAAAAGTTCCACTCAATTCTCTAAAAAAAGTTTCTATACCGGCATCTTTATTTCTATGCTTACCATCATAATATGACCTTGGACCAACCATTGCCCCTAAATCTATTAATACAGCATTTGCCATTTCATTTGTATCTAGTGTTTTTAATGCACAGGTAGCAAATCCATCGAGCGCACCTGTAAATCTTGGTTGTCTTGTCCTTACATCATAATTATTTACTGTTAAATTCATCATATCTCCACAAAAAATTACATACAAAAAAGTCCCAACTGAAAAACTGGGACTTTTTACAATAAAATCTGGTTTAAAAACTATAAATTAAAATAGGTAAAATTTACACGCAAAAACCGCCAAGTCCCAATTAGTTGAACTTGGAGGAGGAGTTATCTGATTTTTTTGCGTTTAAAATAATCATAGTTTCCCTTATTACAAGCATAGTATATCGCTCATATTTTCATTTGTCAAGCGTATAATATTATAAATTAACTTGTCTTTCATAATTTAACTCTATTTGATTGATATATCAAGCATTTTAAATTAATTTGTATCTTTTCAACACATATATTTTCTGAATAAGTTATGCTTTTAATTTGCCTTGAATTTTCCAAATTGTAAATAATGCTACGTAAAACATCCATACTCCACCAAATGTTAGTATCTCATACGCAAGAAGAGATGCCCATTCAAAACGATATTCTATAATATCACGTAATGCAAAACATAACATTATAATTGCATCATAACTAAATGCCAATAATATTGAATTTTTTCTAAGAGTTGGGTCTGTTTTTAATTCAACTGCTACTCTAATCAATTCTGAATTAGGGAAAATTTTTACGAATATAACAAATAATAAGTATAGAATAAAGATTTTCGCCAGTAAGTATAATAAAATAAAGCAAATTGGAAGTATCCAATTTTGTGATATATAACAAGTTATAAAAAAAACTAGAAACATTCCAAACATAAATATAACTAATAGAAGATTGAAAAGATTTAGGTAAAAATAAAAATCGAATTTCTTCACAGATTCAATTTCTCCTTATTTATTTCAGTTTATATCTACATTTCACAATTGTAAAGTATGGATTTAATTTTCCTGTTTCTTGAGCACTACGCCCCATTTTAACCAAAGGATTCTTTTCATTTTTATTAAAATCATATGTATCAAGTAATTCAACATCAACGTAATTTCCTCGAACTTTTGCAGATAATACATCAACACTTCCAAAAGCGTTATGTAAATTATTAAATCCATTAAACCTGAATGATCCGGATATTTCTTTCCCAGATTTTAAATCGACATAATTATTTCCAGATTTTTATATCCATATTATATTTTATTTTTTCTAATTTCTTTATACAACATCAGGTAAAAGAGAAAAATGCCACCTGCATATAATATTGCATACCAAGTAATTATATAAAAAAGAGCATCTATAAATGAATAATCAAGATATAAAGAAATTACATAAATTAGAAAAGGTAAATCATAACAAAATGCAAATGCAAGAATTTTCTTTTTAATATCAGATTTATTAGCAAGATAATATACAAATTGATTAATGGTAGAATTATCATATTTTTTTGCCCATTTTACTAACCAATTAGGTAGACATAGTTTAACAATAATATATGAAATCTGCAAAACTAATCCACAAAGAAGTAAAATATTTGCATTTCCCGAGTAATCAGAAACCAAATCACAAATTATACTTATACAACCAAGTATAAGGCCAATTAACAAAATATTGAAAATATTAAAAAATATATAAAACCTTAAACTATTCATTTTTACCTTTTATATCTTATATTTGCATTTTACTATCGTATAATATGGCTTTGATAAACCTGCTTTTTGTGCAGAATATCCCATTTTAACCAAAGGATTCTTTTCATTTTTATTAAAAT